>NZ_JAYSAH010000111.1:0-15519 GCF_041916015.1 Sphingopyxis sp. | reverse complement strand
TTCGCGTGTCTCGACTTCGCTCGACACGAACGGGAGCTTAGGTTTTGGCTTCCGCTCCCGGTCGCAAACCGACAATCACGCCGCCTTCTTCGCCTGCCGATATTGATGCAGCAGCGGCTCGGTATAACCCGACGGCTGGGTCACCCCCTCAAAGATCAGCGCCCGCGCCGCCCGATAGGCAATCCCGTCCGGCGTCAGCTTTTCGTAGAGCGGGTCGCCGGCGTTCTGCGCATCGACCTTCGCCGCCATCCGCACCAGCGCGGCATCGACCTGCTCGGGCGTGCAGACGCCGTGGAGCAGCCAGTTCGCCAGCGCCTGCGACGAAATGCGCAAGGTCGCGCGGTCCTCCATCAGCCCGACGTCGTCGATGTCGGGCACCTTCGAACAACCGACCCCCTGGTCGATCCAGCGCACGACATAGCCCAATATGCCCTGGCAATTATTGTCGAGCTCGCGCGCGACCTCGGCCTCGCTCCAGTTGCGCCCCGCCGTGACGGGAATGTTCAGCAGCCGGTCGAGCGCCGGCACGGCCTCGCCCGCGATCTCTTTCTGCCGCGCGAACACATCGATCCTATGATAATGCAGCGCGTGCAGGGTCGCGGCGGTCGGCGACGGCACCCAGGCGGTGTTCGCGCCCGACTTCGGATGGCCGATCTTCGCCTCGATCATCGCCTTCATCAGGTCGGGCATCGCCCACATGCCCTTGCCGATCTGCGCCTTGCCGCTGAGGCCGCAGGCGAGCCCGATACGGACGTTGCGGTCCTCATAGGCGGCGATCCAGTCGCTCGCCTTCATCTCGCCCTTCGGGATCATCGGCCCCGCGCGCATCGAGGTGTGAATCTCGTCGCCGGTGCGGTCGAGGAAGCCGGTGTTGATGAAGACGATGCGGTCCTTCACCGCCGCGATGCAGGCGGCGAGGTTGGCCGAGGTGCGGCGCTCCTCGTCCATCACCCCGACCTTGACCGTGTGGCGCGCAAGGCCGAGCATATCCTCGACCGCGTCGAACAGCCGGTCGGTGAAGCCGCATTCTTCGGGCCCGTGCTGCTTGGGCTTGACGATATAGACGCTGCCCGCGCGGCTGTTGCGGAGCGTGCCGAGCCCCTTGAGGTCGTGCAGCGCGCAAAGGCTGGTGATCACCGCATCGCACAGTCCCTCGGGCGCCTCGCTGCCATCGGGCAGGCGGATCATCGGCGTCGTCATCAGATGCCCGACGTTGCGCACGAACAGCACGCTGCGCCCGTGCAGCGTGAACGCCTCGCCCGACGGCGACGTCCATTCGCGGTCGCTCTCCATCGCGCGGGTGACGGTCTTGCCGCCCTTGTCGAAGCGCTCGACCAGATCGCCGCGCATCAGCCCGAGCCAGTTGGTGTAGCCGAACGTCTTGTCCTCGCCATCGACCGCGGCGACGCTGTCCTCAAGGTCGATGATCGTCGTCAGCGCAGCTTCGAGCAGTACGTCGGCAATCCCCGCCGGATCGGTCCGGCCGATCGCGCTGTCAGGATCGATCACCAGTTCGATGTGCAGGCCATTATGCTTGAGCAAAATGCCGCCGGGTTTGCTGCCCGCCCATTGCGACGGATCGGCGAGGGTCAGCTCGCCGCCCTGCCAGTCGGCCCAGCTTCCCGACGCCAGCGGCACCGCCTCGTCGAGGAAGGCCTTCGCCCGCGCGATCACCGCCGCGCCGCGTTCCGCGTCGTAGCCGCCGGGCTTCGCCGGCGGCGCATCGAGCGCGTCAGTGCCATAGAAAGCGTCGTAGAGGCTGCCCCAACGCGCATTGGCGGCGTTCAGGGCGAAGCGCGCATTGAGCGCGGGCACGACGAGCTGCGGCCCCGCCATCGTCGCGATCTCGGGATCGACATTCGCGGTGCCGACCTGAAACGGCGCGGGCTCGGCGACGAGATAACCGATCTCGCGCAGGAACGCCTGATAGGCGGCCGGATCATGCGCCTGTCCTTCCCTTGCGCGATGCCAGTCGTCGATCTTCGCCTGCAAATCCTCGCGCTTGGCGAGCAGCGCCGCATTCTCGGGCGCGAATTTGCCGAGCAGCGCCGCGAAATCGCTCCAGAATTTATCGGCCTCGACCCCGGTTCCGGGCAGCGCCTTGTCTTCGAGGAAGGAAATGAGTCGCGAATCGACGGACAGGCCGTGGCGATCGAGGAAATCAGTCATGCAACACCCTTTGGTCGGCGCGAATGCGCCCGTGGACCCGGGGAGGAAAGGGCCGCCGCCCTATGGCGCGAATGACGGGGCTTGGCAATGGGGCGGTGAGCGTCAGCGCGACCGCGCGGTCTCCGCCCGCCGATGGTCGCGCCGCGCCTTCAGGAGGTCGTGCCGCGACAGGATTCCGAGCACCCGCCGCGTCGCGGCATCGACGATCGGCACCCGCCCGACCCCCGTCTCGACCATCAGGTCGGCGATCTGGCCGATCGGCGCGTCGGCGTGCGCGACCGGCTGCGCGGCGTCGGACACCAGATCGGCAAGCGTCCGGTCGCGCGGCATGTCGGCGACGCGCCAGCCGAGCACGTCGCTCCGCGACACCAGCCCCACGAGCCGCCCTTCGCCATCGACGACGGGATAGCTGCGGTGCTGCGCGCCGTCGGCGAAGAAATCGAGGACGTCGCCCGCAACCATCTTTCCGGGCAGCGTCGCGGGATCGGGCGTCATCAGGTCGCGCGCCTGGACGAGGTCCATCGGATCGACGACATATTCCTGCCGGATGTGCCGCCCGCGCCGCGCGATCTTTTCGGTGAGGATCGACCGCCGCATCAGGAGGACGCTGACCGCATAGGCCGCGCCCGCGCTCGCGATCGTCAGCGGCAGCGCGGCGAATAGCCCGGTCACTTCGGCCGCAAACAGCGCGCCGGTCAGCGGCGCGCGCATCGCCCCGCTCAATATCCCCGCCATCCCGACGAGCGCCCACACGCCGGGATGGCCGAGCCAGAGCTGCCCCGCCAGCGCCCCCGCCGCCCCGCCGAGGATCAGCAGCGGCGCGAGGATGCCGCCCGACGTCCCCGAGCCGAGCGCGACCAGCCACACCACCGCCTTGACGACGAGCAGCGCGACGATCACCCGCGTCGCGAGCGACCCGTCGAGCAGCGCCTGGATGCTGCCATATCCGGCGCCGAGGACATGCGCGTCGATCAGCCCGCCGAGCCCGACGACGACCGCGCCGAGCGCCGGCCACCACATCCAGTGCAAAGGCAGCCGGTGAAACGCATCCTCGATCCGGTAGAGCAGCGCGGACAGCAGCGCCGCTTCGAGCCCGACGACCAGCCCGAGCAGCGCGGCCACCGCAAGCGCCGGCCCCATCGCGGGCAGCGCGGCGGCGAGCGGAAACATCGGCCCGCTGCCGATGAGCAGCGGTCGCACCCCCATCGCGACGAGCACCGCGACGACCACCGGCACGAAGCTGCGCGGCTTCCACTCGAACAAGAGCACCTCGAGCGCGAGCAGGATCGCCGCGAGCGGCGTGCCGAAGATCGCGGTCATCCCCGCCCCCGCGCCTGCCACTAGTAGCGTCTTGCGCTCGGCGGCGCTCAGATGAAAGCGCTGCGCGAACAGCGACCCGATCGCGCCACCGGTCATGATGATCGGCCCTTCGGCGCCGAACGGCCCGCCGCTGCCGATCGAGATCGCCGCCGAAATCGGCTTCAGCACCGCGACCTTCGGCGACAGGCGGCTCTGCGCATAGAGGATCGCCTCGATCGCCTCGGGGATGCCGTGCCCGCGGATCTTGTCCGATCCGAAGCGCGCCATCGCCCCGATGATCAGCGCGCCGAGCACCGGAATGGCGACGACGAGCAGCCCGACCGACGCATCGGTGATCGCGGCATTGGCGGTCGAAATCCGCCCGAACCAGAAGAGGTTCGTCGCAAGCGCGATCGCCTTCAGCAGCACCCACGCCCCAAGCGCAGCCCCCGCCCCGACGACCAGCGCCATGCCCGCGAGCAGCAGCATCCTCTTGTCGGCGCTATGGTCGGCGAGCTTGTGCGAAACGGCGGACGGGGCAGACATGGCGCTTCCGAATGGGGTTGATTGGATTCGCCGCGCCAATATATCGCACTACGATATAATTCAATGGAGCTTTGCCGATGGCCGATACGGCCCTGACCGATGAGGGATTGGCCGATGCCGACTATGCCGCGCTCGCCGATTTCCGCCATGCGCTGCGCGGATTCCTGGCGTTCAGCGAAGCGCGCGCCGCCGAGCAGGGGCTGACGCCGCAGCAGCATCAGGCCCTGCTCGCGATCCGCGCCGCGCCCGATGCGCCGACGATCGGCGCCATCGCGCGGCACCTGATGCTGAAACCGCACAGCACGACGGGTCTTATCAACCGGCTTGCCGATCAGGGCTGGATCGAACGAATCGCCGCCGCCGAGGACCGGCGCCGCGCGCGGCTGCGGCTGACGGACAAGGCGCGCGATGCGCTGGCCGCGCTGTCGGCGACCCATCGCGCCGAAATCCGCCGGATGCGCCCGATGCTGGAAACCATGCTCGCGGCGATCGGGTGAAAGCGGTCAGGCGGCGCCGCGCGCGGGCGCCGGCGGCAGATCGCCGAGCGCGACGCGGACCTGGTTCCGCCCGCCCGCCTTGGCGCGGTAGAGTGCACTGTCGGCGCGCTGGAACAGGTCGGACAATCCCTCGGGCCGCATCAGCTGGGCGACCCCGAACGATGCGGTGAAGCGGCGGTCGATTCCGAGCACGGGCAATTGCGCCTCGGCGAAGGCGGTCCGCACCGCCTCGGCATAGAGCCGCCCGTCGGACAGCAGCGCGGAGGGCAGCAGCACCGCGAATTCCTCGCCGCCGACGCGCCCGACGATCGCATCGGCAGGCGCCGCGGCGGACAGCATCGCCGCGAAATGCGCGATCACCCCGTCGCCCGCCGCATGGCCGAAATTGTCGTTGATCTGCTTGAAATGGTCGAGGTCGGCGGCGATCAGCACCGCCTCGCGCTCACCGCGCGCCAGCGCCTCCTCGGCATGCTGCTCGAACCCGCGCCGGTTGAACACGCTCGACAGCGAATCGGTTTCGGAGCGGGCGATCATCTCGGCGGTTGTGTCGCGCATCGTGATCAGCAGCAGCACCAGCGCGATCGCCATCAGCGCGACGACGCTGCCGCTCTGCGAGATCGCCGCATAGGTCGTCGCCATATAGCCTTGCGGCGCGCGCGCCGTCCCGACCATCGCGGCGAACAGCGGCTTGAGGAGATAGAGCATTGCCGCCACCCCCTGCAACGCGATCAGCAGCAGGTCGAGCGCTTGCCGGCGCCCCGAGCGCCAGATCGCCAGGCCGAACAGCGCCTGCATCGCAAAATAGGGCAGCTGGTAAAGTGCGAGGCGCAACAGCGAGCCATAGGTCATGCTGAAGATCACCGGCACCAGCAGCAGCGTCGCGGTCCATATCGCGACCATCGCACGCCACGGCGGAAGCACGCGATAGTGATGCGATACCCCGATCAGCGCAAAGCTGAGCGCCGACAGAAAGACGAGGAAGATGGCAACCCCAACCGGGGTCGGATCGCTCTGCTGCGTCAGCAGGAATTCGAGGCCGACATTGACGATCCCCATGCCGTAGCCGAGCGCGAGCCACCACGCGCCGCGCGCGCTCCGGTTCGTCGCCGCGACCACGGCAAAGGCCACGGCGAAAATGCCGGCGACGGACATATTGATGCCAAGCACGAAGGCAGCAGTCATCGACCCACTCATCATTGGTCCGAACGCGTAGCGATACGGCGACGAAATTTCGGTTAATGCCCCCCGGCATCAAATATGATTCGCGCCTGTGTAGGCGCGCGCGCCTCCGGCAATCAGTGACTTACGGTATCGCGGCGACAAAATGCGCGGCGGGGGTGCCAAAGCCTCGCGCCGCTCGCTATAGGCATTGGATGACCACCCTCACCGCAAGCGAAAGCGCGACCCTCGAACGCGCCGCCGATGCCCCGATGCTCGCCGCGGTCGAGCGCTGGGCGGCGGTGAACAGCGGCACCGGCAATCTCGCGGGCCTGAAAATCGTCGCCGGACAGCTCGCCGACGCCTTCGCCGCGCTGCCCGGCGACGTGCGGCTCGTCGCGACCGACCCGGTCGAAAGCGTCGACGCCGCAGGCAATGTGAGGACGATCCAGCGCGGCGATCATCTCCACCTTCGCGTGCGGCCCGACGCGCCGGTCCAGCTTCTGCTCACCGGCCATATGGACACGGTGTTCGCCGCCGATCATCCCTTCCAGGCCTTGCAATGGCTGGAGCCCGGCGTGCTCAACGGCCCCGGCACCGCCGACATGAAGGGCGGCATCGCGGTAATCCTCGCGGCGCTGACCGCACTCGAAGCCTCGCCGCTCGCATCGCGCGTCGGCTATGACGTGATGATCAACAGCGACGAGGAAACCGGCAGCCAGGCGTCCGCCACGCTGATCGCCGAGCTGGCGAAGGGCAAGGCCGCGGCGCTCACCTACGAGCCCGCGCTCCCCGACGGCACGCTCGCGGGTGCGCGGCCCGGCAGCGGCAATTTTTCGGTGCTGATCCACGGCCGCCCGGCGCATGCCGGGCGCAACCCCGAGGAGGGGCGCAACGCGCTCGTCGCCGCCGCCGATCTGGCGCTGCGGCTGAATGCGCTGAAGGCCCCCGACCTCAAGGTCAACCCGGCGAAGATCGACGGCGGCGGGCCGAACAATGTCGTCCCCGACCAGGCGATCCTGCGCGTCAACATGCGCCCGATGACCCCCGACGCGATGGCCGCCGCCGAAGCCGCGCTCCGCGATGCGATCGCCGCGATCTCGCGCGAGCATGACGTGCATTGCCACCTCTACGGCGGCTTCAACCGCCCGCCGAAACCGCTCGACGCCGCCGCGACGCGGCTGTTCGAGCTGGTCCGCGATTGCGGCAGCGCGCTCGGCCTCTCGATCGGCTGGAACGCGACCGGCGGCGTCTGCGACGGCAACAATATCGCCGCGTGCGGCGTGCCCGTCGTCGATACGATGGGCCCGCGCGGCGGTGCGATCCATTCGGCGGACGAATTTCTGATCGTCGACAGCCTTGCCGAGCGCGCACAACTGTCGGCGCTGACCCTAATGAAAATAGCGGAACGGGGGACTGTGTGAATTATGTGATCCGGGCGGCGCGCCCCAGCGATCTCCAGAGCATCTATGAAATGGCGAAGCTGACCGGCGGCGGCTTCACCAACCTGCCCCCCGACCGGCAGGCGCTCAGCGCCAAGCTCGAACGCGCCGCGGCGGGCTTCGCGTCGGAAAAGGAATATCCCGCCGACGAGCTGTATCTGATGGTGCTCGAAGACCTCGACAGCGGCGAGGTGCGCGGCACCTGCCAGATTTTCGGCCAGGTCGGCCAGCGCTGGCCCTTCTATTCCTATCGTATCGGCACCGACAGCAAGCATAGCGAACAGCTCGGCCGCACCTTCCACGCGCAGGTGCTGATGCTCAGCAACGACCTCAACGGCGCGAGCGAGGTCGGCGGATTGTTCCTCCACCCCGCGGCGCGCGCCGGCGGGCTCGGGCTGCTGCTCGCGCGCTCGCGCTACCTGTTCATCGCGCGCCACCGTGCGCGCTTCGGCGACCGCATCCTCGCCGAGCTGCGCGGGGTGATCGACGAGGCGGGGGGCTCGCCCTTCTGGGACGGGGTCGCGGGCAAATTCTTCGGGATGAATTTTCAGGAAGCCGACCAGTTCAACGCGGTCCACGGCAACCAGTTCATCGCCGATCTGATGCCCAAACATCCTGTCTATATCGCGATGCTGAGCGAGCACGCGCGCAGCGTCATCGGCGTGCCCCATCCCACCGGCCGCGCCGCGATGCGGATGCTCGAGAATGAGGGCTTCGCCTTCGAAAATTACGTTGACATCTTCGACGGCGGCCCGACGATGACCGCGCGCACCGATCAGGTCGCCAGCATCCGCGACGCGAAGCATGTCGAGGTGACGGGGATCGCCGAGGGCGGTGCCGACGCGCTGATCGCAACGGGCAATCTCGCCGATTTTCGTTGCTGCTTCGGCAAGGTCGGCCCCGACGCCACGATCGATGCGGAGGCTGCGCGGATTTTGGGCGTCAAGACCGGCGACCAGATCAGCTGGATCGGACGATAGTGGAAATTGCATCCCTCCCCTTCAGGGGAGGGCAGCGAGACTTGGGAGCTTGCTCCCTAGTCGCAGCGGGTGGGGGCCAGAGGCCTTGCGCAAGGCGGCGGCCCCCACCCCAACCCAGTGGCAGGTCGATCATGCCCCCGGCATGGTCTAATCTGTCCGGGGGACAGATTACCTGCCACTCCTGAAGGGGAGGGGCTTCAGGAAAGAAGACCATGCTCACGGAAATCAATTTCGACGGCATCATCGGCCCCAGCCACAATTACGCCGGGCTCAGCCGCGGCAATATCGCCTCGGCCAGCCACGCCGGCGACGTGTCGCAGCCGCGCGCCGCGGCGCTGCAGGGCATCGACAAGATGCGCCACAATCTCGCGCTCGGCCTGCCGCAAGGCTTCTTCATGCCGCTCGACCGCCCCGATGCGCCCTGGCTCGAAACGCTCGGCACCTCGCTCGACGCCGCCGAGACGCATCTGCGCGCCCAGGCCTGGTCGGCCTCGTCGATGTGGGCCGCGAACGCCGCGACCGTCTCGCCCGCGCCCGACAGCGGCGACGGCAAATGCCATCTGACCGTCGCGAACCTCGTCACCATGCCGCACCGCAGCCACGAATGGCCGGGCACCCTCGCGCAGCTTCGCCTCGCCTTCGCCGATTCGGCCTTCGCGGTCCACGGGCCCATTCCCGCCCCCTTCGGCGACGAGGGCGCCGCGAACCATATGCGGCTCTGTGCCGGCCACGGCCAGCCCGGCGTCGAGATTTTCGTCTATGGCATCGGCGGCGGCCGCTTCCCCGCGCGCCAGCATCTCGACGCATCGAAAGCGATCGCGCGCAAGCATCGGCTCGACCCCGCGCGCACCCTCTTCATCCGCCAGTCGGACACCGCGATCCAGGGCGGCGCCTTCCACAACGACGTCGTCGCGGTCGCCAACGAGCGCGTCCTCTTCACCCACGAAACCGCCTTCGAGGACCGCGAAGGCGCCCACGCGCAAATCCGCGCCGCCTTTCCCGAGGTCGAGATCGTCGAAGTGCCCGCAAGCGCGGTGAGCCTGCCCGAGGCGATCAAATCCTATCTGTTCAACGCCCAGCTCGTCACGCTGCCGGATGGCGACGGCATGGGGCTGGTTCTGCCGACCGAGGCGCGCGACATCCCGCCGGTGTGGAGCTGGCTCGAGGATCATGTCGCGGGCAACGGCCCGATCCGCCGCCTGCTGCCGGTCGATGTCCGCCAGTCGATGGCGAACGGCGGCGGCCCCGCCTGCCTCCGCCTGCGCGTCGTCGCCGACCCTGTGACGGTCGACCCGCGCTTCATGGCCGACGACGCAAAGCTCGACCGCATCGCGTCGGTCGTCGCCGCGCACTGGCCCGAAGCCATCGCCCCCGCCGACCTCGCGTCGGATGCGCTGGTCCGCGACGTCCAGCGCGCCCGCGCCGCGCTGCTGGAGGCGCTGGAGCTGGGGGAATTGATTTAGGGGGGTGGGTTTCGACCGTTTGCGGACGTTGGCAGGCTTGCTAAGTCTGCTGTATGAATGAACAGCTAAACCAAGCAACTCATGATGAATGGCAAACCCAGCTATATGAAGCCATCTATCAATTTAGCTCAACTCTGCGCAAGTTGAACGATACGAATCCTTGGCCAGAGAATGCCGTGCTTGGACAAGCCATCAACACATTAGCTACCGAGCTGTGGGACCGCCGTTTTCACCTGAGTGAAATACAGAGGGCACTGGAAGAGGCCGCTGCCGATTTACCTCGATATGCAGCGGACCAAGAGGTTCGACCTTAACGTCCGCTCCCACCCCCGAACCGATTACCCCAAAAACGGCGCCACCACCGCATCGGTCACACGCAGCGGCCGCCCGCTCGCCTTGTCGAGCAGCGCCCACACCGTCCGCGCCCGCACATGCACTTTGCCGTCTGCGCCGGTGAATTCCATGAAGCGATCGAACTTCGCCCCCTGCGGCCTGTCGGCGACCCACGTCCGCGCCGTCACCGTCTCGCCGGGGCCGAGCGCGCGCAGATAATCGATCTCGTGCCGCACCACGACCCAGATGTACGCATCCTTGTGGCTCTGCGGCGCCGCGGCGTCCCAATGCCCCGTCGCGACCTGCTGAATCCACTGGACCCAGACGGCATTGTTGACATGGCCGAGCTCGTCGATGCTCTCGGGCGTCGCGGTGAGTTGGAGAGAAAATTCTTTCATCGGCCGCCCAGACTATGTCGAGATTCAGTTCGTGGTGGAGCGAGAATGGCGGGCTCTGAGAACCGGCGCGCTGCGTACTTCAGTACGTGAGCACCGGAAGCGCAGGAGACGGCCGTTCGCAGCCCGCCACGGGCTGAATATCGGCATAGTCTACGCCAGCTCCACCGTCGTCACCATATAGCCCGCATCGCGGAGCGAGGTGACGAGGCTGTCGAGATGCTCGCGGTCGCGCGCCTCGCATTCGATGTCGGTGATCAGCCCCTTGGCGGGCAGCGTGGTGAAGATGCGCTGGTGATAGATTTCGATGATGTTGACCTGCTTCTCGTCGAACAGCTTCATCACCTTGAACAGCGCGCCGGGCCGGTCCTGCAGCCGGATACGCAGCCGCGCGATGCGCCCCGAACGCGCGAGGTCGCGCAGCAGCACATTGGCGAGCAGCCGCGTGTCGATGTTGCCCCCGGTCAGCACCAGCCCGACCTTGCGCCCGGCAAATTCCTCGGGATGCGCGAGCATCGCCGCGAGCCCCGCTGCCCCCGCGCCCTCGACCACCGTCTTCTCGATCTGGAGCAACAGGCTCACCGCCCGCTCCAGATGCCGCTCGGCGACGAGCACGATATCGTCGTTGAGCTCGGCGACGACCTTGCGCGTATAGGCGCCGGGCTCCTTGACCGCGATGCCCTCGGCCAGCGTGTCGCCCTCGCACGCCATGTCGACGCCGTTGAGCTCGGCGTACATCGACGGATAAAGCTCGGCCTGCACCCCGACGAGGCGCATGTCGTTCTTGATCCCGCGCGCCGCGGTCCCCATGCCGGTGAGCAGCCCGCCGCCGCCGATCGGCACGATCAGCGTATCGAGCTCGGGCACATCCTCGAGCATTTCCAGCGCCACCGTCCCCTGCCCCGCCGCGACATGCGGATGGTCGAAGGGATGGACGAAGGTCAGCCCGCGTTCCTTTTCGAGCTCGCGCGCATGGGCATAGGCGTCGTCGAACGTCTCGCCGTGGAGGACGATCGTCGCGCCATGGCTCGCGGTCTGCGACACTTTCACCTGCGGCGTCGTGCTCGGCATCACGATCGTGACCGGCACGCCGAGGCGCTTGCCGTGATAGGCGAGCCCCTGCGCATGATTGCCCGCCGACGCCGCGATCGCGCCGCGCGCCTTCGCCTCGTCGCTCAGCAGCAGCAGCGCGTTCAGCGCTCCGCGTTCCTTGTACGCCGCGGTGAACTGCAGATTCTCGAACTTCAACCAGACCTCGGCGCCGACCATCTCGGACAGCGTCTGCGACTTCAGCGTCGGCGTCCGCACGACCGCACCGTTAATTCGCCCCGCCGCCGCGCGCACATCGTCCAATGTGATCGCCGGAAAATCGGCGGCGGAGGTCAGGGTGGGTTGATCGGTCATAGCGACAGGCGCCCTAGCCTATCTGGCGCGTGAAGCAAACAATGCTATGGACCCTGCATGAGCGAACAGAAATTGCGCGTCACTTTCATCGGCACCGGCGTCATGGGCGGGCCGATGGCGGGGCATCTCGTCAAGGCGGGGCACGCCCTCACCGTCTACAACCGCACCCGCGCCAAGGCCGATGCCTGGGTCGCCGCTTATGGCGGTGCTGCGGCGGCGACCCCAGCGGAGGCCGCGAAGGACGCCGATGTCGTCCTGACCTGCGTCGGCAACGACGACGACCTCGCGCAGGTCACGCTCGGCCGCGACGGCGCTTTCCGGGCGATGCGGAAGGGCGCGCTGTTCATCGACCACACCACCGTTTCGGCGCGGATCGCGCGCCAGCTTTCGGTCGAGGCCGAGGGACTCGGGCTACTCTGCGTCGACGCGCCCGTCTCGGGCGGCGAATCGGGGGCGCAGGCGGGAACGCTCTCGGCGATGTGCGGCGGGACGAAGACCGCGTTCGATGCTGCCGAGCCGGTCATGCGCGCCTATGCCGCGCGCATCACCCATATTGGCGGCCCCGGCGCGGGGCAGACGACGAAGATGGTCAACCAGATCGCGATCGCCGGGGTGCTTCAGGGCCTGTCCGAAGCCGTCCGCTTCGCGCAGGCATCGCGGCTCGACACCGGCAAGGTGTTCGAGGCGGTGTCGGGCGGCGCCGCGGCAAGCTGGCAGATGCTCAACCGCTGGGGCACGATGGCGAAGGACGAGTTCGACTTCGGCTTCGCGGTCGACTGGATGCGCAAGGACCTCGGCCTCGCGATCGACGAGGCGCGGGTGAACGGCGCGACCTTGCCGGTCGCGAGCCTCGTCGATCAATTCTACGCCGATGTGCAAAAGGCGGGCGGCGGACGCAAGGATACGAGTTCGCTCGTGACGAGGCTGCCGAAATGAAGCGTCTCGTACTTGCCTCGCTCGCCCTCCTCCTCGCCGCCCCCGCCCACGCCGACACCCTTGTCGATAACGTCAACGGCATCACCCTCGACAAGGACGGCAAGGTCGTGCGCTTCACCGGCCTGCTCGTCGGCAGCGACGGCAAGGTCAAGCAGCTCCTCGACCGCAAGGACAAGCGCCCCGAACGCCCCGATTTCAGGGAGGACGGCAAGGGCCGCACGCTGATCCCCGGCCTGATCGACGCGCACGGTCATGTCATGGGCCTCGGCTTCCAGCTGATGCTCCTCGACCTCTCGGGCACCAGCAGCCTCGCCGAGGCGCAGGAGGCGATCCGCAAATATGCCGCCGAGAATCCGGAGATTCCGTGGATCATCGGATCGGGCTGGAATCAGGAGAAATGGGGCCTCGGCCGCTTCCCGACCGCCGCCGACCTCGACGCGATCGTCCCGAACCGCCCGGTCTGGCTCGAACGCGTCGATGGCCACGCCGGCTGGGCCAACACCGCCGCGATGAACGCCGCGAAGATCAGCGCAACAACCAAGGCGCCCGAAGGCGGCCGCATCGAAATGGCGGGCGGCAAGCCGAGCGGCATCTTCGTCGACGCCGCGGTCGCGCTCGTCGACGCCGCGAAGCCCAAGCCGCTCGCGCGCGACCTCGACCGCGCCTTCCTGCTCGCGCAGGCGAAATTGCTGTCGCAGGGGATCACCGGCATCGCCGACATGGGGACGACGATCCAGGACTGGCAGGCATTCCGCCGCGCCGGCGACAAGAAGCAGCTCGCGATCCGCGTCCTCAGCTATGGCCGCGACATCGACAATATGGCGCTGATCGCGGGCGGCGAGCCGACCCCGTGGCTCTATGACGACAAGCTGCGCATGGTCGGGGTCAAGCTCTACCTCGACGGCGCGCTCGGCTCGCGCGGCGCCTGGCTGAAGGCACCCTACAGCGACGCGCCGGGGCAGAAGGGCCTGCCGCTGCTCACCCCCGCGCAGCTCCGCAACAAGATGGTGCGCGCGACGATGGACAAGTTCCAGGTCGCGATCCACGCGATCGGCGACGCCGCCAATGCCGAAGCGCTCGCCGCGATCGACGACCTCACCCGCGACCTTCCGGGCGACCGCCGCTGGCGCATCGAACATGCCCAGATCGTCGATCCGCTCGACATCCCGAAATTCGCCGAATTGAAGGTCATCGCCTCGATGCAGCCGACGCACCAGACCAGCGACCGGCTGATGGCCGAGGCGCGGCTCGGCCCCGACCGGCTCAAGGGCGCCTATGCGTGGCGCAGCATGGAAAAGGCCGGCGTCCGCCTCGCCTTCGGCTCCGACGTGCCGGTCGAAAGCGCGAACCCCTTCCCCGGCATCGCCGCCGCCATCTCGCGCACCGGCGCCGACGGCCAGCCCGTCGGCGGCTGGCACCCCGAAGAGACGGTGAGCCGCGAAACCGCGCTCGACGGCTACACCCGCACCGCCGCCTTCGCCGCCTTCGCCGAGGACCGGCTCGGCACGCTGATGCCCGGGATGCGCGCCGACTTCCTGATCCTCGACGCCGACCCGCTGCTCGCCAGCCCCGACGAGATCCGCAAGATGGTCCCGCTCGAAACCTGGATCGGCGGCTACCGCTATTACAGGAAGGGCGGCTAGAGCGTGACGCCATCCTTCGAAATCGTCATTGCGAGCGGCGAAGCCGCGCGGCAATCCAGAGTATGCGTAAACCGCTCTGGATTGCTTCGCTCCGCTCGCAATGACGAAATGTCTTACTTGAAGGTCATCACATTCTGATGGACCGCCGCCGCCTGATCGCCGCGCTCGGCGCCGTCCCGGTCGCGCTCGCGCTTGGCGCCGCCAAGAAGGAACCGAAGCGCAAGGACCCGCCCGAGCCGCGCGCGTCGCGCCGCCGCAAGGGCGCCAGGCCGCCGCCCAAACATGCCGACGTCGCGGTGATCGGCGCGGGTGCGCTCGGCGCGTGGACGGCGTGGCACCTCGTCCGCGCCGGGCTCAGCGTGCGGCTGTTCGACGCCTATGGCGCGGGCAACGGCCGCGCCGCCTCGAACCTGCCGTCGATGATGCTCGACCCGGTGCAGGGCGGCGACGCGCTTTACGCGGCGCTCGTCGACGACAGCCGCGAGGCGTGGCAACGCCTCTCCGACACCGCCAGCCTGCCGATCCTGACGCCGTGCGAGGCCGTCACCGCGCTCGCCGCGACCGACAGCTTCGCCGAGCCGCGCGGCACCGACCGCACCACCGGCGAGCGCCTCCGCGACCGCTTCGCCCGCATCGCCTGGCGTCCCGACGAGGCCGTGCTGCACGCTACTAAGGGCGCGATGATCGCGGGCCGTCGCGGGGTGCTCGAAACGATCCTCGACGCGCAGGTCGAATGCGAGGACATCGTGATGCCCGCCCCGCTGCGCGACAAGAAGCAGGACCTCTACCGCCTCCCCGACGGCGGCACCGCGCAGAGCCTCGTCTATGCGACAGGTGCTTGGGCGACCGAGCTGTTCCCGCAGACGCTGCCGCCCGCGCGCCTCTCCGCCGCGCGCCAGCAGGTCTTCCACTTCGGCCCCGGCCAGGGCGACACGCAGTTCCGCCCGCCCGCGATGCCCGCCTTCGTCGATCGCGCCTATGGCTTCAACCTGCTCCCCGACGTCGAGGGCGTCGGGGTGCGCGTCTGGAAGAGCGCGCCCGACGCCAGCGTCGATCCCGACAGCTTCGACCGCCGCGCCGATATCGATGCCGGCGCCCTCGCCGATGCGCGCCAGTGGATCGCGGCGCGCCTGCCGCACCTCGCCGATGCGCCGGTGATCGCCAGCGCCGCCGTGCACGACTGCCGCACCGCGACCGGCGACCTGCTGCTCGACCGCCTGCCCGGACAGGAGCGCGCGTGGATCGTCGGCGGCG
>NZ_JAYSAH010000110.1:0-6779 GCF_041916015.1 Sphingopyxis sp. | reverse complement strand
TGAAGATCATCTCGTCCCAGCCCATCATCGCGAAAATGCGATAACAGGCGGCGAGTTCCTGCCGCGCCGTCCATTCGGCTTCGCTATACTTGCTGTTGCGCTTGAGCTGGGTCGCCATCGCCTGATCCTCTTCCGATATCGGTTTTGTCCTGCTACCTATGCCACAGGAGCAGGGGGCGGCACAATCCTGTCCGCGGGGGCCTTGCGCGATCCATCCCGCGCTTCGTCGCGCGGGGGCTTGCATTTCGGCGCGAATCCCTTTAGTTGGCACAGCATCGGAACGTCGCGCATTCGCGGCGCTCTTTTTATTGCCCGAATATCGGCGATTTGCGGCAGACCGGAGCATCCGGTGGCTCGGATCGTTTTGACGAACAGGAGACGACACGGCGTATGCAGATCATCGTTCGCGACAATAATGTCGACCAGGCCCTTCGCGCGCTCAAGAAGAAGCTGCAGCGTGAGGGCGTGTATCGCGAAATGAAGCTGCGCCGTCACTACGAAAAGCCCAGCGAAAAGCGCGCCCGCGAGCGCGCCGCCGCTGTCCGCCGCGCCCGCAAGATGGAGCGCAAGCGGATGGAGCGCGACGGTATCAAGTAAGACCGTTTCCCGTTCGGGATCCTGATTCGAGAAAAGGGCGCCGCGGCAACGCGGCGCCCTTTTTCGTTTGGGGCGAAAGCGGGATTGGCCGGTTCCGGCCGAGAGTTGCGGCACTCTCTCCCTTCGTCATTCCCGCGAAAGCGGGAACCCAAGGATGGGTAAGCGGACGGACGCTCTGGGTCCCCGCTTTCGCGGGGATGACGAAGTAAAGTAAGGGCAGCGTCCGCTCCCCACCCCAAAATCGCCGCAGCCCGACCCGGAAAAAATCGCTGTCCTACTTTATCCTGCCATGCCAGCCTTGACGCTGCTCTTTGACATCGCCGGCTTTCGCGAACCCTCCCTAAAGCGACAAAGGAGACAGTTTCGGCGTGCGCGTCGGTATCCTTTGTCGCTTTAAGCTCGCTCCACAGACGTGATGCGCCTCGCAGGCACGATTGCCTCTGGACCGTCCCGCACCGCACCGCCTATAGGCGTCGCCGACATTTCAGCTCCTTTTTTCGGGGCAGGGGAAGGACAAGAATATGAGCGTCACGACGGTTCCGCTGCGCCCGGTCAGCAAGGGCGGCCTCTGGCTGATGTGGATCGGCCTCATCGCGCTGCTCGCCGCCGGGGCGGCTTTCGCCTTCACCGGCACGCCGAAAATCGGGTTCGAGACCGTGAAGGCGGGCACCGGCCCCAGCCCCACCGCCACCGACGTCGTCCTCGTCAAATATGAGGGCAAGCTCGACAACGGCACCGTCTTCGATGCCAACGAACAGACGCCGATGCAGGTGTCGCAGGTCGTCCCCGGCTTTTCCGAGGCGCTGACGCGGATGCAGAAGGGCGGCAAGTACAAGATCAGCATTCCGCCCTCGCTCGGCTATGGCGCGCGCGCGGTTGGCCCGATCCCGGCGAACAGCACGCTGCACTTCACCGTCGAACTGCTCGACTTCCGTTCGGAGGCAGAGGTGCGCGCGATGCAGCAGATGATGCAGCAGCAACAGATGATGCAGCAGGGCGCGCCCGGCGGAGCCCCCGGCGCCCCCGGTGCTCCGGCACCCGCGCCGCGGCAGTAATCGATACGACCCGAGATAACAGGCGGCGGCGGGCTAGGGGCTCGCCGCCGCTTTCCTTTTGGCGGCGCCTGCGTTGCGCTCGGCCTCGCGTTCGAGCGCGACCTTGATCATCGCGACGATCGGGTCGGCGAGGAACAGCCCCATGATGCCGAGCAGCGCGCCGAACAATATCTGCGCGCCGAGGACGAGCGCGGGGGCGAGATCGACCGTCTGCTTCGCGACCATCGGCACGATCAGATAGCCATCGACCGTCTGCACGATGAAATAGATCGCAATCGCCCACAGCCCGGCATCGGTCCCGGCCGAGAAACCGACGAGCACCAGCAGCACGCCCGACACGATCGCGCCGATATTGGGAATGAAGGCGAGCAGGCCGGTGAGCAGCCCCATCAGCGCCGCCATCGGGATGCCGACCATCAGGCAGGCGAGCCAGGTTCCGACCCCCTCGACGATCATGCCGACAAGGCGTCCCGCCATCAGCCGGCGCAGCGTGAAGCCCATGCGGGCGGTGGTGATGTAGAAATTCTCGCGGCTCTTTATCGGCAGCATCCACGCGATGCCGCGTTCGTAAAGCCGCGGTTCGATCGCGATGAAGATGCCGAGCACGACGATCATCACCAGACTGGTGAGCGCGCCGAGGACGGTGCCGACTGCTGCGGTCACGCGCCCGACGGTTCCGGCCAGATTGTCGGTGATCGTCTTGGTATCGAATTCCAGATTGCCCATGCCATGCGCGCTCGCCCAGGCGGCGATGCGCTGGACCTGGCCCATGACGACGGTCTGCAGTGTCGCGGCCTGATCGGCGATCTGCGAGCCCGCGAACATCACCGTCCACGCGAGGAAGAGGGCGAGCGACAGGCAGACGATCAGCAGCCGCCAGCCGCGCGCGACCGGCAGGACGCGGCCGAGCAGGCGCGCGCCGCCGTCGAGAATCGCCGCGACCACGATCCCGGCGAAGATCAGCAGGATCGGCTGAATCAGTACGATACACAGGCCGATGACGAGCGCGAGGCCGAGCCACGCGCTCGCCTTCAGCAATTCGGTGCGGAGAAGCTGGCTGCGGATTTCGGTGGGGCCGGGGGCCTCGGCCTCGACCCTGGCCTGCGCCTTGGCTTGTTCCTTCGTCGCGGCCATCGGGATTCCTTGTCGCTTATCGGTTATTTCGCGCTTTCATCATGCGCGGGGCGCAGGTTGGTTCCCGCACGGCCTGAACGAAGCGCCCTGAACCAGCTCAGCGGATTATACCATTCCGCGGTTCCATCGGTCGAGAAACTGATGATCTCGGCGCGGCCGGCGATCGCGTCGAACGGCACCGGCCCGCCGAGGCCCTTCTGGTTCACCGACACGCGGCTGTCGGCGCTGCCGTCGCGGTTGTCGCCCATCAGGAACAGATGATCGGCGGGGATTTTCACCGGCCCATAATCGTCGGTCATATAGCCGGGCCCCATGTCGATCGTGTCGAAAGTCGCGCCGCCGGGGAGCGTTTCGCGCACGATCGGCAGTTCGAGCACTTGCCTCCCGCTCGCGTCGCGGGTGAGGAAGCGGCCGAGGCTGCTGTCGGGTCCGGGCATATTGGCATCGACCGGCACGCTCAGCATCGGCTCGACCTCGCGCTTGACCGGCTTGCCGTTGATGAACAGCGCGCCGCCCTCGAGTTCGATCGTGTCGCCGGGCAGCCCGATCACGCGCTTGATATAATCGACGCGCGTGACCGGATGTTCGAGCACCACGATGTCGCCGCGCGCGGGCAGCTTGCCGAACCAGCGGCCGGCCTTTTTCGGTGCCAGGTGAAAGCTGACCGAGGCATAGGACCAGCCATAGGGATATTTGCTTACCACCAGCCGGTCGCCGTTGCGGAGGACCGGCATCATCGAATCGGACGGGATGTAAAAAGGCTTGGCGACGCAGCTATGGATGCCGAGCACGAGCAGCACGATCACCACGATGTCGCGGATCAGCTTGCCCCAGCCGCCTTCATCCTTCTGTCCCGCCGTCTTCGCCATGCTCAGTCCTTGATTGCCTCGATGATGACGAAGGCCTGCGCCCAGGGATGGTCGTCGGTCAGCGTCAGGTGGATATGCGCACTATGCCCCGGCGGGACCATCTCGGCGAGCCGCGCCGCCGCGCCGCCGGTCAGCGCCAGCGTCGGCGCGCCCGAGGGGGCGTTGACGACGCCGATGTCCTTCATGAACACCCCGCGCTTGAAGCCGGTGCCGACCGCCTTGGAGAAGGCCTCCTTTGCGGCGAAGCGCTTGGCATAGGTGCCCGCGCGGGTGAACGGCCGCCGCGCCGCCTTGGCGCGCTCGATATCGGTGAAGACGCGATTCTCGAACCGCTCGCCGAAGCGGTCGAGCGAATTCTGGATTCGTTCGATATTGCAGAGGTCGGAGCCGAGTCCGATGATCATGACGGCCCCAAAAGGTCGTCATTGCGAGGAGCCGAAGGCGACGCGGCAATCTCCAGCCATCGGCCTCGCGCAAGGCCGATGGCTGGAGATTGCTTCGCTTCGCTCGCAATGCCGAAATTCTTCATCCCCGCGCCTCGTCCATCAGGTCGCGCATCCGGCGCACCGCACTTTCGAGCCCGGTGAAGATCGCCTCGCCGATCAGATAATGGCCGATGTTGAGCTCGGCGAGCTGCGGGATGGCGGCGACTGGAACGACATTCTCATAGGTCAGTCCATGTCCGGCGTGCGGTTCGATCCCGTTCTTCCACGCGAGCGCGGCGGCGTCGGCGAGGCGGCGCAGTTCGGCGGCGCGCTCCTCGCCCTCGGCATGGGCATAGCGGCCGGTATGGAACTCGACGACCGGCGCCTTGAGGCGCATCGCCGCCTCGATCTGGCGCGCGTCGGGTTCGATGAACAGGCTGACGCGGATGCCCGCATCGTTCAGCCGGGCCACGATCGGCGCAAGGTGATTATGCTGCCCCGCCGCGTCGAGCCCCCCCTCGGTCGTGCGCTCCTCGCGCTTTTCGGGGACAATGCAGGCGGCGTGGGGGCTGTGGCGCAGCGCGATCGCGACCATCTCGTCGGTCGCCGCCATTTCGAGGTTGAGGGGCAGGGTGGTCGCCGCCTGGATGCGCGCGAGGTCGTCGTCGCGGATGTGGCGCCGGTCCTCGCGCAGATGCGCGGTGATGCCGTCGCCGCCGACCGCCGCGACGATCTCGGCCGCGCGCACCGGATCGGGATGGCCGCCGCCGCGCGCGTTGCGGATCGTCGCGACATGGTCGATGTTGACCCCCAGACGCAGGCGACCGGGCGCGCTCAATTCGCGCGGCTCCCCGGCTTGATCGCCGGCGTCCCCGCCAGTTCGGGCGGCAGCTCGTTCTCGGCATAGGTCGGGAAATTGATCGCGACGAGCGGATAAAAGGGCACGCCGAGGTCGATATTGCTGCCCGCCGAGCGATCGACGAGCGCGGCTTCGGCCACGATTTCGCCGCCCGCGGCGCGCACTGCGTCCATCGCCTCGCGCGACGAAAGTCCCGTGGTCACGACATCCTCGACCATCAGCACCCTGGCGCCCGGTTCGATGGCGAAGCCGCGCCGCAGTTCGAAGGTGCCGGTCGGGCGCTCGACGAAGATCGCGGGCTTGCCGAGCGCGCGGCCCATCTCATGCCCGATGATCACCCCGCCCATCGCGGGCGAGACAACGATATCGATCGCCTGCCTGAGGTCGCGCGGCAGCTTGGCGGCGAGCGCGGAGGCGAGCCGTCCGGCACGCTCGGTGTCCATCAACACGCGCGCGCATTGCAGATAATATTCGCTGTGGCGGCCCGAAGAGAGCAGGAAATGTCCCTGCAGCAGCGCGTCGGCGGCGCGGAACTCGGCCAATATGTCGTCGTCGGTCATGGGAGAAGGGTCTTTTGTCCTGTTGCGCCCGCTTGCGAGGGGGGCGGTTTCGGCAGCGAGAAATTGCCAGCCGGAAAATAGTGTTAGAGATGCTTGAGGCAAGCGGCAAGCGGGTCTATAGCGCCCGCGAGATTCAGCCTTGGGGACGGCTGCCGCGACGCATGTCCGGTGCCCGAACAAAGGGGTTGGGGCATCGATAAGAACAACAGGCAACGGGCGGCACTATCCTTATGAAGAGCTTGAAAACCCCTGTAATCAAGGCGTTAATCGCAGCGGCTTTGTCGCTCGGCGCGGTGGGCGCCGTGCAGGCGGCGGCACCTGCCGCGGCGCCGGCCGCTACCACGGCGGCGACTCCGGCTCCGGCCGCGCCCCTCGCGGCAACGACGACAGCCGCTCCGGCTGAAGCCGCCAAGGCGACCGCGCCTTCGGGCGATGCCAGCTATGTTCCGATGAAGCCGACCGCCGGCGTCGGCCAGCCGGTCGATGCAGGCATCAATTTCCAGCCGCAGGTCACCCCGATCGGCGAGCAGGCCTATTGGTTCAATCATGTGATCCTGCTGCCGGTGATCACCTTTATTTCGCTCCTCGTCCTCGGTCTGCTGCTCTGGGTGATCGCACGCTACCGCACCAAGGCGAACCCGGTGCCGTCGAAGACGACGCACAACACCTTCATCGAGGTGATCTGGACCGCGATCCCGGTCCTGATCCTCGCGGTGATCGCGGTTCCGTCGATCCGCCTGCTCGCGGCGCAGTATGAGCCGCCGAAAAAGGACGCGCTGACGATCAAGGTCACCGGCTATCAATGGTATTGGGGCTATGCCTACCCCGACCAGGGCATCGCCGAATATGTCTCGAAGATGCTGCCCGAGGACAAGGCGAAGGCCGCCGGCGAGCCCTATCACCTCGCGGTCGACAACCGCATGGTCGTTCCCGTCGGGCGTCAGGTGAAGCTGATCATCACCGGCGCCGACGTGATCCACAGCTTCGCGGTCCCGTCCTTCTGGACTAAGATGGACGCGGTTCCGGGCCGCGCCAACGAAACCACCTTCACGCCCACCAAGGTCGGCGTCTACTACGGCCAGTGTTCGGAGCTTTGCGGCGTCGATCACGGCTATATGCCGATCGCGGTCGAGGTTCTGCCGGTCGACAAGTGGAAGGCCTGGGTCCGCTCGAAGGGCGGCAACCCCGATGGTCCGGCGCCCGCCGCGGCCCCGGCTGCTGCCGCTCCGGCGCCCGCCGGGCCGGTCCCGGCCACGACGACCGAAGCTCCGGCTGCCGCG
>NZ_JAYSAH010000109.1:0-25447 GCF_041916015.1 Sphingopyxis sp. | reverse complement strand
GCTTCATTGCTTGGTGACCATGGCGTCAGTGACCCACCCGATCCCATCTCGAACTCGGCCGTGAAACCTGACAGCGCCGATGGTACTACCGCTTAAGCGTTGGAAGAGTAGGACGTCGCCAGGCATTGCAGCCGACGTAAGGTCGAAAAGAAACCCATTCACAAAGTTAGAGGCCGGCAGCGATGCCGGCCTTTTGCTGTTTTTGCGGCCCCTAAAACGGCGCCGCGCAATGGTTGACGCGGGATGGAGCAGCCCGGTAGCTCGTCAGGCTCATAACCTGAAGGTCGTAGGTTCAAATCCTACTCCCGCAACCAACAAAAAGCCCGCCTGGTCGATGACTTGGCGGGCTTTTTGTTGCTCCCGAGCCGCGCTTGCGATCACCCTGCGGGGAAATGGGGAGGGGAACGGACCTTCCCTTTCCTCTTTTGTCATGGATGCGGCAGTGCGGGTCAGCGGGCGAACGCTCCGAGTTCCTGCTTTCGTGAGAACGACGAAATCGCATCCATATGATGCCCTCATCCCTTCATGATCATCGGCAGTCCCGCCGCGACGAACGTCACCCGGTCGGCCGCCGCCGCGACCGCCTGGTTCATCTGCCCCGCTGCGTCGCGAAAGGCGCGGGCAAGAGCATTGTCGGGAACGATGCCGAGCCCGACCTCGTTCGCGACGAGGATCGCCGGGCCGGGTACGGCCCGCAATGCCGCGATCAGTCCGGCGGTGGTCTCCGCGACGTTGCGACCGGCGTGCATCAGGTTCGAGGTCCAGAGCGTCAAACAGTCGATGAGCAGCAGGTGATCGGACGCCGACGACCGGCGGATCGCCTCGGCGAGCGCAAGCGGCGCTTCGACGGTGCGCCAGCGCGCGCCGCGGTCGGCGCGGTGACGGTCGATCCGCGCCGCCATTTCGGCGTCGTGCGCCTCGCCGGTCGCGATAAAGACGAGCGCGCCATCGAACGCTTCGGCGATCGCCTGCGCGTGACGGCTTTTTCCCGATCGGGCACCGCCGAGAATCAGATGGATTCGCGCGCTCATGCCTGTGTCCTTGCTGCCAGATCGATCAGCGTATCGACCGCTACATGGCGCTCGATCGCCGCGGCGATTGTGTCGAGCGCCGAATCGACTGCGGCGTCATAATCCAGACCTGCGCCGTTGGCGCCGAGGCGCGCAAGCAAGGCGCGGCGCACGTCCGCACTTGCCAGTACGCCATGGACATAGCTTCCCATGATCCGGCCGTCGGTGCTGACCGCGCCCTCGGGCCGGCCGTCGATCGCCGCGAACGGCCGCGCCGTTCCTGCGCCCGTCGTTTCGCCCATATGCATCTCATAGCCCCGCATCGGCGCGCCGAGCGCGGTGCCGGTCACGGCGCGGAGGGTCTTCATCGGGGCGAGCCGTGTCTCGACATCGAGCATGGCGAGGCCAGCGGCGGTTTTCACCGTGCCCTCGATCCTGTCGGGGTCCGCGACGTGGCGGCCGAGCATCTGATAGCCGCCGCAGAGGCCAAGCACATGACCACCGCGGCGGACATGCGCGGCGATGTCGATGTCCCACCCTTCGTTCCGTAGCGCAGCAAGGTCAGCGATCGTCGCCTTCGACCCCGGCAGGATGACGAGCGCGGCCCCGGCGGGAATCGGCTGCCCCGGCGCGACCATCACCAGCCGCACCGCGGGCTCGAGCTTCAGCGGGTCGAGGTCGTCGAAATTGGCGATCCGCGGCAAGATCGGGCAGGCGACGACGATCGCGCCATCGGTAGCGCGAGTATCGCGTTCGAGGATGACAGCGTCTTCGCTGGGCAGATGCTTCACCGCGTCGAGCCAAGGGATCACGCCGAATCCGCGCCAGCCCGACCGCCGCTCGATTTCGCGATAACCGTCGTCGAACAGCGCGGGGTCGCCGCGGAACTTGTTGATCAGAAAACCGTGGATCATCGCGGCGTCGTCGGGGTCGATCACCGCCTTCGTTCCGACGATCGACGCGATCACGCCGCCGCGATCGATGTCGCCGACGAGGACGACCGGAACCTTCGCGGCGCGCGCGAAACCCATGTTCGCGATGTCGCCAGCGCGCAGGTTGATTTCGGCGGGCGACCCGGCGCCTTCGATGACCACGATGTCGGCGGCGGCGCGCAGCCTTTCGTAGCTGGCGAGCACTTCCGCGAGCAGCGGACGCCGTGCCTCGCGGAAATTGGCGGCGCCCAGCGTGCCGCGCACGCGGCCGTGGACAATGAGCTGCGACGTGCGGTCGGCCTGCGGCTTCAGCAGCACGGGGTTCATGTCGCTGTGCGGCGGCACGCGGCAGGCGAGGGCCTGCAAGGCTTGCGCGCGCCCGATCTCGCCCCCGTCGCTCGTGACCGCGGCATTGTTCGACATATTTTGCGGCTTGAACGGGCGGACTGACAGCCCCCGGTTTGCCAGCGCGCGGCACAGCCCGGCGACAAGCACCGACTTTCCGACGTCGGACCCGGTGCCCTGCAGCATCAGCGCGCCCATGCGAGCCCCCCGGCGATCGGCCACAGCAGCAGGCAAGCAAGGACATAGAGGCGCAGCGCGCGACGAATGTCGTGGGCTGACGCGTTCGTGCGTCCATCGCCGATCCAGGGCTTCGCGTGCATGACTCCGTCATAAGCGATCGGTCCGGCGAGGCGAAGCCCGAGTGCCCCCGCGATCGCGGCTTCGGGCCAGCCGGCGTTGGGCGAGGCGTGCTTGCCGGCGTCGCGAAACATGATGCGCCATCCCCCGCCGGCAAGGCAGAGCAGAATCCCCGCAAGCCGCGCGGGGACCAGATTGGCGAGATCGTCGGCGCGCGCCGCCGCCCAGCCGAAGGCACGCCAGCGCGCCTCGCGGTGGCCGATCAGGCTGTCGGCGGTATTGATCGCCTTATACGCCCAGACCCCCGGCAAGCCGAGCAGGAGCAACCAGAAGAGCGGCGCGGCGACGCCATCGCAGAAGCTTTCGGCGAGGCTCTCGATCGCCGCGCGCGCAACGCCGCTTTCATCGAGCGTGACGGTGTCACGGCCGACGATCGCGCCGACGGCGGTGCGGGCGGCGGGCAAATCCACGCCATCGAGCGCGGTCGCAACCGCGCGGACATGATCGAACAGGCTGCGCTGCGCGAGCGCGGGCCAGGCGAGAAGCGCGATGCCGATCCAGGCGAAGCTCCCGCACATGCGCGTCAGAAGCGTTTCGAGGGCGACCGCCCCGCCGCCCGCGACGAGCAGGACCAGCAGAAGCGTGACCACGCCGAGCGTGCGGCGCGCCCGGAAACTGGCATCGGGCCGGTTCCAGCTCGCCTCGCAGTGATCGATCAGCCGCGCGAACAGCCTGACGGGATGACCGGCGCGGCGATAGAGCGGCGCCGGCCAGCCGAGCGCGGCATCGAGCGCGAGCGCCGTCAAAGCGACCGGCTCAATCATATGCGAGCGCGGCGTCGAGACGATCGAGCGCTTCGCCACTCCCGGGAAGTCCGAAGCGCAGCCAGCGCCGCTGGTCGGCGAACGGACGCGTCAGGATCGCGGCACGGGCGAGCCGGTCGAACAGGTCATAGGCGTCGTCGGTGTCGATGAGCCGGAACAAGGGGCAATCGCCCTTCGGAGCGAAGCCATGGCGGCCCAGCATGGCATCGAGCGCAGCCGCTTCCCCGAACAGCCGCTCGCGCATCGCCTCGACCCAGCCGCGATCGCGATAGGCGGCGGCGCCGATCGCGATCGCGGCGGCCGAAACCGGCCAGGCGCCGAGCAGGGCGCGCAGCGGAGCTAGAACCGGGGCCGGGGCGATCACGAAACCGAGCCGCACACCCGCGAGCCCGAAGAATTTGCCGAAGGAGCGGAAAACGATCAGGGGTGCCTCATCTTGAACGCGGTGCGCCACGCTGGCCGCCGGATCGCAGTCGGCGAAAGCCTCGTCGACGAGCAGCCAGCCTTCGCGTCCGGCGAGCATCGCGTCGAAGCTTGCCGTGTCGGTGACATGCCCGTCGGGATTATTCGGATTGGCCAGCACCAGCGTGCCCGCGAAGGCGCGCGCTTCGCCGCGAGCGATCGGTGCGGTGCCAGCGAACATCTCGCCATGGGTGCGATAGGAGGGCGCGACATGATGCGCCGCGCCGCCGAGGATTCGGCCGATGAGGCGGAGGCCCACCTCGCTGCCGGGAACCGCGCAGACATGGTGGGGGGCGGCGCCGAAATGGGCCGCGGCCGCAGCTTCCAACCCGGCGAGTGCCTCGCGCTCCGGGAGGCGGTGCCAGTCGATCGCGATCGTATCGGCGCCCGGCCAGCAATGCGGATTGATCCCGGTCGACAGGTCGAGCCACGGGCGGTTTCCGCCGCCGAAATGCCGTTTCGCGGCTTCGACCGCGCCGCCGTGCCAATTCCAGTCGGGAGCGGCGGTCATGCGATATGCGCCCAGACCAGCGCCGCGAGCAGCAACAGACTTTCGGTGATTTCGATCCCCGCGCCATGGCCGTCGCCCGAGATGCCGCCGATCCGGCGACGCAGCCACCAGCCCCAGAGCAGAAAGACGAGCGGGACGGCGAACAGCGAGGGGGAGAGGAGCGCCGAAGCGGCGAGCAACACGGCCCAGATGCCGAGATCGATCGGCCGCACCGCGCCGCGGAATTTCGAGCCGAGACCGCTGTGGAGATCGGGCAGCCAGCGCGACCAGACCAGCGGGCCGATCCGCGCCGCGAAGGGAACCAGCGCGATCGGGGCGAAGGCCCGTGCCTCGACCAAGCTGTGCATCAGCACCAGCTTGGCGAGCAGTTGCAGCCCGATCGCGACGGCCGCGAAGCTGCCGATGTGCGGGTCAGCGAGCACGGCGAGGAGGCGCTCGCGATCCTCGAGGGCGGACAGCGGTCCGCGCGCCTTATGGGCGCCGCCGCTCGCGTCTGCGATGTCGCCGAGTCCGTCGAGATGAAGCGCGCCGGTGACCGCGACCCAGAGCAGCAGCGCGGCGAGCGCGCCGGTCCACGGGTCGATCTGCGCGCCGACGAAGGCGCCTCCCGCGACGAGCGCGCCGACGATCAGGCCGGCCGCGGGGAACCAGCGCATCGAGGCCGCGAATTCGGCGCTCGACACGGCGAGCCGCGGCGTCGGCAGCCGGGTGAGGAACTGGATCGCAATGATGAGCCCTTTCATATGCGCAGCCCGATGATCTGCGCGCCCGGTCGATCGCCGCGCCAGATGCGGAGCGAGAGCAGCGCGCCATAGGGGAGATCGAAGGCCCAGAGCTGGTGCGGGTCGAAACCGCAAAGATGGTGAAGCGCCGCACGCATCGCGCCGCCGTGGGTGACGACGAGTGTGTCCATGGGCGCCAGCGCATCAATCGCGTCCGACACGCGCGCTGCGAGCGATCCCCAGCGCTCACCGCCGGGGGGCGGATGGAGGTCGGGATCGGCCCAGAAGCGGCCAAGCGCCTCGGGTTCGATCGCGCTTGCCGCCTGTCCTTCCCAGCTTCCGAAATCGAGTTCGCGCCAGCGCGCATCCAGCGTTGGCGTGAGACCCTGCGCTTCACCGATGGCTTTGGCGGCGCGTGCGCAGCGCTGCTTGTCGGACGCGATCAGCCGCCGCACCCCGACGCCTGCGGCCTGCCGGGCGCAGGCGTCGATGCCTTCTGTCGTCGGCACGCCATCGGTGCGGCCCATGAACAGACCGGGCTGCACGGGCGCGCCATGGCGCAGCAAATGGAGGGCGAAGCCCGTCATAGCGCAGCGGCGACCGCCGCCTCTTCGAAGGTCGCCATGCCGCCATGCGCCGCGAGTGCAGCGCGGACTACGCTGGCCGCGACCGCGGCGCCGCTTCCCTCGCCGAGCCGCATGCCGAGCGAAAGGATCGGGTCGAGGCCGAGTCGGTCCAGCAGGCGCGCATGTCCCGGTTCGGCCGAGCAATGGCCGGCGAGGCAATGCGCAGTGATCGCGGGATTTCCGGCGGCGAGCGGCGCGATTGCCGAGCCGCAGATGAAGCCGTCGAGCAGCACCGGAATGCCGAGCTGCCGCGCGCGCAGTGCCGCGCCGGCGATCGCGGCGATCTCACGCCCCCCGACGCGGCGCAGCGTCTCGAACGCCGTGCGGGACGCATGATCGTGAAAGGCGAGGGCGCGCGTCACCACCCTGGACTTTCGCGCGACGCCTTCGGCATCGATGCCGGTGCCGGGGCCGACCCAGTCGGTCGCGCTGCCGCCGAAACTCCGCGCGCAGAGCGCCGCCGCAGCGGTCGAATTGCCGATCCCCATCTCGCCGAGGACGAGAAGGTCGAGGCCCCGTTCGACCGTCGCGGCTCCGGCGTTCAGCGCGGCAAGGCATTCGGTTTCATCCATCGCGGGCGCGGCGGTGAAGTCTGCGGTCGGCCGGTCGAGGTCGAGCGAGACGACCCGCAATTCCAGGCCCGCGGTGCCCGACAGCGCGTTGATCGCGGCGCCGCCGCCAGCGAAATTGGCGACCATCTGTTCGGTGACGCTCGCCGGAAAGGCGCTCACGCCGTGGATGGTGACGCCATGATTTCCTGCGAAGACGGCCGCGCGGCCGCGCTCGATACGCGGGCGCTCGCGGCCCTGCCAGCCGGCGAAGAAGATCGCGATCTCCTCGAGCCGGCCGAGCGATCCGGCGGGCTTGGTGAGCTGCGCCTGCCGGGCTCGCGCCGCGGCTTCGGCGGCGGCGTCGGGATGGCGCAGACCGGTGAGCGCGGCCTCGAACGCGGCAAGCGAGGGAAAGATCATTCGGCGACATATCCTGCTGGCGGGGTGCGAACGATGAAATGGCCTTTGACGCCTTCCGGCCAGTCCGCATAAGCCACACGGCCATGATCGCTGGCCGCATGATGGACGGCATAGTCGAGGATCGCGCGCGCTGCTTCATCGCCGGGTACAAAGCGGCCGAGGACATAACCGATCTTGCCTTCGGCGCGCAGATGAACGGCGCAATGATCCTGACAGGCGAACAGGCACGGCATCGCCTGCACCGCGATGCCAGCGTAGCGCGGATCGCCGGCTTTCACTCGCTGCAACGCCTCGATCAGGCGGGCGCCGCCCGCCACGCCTTCACCATCCGAGCGCGCGTCGCGGCTGAGGCGGCAGGTCGAGCAGGCAACCACCGCCGGGCCGGGATCGACGCGCGTCAGCATCAGGCCGCCGCCGCTTCGCGCTGCGGCGGCGCCGGAACGCCCACCGCGACGAGGATGCGGTAGAGAAGGTACAGGCCGACGAGGATCGCGCCGTTGCGCGCGAACTGCTCGGCGAGCAAGCCCGGCGCGGCGGCGGTATGAAGCCCGCCGAGCGCCAGTGCCCATAGCGCGATGATGCTTTTGAACGCGGCGAATGCAGCGCCATAGGCGGTTGCCAGCCGTGCCGCGATGGCGACCTTGCCCAACATGCCGAGGACCGCATAGCCCGCGAGCACCGAACCGACCGCGGCGGTCGCGAGCGCGACGCCCCAGCCGAGCGTCAGCGGATCGTGCGGGTAGCCAAGCAGGCCAAAGCCCACCGCCTGGCTCGCCGCCCAGGCGAGCAGCATCAGCGCCATGCCGTCGCGCGGTCGCATATGCACCGCGGCGAGCGCCGCAAGCGCGGGAAAGGGCGTCGCGCAGGCGAGCAGCAGGGTGGTCCCCGTGCTCGCCGCGGTCAGCAGCGAGATCCACAGCATCGACGCGCCGCGGTCCGAAAGCGCGCGCGCCATCAGAACCGCCCCCGGATACCGGCATAGATGCTGCGGCCGAGCGTGCCGTAGCGATAGGCGGTCATATACTCCTCGTCGAAGATATTCTCGGCGCGCGCGAACAGCTTCACATTGTCCGACAGCTTGAGCTCGGCGCGCAGGTCGACGAGCGTATAGTCGTCCAGCCGCTGCGCGTTGCTGGCATTGTCGTAGCTCTTGCCCGACCAGCGCACTGCCGCGCCGAGTTCCAGCCCGAAACCGAAGGCATAGCTCGCCGACGCATTGGCGGTTTCGCGCGGCCGGCGCGGCAGCCACTTGCCGAAATTGGCACCCGGCGAGCGGTCCTCGGCGACGATCCAGCTATAATTTCCGCCCACTGTCAGCCCGCCGAGCGACAGCGCCGCCGCCGTCTCGACCCCGTGCGCCTCGCTGCGCGCGATGTTCAGATAATAGCCGAAGCGGGGCGTCGTGGGGTCGCCGGGAACGGAGCAGAGCGGGTCGGTCGAACCCGGCGAGCAGCCGTTGTAGACGATCTGGTTCACCGTCTTGCGGTCGAACCAGGTGGCGCCGACGACCAGCTTGCGATCGAACAGATGCTGCTCGATCCCCGCTTCCCAGCCATGCGCTTCCTCGGGATCGAGCGTGCCGTTCCCATATTCGCTGAACAATTGGTAGAGCGAGGGTGCCTTGAAGCCTTCGCCATAGCTCGCGCGCAGCACGGTTCCGGTGACGAACCGCCACACGCCGCCTGCGGCGAACAGGGTCTGGCCGCCGTAGCGATTGTGGTCGTCGTAACGGACGCCGCCGTTCAGCGTCAGCCCCTCGACCGGCTCGACGCTGAGCTGGCCATAGGCGCTCGTGATCTCGGCCTTGCCGCGCGCGAAGGCGGGGAGCGGCGTCGCGAGCGACCCCGAAGGCGAGCGGCTGCGGAAGGTGGAGCGTTCATTCTCGACCCCGAAGATCGCCTGAATCCGGTCGCTGATGGCGAAACTGCCCTGATATTCCCAGCGCCTGTTGCGGCCGTCGGCCTCGAAGCTTCGCGGCCGCGCACGCGTCGGGTTGAAATTGTCGCGATTGGTGTCGGTATAGCCATAGGCGATCCGGTTGCGGAAGCGCCCGTCGGCGAGACCGACGTTCAAGCCCGCATAGCCGACGAACTCCTTGCTCAGCCCATAATCGGCGCTGTCGGCGCTGAAGCCATCGAACTCGACCCGCCCGCTCGCATAGGTGCCGCGCAGGTCGATGCTGATAGTGTCGGCGAGCGCCAGCTCGGCGCGGCCCGACAGATTGTAATTGCGATAACCGTCGCGCTCCTTCCCGCCGAACGCCTTGGCAAAGGAGGAAATGCCGCCGGTGGTGAAGCGCTGGCCGCCGATGCGCCACGCGAGCGGGCCGGTGCGGCCGCTGATCGCGCCGCGCGCGCTGACCGTGTCGCGCGATCCCGCCTCGATGTCGAAGCTGCCTTCGAGCGGCTTTTCGGGGGTCGCGGTGACGACATTGACCACGCCGCCGATCGCCTGGCTGCCCCACAGGATCGATTGCGGCCCGCGCAGCACCTCGATCCGCGCGATGTCGCCGGCGAGCAGATTGGCGAAGTTGAAGCCGCCGCCGGTCGATGAGGGATCGTTGAGTTTCACCCCGTCGATCACCACGACGGTATGATCGGATTCGGCACCGCGGATGCGGAGCGAGGTCGAGGTGCCATAGCCGCCGTTGCGCGACACGCTGATGCCCGGGGTGCGAAGCAGCAATTCGGTGACGCCGATATCCTGGCTGCGGTCGATCGCCGCCTTGTCGAGTACGGCCACCGATGAAGGAATCTCGTCGAGCGTCAGCGGCGCGCGCGTCGCGGTGACGACAATGCTGTCGGCGTCGGCGGCTTCGTCGGCGAAAGCGGGCAGCGCGGCCGCGATGGCGGCCACGGAAAGCGTGGTACGAAAAACAGTCCTGAACATGGATAACCCCATCGACAAGGCCGCTTGCGCGCAGGGTCGATGGAGCCCGTCCACAGGGACGCACGACATCGGCCCGTGCGCGCGCACGGCCACCTTTGTCGTCGCTCGGGTTCACTCCCCGTCCGCCCGGCACACCCTGTCCGCACGAAAGACGACGGCGACGGGCAGGTCTCCTGGCTCGCGGGTCGGTGCCGGTCCGGGCCGCCTTCTCGGGACGTAAGTCCCAATGGCATGTGGCCCGATGGCTCTCCGCTTACAGTTGCAGGGGCAGCCGGGGTCTTGCACCCCGTTCCCTTTTGATCCCCTTTCGGGGAACCTGTCGCTGGTCGCGCCCCTAACGCACTATGGGGGTAGCGGTCAATTGCTGCGTTGCAGCAGCGGTCAGGCGGCTTTCATCCACACGACGAGCGCGAAGCGCGTGGCGCGCGCCGGCAGGGTGCGGTGCGGGGTGAAGCGGTCGAGGAACAGCACGGTGCCGGCGGGGCATTCGGGCCGGACGCGCGGCAGTCCGGCGAGGCGATATTCGGGAATTTCGAAGCCTTCGTTCGTTTTCTCGCCGAGCGGCGCGGGTTGGCGTGCCGCCGCGACCTCCAGCCCGCCGCTCTCTGGCCCGGCGTCGCCGAGCGGAATCCAGGCGGTGACCAGCACCTTGCCGCAGCCGGTGCCGTCGTCGCGCGCGACATCGCTGTGCCAGGCGTGGCGATGCTCGGGAAAGCAGGCGATGCTGGCGCGGACACGGGCGATCCTGCCCGCGAGTTTGCGACCGCAAAGCGCCTCGGCCGCCGCGATCAGCTTCGGGTCGTTCGCCAGCGCCTGCAGTCGTGGTCCGCGATGCGCGTCGGTGCACACCGCGACGCGGAGCAGGTTCGCGATGCTGCGTTCATGGGCGTAAATCCGGTCGATTCGCTCGGTCAGCGGGGCGTCGGGACAGGTCTGCTCGAACGGCAGGTAGAGCGCGCGCGACACGCGGTCGATATGCCCGGCGATGTCCTCGCGCGCCGCGAGGATGCTCGCGGGGTCGAACAGCGGCATGGCGGCATAGCCTTGTTCGGCGAACCGCATCGCCGCATTCACCGTGCGCGCCCGAGCGTCGTTACCGTTGGCCAGTCGCCGTTGCTCTCGACCCGCGCATCGATGCCATAGACGGCGCGCAGCAACGCGGGGGTCAACACATCGCGCGGGGTGCCGTCGGCGACGATCCGGCCGCCGTCGACGATCAGCAGCCGGTCGCAATAGCGTGCCGCCATGGTGAGGTCGTGGAGCACCGCGATCACCAGCCTGCCCGCGCCGGCCTCGGTGCGGAGCAGGTCCATCGCGTCGATCTGGTGACCGGGGTCGAGGCTGGCGAGCGGTTCGTCGGCGATCAAGGCCGGCGCCTCCACCGCGAGCGCCCGCGCGAAAAGCACGCGGGCGCGTTCGCCGCCCGACAATTCGGTCGCGATCCGGTGGCGGAGGGGCAGGATATCGGCGCGCGCCATCGCGCGCTCGATCGCGGCGGTGTCGATCTCGCCGATGCGCGACATCGGCGCGAGGTGCGGCAGGCGGCCGAGCCCGACGAGCCGCTCGACGGTCAGCGGCCAATGCAAGGTCTGACCCTGCGGCAGATAGGCGATGCGGCGGGCGAGATCGGCGCGCGGCATCGCGGCGGCGTCGATGCCGTCGATGTGCACCGCGCCGGTCGCGGGGACGAGCGCGAGCATCGCGCGCGCCAGCGTCGACTTGCCCGCGCCGTTGGGGCCGACGATGCCGGTCAGTGTCCCCGGCGCGAAGGTGGCGCTCGCCTCCTTGACGACGGACCGGCGCCCGAGCGCGACGCCGAGATTTCCGAGCGCGATCGTCACCACAGCCGTTTCTCCCGCATCAGGTGGACGAGGAAGACCGGTACGCCGAGAAAGGCGGTGACGACGCCGAGCTTCAATTCGTTCGTCGTCGGGATGATCCGCACGCCGAGGTCGGCGAGGGTCAGCAGCGCCGCGCCGCCGATCGCCGAGGGGAGGAGGATCGCCGACGGGCTGCGGTCGGTGAGCGGGCGGATCAGGTGGGGGACGATCAGCCCGACGAAACCGATCGCCCCCGACACCGCGACCGCGCCGCCGACCGCGATCGCGGTGCCGACGAGCAGGCGGAGCCGCATCCGCCTTATGTCGACGCCGAGCGCCTGCGCCGCATCCTCGCCGAGCGTCAGCGCATCGAGCGCGCGGCCGTTCCACAACAGCATCGCCGTGCCGATGACGACGCAGGGCAGCGCGATCCAGACATGCTGGAACGACCGGTTCTCGAGGCTGCCGAGCAGCCAGGTCATGATCTCCATCGCCGCGAAGGGATTCGGCGACAGGTTGAGCGCGAGGCTGGTGCCCGCGACCGCGAGCGTGCCCACCGCGATGCCGGCAAGGATCAGCGTCAGCGGGCTTTCCGACCGCCCCGCGAGCGCGAACAGCAGCGCGAGCGACACCAGCGCGCCGCCGACCGCCAGCAGGGGCAGCGCGGCGGGGTGGATCTGTGCGAAGCCGAAATAGAGCGCGGCGACCCCGCCGAGCGCGGCGGCGTTCGACGTGCCGAGCACCGAAGGCTCGGCAAGCGGATTGCGCAGATAGCCCTGCAAGGCGGCGCCCGACAGGCCGAGCGCCGCGCCGACGATCAGCGCCAGCAAGGTGCGCGGCAAGCGGAGCTCGAAGAGGATTGTCGCGGCGACCGGATCGCCATGTCCGCTCGCCGCCGCGGCGAGGCGCGCGAGCGACAGGTCGACGGGGCCGAACAGCAGCGAGGCGATCGCGGCCGCAAGGGTCAGCGCCGCCAGCGCGGCGATCAATGCCCAGCGCGTCATCGCCGTCCTCCGTCGATCGCCGCGATCTGGCGCGCGATGCTGCGCGCGGCGACCGTATATTCGGGGCTACCGCATACGGTCCATGCCTGCGGGATGCTGATGCGCGGAATATTTTTCAGCGCCGGATGGTGGAGCATTTCGCTGCCCTGGTCGGTGATCGTGTCGGTCGCGCTTTCGACGATCAGGAAATCGGGCTGCGCCGCCACCATCTCCTCGAGGCTGAGCTGCGAAAGTGGCGGCTTGCCGAGCTTGCCGGCGAGATTGACGAGGCCGAGACGGGTCATCAGCTCGTCGATCAGCGTGCCGGTGCCGGTCATGTATCCGCGCCGCTGATAATAAGCGGCGACGCGCCCGCGCCCCGGCTTCGGGAGCCCCGCAAGGTCGCGCTCCATCTTCGCGACGAGCGTCTCGCCGCGCTCTGCATGCCCGACCGCCCTCGCTGTCGCGCGGATCGAGGCGTAGATCTGACCCAGCCGGTCGGCGGTGTCGAGATCGAGCAGCGGATAGGTCCGGCCGGGCAGCGCGGCGAGCGCGGCACTGCGGCTCGCGGGCATCCCGACGACCAGATCGGGGTCGATCGCCAGTATCTGCTCGGCCGAATTGCCGAGGAGCGGCAGTCCGCGTGCTTTCGCCGACGCCGCCGACAATTCGGCATCGGCGGCATTGTGGGTCAACCCCGCGATCTGCCCGCGGTCGGCGAGCGCGAGGACAAGCTGATCGGCGCAGAGATTGACCGAGACGATCCGCTGCGGGGTCGCGGGCGATTTCGCCTTGCCTGCGGGCGCCGCCGCCCACAGCGTTCCCGCGCCCGCCAGCAGCAGGGCGGCGGCGAGCCCCGCGCGCATCAGAACTCGACTCCCGCCTGCGCGCGGACATTCTGCTCGCGAAAAGGATGTTTGATCTGCGCCATTTCGGTGACGAGGTCGGCGGCGTCGATCAGCGCCTGCGGGGCATTGCGGCCGGTGATCACGACATGGGTCATCGCGGGTTTCGTCGCAAGCGCTGCAAGCACCTCGTCGATGGGAAGATAGTCATAGCGCAGCACGATGTTGAGCTCGTCGGCGATGACCATCTTGTAGCCGGGGTCGGCGATCATCCGCTTCACTTCCTCCCACGCCTCGCGCGCGACCGCGATGTCGCGGGCGCGGTCCTGCGTATCCCAGGTGAAGCCTTCGCCCATCGGCTTGAACGCGGCAAGCTCGGGAAAGCGGTCGAACACCGCGCGCTCGCCGGTCGCCATCGCGCCCTTGACGAACTGGACGATGCCGACCTTCATCCCGTGCCCGATCGCGCGGATCGCCATGCCGAAGGCGGCCGAGCTCTTGCCCTTGCCGCGGCCGGTGTGGACGATCACCAGCCCCTTTTCGACCGTCTTGGCCGCCAGCTTCTTCGCCTGCGCGGCCTGGACCTTCTGCATCTTCGCCTTGTGCTCGGCGTCGGTGCGCGGCTTCACGGTCAGAAGCTCAGCCGGACGCCGCCATAGGCGGCGCGGCCATAGACGCCGTAGCCCGCGGCGGTCGCATAATCGGCGTCGAACAGATTATCGACGCGGCCGTATATCTCGACATGCCCGCCAACGGGGAAGGACGCGCGAATGCCGGCGATTGCATAGCCGTCGAGCGGGACGAGGTTCGCCGCGTCGTCGAAGCTGTCGCCGACCAGCGTCAGCGTCGCGCCGGTCGAGAGGCCGAACGACCAGTCGTAATCGGCTGACAGGCTGATCGCCTGCTCGGCGCGGCGGGGAAGGCGCTTGCCGTCGAAGCCGGGCCGCCCCGAGCGGTCGCGGGCGTCGATATAGGAGTAGGAGGCGGTGATGTTCAGCGCGTCGACCGGCCGCAGCGCCAGCGTCGCTTCGACCCCCTTGGCACGGGTGCGGTCGATATTGCCGTAGGTGAAGGTGGCGTTGTCGTAGTTGATCTGGTCGGTGGTGTTGCGCAGGAAAGCGGTGAGCGAAAGCTGCGCGCGGCCGTCCGCAAGGCTCTGATCGATGCCGAGGTCATAGCCTTTCGAGCGTTCGGGCCGCAGCGCCGCATTGCCGCTGAAACTGTCGTAGAGCTGATAGAGCGACGGTGCCTTGAACCCCTCGCCATAGCTCGCGCGGAAATTGGTCGCACCGCCGTTGGGGGAGTAGTTGGCGTTGGCGCCGAAGGTCGTCGCGCCGCCGAACTGGCTGTGGTCGTCGTGGCGCACGCCGCCGGTCAGCGACAGGCCGGCAAACGGCTGGACGATCCCCAGCGCATAGACGCTGTCGATGTTCGCGCGCTGGCTGTCGGTCGATCCGAAGCCGAAGAAATCATAGTCGGGGCGTTCGTGCTCATAGCCGAAGATCAGCTTCGCGCGGTCGACCGGCGTGACGACGCCCTGATATTCGAAGCGCAGGTTGCTGCCCGAATAGCCATAGCCGGGCGCGGTCCCGCGCACGAAATAATAGTCGCGGTCGTTGCGCAGCCACGTCACCGCCGCGCGGCTGGTGAAGCGGCCGCCGAACAGCGCGAGATTGAGGCCCGCATAGCCGACATATTGGTCGAGCTTGGCGATGTCGGCGCTGTCCGCCGGGGGGCCGAAGAAGCTGTCATAGTCGAGGTCGGCGTGGATATAGTAGCCGCGCAGGTCGAGGCTCAGCGCATCGCCAAGCGCAATTTTCAGGCGCGCGTTGCCGGCGAAATTCTTGTAGCCGTCCCTTTCGGTGCCGGTCGCGGCCGAGGAAATACCGTCGGTGCGGAACCAGGCCGCGCCGATGCCGCCCGACACCGCGCCCGCAGTGCCCGACACGTCGGCCCGGGCGCTCGCGGTGTCGCTATAACCATATTCAGCAGCAGCATTCGCGGCGAACCCCTCGGCGGGGGTGGCAGTCGTCAGGCTGACGACGCCGCCGATCGCCTGGCTGCCGTGGACGACCGAGTTCGATCCGCGCAGCACCTCGATCCGGCTGATGTTGCCGGTCAGCAGCGGTCCGAAATCATAGCCGTCGCCGATGCCGCTCGGGTCGTTGACCTTGACGCCGTCGATCAGCACCAGCGTTTGCGTCGTCTCGGCGCCGCGCAGCGACACACCCGCGACCGATCCGATGCTGCCGTTGCGATTGAAGCGCACGCCGGGGGTGGTGGCGAGCAGATCGACGACATCGATCGTCTGGCGTTTGGCAATTGTTTCGGCGTCGATGACGGTGATCGCCTGCCCCACCTCGTCGCGAGGCTGTTCGATGCCCGAGGCGGTGACGACGATATCGTCGGCTGGCGTGCCGGTCTGGGCAAAGGCGGGCGTCGCCGCAGACGACAGGATCAAGGAAAGAGTGACAGGCTTCAACATGGGAGTCCCCCCGACGCCGGCAACGAAGGCGGAACCTGCCGAAACGCGCCTGCGTTCGACCGATGTCCGGGCCAGCCGGCGGCGTGAAAGACCGCGACCCCGACACCGAAGCGGTGCCACCGCTTGTCGTCGCTCGACGGAAGGTCTCCGTGCCCCGGCCTTTCCCTGGACCTCAGGCATAAGCGACCCACGCCGGCAGGTCTCCTGGCTCGCGGGTCGGGGCCCGATGCACGCCTTCCCAGGTTTCCCCAGTGGCTGGCCCGAATGAATTCGCGCCTGTGCATCGCGCTCGCCGCTTACAGTTGCAGGGACAGCCGCGGATTCGAAGGCTGGGCCTTCTCACCGCATTCCCTTTTAAGCCCCTCGTGGGGCACCGGCGCGATCATGCGGGACATCGCCCCGCGCCGCCGCCCATAGCGCAGCGCGGAATTTTGGCAACCGTGGAGTTGTGGGGAAGGCGAGTCAGGCGTCGGGCTTCCACGCGCGGTAAAAGATGTCGACCGCGTCGTCGATCTCGGCGGCGAGGCGGCCCAAGTCGCGGCCCTCGGGCAGGCAGAGCACCGCGAACTGATAGAGGCCCGACTGACAGAGGCCGGTGAAATGCTGTACCGCGCGCAGTGGGTTGCCCATTCGCAGCTCGCCGCGCGCCATCTTTTCGGCGACCCACTCGGCGGCGCGGGCCTTGCCGCGGCGCGGGCCGCGATCATAGAAGGTCTTGGCGAGATGCGGAAAGCGCTCGGCCTCACCGACGACGAGGCGGAAGAGCGACAGGATCGGTGTCGCGGTGAGCTTGGTCATGAGCAGATTGCCAAAGCGGCGCAGCACCTCGGGTACCGGCTCGTCGAGCGGCAGGTCGACTGCGAGCGCATCGCCATATTGCTCGACGATGTCATCGACCACCGCTTCGAACAAATCCTCCTTTGAGGGAAAATAGCTCCAGAGCGTGGTTTTCGAGCCGCCGACCTTGCTGGCGATCGACGACATCGTCGTCCCGGCATAGCCGTTGGTGAAGAAGGCCTCGCGCGCCGCGTCGACGAACGCCTTGCGCCGCGCGGCGGCAGCGTCGTCCAACACAACCGTACTGTCTGGTATCATTTCGATTGACAACGCATTCTCCGGGGTTCAAGGATGCATGATACCAGCTAGTATCGTTGGATTCCATGCCTTATCGACTCTCCCCCTCTCCCCTTGTTTTGGGCGCAGTTTTCGGGCTGCTTTCGGCCTGCGCGAGCGTTCCCGAGCTTGGACCGAAACCCGTTCCGACCGCCGCCGCATCGCTCGAGTCGTCGGCGAGCTTCGCCGATTCGACCGGCATGTGGCCGGTTGAAGGCTGGTGGCAGGGCTTCGGCGATCCCCAGCTCGACACGCTGATCGCCGAGGGGCTGAAGGGCTCGCCCGACATGGCGACCGCCGCGGCGCGCGTCCGCGCCGCCGAGGCACTGGCGCAGCAGGCGGGGGCGGCGCTGCTGCCGCGTGTGGGAGTCGAGGGCAGCGCGGGCGGCACCCAGCAGAGCAAGAATCTGGGTATCCCGCCCGCCTTCGTTCCTGACGGCATCCGGGATACCGGCCATGTCGCCGCGACCTTCAGCCTCGATTTCGACCTGTGGGGCAAGAATCGCGCCGCGCTCGCCGCCGCGACCTCGGAGGCAGAGGCCGCGCGCGTTGACGAAGCACAGGCACGGCTGGTGCTGACAACCGGAATTGCTTCGGCCTATGCCGACCTCGCGGGCTATTATCACGCGCTTGACGTCGCGAAGGAAGCCGTGCGCGTGCGCGGCGCGAGTGCCGGTATTTCGGGCCAGCGCGCCGCGGCGGGGATCGAGAACCAGTCGGCCGAGCGCCAGGCGACAAGCCGCGCGGCATCGGCGCGAGCCGACGTCGCCGCTCTCGAGGAAGCGATCGCGACGACGCGCCACCGGCTCGCCGCGCTCGTCGGCGCCGGACCCGACCGCGGGCTCGCGATCCAGCGCCCGACGCTCGCTTCGCCGGGGATCGGCCTGCCGCCGCAGGCGGGGATCGACCTCGTCGGGCGCCGTCCCGACATCGTCGCGGCGCGGCTGCGCGCCGAGGCGGCGGCGAAGCGCATCGACGTCGCGCGCGCCGATTTCTATCCGAACATCAATCTGTCGGCGCTCGTCGGGCTTCAGTCGCTCGGTCTTTCCAACCTGTTCAAGTCGGGATCGGATTATGGCAATTTCGGCGCTGCGATCAGCCTGCCGATCTTCGACGGCGGGCGACTCGCGGGCCGCTATCGCGGTGCGCGCGCCGAGTTCGACAGTGCGGTCGCCGATTATGACCGCACGCTGATCGCGGCGCTGCGCGACGTTGCCGATATCGTCGCGAGCCGCGCGGCGATCGCGCGCCAGCTTGCCGACCGGCAGGACGCGCTCAAGGCCGCGACCGACGCGGCCGGGCTCGCGGGGCTGCGCTATCGGGCCGGTCTGTCGAACCAGCTCGAACAGCTCGTCGCCGAAGACAGCATGACCCAGCTCGCGCGGCAGGTCACCGACCTCGAGGCGCGCCGGCTCTCCCTTGATATCGCCCTGATCCGCGCGCTCGGCGGCGGCTACCAGACCCAGACAGGAGAATGACGATGGCCGACGATACGGCTGCGCCAAGGAGCGAGGCTCTCCCCGAACTTTCTGCTCCCGGCAATGGCGAAGCGATGGCGAAGCGCAAGAAGCTGCTGCGTATTCTCGCGATCGTCGTTGTGTCGCTCGCGGCGATCTGGGGCATCTGGTATTTTCTGACCCAGGCGGGGCGCGTCTCGACCGACAATGCCTATGTCGGCGCCGATTCGGCGACGGTGACCGCGCTCGTCTCGGGCCCGGTCAGGGAGGTGCGGGTCAGCGGCACGCAGGTGGTCAAGAAGGGCGACGTCCTCGTCATCCTCGACGATGCCGACCAGCGGATCGCCGTTGCCGACGCCGAAGCGGCGCTGCGCCAGGCGCGCCAGCGTTACGGCCAGTCGAGCGCGAACGCCGATGCGGCGCGCGCGCGCGTGAGCGCGCGCGGCGCCGAGATCGCGCAGGCCCGCGCCCGTCTGCGCGACGCCGACGCCGCGGTCGCCAAGGCGCGCGCCGAACTCGCGCGGCGCGAGAGCATCGCTGGAACCGGCGCGGTATCGGCCGAGGAACTGACCGCGGCGCGCACCGCACTGGCGTCGGCGGGTGCAGCGCGCGACCTTGCGGCGGCGGGAATCGCGTCGGCCGAAGCGACACGCGGCTCGGCGAGCGGCGATCTCGGCGCCGCCGAAGCGGTCGTGCGCGGCACGACGATCGACACCGCCCCCGATGTTGCGGCGGCACAGGCGCGGCTCGACAAGGCGCGGCTCGACCTTGAACGCACGGTGATCCGTGCGCCGGTCAACGGCGTCGTCACCAACCGGCAGGTGCAGGTCGGCCAGCGGATCGCCGCGGGTGCGCCGATCATGATCATCGTCCCGGTCGCGACCGCCTATGTCGATGCCAATTTCAAGGAAAGCCAGTTCAGGCGCATCCGCCTTGGCCAGCCGGTCGAGCTCACCTCCGACTATTATGGCGGCGATGTCGTCTATCGCGGCAAGGTGGTCGGCATTGCCGGCGGCACCGGCGCGGCCTTTTCGTTGATCCCGGCGCAGAATGCGACCGGCAACTGGGTCAAGGTCGTGCAGCGCCTGCCGGTCCGCATCGCGCTCGACCCGAGGGACCTGAAGGCGCATCCGCTCCGTGTCGGCCTGTCGATGGAAGCGACGATCGACACGCGCGGGAACGACTGATGTTTCCCTCCCTTCCGTCGTCATTGCGAGCGAAGCGAAGCAATCTCCAGCCATCGATCCGGATGAGCGTTGGCTGGAGGTTGCCGCGTCGCCTTCGGCTCCTCGCAATGACGGGGTTTGTTGACGAAAGGGCGGCCTGACATGGCCAGCGCTGCCGTGGCCAATCCGGACGAGCCGCAGCCGCTGACCGGCGTCAGGCTGCTCGTCGCGGCCTTCGCACTCGCGCTCGCGAATTTCGTCGTCGTGCTCGACTCGACGATCGCCAATGTCTCCGTCCCCCACATCGCGGGCGGGCTCGCGGTGTCGCCCACGCAAGGAATGTGGGTGATCACCAGCTACGCGGTCGCCGATGCGATCAGCGTGCCGCTTACCGGCTGGCTCGCGTCGCGCTTCGGGACGGTGCGCTGGTTCATCATCTCGATCATCGGCTTCGGCATCTTCTCCTTCCTTTGCGGCATCGCGCGCACGCTCGATGCGCTGATCCTGTTCCGCGTCCTGCAGGGCCTGTCGGGCGGCCCGCTGATGCCGTTGTCGCAGATCCTGCTGCTGCGCATCTTCCCGAAGGAAAAGGCCGGCGCGGGGCTCGCGATCTGGGCAATGACGACCACCACGGCGCCGATCCTCGGGCCCATTCTGGGGGGCGTGATCAGCGACAATTGGAGCTGGCCGTGGATCTTCTTCATCAACCTGCCGGTGGTCGCGCTCTGTGCTTTCGGCGTCGGCAGCATGCTCGGCGCGTTCGAGACCAAGCGTATCAAGGCGCGGATCGACGTGATCGGCCTGGTCCTGCTTGTCGTCTCGGTCGGTGCTTTCCAGATCATGCTCGATACCGGACGCGAGCATGACTGGTTCGGATCGGCGTGGATCGTCATGCTGGCGATCGTCGCGGCGATCAGCTTCGCCGCCTTCGTCATCTGGGAATTGACCGATGCCAATCCGGTCGTCGACCTCCGCGTCTTCCGCTTCCGCGGCTTCAGCTTCGCGACCCTCGCCATATCGCTGGGCTTTGGCGCCTTCTTCTCGCAGGTCGTGCTGACGCCGCTCTGGCTGCAACAGGTGGTCGGCTATACCGCGACCGAAACCGGCTTCATCGTCGCCTGGCTCGGCTGTTTCGCGGTGCTGCTGTCGCCGGTCGCGGCGGGGATAATCGGCAAGATCGACATCCGCATCTCGATCTCGGCCGGCATCCTGTGGATGGCGCTGACCTCGGTGCTGCGCGCAAGCTGGAACGCCGATGTCGGCTATTGGACCCTCGCGTTTCCGCACATTCTGCAGGGCATGGGCATGCCCTTCTTCTTCGTCGGACTGACCGCGCTCGCGCTGAGCTCGGTGCCCGCACATGTCCAGACCTCGGCGGCGGGGCTGATGAGTTTCCTGCGCACGCTGAGCGGCGCGGTCGGCACCGCGATCGCGACGACGGCGTGGGACGATGCGAGCCGCGTCTCGCGGTCGGAGCTCGCCTCGGCGCTGAACAATCCCGATGCGGCGCTGACCTCGCTCCAGAATGCGGGCCTCACTGCCGAGCAGGCGCGCGGGGTGCTCGACCGGCTGGTCGAAGGGCAGGCGGCGACCCTCGGGGTGCTGCACCTGTTCCTCGCGGCGGGGGTGATCTTCGTGATTGCCGCGATCGCGGTGTGGTTCGCGCCGCGGCCCAAGGAGGTGTCGATGGGCGCTTCGCACTAGCCGCGCCGCGTGCTAGGGGCGCGCCCATGCTGACGATCAACGGCCTTACCGTGCGCCTCGGCGGGCGCACCATCCTCGACCGCGCGAGCGCGAGCCTGCCCCCGAAGAGCCGCACCGGGCTGATCGGCCGCAACGGCGCGGGCAAATCGACCCTGATGAAGGTGATGATCGGCCAGCTCGAGGCCGACGACGGCGGCATCGAAATGCCGCGTCGCACCCGCGTCGGCTACATCGCGCAGGAAGCGCCGAGCGGCACCGCGACCCCGTTCGAGACGGTGCTCGCCGCCGACACCGAACGTGCCGAGTTGCTCGTGCGATCGGAGACCGAAACCGACCCCGACGCGCTCGCCGACATCCACGAGCGGCTGATCGCGATCGACGCCTATACCGCGCCCGCGCGCGCCGCGCGCATCCTGATCGGGCTCGGCTTCGACGAGGATATGCAGGGGCAGCCGCTCGACAGCTTTTCGGGCGGGTGGAAGATGCGCGTCGCGCTCGCCGCCTTGCTCTTCTCGAACCCCGACCTGCTGCTGCTCGACGAACCGTCCAACCACCTCGATCTCGAAGCAACGATGTGGCTCGAAAGCTTCCTGCGTGCCTATCCGGGCCAGCTCGTCGTGATCAGCCACGAGCGCGACCTGCTCAACAATGTCGTCGATCATATCCTGCACCTCGAAGGCGGCAAGGTGACGCTCTATGCGGGCGGTTACGACGCGTTCGAGCGCCAGCGTGCCGAACGCGCGGCGCAACTCGCGGCCGCCAAGGCGGCGCAGGATGCGCAGCGCGCGAAATTGCAGGACTATATCGCGCGCAACAGCGCCCGTGCTTCGACCGCGAAGCAGGCGCAGTCGCGCGCCAAGCAACTCGCGCGGATGCAGCCGATCGCCGCGATTTCGGAAGATCCCAGTCTCGTCTTCGATTTCCCCAGCCCCGGCGACGAATTGAAGCCGCCGTTGATCACGCTCGACCTCGCGAGCGTCGGCTATGCGCCGGGCGAGCCGGTGCTGTCGCGCCTTAACCTGCGGATCGATCCCGACGACCGTATCGCGCTGCTCGGCCGCAACGGTAACGGCAAGACGACGCTCGCACGGCTGCTCGCGGCGCAATTGAAGCCCGAGGATGGCGCGATGAACGTCGCGGGCAAGATGCGCGTCGGATATTTCACCCAGTATCAGGTCGAGGAACTCGACGGCGCCGACACGCCGCTCGGCCATATGACGCGCGTGATGACGGGCAAGACGCCGGGCGCGGTGCGCGCGCAACTGGGGCGCTTAGGCTTCACCGGGAACAAGGCGACGACCGAGGTCGGCAAGCTGTCGGGCGGCGAGCGCGCGCGGCTCGCGCTCGCGCTGATCACGCGCGAGGCGCCGCACCTGCTGATCCTCGACGAGCCGACCAACCACCTCGACGTCGATGCGCGCGAGGCGCTGGTGCAGGCGCTGAACGGTTTCGACGGCGCGGTGCTGGTCGTCAGCCACGACCGTCATATGCTCGAACTCAGCGCCGACCGGCTGGTGCTCGTCGATGGCGGGACGGCGCGCGATTTCGATGGCAGCATGGACGATTATGTCGCCTTCATCCTCGGCAAATCGGCCGCGAACGACGATGCCAAGGGGGCGCCCGCGAAGCCGAAGGATGCCAAGTCCGCGCGGCAGGAAGCTGCGAAGGCGCGCGAGGCGCAGGCGGCGCTCCGCAAGTCGGCCAAGGATCATGAGGCGCGCGCGGCGAAGCTCGCGCAGCAGATCAGCGCGCTCGACCGCGCGATGTTCGACCCCGCCAGCGCCGAGCCTGCGCTGGCGAAGCTGACGATGGGCGATCTGTCGCAGCGTCGCGGCAAGCTCGCGTCCGAGCTGGAACGTGTCGAGGCGGCCTGGATGGACGCGCTCGAGGCGATCGAAGCGGCTGCGGCCTGATCCATTTCGTCACCCCGGACCTGATCCGGGGTCCATTCGACCGATGTTGCGATGGATGCCGGATCAAGTCCGGCATGACGAGGAGGCGCGCATTGACTCCGGCCCGGCAATCCATCATACTAGTTTCAATTGAAACTATATGGGGAATGTAAGATGGCCGACCTGTTCGAAAACCCGCTGGGCCTAGACGGCTTCGAGTTCGTCGAATTTTCGGCCCCCGAGAAGGGTGTTCTCGGCCCGGTATTCGAACGCATGGGCTTCACCCGCATTGCGCGCCACCGTTCGAAGGATGTCCAGTTGTGGCGCCAGGGCGGAATCAACCTGATCGCCAATTACGAACCCAAATCGCCCGCAGCCTATTTCGCCGCGGAGCATGGTCCCTCGGCGTGTGGCATGGGCTGGCGCGTGCGCGACGCCGCGAAGGCCTATGCCGAGGCAATCGCGCGCGGCGCCGAGCCCGTCGAGGTCAAGACCGGCCCGATGGAGCTCCGCATCCCCGCGATCCGCGGCATCGGCGGCTCGATCATCTACCTCATCGACCGCTATGAAGGAAAAACGGGGGCCGACGATCTCAGCATCTACGATATCGATTTCGTTTATGAGGAGGGCGTCGATCGTCATCCGGTCGGCGCGGGGCTCAAAGTCATCGATCACCTGACCCACAATGTCTATGGTGGCCGCATGGCGCATTGGGCCGCTTTCTACGAGCGCATCGCGGGCTTTCGCGAGATTCGCTATTTCGACATCAAGGGCGAATATACCGGCCTCACCTCGAAGGCGATGACCGCGCCCGACGGCAAGATCCGCATCCCGCTGAACGAGGAAGGCGCGGGCGGCGGCGGCCAGATCGAGGAATATCTGCGTGCCTATAATGGCGAGGGCATTCAGCACATCGCCTTCGCGTGCGACGATCTTTACGCCGCATGGGACAAGCTCAAGGGCTTCGGCAATCCCTTCGCACCGCCGCCGCCCGAAACCTATTACGAGTTGCTCGCCGAGCGCCTGCCCGGCCACGGCGAGCCGGTCGACGAACTCAAGTCGCGCGGCCTGCTGCTCGACGGTTCGACGACCGAGGGCGATCCGCGCTTGCTGCTCCAGATCTTCGGACAGACCGTGATCGGCCCGGTCTTCTTCGAATTCATCCAGCGCAAGAAGGATGAGGGCTTCGGCGAAGGCAATTTCACCGCGCTGTTCAAGTCGATGGAACTCGACCAGATTCGCCGCGGCGCGCTTGAGGTCAAAGAGAACGCTTGATCCTTCCACCGTTCGTCCTGACCCCGGATCAAGTCCGGGGGAAGGGCTGTCCTTCTCTTTTGGAGAAGAGAGAAGAACGGTGCTTCGACAAGCTCAGCACGAACGGAGTTGGGTAAGATGACCAGCCAATCGCCGATCAAATTGGGCGGTGTCCACCACGCCGCCTATCGTTGCAAGGATGCGAAGGAGACGGTCGACTGGTACGAGCGCATGCTCGGCATGACCTACACGACCGCCTTCGCCGAGGATCATGTGCCCTCGACCGGCGAATATGATCCCTACATGCACGTCTTCCTCGACGCAGGGAACGGCAATATCCTCGCCTTCTTCGAGCTGCCGAACCAGCCCGCCATGGGCCGCGACGAGAATACCCCGCAGTGGGTCCAGCATCTCGCGTTCAAGGTCGGCAGCTATGACGAGCTGGTCGCGGCGAAGGCGCATCTGACCGCCAACGGCATCGATGTGCTCGGGCCGACGCATCACGGCATTTTCAAGTCGATCTATTTCTTCGACCCCAACGGCCACCGCGTCGAGCTCGCGTGCGACATCGGCACCGACGAGCAATATGCCGAACTCCGCCGCGTCGCGCCGCTGATGCTGGAAGAATGGAGCCGGACCAAGAAGGCGCCGCGCCACGCCGACTGGCTGCACCAGGCGGCGAACGAGTAGCCGTTCCAATCCTCGTCATTGCGAGGAGCGAAGCGACGCGGCAATCCAGAGCTTGCATAAACCGCCCTGGATTGCTTCGCTTCGCTCGCAATGATGAGGTTTTTATAGGCTAGGTTTGCTCTAGCCCCATGCTCTGCAGCGTGGCGCCGCTGCACTTGTCGGCTTTCGTTTCGCCCTTATTCCCCGACAGCGCGCCGATGATCAGGAAACCCGCGACCACCGCGACCAGGAAGGCGCCTGCGACCCACATCAGATATTTGTCGATGAACGCCTTGATCGGCGCCCCGAACAGCCGGAACAGGATTCCGACGAGCATGAACGAAAAGGCCCGGCTGGCGAGGCTCGCCCACAGGAAAGTCCAGAAATTCATGTGGATGAAGCCGGCGGTGATCGTCAGCAGCTTGAACGGGATCGGCGTCGCGCCCTTGATCAGGATGATTTCGGCGCCG
>NZ_JAYSAH010000108.1:0-45439 GCF_041916015.1 Sphingopyxis sp. | reverse complement strand
CGGCCATGGCTCTTTGGAAAATAGGGCTGGAGACGCGCCATCTGCTCGTCCGTCAGCCAGAATAAATCGCTCAAATTCAGGCTCCTTCGTGGTCGCCTGAATCATAATCGCTACCGCAAATCAATGGGTCCTGACCCTAAAGACGCCAAGCAGCACCCCGCCAGTCGTCAGCAGAAATGACACCAGATCCAGTCGACCGATCGCCTGTGCAGCTGCAATACTATCAAACGTCCGCGCATTCCGGAGGCAGACCGGAGCGCCTTCCAGGATAACGCCGAGGTTGGATTTAAACGCCAGGACGGCGTATATTATAACGGCGCTCAATAACACCGACGAAGCGAGCGCAAGTATGGCGATGGTTCGCCAGATTTCTACCGTCCACGGCTTCAATGCGCTCTCCCAATCCGCAAGCTATTCATAATCATAACGAATAGCGATAAGTCAACTTGCCGATCGAAGATCGCCGTCCGTTATGGACGATGTTCACCACCGTCGCGCGATCATCTAAACCACCCGCACCCCCGGCGCCTTCCCCTTCCTCCGCCCTTCCAGCAACGCCGCCAGCGCCCAGACGCAAGCATCCGCCCGATCCGGCGAGCGCCCCGGCCCCGCATAGCCGCCACCCACCTGCAACCCGCAAAGCTGGTCTTCCAACTCCGCGAACATCCCCGCATGTACGACCTGCCCGCGCTCATAGGCGGTCGCGACCGGCTCCGCCCGCCGCGCCTTGCCGACGCTCGCATGCACGGGCACCACCGGCAGCGTGCAATCGGCCTGGCGCAGCGTGCCCTCGACCATCTCGCCCCCCATATTGCTCTCGGCGACGATCCGGTCGGCGCCCCAGCGCGCCGCCGCCGCCGCGACCGCCTGTGCCCACGCCGCGGGCGGTGGCGTCTCGACGCTGGCATCCTCGACCACCGCGAGCCGCCCGTCGCGCAGCAGCGCCGCGACGACGATCCCGCAGGCATCGCCATTGCTCGTCGCCGGCGGATCGACGCCGATGATCACGCGTACCGGCTTGCCGATGCTGTCGGCATCGACCCGGCACCGCTCGACCAAAGCGCGCGTCCACAGTGCCCCCTCGACATCCTCGAGCAATTCGCCGTCGAGTTCCTGCCGCCCCAGCCGCGTCCCGCCATAGCTTTCGAGCATCGCGCAGACGAAATCGTCCGGCAGCCAGGGATTGTCCCGCGTCCTGCCGAGCGTCTCCACCTTTCCCGGCGCCGCCATCACCTTGCGCATCACCGCATTGACGCGCGGAGTCGTCGTCACCACCGCGCGCGGCCGCTCGCCGAGCCGCAGCCCCATCATCAGATTGTCCCACGCCGCCTCGCCGCGGCGCCATTTCGCCAGCTCGTCGCACCAGGCGAAATGATGCTCGGGGCCGCGAAGCTCCTCACCCGCTTCCGCCGAATAGAGCGTCGCCACCGCCCCGCTCGAAAAGACCAGCTCGCGCCGCCCGTTCGTCCAGCGCGGTTCTTCCCCGCGCCGCGCGACCGCGAGCAATCCGCTCGGCCCTTCGATCATCACGCGCACGCCGTCGGCGTGCGTCGCCGCGACGAGGGCGATCAGCGTGGCGGGCCGGTCGCGCGCGATCTGGCTCACCCATTCCGATCCGGCGCGCGTCTTGCCGAACCCGCGTCCCGCGCGGATCAGCCAGATGCGCCAGTCGCCCGGCGGCTCGCGCTGCCCGTCATGTTCGAACCCGTACCAGCGCGTCGCCAGCTCGGCCTTCTGCGCATCGGTCAGGTCGCGCAGCACGCGCCGCAGCTCTCCGGATGTCAGGCGGCGCAACCGCGCCAGCACGCCGTCCGACCGTCTTTGCCTTGTCGCCGGATCGGTGGCGGCCAGTTCGGCATCGCTTATGCGCATGGGGGTTCGGGCGCATCGGGGGCTGCATCGCTCCCGCGCGGCGGCGCATTGGCCGCGCGCTGCCGCTCGACCATGCGGATGCGCTTGATCAGCGCGGCATCGGTTTCCTCCTGCGTCGCGACATGGCGCGCCTGCGCCTTGCGGGTGCGCGCCTGTCCTTGCCGGATGCTCTCGCGATGAAAGGTCAGGATACGGATCGCCTGATCGACGGTCATCTTTTCGACCGGCTCGCTGCGCTCGTCGAGCGCTTCGACCGGAAACTCGCCGGCCGTCTCCCCCACCGCCTCCAGCGCGCGGCGCACCAGCGCGGTTTCCAGCCGCTCATAACCGATTTCCAGCGCCGCCTGCCATTGCGCCGCGAAATCCGGTTCGCGCTTGCGCAGGCGATAGGCGCCGCTCTGCCCCATCCCGGCCAGCGCCGCCGCGCGCACGATGTTGCAGCTCGCCGCCAGTTCAACCAGAAACGTCTCGCGCTTCGCCTTGGTCCAACCGCCCGGCTTACCGGCCTTGGCCTGCACCGGCCGATTATGCTGCGGTACAATCTCGTCCTCGCGTTCGTCGCCCATATCCGCCTCGCCCCAAAAGCAAAACGGGCCGCAACGCCTTCCCGCATCGGAAGGGCGCCGGCCCGACTCGCAATTCTTCATGATGCGATACTTGTGCCATAACAGCGTGACGATGTCAATATAAAATAACCTATCTGGTGAATTTCATTCGACTGCGCGCAGACGATCCTTTCAAGTCCCGGCCAATCGCTCTAGGTTCGCCGTTTCCCCAACCACCGGAAAGCCCTCCATGACCCCGCGCCTCGCCGTTACCGCCGCCCTTCTCTTCGCCGCTCCCGCCGCGGCGCAGGACATCAGCGCCGCCAACATCACCGAAACCGTCCGCACCCTCGCATCGGACCAGTTTCAGGGCCGCGCGCCCGGCACGGTGGGCGAGGAGCGCACGATCGGCTATCTGATCGGCCGGCTGCAGGCGCTGGGGCTCGAACCCGCGGGCACGGGCGGCGGCTGGACCCAGCCGGTGCCGCTCCTCCACACCGCGCTCGGCGCCCCGGCGAAGCTCGCGTTCGGCGGCAAGGGCGCCACGCCGCTGGTGCAGGGCACCGACATCTATGTCTCGACGCTCCAGCCGAACGACGTCGCGGCGGTCGCGGGGGCGCCGCTCGTCTTCGTCGGCTATGGCGTCACCGCGCCCGAGCGCGGCTGGGACGATTTCAAGGGCGTCGATCTCAAGGGCAAGGTCGCGGTTTTCCTGATCAACGACCCCGATTTCGTCGCCGCGAAGGGCGAGGATGCGTTCGGCAAGTTCGGCGGCAGGACGATGACCTATTACGGCCGCTGGACCTACAAGTTCGAGGAGGCGGCGCGGCGCGGCGCGGTCGCCGCGCTGATCGTCCACGATGCCGACGGGGTCGGCTATGGCTGGAACGTCGTCAAGAGCGGCGGCGGCGAGAATTACGGCCTCGTCGTCCCGCCCGACAAAATGACCAGCCTCGCGCTGCAGGGCTGGATCTCGGGCGAGACCGCGACCAGGCTCTTCGCCGCCGCCGGGCAGGATCTCGCGAAGCTCCGCGTCGCCGCGCGCCGCAAGGACTTCCGTCCCGTCGACCTCGCCACGACCTTCGACGCCGACATTCCGGTGCAGCATGCGGTCGTGCAAAGCCAGAATGTCCTCGCCAGAATCCCCGGCACCAAACGCCCCGGCGAGGTCGTCATGTACGGCGCGCACTGGGACGCCTATGGCGCGGGCAAGCCCGACGAACAGGGCCGCATCTACCGCGCCGGCGCCAACGACGATGCGCTCGGCGTCGCCGGGCTGTTCGAGATCGCGCGTGTCTTCAAGGCCGCGCCGCCGCCCGACCGCACCCTCCTCTTCGCCTTCTGGACCGCCGAGGAACGCGGCCTGCTCGGGTCGGAGGCTTATGCGCAGAACCCGCTCTATCCGGTCGAAAAGACCGTCGCCAACCTCGGCCTCGACGTCCTGCAGACCGCCGGCAAGGCAAAGGACGTCATCCTCGTCGGCAAGGGTCAGGGCAGCCTCGAGGACGATCTCGCGCGCCTCGCCGCCGCGCAGGGCCGCACGGTCAGCGCCGAAAGCCTCCCCGAACGCGGCCTCTTCTACCGCGCCGACCATTTCAGTATGGCGAAGCGCGGTGTTCCGGTCCTCCTGATGATGGGCATCGCCGGTGCCTCCGACCTCGTGAACGGCGGCAAGGCGGCGGGCCAGCAGTGGGTCGATGACTATACCGGCAAATGCTATCATCAGGCGTGCGACGCATGGGACGCGAACTGGAACCTCGACGGCGCGGTTCAGGATGTTCAGATTTTTTACCAGATCGGCGACGACCTCGCCCGCTCGGCAAAATGGCCGCAATGGAAAACCGACAGCGAATTCAAGGCCATCCGCGACAAGAGCGCGGCGACGCGGAAATGAGCGGGAGGAGCCACGTCTGCTCCCGCCCTTGATGCCATTTTTTCCGGCATAGACCAGAAAGAGGCCGGGACATCGTTGCCCCGTCCTTCTTGGGCCAGCGACTGCCGCCCCGCGCTTACCAGCCCGACGGATGCCCCTTGTTCTGCTCGTCGAGCCATTTTTTCAGCGGCGCGAAATAGTCGGCCATCGCCTTGCCCGACATTTCACGGCTGCCGGTGAAGGCCTGCAGCGCGTCGGGCCACGGCTTCGACGCACCCATTTCAAGCATCGCGTTCAGCTTCGCGCCGACCGCCTTGTTGCCATAGAAGGAGCAGCGGTGGAGGGGCCCCTTCCACCCCGCCTGCTTGCATGCCGCCTGATAGAATTGGAACTGCAACACGCGCGCGAGGAAATAGCGGGTGTAGGGGGTGTTGCCCGGAATATGATATTTGGCGCCCGCATCGAACGCATTCGCCGGCCGCTCGCCCGGCGGTACGATACCCTGATATTCCTTTCGGAGGTCGGTCCACGCCTTGTTATAATCGGCGGGCTTGATCGATCCGTCGAAGACGCCCCAGCGCCAGCGATCGACCAGCAGGCCGAACGGCAGGAAGGCGACCTTGTCCATCGCCTGCCGCAACAGCAGACCGATGTCCTTGTCGGCGCTCGGCACCTTCGATTTGTCGAGCAGGCCGATGTCGACGAGATATTGCGGGGTGATCGACAGCGCGACGAAATCGCCGATCGCCTCGTGGAAGCCGTCGTTCGCGCCGTTCAGATACAGCAGCGGCTGCTTGTTATAGGCGCGCTGGTAGTAATTATGGCCGAGTTCGTGGTGAATCGTGACGAAATCGTCGGCGTTCACCTTGATGCACATCTTGATGCGGATATCATCCTTGTTATCGATATCCCATGCCGACGCATGGCAGACGACCTCGCGGTCGGCGGGCTTCAGGAACTGGCTGCGCTTCCAGAAAGTTTCGGGTAGCGGCGCGAAGCCGAGCGAGGAATAGAAATTCTCACCCGCCTTGACCATGTCCAGCGGTTTCTTGCCCTTTTCGGTGAGCAGGTCGCCAATGTCGTAGCCGAGGTCGCCGGCGCCCGGCGGCGCCACGAGCGGGTAGATATTGCCCCATTCCTGCGCCCACATATTGCCGAGCAGGTCGGCGCGGATCGGGCCGGTCTTGGGCTGCACCGCGTCGCCATATTTCTCGTTGAGCTTCCAGCGGACATAGGTGTGGAGCGCGACATAGAGCGGCTTCATGTCCTGCCAGATCTTCTCGGTGAGCTTCGCGAATTCCTCGGGCGGCATGTCGTAGCCCGACCGCCACATCGCGCCGGTGTCGGCGAAGCCGAGCTCCTTCGCACCCTCGTTCGCGATGCCGACCATCTTGGCATAATCGTCCTTCATCGGCGCGCCGACATTATCGTGCCAGCTCGTCCACATCTCGGCATATTCGGCGGGCGTATGCTTCAGATTGCCCATCTCGGCTTCGATGTCGGAGCCCGAAATTTCCTTGCCATCGAGCGTGCCGCGGCCCTTGCCGTACTGCGATTGCAGATCGGTCGCGATCGTGTTGAGCTCGGTCGCAGCACCGGGCGTGGTCGGCGCCGGCAGCACGATGCCGGTGCGCAGGATGTCGAGCTTGCGCTTCGTATCGGCGCTGAGGCCCGCAACGTTCATATATTTGGCGGCTTCGAGCGCATATTTGACCGACTTTTCGGTGCCGACCGCGTTGATCCGCGCCGCCATGGCGTCGGTGTCGTCGGTGATATAGGTGGCGTTGACCCAGTTCACCTGGCTGCTTTCGACCGTATAGTCGAACAGGTCCTTCTCGACCGATGCGATAAAGGCATCGGCGTCGGCTGCCGTGAGCGCCGTTTGCGCAATGGCGGGGGTCGCCACCGCAAGCGACAAGGCGAGCGACAGCGTTGAAATCATGGCTTTCATGGGGTGCGATCCTCTTGGAAAGGGGTGCGCTCTCAAGGCGCGATGGCGGGCAATCTGGACCGCGCCGCGAGCCCGGTCAAGCCACGAGAAAGGCCGCGATCGCCTCGCCGAGTTCGGGCCGCGTCACGCTCGACATATGGGTTCCGGGGATCGTCGCGAGTCGCGCGTCAGGCAGCGCCGAGACCAGTTCCCCGGCCGATCCATTGTCCTGATCCTGATCCCCGCAGACGACGAGCGTGGGCATCGTCAGCGCCGCGAGCATGTCGGGCGTCGTGTCGGTGAAGCTGTCGAGCAGCAGCCGCGCCGCGACCCGATCGATCTTCATCGTCTTCATGAACTGGATCGACATCCACGTGTCGTCGCCGCGCTTCGCACTTTCATAATCGGCGATGACGCGGCGGAAGAAGTCGCCGCGCTTCGCCCAGCCGGCAAGCCCCGCGAGCCCCATGCCGCCGAGGATCAGCCGCCGCGGCCTCAGGCCCCCGACGACCCCGCGCACGCTCGTCCGCGCGCCGAGCGAGAAGCCGCCAAGGTCGAAATCGGCCAGGCCGAGATGCGCGACCAGATCCTGCAGGTCGTGGACCAACACGTCGGGCGGATAATGCTCCGGCTCCTGCGGCGCCTCGCTCGCGCCGTGGACACGCAGGTCGGGCATGATGACGCGGTAGCCCGCCTCGGCGACGCGCGCCGCGGTGCCGAACTTGATCCAGTTGACCTCGGCATTCGAGAACAGGCCATGGAGAAGCAGGATCGGCGCCCCCTCGCCCATTTCGCGCCACGCCAGCCGCACGCCGTCGCGCGCGTCGAAAAATCGGGGTTCAACGGTCATCGTGCGGCTTTAGGCCCGACCTCGCCCGTGGGCAAGCCGACCGGCCGGTCAGCGCGCCCGCAACCCCTTCTGCTCCATCCGCCATTTCGCCAGTTCGATGCGGTCCTGCCCGAAGAAGGGTTCGCCGTCGAAGACCAATGTCGGCACGCCCCAGTGCCCCGCGAGTTCGAGCGCAAGCTGATTCGCGGCGATTTCGGTGTCGAGCGACTCGGCATCCCGAACCGCTTCGGCATCGAGCTCGGCGAGATCGAGCCCCGCACGCCGCGCCGCGCCGGCGAGATGATCGCCGAGATGCCAGTCCTGCGCGCCGCCCCAAATGAGCTGCCCGACCTCATGGGCGAAAGCGAGGCTCTTACCGCGCCGCGATGCCGCCTGGCCGAGCCGCGTCAGGCGATAAATATAGGGCTGCTCCTCGGCGATCGCGCGCGTCGCGACATTCTGGACGATCGGGTCGGGTCGCGGCGGACCGAAAGGGATGCCGTGGAACTGCGCGACGCGGATCATGTCGCGCATCGTATAGCTCAGCCAGTTCGGATGGTTGCGCTCGAAGAAATCGGGCTGGCGGATCGCGAGCGGATAGACCGGGCGCAGGTTGATGGTCAGATCGTGGCTCGCGGCGAGCGCCCGATAGCGACCGGTCGCCAGATAGGAATAGGGCGAGCGAAAGGACCAGAAGAGGTCGGCGGTCAGAGTCATGGCAGATATAGTGCCAAAAACCATCGCCCTTGCAAGCATCATGGCGGATTTTTTACACCATATCAGAGGTTTTCGCACCTGCAGTAAAGTTGCGATTGAATATAATAGCATCTGCTATTATATCGTCTGCCATGAACGAGACGATCGGCTTCCTGCTGAACGACAGTGCGCGGCTCTATCGCCGCGCCTTCAACGCGCGCACGAAGGACAGCGGGATTACCGCGCTGCAATGGCGGCTGATCACCTATTTGAAACGGCACGAGGGAATCCGTCAGGGACCGCTCGCCGAACTGATCGAGGTCGAACCGATCACCCTGTCGCGCATGGTCGACCGGCTCGTCGAGGCGGGGCTCGTCGAGCGGCGTGCCGACCCGACCGACCGCCGCGCCTGGCGGCTGTATCTGACAGCGCGCGCGACCGAACTACTGCTCTCGATACGCCACACCGCGGAGGTGCTGAACGACGAAGCCACCGAAGGGCTGACCGCTGCGGAACGCGACCAGCTCGCCGCGCTCGTCGAGCGCGTGCGTGCCAATCTCTCCCGCCGCGAATGCTTGAAAGAAGCCCTGTAATGGACCAGCTCTCCCCATCCCGCACCAAGGCCGAAGATGCACGGCCGAAGGCAATGCCCAAGGCCGATCCGGTGCCGGCGATCACGTCCACCGCATCCGATGCCGACGACAAGGCGCCGTCGTCATGGCACACGCGCGCGCTGATGTTCGGCCTGCCGCTGATCCTCGCCGCCGCGGGCGGCTGGTACTGGCTGACGAGCGGCGGATCGGTGTCGACCGACAATGCCTATGTCCAGATGGACAAGGTCTCGGTCGCAGCCGAGGTCGGCGGACTGATCACCGAAGTCGCGGTGCGCGAGGGGCAGCAAGTGCAGAAAGGCCAGTTGCTGTTCCGCATAGACGGGCGCCCCTATGCGCTGAGCGTCGCGCAGGCGAGCGCGGCGATCGACGCGGCTCAGGTCGATGTCGGCAATCTGTCGGCGAGCCTCGCCTCGACCGGCGTCGATATCAAGGCCGGACAGGAAGCGGTCGGTTTCGCCGAATCCAATTTCGCGCGGCAGGCGGCGCTGATGGAAAAGGGCTTCACGACCAGGGCCGCCTATGATGCGTCGAAGCACGCGGTCGAACAGGCGCGGGCCAGCCTCGCACAAGCGAAGGCGGACGCCGCCGAAGCGCGCGCCAAGCTCGCGACCGGCGCCGGCGGGATCAATCCGCAGGTCGAGGCGGCCAAGGTCCAGCGCGCGCAGGCCGAGGTCAATCTCGGCCGCACCGAAGTCCGCGCCCCGAGCGCCGGCCGCGTCGCCGAATCGGATCGCCTCCAGCTCGGCCAGATGATGGTCCAGGGGCTGCCCGCGGTGACACTTGTCGATACCGCGCATCCGTGGGTCGATGCCAATTTCAAGGAAACCGACCTTGCGCATATGTGCGTCGGCCAGCGCGCCGAGATGCGCTTCGACGCCTATCCCGGCCTCGTCGTGCGCGGCCATGTCCAGACGATCGGCGCGGGCACGGGCAGCGAGTTTTCGGTGCTCCCGGCACAGAATGCGACCGGCAACTGGGTCAAGGTGACGCAGCGCGTTCCCGTCCGTATCGCCTTCGACGAAGTCGCGAAACGCCCGATGATCGCCGGCCTGTCGACCGACGTCACCGTCTATACCAGCGACGGCTGCAAGTAGGACGCCGCCAATGGCGAGCCGCGCCCTTCCCCGCCGCGCCGCGCCCGCGGCGACGGTCGTCAACGAGGAGCGTCCGCTCTATGAGCAGGTGCGCTATCGCGGCCTCTTGACCGTCGCGGTCATGGGCGCCTCGGTGATGCAGATCCTCGACACGACGATTGCCAACGTCGCCATTCCGCACATGCAGTCGAGCCTCGGCGCGACGAGCGAAACGGTGAACTGGGTGCTCACCAGCTATATCATCGCCTCGGCGGTCGCGATGCCGATCACCGGCTGGCTCGCCGACCGCGTCGGTCGGCGCGCGCTGTTCCTGGGTTCGGTGATCGGTTTTATCATCGCCTCGATGGCGTGCGGCGCGGCGCAGAATCTGGAAGAAATGGTCCTCTTCCGTTTCCTGCAGGGGATCAGCGCCGCCTTCATCGGCCCCCTGTCGCAGTCGGTGATGCTCGACATCAACCCGCCCGAAAAACATGCGCGCGCGATGTCGATCTGGGGGATGGGGATCATGGTCGGGCCGATTCTCGGGCCGATCCTGGGCGGCTGGCTCACCGAGTCGGTCAATTGGCGCTGGGTCTTCTACGTCAACCTGCCCGTCGGTGCGATCACGCTCGCGCTGATGTGGGCGCTGCTTCCCGCGACGGGGCGCAAGGATCGCAAGTTCGACCTGTTCGGCTTTTCGATGCTCGCGCTTGGCCTCGCCTCGCTCCAGCTGATGCTCGATCGCGGCGCGCAGAAGGACTGGTTCGACAGCGTGGAAATCTGGATCGAGACCGGGGTCGCGATCTCGTGCCTGTGGATGTTCGTCATCCACCTCGCCACCGCGAGCAACACGATGTTCGACCGCCGAATGCTTGCCGACCGCAATCTTGTGATGGGGTTCGGCTTCATGGCGGTGATCGGCGTCGTCATGTTTTCCTCGATGGCGCTGCTGCCGCCGATGCTCCAGCGCCTGTTCGGTTGGCCGGTGATCGATACCGGCTGGGTCCTCGCCGTGCGCGGCATCGGCATTTTCTTCAGCATGTCGATCGCCGGGCGCCTGCTCGGCAAGGTCGATGCGCGGTGGATGGTGGGGAGCGGCCTGCTGATCGCCGCGCTGTCGCTGTGGCAGATGAGCCAATGGTCGCTGATGATGGGCATGGGACCGGTGATCCTCAGCGGCCTCGTTCAAGGCCTTGGCATGGGGCTCGTCTTCATTCCGCTCAACACCATGGCCTTCGCGACGCTGGGGCCGGCGTGGCGCACCGACGGCGCGAGCCTGCTCAACCTGTTCCGCAGCGTCGGCGCCTCGGTCGGCATTTCGGTCGTCACGACCTTGCTCGGCTCGAACACGCAGATCAGCCACGAGGACCTTGTGGCGCATATCACCAGCGGCTCGGTCCCGATGATCGACCCTTCGACCTCCGACCGGCTGGGCCAGCTCGGCGGCAGCGTGATGGCGGTGGTCAATGTCGAGATCAACCGGCAGGCGGCGATGGTCGCCTATATCGACAATTTCTGGGCGATGATGTGGGTGACGCTGGCGTCGGTCCCGCTCGTGATACTGCTGCGTCCGCCCAAGGCCGGCGGCCCGCAGGCCTCCGCCGCCGACATGGGGCACTAAGGGGACCATCGACCCGCGGAACTGGTGATGGAAACCATGGTTCGCCAAGACGGTGACGCGAACAGGCGCGCCGCGTCTGTCGCACATGAAGCACGGCCCACAGCACCGAATCCCCTTGCCCGCCCCTTTTCCATCCTTACAGTGCGGCGCACGAATATTACCTGACGATGAGGATCGCCTTGCCATGTCCCGTAAAGATTTCCGCGCGCCGCTGGCGTTGGTCCTGCTGATGATTGCGCCCGCAACTGCGCACGCGGCCGACTCCGCCGCGGCCGTCGCCACCCCGGCGGCGAAGCTCGCCTACCCCGCGACCGAGCGCGGCACCACGGTCGATCCGCAGTTCGGCGTCGATGTCGCCGACCCCTATCGCTGGCTCGAGGACGATGTCCGCGTCAATCCGAAGGTCGCCGCCTGGGTCGCCGACCAGAACAAGGTCACCGACGCCTATCTCGCGACGCTGCCCGGCCGCGAAGCGTTCAGGAAGCGGATGACCGAACTCTATAATTACGAGCGCTTCGGCCTGCCGCGCAAAGCCGGCACGCGCTATTTCTACACGCGCAACGACGGGCTGCAGCCGCAGTCGGTGCTGTTCGTCCGCGACGGGCTGACGGGCGAAGGCCGCGAACTGATCGATCCCAATGCGTGGGCCAAGGACGGCGCGACGGCGCGACGGCGCTCGGCGAGTGGGAACCGTCGGAGGACGGCAAGTATCTTCTCTATTCGGTGCAGGACGGCGGCACCGACTGGCGCATCGTCCGGGTCAAGGACGTCGCGACCGGCAAGGATACGGGCGACGAGATCCGCTGGGTCAAATTCTCCGGCCTCGCCTGGGCGAAAGATGGCAGCGGCTTTTTCTATTCGCGCTTCCCCGAACCGAAGGAAGGCCAAGCCTTCCAGTCGCTCAACGAAAATCACGCGGTCTACTTCCACAAGCTCGGCACCCCGCAGAGCGCCGACACGCTGATCCATGCGACCCCCGACCGGCCAAAGCTCAACCACAGCGCGCTCGTCACCGACGACGGCCGCTATGTGCTCGTCGTCTTGTCGGAGGGAACCGACGAGCGCTTCGGCCTGACCCTCTATCCGGTCAAGGGCGGCAAGCCGGTCGCGCTCGTTTCGGACTATGCGAACAATTGGGAATATGTCGCGAACGAGGGTACGCGCTTCACCTTCCTCACCAACAAGGACGCGCCGCGCGCGCGCCTTGTCGCGCTCGACATTCGCAAACCCGGCGAGCTGACCGAACTCGTCGCGGAGAAGGAGGCGACGCTGGTCGGCGCCTCGCGCGTCGGGAACCGCATCATCCTCTCCTACCTCGGCGACGCGAAGTCGGAGGCCGAGATGATCGGGCTCGACGGCAAGCCGATCTCGGCGATCCATCTCGCCGACATCGGATCGGCGACGGGTTTCGGCGGCAATCCGAAGGACCCCGAAACCTTCTACAGCTTCTCGAGCTACGCGACGCCGACGACGATCTATCGCCTCGACACGGTGACCGGAAAGAGCGAGGTCTTCGCGGCGCCGAAGCTGACCTTCGATCCGAAACAATATTCGGTCGAACAGCGCTTCTACACATCGAAGGACGGCACCGAGGTGCCGATGTTCATCGTGATGAAGAAGGGCCTCGACCGCTCGAAGGGCTCACCGACCCTGCTCTATGGCTATGGCGGTTTCAACGTGTCGATGACGCCGGGCTTCTCACCGACCAAGCTCGCGTGGATGGAGGCCGGCGGCGTGTTCGCGGTCGCCAACCTGCGCGGCGGCGGCGAATATGGCAAGGCGTGGCACGACGGCGGGCGGCTCGACAAGAAGCAGAATGTGTTCGACGATTTCATCGCCGCGGGCGACTATCTGATCGCGCAAGGGATCACCGGCAAGGGCCAGCTCGCGATCGAGGGCGGATCGAACGGCGGCCTGCTCGTCGGCGCGGTCACCAACCAGCGTCCCGACCTGTTCGCCGCCGCGCTGCCCGCGGTCGGCGTGATGGACATGCTGCGCTTCGACCGCTTCACCGCCGGGCGCTATTGGGTCGATGATTATGGCTATCCGTCGAAGGAAGCCGATTTCAAGAATCTGCTCGCCTACTCGCCCTATCACAATATCAAGGGCGGCAAGGCCTATCCGGCGATCCTCGTCACCACCGCCGACACCGACGACCGCGTCGTGCCGGGGCACAGCTTCAAATATGCCGCCGAGCTGCAGCATGAGGATATTGGGCCGAGGCCGCATCTGATCCGGATCGAGACGCGCGCTGGCCATGGATCGGGCAAGCCGACCGACAAGATCATCGCCGAAGCGGCCGACAAATATGCGTTCGCCGCCAAATGGACCGGCCTCAGCGTCGAATAGGCCGCTGGTTCGCCGTCGCCGCGGTCGCACTCCTCTGCGGCGCGGCGGCGGTCCGGTCGATCCTGCCCGACGGCAGGGCAGCTCGGATCGAGCGGATCGCCGATTGCCACGGCCCGGCCGCGCTTCCGCCCACCCAAACGTTCGGCGACGGTCGCGAGGCGATGCGGCTGCGCGTGTTGCTGTGGAATGTCGAGGGCTTGCCCTGGCCGGTCCGCAGCGGGCGCGGGCCGAAGCTCGCAGCGATCGCCGACTGGATCGCGGCACGGCGCAAGGCCGGCCTCGGCCCCGACATATTGATCCTGCACAAGGCTTTCATACCCGCGGCTTCGCGCATCCCGGTCGCCGCGGGTTTCGACACCATCGTTCCCGGCCCCGCGCTCGACGCGAAACGGCGCTTGCCCGCCACCGATCCGCCGCCGGGCTATGCCGAAAGCGCGCATTGGTGGAAGGGCGAGGGGCTCGGCAAATGGCTCGACGGCGGCCTGTACGTCGCGACCGATCTGCCCGTCGTTGCCACAAGGGATGAAGCCTTCGGCCGTAGTAGCTGCGCGGGTTACGATTGCCTGTCGAACAAGGGTGCCGAGCGGGTTGCACTCCAGCTCCCCGGCGCACCCGAACTGCTCTATATCTTCAACACCCACCGCAATTCGCGCGAGCCCGCCAGGGTCGGGATCGAACGCGCCGAGACGGCACACGCGCTCCAGACGCAAGAGAATGACGCCTTCCTCGCCGATCTTCCTCGGGCGACCGCGATGATCGCGGCAGGCGATTTCAACAATTACCGGAGCGGGGACCGGACCGGGCGCTTCGCAAGCGACCCCGCCTTCCGCCTTGCAGGAAAAGGCGCAGATTTCGCCGCCCGCCCAGCCGCGATGACCGACGCCGCGGCGTGGAGAGAGGCCTATGATCTCCTCGGTTATCGCAGCGGCACCGCGCTCCGCGTCGAGCCGCTATCGGTCGCAACGCTGTTCGACGGGAAAAATGGCCCTCGCCTTTCGGACCATGACGCCCAATATATCGTCTTTCGCATCAGCTGGCGCGGTGACGCCAGGCCGATGCCGGCCGTTTCACCGCCTTGCCCGAACAGGAAATAGCATGTCCCATGCCCTCGCCTTCTCCGCCACCGATCCTGCCGAACGCTGGGCCGAGGCCGCCGACGCCGCCGCGGCGCTCGTCGCGGGCGAGCCCGACGGGATCGCGAACATGGCGAATGTCGCGGCGCTGATCTGGCAGGCGATTCCCGACCTCAACTGGGCGGGCTTCTATCGCTTCGATGGTCGCGAGCTCGTGCTTGGCCCATTTCAGGGCAAGGCGGCGTGCATCCGCATTCCGCTCGACAAGGGCGTATGCGGCGCCGCCGCGCGGCTGCGCGCGACGCAGCGGGTCGAGGATGTCCACGCCTTCGCCGGCCACATCGCCTGCGACGCCGACAGCCGCAGCGAACTGGTCGTGCCGATCGTCGCCGAAGACCGGCTGGTCGGCGTGCTCGACCTCGACAGCCCCTCGCCCGCGCGCTTCACCGCCGATGATCAGGCGGGTGCCGAAGCCCTCGTCGCGCGCATCGCCGCGGCGCTCGCGCCCTGACCTCTATTGGCCTGACCCATATTGGGACGACAATCTCAGGGTTAACGGATTCGCGAGACTCGCCCCGATTTGCTAACAAGCTGTTAACCAATCGCTAGTCGCCGCGTTCCACGCGGCCCGGCGGCCAGGGTAACAGGGAGTGTGCTATGCGGACGATTTTGCTTCTGGGTGCGGCTGCGGGGGTGCTGCTGCTCTCCGGTCACGCGAACAGCGCCGAACCCGCCGCATCGGCGCCGAAGCTCGACTATGGCGCGCCCGCCACACCCGACGCGCGCGTCTACACCGGATACCCCGACCGCGTACCGAGCGAGGTCGACTATCGCGAAGTGAACGGCACCTATGATGCCGAAGGGCGCTGGACCGGTACCTGGAACGGCACCTATGAGGCACCCGATGGCCGCCGCTACGACGGCAGCTACGAAGGGACGGTCGAGGGCCGTCCGGGCGCGGACTATCCGCCGCCGCCCGAATATGATCGTCATTATCAGGGTTACGGTCCGCGCGATGCGGATATGGCGCGGCGCTGTGGCCGGGGGGGCACGGCGACCGGAGCGGTTGTCGGGAGCGTCGTGGGCGGCGTCGTCGGCAACCGCGTCGCCGGCCATGGCGACCGCACCGCCGGCACGCTGATCGGCGGCGGGGTCGGCGCGCTCGCCGGCGCCGCGATCGGCAGCGAGGCCGACCGCAAGAAATGCGACGAATGGTGGGCCGGCCGCGGCCGCTATCATCATGGCGGCGGTTATTATCAGGGCGGCTATGCCCAAAGCTATTATGGCTCGGGCTATGGTTATTATACGCCGGGCGTCGTCGTCACGACGATCATCAGCGGGCCGCCGGTCGTGACCGAGCGGGTCGAAACAACGACGCGCACCTATTACGAGAATGTGCCGGTGCGGAAACGCTATGCGGCGAAGAAGAAGTGGAAGCCCCGGCCCAAGCCGCGCTGCGGCTGCTGATACCCGGATAGGTCTGGTCGCCTTTATCTGGTCCCCGAAGGCCCGCCATTACCGCAATGGCGGGCCTTTCGATTCGCCGCGCCCTGCAACCGGTTCAGCGCCGCGAAAGCATGGTTCATCTATCAGCGCATCATTGCGGGCCGGACCATCCTTGGCCCCGCGGGTGGGAGTCCCCCTCGATGTCTAAAGTCACCGGACGTAAAGTCACAGGCCTCGCCACCGCGACGGCGATCCTTCTCTCCTCGCTCGCTGCCGCGCCCGCCGAAGCGCGCGGGCGTTATGGCCATGGCGGCTGGGGCTATCGCGACCGCGACCATATCAGCGCGGGCGAAGTCGTCGGCGGCCTGCTGATCCTCGGCACGATCGCGGCGGTGGTCGGCGCCGCAAGCAAGGACTCCGACCGGAACCGGGCCGAGCGGCGCGACCGCGACTACCCCTATGAGCCCCCCTACCGCGAGCCGCGCCAGGATGCGCCGAACTATGAACCGCGCGCTGCTGACGAGGCCCAATCCTATGGCAAGGGCACCGCCGAGCAGCCCTATGGCAAAGGCGAGGCCGAAGCGCGCGCGTCCGACGCCTGCAGCTGGGCGGTCGAGGGCGAATTGGGCGACGATGCCCGCGTCGACAGCATCACCGGAACCGAGCCGAACAACGGCGGCTGGTACGTCACCGGCACCGCCTCGCGTCTCGGCGGCGAAGTACGGAGCTTCGGCTGCAGCTATCGAAACGGTCGCGTCACCGACGTACAGTTTAATTAGCACCGCGCAGCCGTTCGCAAATCTTTGCCGAATCGAGCGGTCGAGGGCGCGCGAGGACATGAACGCCGGTTCCGATCCTGGAGGCCGTCCGGCCTGTCTCGAAACATATTGTGCGCGGCGCAGGACAATGCGGGCTGGTGGCAGCAAGGAGCGAGCGGCATAACAATCCTGCCTTCTCGAACCGGAGCGCCGCCATGCCCCTGCAGACCGTCAATCGCCAATGGCTGCTGGCCCGGCGCCCCGAGGGACAGGTACGTGCCGGCGATTTCAAACGGCATGATGCGCCGATACCCGCTGCTGATCTGGCCGCAGGTGAAATTCTCGTCCGCAACCTGATGTTCGGCTTCGACCCTGCCCAGCGCGGCTGGATGGACGATGTTGCGAGCTATATGCCCCCCATCGCGATCGACGAGCCGGTGCGCGGCAGCGCCGTGGCGCGCGTCGTCGCCTCGGCGAACCCTGCCTATCCCGAAGGCGCGATGGTGCGCGGACTGTTCGGCTGGCAGGATTATGCCGTCGCGGCGCGGTCGAACGAAGCCGCACCGGTCCAGATAGCGCAGGGTGTAGCGCCCGAGCAGGCGCTGGGCGTGTTCGGCGCGGCCAGCCTCACCGCTTATGTCGGAATGCTCGATGTCGGGCGGCTCGGCGCGGGTGATTGCGTGCTGGTTTCGGGCGCGGCGGGTGCGGTCGGATCGATCGCGGTGCAGATCGCGCGGTTGCGCGGCGCGCGCGTGATCGGGATCGCCGGCGGGCCCGAAAAATGCCGCTGGCTGACCGAAGATTATGGCGCCGACGCCGCCATCGACTATCGCAGCGAGGATGTCCGGTCGCGACTCGGGGCTCTCGCCCCTGACGGGATCAATCTGTTCTTCGACAATGTCGGCGGCAGCACGCTCGAGGCGGGGATTTCGCATATCGCCCGCTTCGGCCGTATTGTCCTGTGCGGTGCAATCGCGAGCTATAATGACGCGCATCCCGCACCCGGCCCACGCAACCTGATGCGACTGGTTTCGCAGCGGGCAGAGATGCGCGGCTTCATCCTGCTCGACCATCTGGACCGGATACCCACGGCAATGGCCGATCTCCGCCAATGGGTCCAAAGCGGCGAGGTTCGCTATCGCGTCGATATCCAGCGGAGTTTCGAGGCGGTGCCGCAAACCTTCCTCCGCCTGTTCAGCGGTGCCAGTCAGGGCAAGCAATTGCTGCGGATCGACGGGGCAGAATAGCCGTGTCATTCGCGTTGCTGGTTCCCTCCCGGGATTCGGCTGGGGCGGCATCGAGGTGAGTTATAGCATCGGCGGGCCCAGAAGGCAGGATGAGCGCGTTGGGGTACACCGCCTTTGTTAGCTGAACGCCAGCAGAACCAAGGCTGAACCCCAGATAAGCGGAGGGTTCAGCACCACGTCACCGCCGACTCTCTAAAAGGTTTCCAACAGGCCGCAACGGGTGCCGCCTGCGCTTTTTAGGAGACCGAACCATGGCTATGAACAAGGTCGGCAAGGCCGCAATTGGCGCGGCCACCGTTGGAGCGATGCTGGCAAGCGCCGTTCCCGCCAACGCGCGCGACCGCTACGACCGCGACGGAATCAGCGCGGGCGAGGTCATCGCCGGCGCCGTCGTACTCGGCGGTCTGGCCGCGATCCTGTCGGCCGACAACGATCGCTACGACGGTCGGTACAATGACCGCTATCGTGGCCGCTACGACAACGACCCGCGCTATGGCTATGGTTATGACTATAGCCGCTATGGCAACAGCCGCGGCGCGGTCAGCCAGTGCGTGAACGCCGTCGAGCGAGGCACCAGCCGCTATGGCCGCACCGACGTCACGCAGGTGACGAGCATCGACCGCAAGCGCGACGGCTATCGCGTCAAGGGCCGCGTCGTCGTCCGCGACGGTTATGGCGGCCGCTGGGGTCGCGGCGGCTATTACGACAAGGGCAAATTCAGCTGCGACATCCGCTATGGCCGCGTCGTCGATATCGACTATTCCGGCCTTCGCTAGGAAGATATCCTGCCCTCCCCTTCGGGGGAGGGCTTTTCTTTGGGCGCGCGCCATCGCATGAAGCGACATGCTTCGACACGCTCTCGCAGCCGTGCTGCTCCTCGCCGCGCCCTCGGTCGCCAGCGCCAGCGACGACATCCCCGCCGCCGATCCGGCACGGCTCAAGGCGCTCGTCGAAAAGCTCGTCTCGTTCGGCACCCGCCATACGCTGTCGTCGTCGACCGACCCCAAGCGCGGCATCGGCGCCGCCCGCAACTGGGGCGCCGCCGAGTTCGCCCGCCTGTCGAAGGCCTGCGGCGGCTGCCTGACCGTCGAGCGGATCAGTGACCGCTTCGAGGGACCTCGCGCGCCGGACGGCGTGACCGTCGAAGATGTGCTGGCGATCCAGAAGGGCAGCGACCCCGACCGCGTCATCATGATCGCCGGCCATATCGACAGCCGCGTGACCGACGTGATGAACGTCACTGCCGACGCGCCGGGTGCCAACGACGACGGGTCGGGCACCGCGCTGGTGCTCGAGGCGGCGCGGCTGCTCTCGCAGCACCGGCATCGCGCGACGATCGTCTATGCCCTGCTGTCGGGCGAGGAGCAGGGTCTCTGGGGCGGCAAGCTGCTCGCGGCCCATGCCAAGGACAAGGGGTGGCAGGTCATCGCGATGCTCAATAACGACATCGTCGGCAACACGCGCGGCACCGACGGCACGATCGTCGACAATCGCGTCCGCGTGTTCAGCGAAGGCATCCGCATGTCGGAGGATCTCGCGGCGCAGTTCGCACGGCGCGGGATCGGGGGCGAAGATGACGGCCCGTCACGCGCGCTCGCCAAGGCGGCAATCCGCGCCGCCGAGCGCAGCCCGGCGATCGGGCTCGAGGTACTCGCCGTCCGCCGTCCCGACCGTTTTCGCCGTGGCGGCGACCATCTCCCCTCGCTCGAACTCGGCTATCCCGCGATCCGCTTTACGGTAGGGATCGAGAATTACGATCGGCAGCATCAGGATCTCAGGACCGAGGATGGCCGCGCCTATGGCGACACGGTCGATGCGATGGATTTTCCCTATCTCGCGCGCGTCACCGCGCTCAATGCCGCGCTCGTCGGCGAACTCGCCGATGCACCGCCCCCGCCCGCAAAGGTCGGGATCGAGGGCGCGCTGAGTTCGGATACGATGGTCCGCTGGACACCGGTCGGCGGCGCGGCCGGTTACCGCGTCTATTGGCGCCGCGCCGACCACAACGACTGGTCCGATTCGCGTCTCGTTCCGGCGACGGCAGGAGCCGAACTGCTGCTGCCCGGCGTCGTGGTCGATGATAATTTCTTCGGTGTTTCAGCTATTTCTGCCGATGGGAGCGAGAGCATCGTGACGTTCGGCGGGTTGCCGCTCCCCAATAATTGATAAAGGCGGCAAACGAAAATTTACCTTCATGCGTTATGTGGGCGATGGGACCAAAATAACCGCCTGGCGTGGGTGACAGGCGGAACGAATGCGGTCGCCCATGTCAAATCCCGAGGCTTTTGCCTCACCCACCCCTGCCGAAAAGCGTCAGCCGCGCCAGTCGCGGCTGGTCAAGGCCGCGCTTGCCTGCCAGCGGCTCGGCCAGTTCGACGTGACGATCCGCAACGTCTCCGAAACCGGTATCGGCGGGCTGGGTCCCCACATTCTGCAGATCGGCGAACGCATGACGGTGCTGCTCCCCGGCCATGACGCGATGACCGGAACCGTGCGCTGGGTCGCAGGCAAGCGCTTCGGGATCGAAACCGACAAGTCCGTCGAAACCGCGCGCCTGCGCGTCGCGCATGGCGATGATCTTCGTACCGCCGACAGCGTCGCCGACTTTCAGATCGTCCCCGCCCCGAAACTCGACACCTGGCGCCCCGGCCTGACGCGCGCGACCAGCCTGCCGGGTCACTATGGACGCAAGCGATAGCGGCGACCGGCCCGTCGAACCGCGATCAGCGAAAGAAGCAGTTGTCGCCCGCGAACAGCGCGTCGATCTTCGCCGCCTCGCCCGGCTCCGCGAACATGCCGCCGATGGCATGATCGCCGGTGCCGATGCTGAATTCCTCACCCAGCGTGCTGTTCTCGACGTCCATGATCGACACCGATTGCTTCGCTTGTGCGCGCGTCGTGCCGACCCCGATCCCACTCGGCGTCGAATATTCGGACGCACCGGGCTCGTTGCCGAGAAACCAGCCGACGAACTTGCCGTCCTGAAAGTTCAGCGTCATCGCGTCGAAGCGCGTGAATTCCATCGTCCCCGCGCCGCATTCCTCATTGCTGCTGCGGTCGTCAGCCTTGCCGGCGACGCGCGCGAGCGCGTCTTCGGCCTGCGCACGGGGTGCGCCGAAGGCCAGCAGGCTGGCCTTGCCGCCGGCCTTGTCGATGAAACGCAGCCCCTCGCCGTCGAGGCTGATCGCGGTCGTCGCGGCAGCCGGGCCGTCTACCTTGGCCTCGGGCATCGGCGGCGCGGTCGGAACGGCAGTGTCGTCGGCGGTCTTGTCCGCCGCCGGCTTGCACGCCGCGAGCGATGCCAGAAGAAGGAAGGTCATCGCGGTCCGCATCGTTCAGCTCCTGCTTCGAAACGTCAAGGGCAGCACCAGTATGGCACCGAGCGCCGCGAAGGCCATATACTTCTGGGCATCCCAGATGTCGCCATGCTGTCCGTTATAGCGGTCGGCGGTCTCGCCCGCCGCGACGATCGTCAGCAGCCACTCGAAAATCTCGTAAAAGCATTCGCCCCGCCGGTCCCGCCTATTTCATCAGCGCTGCGATGAATTCATCCGGAGGAGGGCTCTCCGCCCATTGCGCGACCCCCTCGGGCAGCTCGATCCAATCCTGCTTGTAGGCAGTGTAGATATGCGCCTTGCAATCGAGCGCCGCGGTCTCGTCGAGCGTGCCCGCGCGCAGAACCGCGATCCCCAGCCGCCGCGTATTCGTGTTGTAGATGCGCGTGTGGCACGTCGCGCATATCCGCTGGGTCGAGGTGCGATCTTCGGTCGTCTTTTCATAGACGGTGAGCGGCCCCTCGACCGTCAGCGCTGCCTCGGGCACCAGCGCCTGCAGGCTGAAGACGCTGCCGCTCCAGCGCTGGCATTGGTGGCAGTGGCACGCATAGACAGGCAGCTGCGCTTCGGTCTCGACCTCATATCGAACCGCGCCGCACCGGCAGCCGCCTGTCAGGATCATGACCCATCATCCCTTCTTGAGGTGCCGCCGGCCAAGCAACTCGGCGATCTGCACCGCGTTCAGCGCCGCGCCCTTGCGGAGGTTATCCGAAACGCACCAGAAGGCGAGGCCGTTGTCGACCGTGCTGTCGTCGCGGACGCGGCTGACGAAGGTCGCATAGTCGCCGACGCATTCGACCGGGGTGACGTATCCGCCGTCCTCGCGCTTGTCGACGAGCATCACGCCCGGTGCCTCGCGCAGGATATCCTGCGCCTGCTCGGCCGACAGTTCCTTTTCCATCTCGATGTGCACGGCTTCCGAATGGCCGACGAAAACGGGGACGCGGACGCAGGTCGCGATGACCTTGATCTTGGGGTCGAGAATCTTCTTGGTCTCGACGACCATCTTCCATTCCTCCTTGGTCGAGCCGTCGTCGAGGAACTTGTCGATGTGCGGGATCACGTTGAACGCGATCTGCTTGGTGAATTTGGTGATGTCCTTCTCGTCGCCGACGAAGATCTGGCGCGTCTGGTTCCACAACTCGTCCATGCCTGCCTTGCCCGCGCCCGACACCGACTGATAGGTCGAGACGACGACGCGCTTCACCGTCGCGGCGTCATGCAGCGGCTTCAGCGCGACGACCATCTGCGCCGTCGAGCAGTTGGGGTTCGCGATGATATTCTTCTTCGTATAGCCGTCGATCGCCTCCGGGTTCACCTCGGGCACGATCAGCGGCACGTCGGGGTCCATGCGATAGAGCGACGAATTGTCGATCACGACGCAGCCCGCCGCCGCAGCCTTCGGCGCATGGATCGCGGTCGCGTCGCTGCCGATCGCGAAGATCGCCATGTCCCAGCCGGACCAGTCGAAATTCTCGATATTCTGGCATTTGACGGTCTTGCCGGTATCGCCGATCTCGATCTCGTCGCCCTGGCTGCGCGACGAAGCGACCGCCGCCAGTTCGTCGATCGGGAATTCGCGCTCGGCCAGGATGGCGAGCACTTCGCGCCCGACATTACCCGTCGCGCCGGCGACAACGATACGATAACCCATTGACTCACTCCTGCGTAAGAACTTCGTTGAAACGATAATCAGACTTTCCAGCGGAAATGGCCGGTCAGCGGATGGGCGAACAGCGCATCCTCCTCGCGGGTACCGCCGCCGATATTGTGGATGACCAGCGGGACGCCGGTCGTATTCTTCCGGTCCGAAACGATGCCGGTGTGCGGCAGGCGCCCGCCGACCATCTGGGTGAAGATGTCGCCCGGCCGCCAGTCGGCTGCATTGTCGGTCACTGGAGCCGCCGCCTTCTGCCGCCGCCAGAAAGCCGCGAGATTGGGAACGCGGCGGTGGTCGATATTGCGGTCGGGGCGGCCCAGCCCCCAATTTTTCGGATAGGCGCCGAAATTGGCGCGCATGTCGGCGTTGACAAGCCCCTGCAGGTCGAGCGCCAGCGCATCGCGATAGGCGCGGATCACGACGTCGGTGCAGACGCCCTTGACGCGATCGACATCGCCGTTCGGAAAGGCGAGTACCGTATAGGCGGGGTCATAGCGCAGCGTGACGCCGACCTGCCTGCGCGCCGCCGCAACGAGGCGCTGGGCGTTGGTCGCGGCCGTCGCTTGCCCTGCGAAGCCAAACGCAAGCGCCGCGCCGATGAAGGCGCGCCGTGTCGGCTGGAAAGGCAGGGACGGCTGGATCAATTTCGCGTTGCCCAAATGAAAACGACCGGCTCTGCCTGTTGGCGGAACCGGTCGTTTTGGAAAGCTGTTTCGGCTTTATGAAGGAGAAGCTCTCCTTAGCCTTCGCCGGCTTCCGACCGGTAATCGCGGCGCTCCGCAATACGTGCCGATTTACCAGTGCGCCCACGCAGATAGTAAAGCTTCGCACGACGGACAGCGCCCTTGCGGACGACGGTAATCGAATCGATGTTGGGCGAGTACAGCGGGAAGACGCGCTCGACACCCTCGCCGAACGACATTTTGCGCACGGTGAAGTTGGAGCCCATGCCCTTGTTCGAGCGCGCGATGCACACGCCTTCGAAATTCTGGACGCGGGTGCGTTCGCCTTCGACCACCTTCACGCCGACCTTCAGCGTGTCGCCGGGACGGAATTCGGGGATCGTCTTGCCGGCCTTGGCAATTTCTTCGGCTTCGATCGTCTGGATGAGGTTCATGTCCTCTAGTCCTTTTCTTTTCGCCGCGCGCCAGAGGCAGGCCCAACCCGAGCACCCTCATGGCGCTCCCAAAGGTCCGGCCTGCGTAACCGTGTCTGTTCCTCCGCCTGTCGTTTCCGCCAGGCGGCGATCTTCGCATGATCCCCCGATCGCAGCACTTCGGGGATCGTGCGCCCTTCCCATGTGACGGGCCGGGTATAGTGCGGATATTCGAGCAAACCGTTTTCGAACGATTCGTCGTCCCCGCTAGAAGCCGCGCCCATTACGCCGGGAAGCAGCCGAATGCAAGCGTCGAGCAGCAACAATGCCCCCATCTCGCCGCCCGACAGGATGATGTCGCCCATCGACACTTCCTCGATCGGCCGCGCGTCGAAGATACGCTCGTCGAATCCCTCGAACCGGCCGCAGAGGATGATCGCCCCCGGACCTTCCGAAAGCTGCCGCACGCGCGCCTGCGTGATAGGGGCACCGCGCGGCGTCATAGCAAGCACGGGCAAGCCTGGATGTGCCACAACTGCATGATCGATCGCCGCAGCGAGAACGTCCGCCTTCAGCACCATCCCCGCCCCGCCGCCCGCGGGCGTATCGTCGACGGTGCGGTGCCTATCGGTCGCGAAATCGCGGATCTGCACCGGCGCGCAGTGCCAGGTCCCGCTTTCGAGCGCTCGCCCCGCCATGCTGTGCCCCAGCGGGCCGGGGAACATGTCGGGGTAGAGCGTCAGGGGAACGGCAGTGAAGGTCATTTACGGGTCAAAGCCTTGTTCATCTTCCACGCTATGACGGTGCCCAAGACGGTGAAGGGCAAAGCATATATCAAAGACTGGACGAATATTTTCGCGAACTCGCGATCGGGCATGTCTCCGCGCGTCATCGCCGAAATAACTAGAACGGCAAAACACGCATAGGCGCCAGCGGTCAATGCCGCTGCAAGAACTACGGCAGGCCAAGGCCGTCTGCCCAATCGCAAGGCAATAAGTCCGACCGCGAAACCCAGTCCGGTGAAAATGACATAAATGATAGCGAGCGAGTACCACATCACCGTCGATCATCCACTTTACTGGTTACCAGCCCACTCATAACGGCGGCTCCCATAGCGCGTCGGGAAGCAGGTGGCGATCCTTGCCGATCTCGGCGTGCAGCCATTCGCGGAAGCGCTCGATCTTGCGCACCCCGACGCGGTTGTCGCGGTGGACGAGCCACATACCCGACGAGGCCGAGACATAAAGCGTGTCGAAGGGCTGGACCATGCGGCCGCTCGCGAGTTCGGCCTGCCAGTAGAGCGGGGTCATCATCGCGACGCCGAAGCCCGCCTGCACCGCGCTCGCTTCCTGAAGCTGGCTGTCGAGTTCGATCCCGCGCCGCGACGGCGCGGGCGGCGTTTCGACCCCCGCGAGAGCGAACCAGTCGGCCCACCAGCTGTCGTTCGGCGCGAGCCGCTGGACGCGCAACAGGTCGGCGGGCTCGCGAATGTCGTGCTGGGCGATGAAGGCGGGCGAAGCGATCGGCGCGAGATACTGGCGCATCAGGAAGTCGCTGCGCAGCCCCGGCCACACGCCGCGGCCGATGCGGATCGCGACATCGACGTTCGAGGCATCGAAATCGACCAGCTCGTTGCTCATCGCCATCCGCACCGCGAGCTCGGGATATTGGAGCTGGAAGCTGCCGATCCGCGCGCTGAGCCAGGTGCCCCCGAAGCTCGTCGCGGCGTTGATCGTCAGCACATCAGCCTCGTCGCTGCCGAGCGCGGCAAAGGCGTCGCCCATGGTGGCAAAGGCGTTGCTGATCGCGGGAAGCAAGCGCTGCCCCGTTTCGGAGAGCCGCACGCGCCCCTTTTCGCGCACGAACAGCGGACGGCCGAGCCGGTCTTCCAATTGGCGGATTTGATAGCTTACCGCCGCCTGCGTCAGCCCCAGCTCTTCGGCGGCACGCGAGAAATTCTGCAGGCGTCCTGCTGCCTCGAAGGTGCGTATGGCGGCGAGAGGCGGGAGCCTGGGCATACAACATATATAAGCCTGACTTATATCATTCCACAAAGCTTTTGTTGGCCTTTCCGCCCCCCCGGCGCGCATTTGAGGAGCACCCCAAGAAAGGAGAAAAGCGATGATGGATGAACATTTCATGCGCGGCTGGACGCACGGTCACGAACGCCTGAGCGCGGATCTCGACCGCGGGCTCAAATGGCTGCGCGGCAAGGCCGATCAATTCGCCGATGCAGTGGTCCCCAGCCATGCGTCGGGCCAGGATGTCTATTTCGTGCCCGAGAGTCGGACAATGCCCGTTCGCGCGGCGAAGCGTCGCTGAGCCGCGCCCGCGCCTGCCGCCCTTTCCGGTGGTCCCTCGCCGGCGCCGGGCCGGCAGGCGCCTCTATTCGATGAAGGCCGCGTCGATGGTCACGCTATCGGCGGTCCATAGCGGCACCGCGCGCTGAGTCATCGGCACCATGAAGCGCGCGGGCTTCTTGCCGGCTTCGGCCGGCTTCTCGACCTCGAGGATATCGCCCGCGCCGAAATTTTCGACTGCGGCCACATGACCGACCACCGTGCCGTCGGTTGACACGCACGGCAAGCCGATCAGGTCATGGTGATAATATTCGCCCTCGGCGAGCGGCGGCAGCGCCGAGCGCGGAACGGTCAGCACGGTGCCGCGCAACGCCTCGGCGGCGCTGCGATCGGTGACTTCGGCAAAGCTCGCGACCGCCCCCTGGTTCGCGGGGCGGACCGATTTCAGGGTCAGCTTGCGCCCGCCCGCATCGAAAACGGAAAAGGCGCGGAGAGCCTCCGCGCCTTCGCCGAACAGTTTCAGCCGCACCTCGCCCCGCACCCCGTGCGCGCCGGCAATGGCGGCGAGAGTGATGGGGCGGTTTGCGTCGGCCAAGGCTTAGCCTTCGGCCTTTTCTTCGCCGGCCGCTTCAGCAGCGGCTTCGGTCGCAGCTTCCTCGGCAGGCGCCTCTTCGGTCACCGGGCCGCCTTCGGCGACTTCCTCGGCGATCGCGACGGCGTCGTCGGCGGTGGCGTCCGCCGGAACTTCGTCGGCAACCGCTTCGGCAACGGCTTCCGCCGCGACGGCCTCAGCAGGCGCTTCTTCGGCCGGAGCAGCGGCAGCAGCGGCAGCGGCCTCTTCGGCTTCAGCGATCTTCGCGGCCTTCTCCTCGGCGCGCTCCTTGGCCTTCTCGCCCGGCTCGGCCTTCTTGGGGTTGTTGCGCGCGGCGCGTTCCTTGATGCCCGCCGCGTCGAGGAAGCGAGCGACACGATCGGTCGGCTGCGCGCCGACGCTCAGCCAGTGCGCGGCGCGCTCGGCGTCGAGCTTCACGCGCTCCGGGTTATCCTTGGCGAGCAGCGGGTTGTAGCTGCCGAGACGCTCGATGAAGCGGCCGTCGCGCGGGCTACGCGAATCGGCAACGACGATCTTGTAATAGGGGCGCTTTTTCGAACCGCCGCGCGAAAGGCGAATGGAGGTAGCCATGATATTTTCCTTCAGTGTTTAACGTTTAGAATTCAGTCGAGTTATTTCTTCTTATTCATCAAATTGGCGAGTTCGGGTGGGATCGCCCCGCCGCCGAGCCCCGGCAGCCCGCCGAGGCCGCCGCCACTCATCCCGCCGCCGCCCATTCCGGGAATGCCGCCGCCCTTGCCGAACAGCGCGCCGAGCCCTTTCAGGCCGCCCATCTTGCGAATCTTCTTCATCGCAGTGGACATTTCCTGGTGCATCTTGAGCACCCGGTTGACCTGCTGCACCGTCGTTCCCGAACCGTTCGCGATACGGATCTTGCGCTTCGCGGTCAGGATTTCGGGCTTCGCGCGTTCCTTCGGGGTCATCGAACTCATGATTGCATCGAAATGGACGAGCATCTTGTCGTCGGCGCCGCTGTCGGCCATCGCCGCCTGCGCCTTTTTGAGGCCGGGGATCATGCCGGCGAGCGCCCCAATGCCGCCCATGCGGCGCATCTGGTTCAATTGCGTGCGAAGATCGTCGAGGTCGAATTGACCCTTCGCCATCTTCTTCGCCATCGCCTCGGCCTCTTCGGCCTGGATCGTCTCGGCGGCGCGTTCGACGAGGCTGACGACGTCGCCCATGCCGAGGATGCGGCCCGCGATGCGCGAGGGCTGAAAGAGTTCGAGCCCGTCGAGCTTTTCGCCGGTGCCCGCGAATTTGATCGGCTTGCCGGTGACGGCGCGCATGCTGAGCGCCGCGCCGCCGCGCGCGTCGCCGTCCATACGCGTGAGCACGACGCCGGTCAGCGGCACTTGATCAGTGAAGCGCTGCGCGACCTGCACCGCGTCCTGCCCGGTGAGGCTGTCGACGACGAGCAAGGTTTCGGCCGGGTTCGCCGTGCGCGACACCGCCTGCATCTCGTCCATCAGCTGCTGATCGACATGGAGACGGCCCGCGGTGTCGAGCATGAGGACGTCGAAGCCTTGCAGCTTCGCCGCCTGCAGCGCGCGCTGCGCGATCTCGACCGGCTGCTGACCCGCGACGATCGGCAGAGTCGCGACGTCGATCTGGCTGCCGAGCACGGCAAGCTGTTCCTGCGCGGCGGGGCGATTGACGTCGAGCGACGCCATCAGCACCTTCTTGCGCTCCTTGTCCTTCAGCCGCTTCGCGATCTTCGCGGTCGTCGTCGTCTTGCCCGAACCCTGAAGGCCGACCATCATGATCACCGCAGGCGGCGTGACATTGAGGTCCAGCTCGGCGGTCTCCGACCCGAGCATTTCGGTCAGCGCGTCGCTGACGATCTTGACCACCTGCTGGCCCGGGGTGACCGAGCGCAGGACGTTCTGGCCGATCGCGAGTTCGGTGACCTGATCGACGAAGCTGCGCACGACGGGGAGCGCAACGTCGGCTTCGAGAAGGGCGATTCGCACCTCGCGCATCGCCGCGCGCACGTCGGCCTCGGTCAGCGCGCCGCGGCCGCGAAGCTTTCCGAAAACATCGCCAAGCCGATTGCTCAGACTGTCGAACATGCGCCTTTTCAACCCTTCTGACGACCGCAACGCAAAACACGCCGGTGAGCGAAACCTCGCCAACCAGCGGTATCCGTGGACAGGTTTTCCGTCGCGGATGTCGTATCTGCCCGGACGCAATATGCTTCCGGACGCGGCGCCTTTACGCAAAACGCCGCAAAAAGGCAAGCCGGGCCTCGCACGCCATTTAACGCAAATTTCACCGCTCGCCGCCCATAAGCGCGGTGATGGTGGGGATTAATCAAATGATGGTGGAGCCGAAACCTCGCGACCGGAGCGAGACCGCCCGGCGCGACATCCTCGCGGGCGGCATCGTCGTCGCGGGGATATTGCTGTTTATCGGTACCGGCGGCAGCGTGATGCAATCGGCCGTGCAGCTTCTGATCGGGATCGGCGGCGGCCCCGACAGGGTGTTGTCGGTGGCGCTGATCCTGAACGTCGCGCTTATCCTCTTCGGCTGGCGTCGATACGAGGATCTCAACCGCGAAATCCGCGAACGGACCGAGGCCGAGCAGCGCGCGCGCTACCTCGCCGACACCGACCCGCTCACCGGCTTTCTCAACCGTCGCGCGCTGCTCGCGAGGGGTCAGCGCCTGATCGCCGAGGCGACCGCCGACCGGCGCCACGTCGCGCTGTTCCTGCTCGACCTCGATCATTTCAAGACCGTCAACGACATCCACGGCCACGCCGCGGGCGACCGCGTGCTGCAGGTCGCGGCAGAGCGCATCACCGCGGTGTTGCCGCCCAACGCAACCAAGGCGCGGCTCGGCGGCGACGAATTCGTCGCGATGCTGCCCTTCGATCCCGCCGCGCGCGCCAATATCGACGCGCTGGCCGCGGCGCTCGTCGCCGCGCTCGACGACAAGGTCGCGCATGATTCGCAGCAGATTCGCGTCGGCGCCTCGCTCGGCATCGCGCTCGCCACCGACGCCAGCATGACGATGGAGACGATGGTCCGGCAGGCCGACATCGCCATGTACCACGGCAAGGACGAGGGGCGGAACCGGCACATCTGGTTCGAGCAGGGCATGGAAATGGCGGTTCAGGTCCGCAACCAGATCGAGACCGGTATCCGCGACGGCATGCCGCGCGGCGAGTTCATTCCCTATTTCGAGCCGCAGGTCGATATCGCGACCGGCCGTCTCGTCGGCTTCGAGATGTTGATGCGCTGGGAATCGCCCGAATATGGCCTGATTCCGCCCGAACGCTTTATCCCGGTCGCCGAGGAAAGCGGCCTGATCGGCGAATTGTCGCTGCAGGTCATCGGCCGCGCGATGGAGATCGCAAAAAGTTGGGATCCGTCGATCATCCTCGCGGTCAACATCTCGCCGCAGCAGCTCAAGGATCCGTGGTTCAGCCAGAAACTGACCAAGCTGCTCGTCGAGGTCGGCTTCCCCGCCAGCCAGCTCGAGGTCGAGATCACCGAAAGCTCGCTGTTCGAAAATCTGCCGCTCGTCCGCTCGATCGTGACCAGCCTCAAGAATCAGGGCGTGTCGCTCAGCCTCGACGATTTCGGCACCGGCTACAGCTCACTGTCGCACCTGCGTGCGCTGCCGTTCGACCGGATCAAGATCGACCGCAGTTTCATCGCCGCGATGCGCGGCAGCGCCGACGCACAGGCCATCGTCGTCGCGATCGTGCGGCTGGGCGAAAGCCTTGCAATGCCGATCACCGCCGAGGGCGTCGAGGATGAGGCGACCGCAACCGAACTGACGCGGCTTGGCTGTTCGAAGGGACAGGGCTGGTATTATGGCCGCGCCGCTTCGGCCGAGGACACCGCCCGCCTGCTCGCCGACCGCAGCCTGCTTCGGGCGGCAATGCTGCCCGATGCCCCGCCGGATGAGGAAGAAGAGCTGCGCAAGAGGGCGTAGCCGTTTCCCGGTCGGCACATCGCTAGACTTCGCCGCCCCGCGCCCCTAAATGCGCCCTTATGGCGGACCGCTTCACCAAGATGCATGGCCTCGGCAACGACTTCGTCGTCATCGACGCGCGCGAGCGGAGCGTCGCGATGACGCCCGCCCGCGCGCATGCGATCGCCGACCGGCGGCACGGCATCGGCTGCGACCAGCTCATCCTGCTCGAACCCTCGACCAAGGCCGATGTGAGGATGCGCATCTTCAACGCCGACGGTGGTGAGGTCGAGGCGTGCGGCAATGCGACGCGCTGCGTCGCGACCTTGCTCGCCAGGCCCGCGGTGATCGAGACGCTGGGCGGGATGCTGCGCGTGACGCCCGCCGACGGCGGCGCCGAAGTCACGCTTGGCGAACCCCAATTCGACTGGGAGCATATCCCGCTCGCGATGCCGATGGACACGCGCGACATGCCCGTCGCGTGGGACGAGCTCGAACATGGCGCAGCGGTCAACGTCGGCAATCCGCACATCATCTTCTTCGTGCCCGAAGCCGACGCGGTGCCGCTCGCCGAGCTCGGCCCGCGGATCGAGACCGACCCGCTGTTTCCCGAACGCGTCAACGTCAATGTCGCGAGCCTCGACGGCGAGGACCAGCTTCAGCTCCGCGTCTGGGAACGCGGCGTGGGCTTGACGCAGGCCTGCGGCACCGGCGCATGCGCGACCGCAGTCGCCGCGATCCGCGCGGGGCTCGTCAAATCCCCCGTCACCGTTTCGCTGCCCGGCGGCGACCTGATGATCCGCTGGGCACCAGGCGAACCGATCGTGATGAGCGGCGCCGCGACCCGCGTGTACGACGGCGAGACCGACTGGGCACAATTCGGATGACCGCCCTCGTCGCCGACCGGCAGGAGGTCGTCAATTTCGGCTGCCGGCTCAACCTTGCCGAGGGCGAGATGGTCCGCACCGCCGTGAAGGCGGCAGGCGAACGCGACATGATCGTCTTCAACAGCTGCGCCGTGACCGACGAGGCAGTGCGGCAGGCCCGGCAGGCGGTGCGCCGCGCGCTGCGCGAACGGCCCGGCGCCGACGTCGTGGTGACCGGGTGCGCGGCGGAACTCGAAGCCGAGCGTTTCACCGCGATGGGCGCGCGGGTGGTGCCGAACGATGCGAAGGGGCTGGCCGAGAGCTATCGCCGAAATTCCACCCTGTTCCCCCGCGAAGGCGGGGGCCCATCTCCCGCCGGTGCCATCTCCAACCCGCCGGAGATGGGTCCCCGCCTTCGCGGGGACCCAGTATTTTTATACACCCCAGCCCTCTCAGGCCCCGACCACGCGCGCGCTTTCCTCGGCGTCCAGACCGGCTGCTCGCATAGCTGCACTTTCTGCGCGACTGTGATCGCGCGCGGAACCGCGCGGTCGGCGACCGTCGGAGCTGTGCTCGATGCCGCGCGCATCGCGCTTGACCGCGGCCAGCGCGAGATCGTCCTGACCGGGGTCGACCTGGCGAGCTATGGCGACGACTGCGGGACGACGCTCGCCACGCTGGTCGAAGCACTGCTTAAGCTTCCCGTCGAGCGCCTCCGCCTTTCCTCGCTCGACCCGGACCGCATTGATGATCCGCTGTTCGCCTTGCTGACCCAGGACTCGCGCGTGATGCCGCACGTCCACTTGTCGCTGCAGGCGGGCGACGACATGATCCTGACCCGCATGAAGCGCCGCCACCGCCGCGCCGACGCGGTGCGCCTGACCGGGCGGCTCAAGGCCGCACGCCCCGATATCGCGATCGGCGCCGACCTGATCGCCGGATTTCCGACCGAGGATGACGAGATGTTTGCCCATACGATGGCCCTGATCGACGATTGCGATATCGTCTTCGGCCATATTTTTCCTTACAGCCCGCGCGCCGGAACGCCCGCCGCGCGCATGCCGCAAGTCGGCCGCAGCCTTGCCCGCGAGCGCGCGGCGAAGCTGCGCGAGGCCAATGCATGCCGCCGGACGGCCTGGCTCGACGCGCAGATCGGCCGCACCGCGTCGATGCTCGTCGAGCGCGACGGGCTGACCGGCCATGCCGAGAATTTCGCGCCGCTGACGCTAACGACGCCCGCCGAGCCCGGCAGCATCCGCCCCGTTCGACTGATCGGCTGCGATGGCGACAGGATGATAGCGGCATGAGCGGCCTCAGCTGGAGCGAGCGGCTGCTCGGCGGCCTCAAACGCACCTCGGAGCGGCTCGGCGAGAATCTGTCGGGGCTCACCGGCAAGTCGCGGCTCGACGACGACGATCTCGACCGCATCGAGGACGCGCTGATCACCGCCGACCTCGGCCCGAACATGGCCACGCGTATTCGCGACCGCCTGTCCGAGCGCCGCGACGTCGCCGCCAACGGCACCGAGGAACTGCGCAAGGTCGTCGCCGGGGAAATCGCCGCGGTGCTGCGTCCGGTCGCCGAACCGCTCGAGATCGACGCCTTCCCGCGCCCGCAGGTCATCCTCGTGATCGGCGTCAACGGGTCGGGCAAGACCACCACCATCGCCAAGCTCGCCCACCTGTTCCAGGAACAGGATTATGGCGTGATGCTCGTCGCGGGCGATACCTTCCGCGCCGCCGCGATCGGGCAATTGAAGGTCTGGGCCGAACGGCTCGGCATCCCGATCATGGCGGGGCCGGAGGGCGGCGATGCCGCGGGGATCGTCTTCGATGCCGTCAAACAGGCGACCGCGACCGGCATCGACGTGCTGATCGTCGATACCGCCGGGCGCCTCCAGAACAAGCGCGAGCTGATGGACGAGCTCGCCAAGATCAAGCGCGTGCTCGGCCGCCTCAACCCCGCCGCCCCGCACGACGTGGTACTCGTCCTCGACGCGACCACAGGACAGAATGCGCTGTCGCAGATCGATGTCTTCCGCGAGGTCGCGGGCGTCACGGGCCTCGTGATGACCAAGCTCGACGGCACCGCGCGCGGCGGCGTCCTCGTCGCCGCGGCCGAGCGCCACGGCCTTCCCATCCACGCGATCGGCATCGGCGAGACGATCGACGATCTCCGTCCGTTCGACGCCGACGAAATCGCGGGCATCATTGCCGGAAACATCCGATGAACGACCAACTCCCCACTGGCCCCGAGGCGGTCCCCGCACCGCCGCCCGCCAAGCATGGCTGGCTCAATTTCGCGATCGATTTCGGGCCTTTGCTCGTCTTCTTCCTGACCTATAAATTCACCTCGGGCGGCAGCGGTGCCTTTGCCGCGACCACGGGCGCGATCAAGGCCACGGTCGCCTTCATGGTCGCGATCGTCGCCGCGATGGCGGTGTCGAAATGGAAGCTCGGGCGGATTTCGCCGATGCTGTGGATGTCGAGCATCCTCGTCCTCGGCTTCGGCGCGCTGACCATCTGGTTCCACGACGAGCGCTTCATCGTGATGAAGCCGACGATCATCTATGCCGCCTTCGCGGCGCTGCTGCTCGGCGGCTGGCTGATGAAGAAGCCGATGCTCAAATATCTGCTCCAGTCGGCGCTCGAAGGCGTCACCGAAAAGGGATGGCTGCTGCTGTCGCGCAACTGGGGCTTCTTCTTCGCCGCGCTCGGCGTCGCCAATCACGTCATGTACGAGATGATCCAGGCGAAGCAGATGAGTTTCGACACCTGGCTGACGATCAAGGTCTGGGGCGTCACCGCCCTCTCCTTTCTGTTCACGCTGACGCAGGTTCCGGTGATGCTGAAGAACGGGCTGGCGGTCCCCGACGAGGCCGACGGGAAGGCTTGAGGCGCCCACTCTCCGCTGGCATATGCCTCCAACGGTTCCGGGTCGGCGCCGATATGAGGAGGGGGAACTCACATGGACAAATTTTTCGGCAATCTGCACGCGGTGCTGATCGCTGGGCTGCTGCTCGCGGTCGCGATGATGCTTGCCCTGAACGGCCAGAATTTCGCCGACGGCATCGCCGCAGGCAATGCGATCATGCGCTGGCTGCACACTTTCTTCGGCATCCTCTGGATCGGGCTGCTCTATTATTTCAACTTCGTCCAGATTCCGACGATGCCCAAGATTCCGGCCGAACTGAAACCGGGCGTGTCGAAGCATATCGCACCCGCCGCGCTTTTCTGGTTCCGCTGGGCGGCGGCGATCACGGTGCTGCTCGGGCTCGGCATCGCCTTCCATAACAAATATGCCGTTCCGGCCTTCACCTTCCAGGAGCCCTACAAGCTGATCGGCGCGGGCATGTGGCTGGGGCTGATCATGGCGTTCAACGTCTGGTTCGTGATCTGGCCGAACCAGAAGAAAGCGCTCGGCATCGTCGAAGCCGATGACGCGGCGAAGGCCAAGGCTGCGAAGACCGCGATGATTTTTTCGCGCATCAACACCCTGCTGTCGATCCCGCTGCTCTATGCGATGGTAAACGCGAACAACGGATGACACATCTGCCCTTCCTCCTTGATGGGGGAAGGATACGCAGCCTTATCGCGAAGCGATTAGGCGAAGTTGGATGGGGGTGACGGCGCGTCCTGACGCCATCGCTTCAGGCTGAGACCGCACCCCCTCCGCTGCGACTAGGCAGCAAGCTGCCAAGTCTCGCTGCCTCCCCCATCCTAGGGGGAGGAGTAGTAAGCTGACGATTATCCCTCAATGGCCGCCTTATGCATCCGGCCGTTCAGCACATAATGCGCGACGCCCGTCTGCATCCCAGCCGCCTGCGCGTCGTCGATCTCGCGCACCCGCCGTGCGGGCGATCCCGCCCACAGCTCGCGCGAAGGAATTTCCTTGTTCTCGGTGAGCAGTGCCCCCGCCGCGAGCATCGCATCGCTGCCGATCCGGCAGCCGTTCATTACCGTCGCCTTCAGACCGACGAACGCCCGGTCCGCCAGTGTGCAGCCGTGGACCATCGCCATATGGCCGATCAGCACATCCTCGCCGATGATCGTTGGAAAGCCTTCGGGCCGGTGCGGCATCGGGCCGTCGCAATGGACGACGCTGCCGTCCTGGATGTTCGAGCGCGCGCCGACGACGATATGGCTGACGTCGGCGCGCAGCACGCAATTATACCAGATGCTGACGTCGGGCCCGATCGTCACGTCGCCGATGATCCGGCATCCGGGCGCGATGAAGGCGCTGGGGTGGATCTGCGGCGTCTTGCCGTTCACGGCGATGATGCTGACGTCCATATAGGTCATTGTTTATTCCCGATCAGATGGCCCCACAGCAGGACCGGCAGGGTCGAGGCATAGTCGTCGGTCCAGCGGTCGAAATGCGGCCGGCTTTCGAGCGGCACCCATACCCCGGCCTTCGCCGCCTCGGTGCGCGATTCGAGCGGGCCCGTCAACTCGGCAAGCCGCCCGGGCGTCGCGGTGAGCGCCACCCAGTTCGATCCGGTCAGATTGCTGAAATCATAGATGTCGGGGCGCTCTTCGGGGGGCGAGTCCATGCGGATCGCCGCCGCCCAGCCGCGCGCCTTCGCTTCCGCGGACAGCACGGGCTCGAGGTCGAAGAAGCGGTTCGAGATGTGGATGAGCAGGATTCCGCCCGGCTTCAGCGCCCGCACATAGATTCCGATCGCCTCGGCAGTGAGCAGGTGAAGCGGGATCGCATCCGACGAAAAGGCGTCGATGACGAGGATGTCGAACTGGGCAGGCGGCAGCGTCGCGATCCGCAACCGCGCGTCGCCAATAACGATCGGCACGTTGGGGGCGCAGCGGCTGAGGAACGTGAATTTCGACGGATCTCGCGCGATCTGGACCATCGCGGGGTCGATCTCGAAGATCATCCAGCGCTGCCCCGGACGGCGGTAGCAGGAGAGCGTTCCCGCACCGAGCCCGACCAGCCCGACCGACGCCTTCGCCCCCGCCAGCACCTCCGCCTTGTCGAGCGCCAGCCCGACCCCCGACTGGTGGCCGTAATAGGTCGTGGGATCGAGCTCGTGCCCCGCATCGGTGCGCTGCAGCCCGTGCAATGTTGTCCCGTGCGCCAGCCGGCGCTGCTGCCGATACGGGTCGTCGGTGACGGTATAGACGCCGAAATAGCTGCGCACGCGCATCCCGGTGAAGCTGTCCTGCACCGTGTCCCACCCCCCGACGCCGAGCATCAGCAGCGCGAGCACGGGAACATAGGCCCAGCGCCAGCCGATAACGAGCATGCCGATGACGAAGATCGCAATGCCCCAGACCGCGACGGCGCCTTCTACCTTGCCGGTCCATTCGCTGGCTGCCTTCCAGCTCGCAAAGGCCGCGAGAGCGATCAGCAGCGCAACGATCACGCGGGCCTTGGCCGGCGAGAGCTTCAGCCATTTGTCCCACGGGAGGAGCGCGGGCAGCGGCAGGAGGAGCGCGGCGGCGAGCACGAGCAAAGGATGCTCATAGGCCCAATCGAAGATCAGCGGCGCGATCAGCGCCGCGAAAAGCCCGCCGAGCACTCCCCCGGCCGACATGATAAGGTAGAAGAGCGTCAGATGCTCCGGCGCAGGCCGCAGATGATAGAGATAGCCGTGGAGTGCCACCGCGACGATGAACAGCATCGCGAGCGCCGCAAGCGCGATGAGCATCGTCCCGCCGCCCGTGCTGAGCAGCGCGAGGCCGCCGACCGACAGCAGCACCGCGGGGGCGATCGTCGTGAAAATCTGGGTCAGGCGCTCGGCGGTCGAGAAAGCGATGACGAAGCTCAGCAGATAGAGGCCGAGCGGCAGCACCCAGAGCAGGGGCATGGCGACGATGTCGGTGGTGAGGTGCGTCGTCGTCGAGAGCATCAGCCCCGACGGCACCGCCGCGATCAACAGCCAGTGGAGCTGGCGGCGCAGCGACGGGCGCGGCTCGGCATCCTTCTGCGGCGCCTCCGGATGCGTCGCATGGCTGTGCCAGCGTGCCGCCGCGCTCGCAGCGACGAGCAGCACTAGCACGCCATAGCCCGCGCTCCACCCCCAGCTTTGCGCCGCGAGCGGCATCGTGGGCTCGACGAGCGCGGGATAGCTGATCAGCCCCGCAAAGCTGCCGAGGTTCGAGGCGGCATAGAGATAATAGGGGTCGCCTGCGCGCGCGTCGGCGGCGAACCAGCGCTGCATCAGCGGCGCCTGCGCCGACACCGCGAAAAAGACCGGACCGATCGAGGCGAGCAACAGCAAAGGCACCCACAGCGCCTCCTGCCCCGGCGCGGGCGGCGCGATATTGGCGATGCCGATCGGCAGCCACAGCGCTGCGGCGAGCAGCAGTGCGACATGGATCATCGCCTGACGGCGAACCTCGAAGCGCCCCAGCCAGTGCGCATAGGCATAGCCGCCGAGGAGGAGCGCCTGATAGACGAGCATCGCGCTGTTCCACACCGCAGGCGCGCCGCCAAGCCGCGGCAGCACCATGCGCGCGACCATCGGCTGGACCTGAAACAGCAGGAAGCTGCCGGCGAGGATCGTCAGCACGAACAGCCAGCGGCGCGGAGTCGCGCTCACGGCGTTCCCCAGGCGCTGCGTGCGACCGAAAAGGTGACGTGCGGGCGCAGCGGATCTTCCGCCGCCAGCTTCGGATGATCGAAATCGAGGTCGGGATGGCGGCGCATGCCGAGCCGCTCCATCACCGCCTGGCTACGGACATTCTCGCGCCAGGTGATCGCCCAGACATCATCGTCGGCCAGATTGGCGAAGGCCCAGCCGATCGCGCCGCGCGCCGCCTCGGTCGCATAACCCGCGCCCCAGCAGTCGCGCGCGAGCCGCCAGCCGATCTCGGCCTTGCCGTCGATCGGCCCCGCATTGCCGCGGATGATCCCGCACCAGCCGATCAGCCGCGCGTCTTCGCGCCGTTCGAGCGCCCAGAAGGTGTGACCATCTTCGGCCTCGCGGAGCCGGACCCGCTCGACCAGCGCTTTCGTTCCGTCCATGTCGAGCGGCGGCCCGAGCGTCGCCATGACCTCGGGATCGCTGCAGATCGCCTGAAAGGGCGCAACATCGGCGTCGCGCCACGACCGCATCACAAGCCGCGCGGTCTCGATCATCCGTTCAGGAGCCGCGCCGCGTGAAGCGCGTGATAGGTGAGGACGCCCGCGGCGCCCGCCCGGCGGAAGGCGAGCAATGTTTCGAGCACCAGCGCGTCGCGGTCGCCCGCGCCGGCCGCCACCGCGGCCTCGATCATCGCATATTCGCCCGACACCTGATAGGCATAGACCGGCACCGCGAAATGATCCTTCACCGCGCGCACGACGTCGAGGTACGGCAGGCCGGGCTTGACCATCACGCTGTCGGCGCCCTCGGCGAGATCCATCTCGACCTCGCGTAGCGCCTCTTCGACGTTCGCGGGGTCCATCTGATAGGTCTTCTTGTCGCCTTTCAGCAGCCCGCGCGAGCCGACGGCGTCGCGGAACGGGCCATAAAAGGCCGAGGCATATTTGGCGGCGTAGCTCATGATCTGGACATGGCCGAAACCCTCGACCTCCAGCGCCTCGCGGATCGCGCCGACGCGGCCGTCCATCATATCGCTGGGCGCGATGATGTCGGCCCCCGCGCGCGCCTGATTCAGCGCCTGCCCGACGAGCACCTCGACCGTCTCGTCGTTGAGGACATAGCCGTCTTCGCCGAGCAGCCCGTCCTGTCCGTGGCTGGTATAGGGGTCGAGCGCGACGTCGGTCAGAACGCCGATGTCGTCACCGAGCGCATCCTTGATCGCCGCGGTCGCGCGGCACATCAAATTGTCGGGATTGAGCGCCTCGGCGCCGTCCTCGCTGCGCCGCCCCGCTTCGGTATAGGGGAAGAGCGCGAGGCAGGGGATGCCCGCCGCCGCCGCATCCTTCGCGCGCTCGACGAGCAGATCGACCGACCAGCGCGACACGCCGGGCAAGCTCGCAATCGGCTCCTCGGTCCCCGATCCCGCACAGACGAAGAGCGGCCAGATCAGGTTCGACGGAGTCAGATGATGCTCGCGCACCATCGCGCGGCTCCAGCCGGTGCGGCGGCTGCGGCGCAGGCGAAGGTCGGGAAAGGGGGCATGAGTCATGCCCGCGTGCATAGCGGCGCGGGGCGCGAGGGCAAACGGATATTGCCCCTCTTGGGGACTAGATGCCGTTATCCGCGCGCTTCGATGCCACATCGGCAAGCGAGCCGAGCTTCGGTCCTTCGATGGGCTTCGCCGCGACCGGCGCGAGCGCGCCGCCCGGCGCAATCGCCGTCAGCTGGCGGATGCGCGCCCGGAAGTCGGCGAGCGCCTTGCCCTCGAGCTGCGCACGGGTCACGAAGGCCACCGACATCGGATTGACCGCAACGCCGTTGCGATAGACCTCATAATGAAGATGCGGCCCGGTCGAGAGGCCCGACGAGCCGATATAGCCGATCACCTGCCCGCGCGAGACATGCTGGCCGGGGCGCACCGCGATGCGGCTCATATGGCCATAGCCGGTGCCGAGCCCGCCGCCATGGCTGAGCTTCACATAATTTCCGAAACCGCCGGTGCGCCCCGCGACGGTGACGAGGCCGTCGCTGACCGCATAGATGGGCGCGCCATAGCCGCCGCCGAAATCGACCCCGCTGTGGCGGCGGACATAGCCGAGGATCGGGTGGCGCCGCATCCCGAAGCCGGAGGTGATGCGGCCGTTTGTCGGGCGCACCATGCCGCCGCGCTGCTGCCCGACGCCCGAGGCTTCGAACCATTGGGTCTGCCCATCGACGGTCCATTCGATCATCGACAGGCGCTGCTTCCCGCCGCGCACGAGGCCGGCGTAGAGCAATTTGCCCGTCTCGCTCTCGCCCGTTTCGGCGCGGCGATGATCGACGATGATGTCGAACTCGTCGCTCGCGCGGATATCGCCGCCGACCGAGATTTGCCGGCCGATCACGCGCAGATAGGCCTGGATCGATTCGGGCGAGGCGCCCGCGGCGCGCGCCGAGCGATAGAGGCTGTCGCCGACGCGGCCACGAATGCGCAGCGGGGTCGCGTCGACCGCGATCGGAATGCGCCGCATCACCAGCCGCCCGTCGATCCGCTCCATCTCGATACGCAGGTCGAAGCGCGCGCGCATCGCGAGCGCATCGACCGGGCGCGGCATGGTTCGTGCCGCGCGGCGGCCGAGGATCAGGTCGATCCGCGTGCCCGGCGCGATGTCGGCGAGCGGCACCGCCGACGAAATCTGGCTCGACAGCGCCTGTGCGTCGGCGCTGCCGACTCCGGAGCGCTCGAGGACGCGGGCGAAGCTGTCGCCCTGCCCGAGCGTCGCGGTCAGCTCGATCTGCGGGCGTTCGGGCGTCTGCGCGAGCGGCCGCACCGCGTCGGTCGCAGCCATATGGCGCCCGGTATCGCCGCCATAGGCGAGCGGCACGATCATCTGCGCGCGCGCTTCGTTGAAATCGGTGGCGTCGAGCGCCGGCGTGCCACCCGTTTTGAGCGGCTCGATGCCCGGAAAAGTCGCAATCGCGGCGCCGCAAAGCAGCGTCAGCGTCGCGAGCCCGCGCCACCATTCGCCCGAGCCGATATTGTCGCCAAGGTCGGGGACGAGATCGAGCGTCGCGAGCCGGTCGCGCCACGGCAATGTGGGTTCGGCCGCCGCGTCCGCGCGCCGCAGGCCGATTGCCTGCGACATCGTGAGGGCCGCGGCATTGCCGGACATCCCCGCGATGGGTTCGTGACGCTGGAACAAGATGCAACCCCCGCTCGACGGACCTCCCGCGGTCCTGCCGTCGATATTTTCGACCGCCGGTCTGTAAACAAAGGCCGTTAAAGTCAATTTAACGCCCCGCCGCCGCGCCCGGCTTGCGGCGGGGCGTGCGGGGGGTGGGATATTATGCAACAGGCGCGGAAAAATGCGCTTCGCCGCAGCCATTCGGCGGATCGCCTGTTGCGCCGCAGCGCGTGCCATGCCAGCGTGAGGCAAAGACAATGACGTCATCCTCTTCCACTCCGGTCAAGGCCGTCCTTGGCCCCACCAACACCGGCAAAACCCATTTGGCGGTCGAGCGCCTGACCGCCCATTCGAGCGGCATGATCGGCTTTCCGCTGCGCCTGCTCGCGCGCGAGGTCTACGACCGCGTCGTCGCGATCAAGGGCCCGGCCGAGGTCGCGCTGGTGACCGGCGAGGAGCGGATCATGCCCGCGCAGGCACGCTACCTGCTCGGCACGATGGAAGCGCTGCCCATCACGCGCGACGTCGCCTTCGTCGGTATCGACGAGGCACAGCTCGGCGCCGATCCCGAGCGCGGCCATGTCTTCACCGACCGGCTGCTACGCGCGCGCGGCCGCGAGGAGACGATGATCCTCGGCTCGGCGACGATCCGCGGCCTCGTTCGCGATCTGGTGCCCGAAGCCGAGATCATCACCCGCCCGCGCTTCTCGACCCTCAGCTATGCCGGGACGTCGAAGCTGTCGCGATTGCCCAAGCGCTCGGCGATCGTCGCCTTCTCGGCCGAGGAAGTATATGCGATCGCCGAAATGCTCCGCCGCTTCTCGGGCGGCGCGGCGGTGGTGATGGGCGCGCTCAGCCCCAAGACCCGCAACGCGCAGGTCGCGATGTTCGAGGCGGGCGAGGTCGATTATCTCGTCGCCACCGACGCGATCGGCATGGGGCTCAACCTCGACGTGAGCCATGTCGCCTTCGCGAGCCTCCAGAAATTCGACGGCCGCCGCCTCCGCCGCCTGACGATCGCCGAGATGGCACAAATCGCGGGACGTGCCGGCCGCCACCAGCAGGACGGCAGCTTCGGCACCGTCGGCCTGCCGCAGGGCGGCTTCACGCCCGAGGAAATCGCCGCGATCGAAGGCCATCATTTCCCGCCGCTCTCCAGCCTGTTCTGGCGCAATCCCGTCCCGCGCTACGACACGCTCGACACGCTGATCGCCGACCTCGCGCAGCCGCCGACGCAGCCGGGCCTGCGCGCCGCCCCCGAAGCGGTCGATATCGCAGTGCTCAAGCATCTCGCCGGCGACATGGAAGTACGGATGCGCGGCGGCGAGCCCGAAGCGGTCGCGCGCCTCTGGGACGTCTGCGGTCTCCCCGATTTCGAGCAGCTCGGCCCCGAACATCACAGCCGCACCGTGCTCAAGCTATGGCAATGGCGCACGAGCGGCGACGGGATGATCGACCCCGAATGGTTCGCGCGCCGCCTTGCGCGGCTCGACGACACCGACGGCGACATCGACCAGCTCGCGAGCCGCATCGCCGCGGTTCGCACCCTCTGCTTCATCGCGCAGCGCGGCGACTGGATCGCGGGCGGCGCGGGCTGGACCGAGCGGACGCAGGACCTCGAATCGCGCCTGTCGGACGCGCTGCACGCCGCGCTCGCGCAGCGTTTCGTCGACCGGCGGCTCGCGCTGCTGCTCCGCGACGCGGGGCAGCGCCACACCGCCCTGCCCGTCGCGGTCGCCGCCGACGGCACCGTCGCGGTCGACGGCGAAGCGATCGGGACACTCAAGGGCTTCTCGTTCAAGGTCGATGCCCGCGCCCGCGCGAGCGACCACCGCCTGCTCCTCGCCGCCGCCGAAAAGCATCTGCGCTCCGAACTCGCGCGCCGCGCCGCGGCGCTGGCGTCCGACGACGGCAAGGCACTGTCGCTGGTCAGCGAAGCGGGCACACTCCCGCGCCTCGCGTGGCACGGCCAGACGGTCGCGACCCTCACGCGCGGGCCGACTTTGGTGCAGCCTGCGATCCAGATCGACCCGTCGCTGCGCCGGCTCGAACCGCAGCAGGTGCAGGCGATCGCCGAGCGCTTGCAGCTGTTCGTCGCCGAGCAGCTCGCCCGCCACGCCGGCCCGCTCGCGGCGATGGGCGAGGCGGCGGGCGACCTCTTCACCCCGCCGCGCGTCCGCGCGCTGCTCGCCGCGCTCGTCGATGGCGGCGGCACTGCGCCGCGCGCGTCGGTCGAGGCGCAGCTCGAAGCGATGAGCGCCGAGGAGCGGCCGCAGCTCCGCAAGCTGGGCCTGACGATCGGTTCGCTCGACATCTTCCACCATCAGCTTTTGAAGCCCGAGGCGGTACGCTGGCGCGCCGCATTGCTCGCCGCCCAATCGGGCGAGACGGTGCCGGCGCTGCCGCCGCAAGGCGCGGTGCTGCAAAAGAACGGCAATCATACGGGTCTTCGGATCGCGGGCTTCCGCCGCTGCGGATCGGGCTGGCTGCGCATCGACATGGCCGAGAAGCTGGCGCGGCAAGCCCATGCAGCACGAATCCAGGCCACCGCGCCGCCGACATCGCCCGTCGCGGGCAGCAACGAGCACCACGATTCCGACGATCAGGCGGAGGGGCACGCCGCGCCGCCGCCGGGCTTCGCGATCGATCCTGCGCTTGCGACCTCGCTCGGCCTCGACGAGGAAACGCGGCGCGCGCTGCTGCAGAGCTTCGGCTTCCGCGCGGTGGGCGAGCCCGCGCTCCAGCGCTGGCGCTGGGGCGGCCTCAAATCGGCCGACAAACGCAAGCGGCGCAAGCACGCAAAGCGGCAGCCCGAGGCCGACCGCGCCGCCAGCCCCGGCGAACGCGCGCACCAGCCGGGCAAACAGGCGAAGGGACGGCGCGGCAAACCGGCGACCAAGCCGTCGCAGTCCGCCGAACCGCCGCGCGCGCCGCGCGCGGACCGCATCCCGCGCCGCGGCCCCTCACCCAACAGCCCCTTCGCCGGCCTTGCCGCGATGCTCGCCGAGGCGCGCAAGGACTGATGGCGAGCCCCGGCGCCGCAGGGAGCATACGGCTCGACAAGCTGCTCTGGTATCTGCGTTTCGCGCGCTCGCGGAGCATCGCACAGGCGATGGTCGCCGCGGGGCATATCCGGCTCGACGGGCGGCGCGTCACGCGCGCATCGGTCGCGGTCCATGCCGGCGCGACCTTGGTATTGCCGGTCGGCGAGCGGATCGAGGTGATCCGCCTCCTCTCGCTGCCGCTGCGCCGCGGTCCCGCGCCCGAGGCGCAGGCCTGCTACGCCCGGCTCGATGGCGGGGTGCCGGCTCCTTCCGGCGCAGCCTCCAGCTGAGCTATCGGCGGGCAAGGAAAAGCTGTCGCCCCGAATCGCCGCCGCCGGCCTATCGAATGAGAGTGATTCGCAACTGTCGCTTTGCGTTGACGCGCCATATTCGGGCGTTTTAGAGGCGGGTCCAACCATCGTCCGGACGGCAAGGGTGCCGCCGGCCAAGGGAGCGAAAACCCATGACCTATGTCGTCACCGACGCCTGCATCCGCTGCAAATATATGGACTGCGTCGAGGTCTGCCCGGTCGATTGCTTCTATGAGGGCGAGAATATGCTCGTCATCAACCCGAATGAGTGCATCGACTGCGGCGTGTGCGAACCCGAATGCCCCGCCGAGGCGATCCTGCCCGACACCGAGAGCGGCCTCGAGAAATGGCTCGAGCTCAACAACAAATTCAGCGCCGAATGGCCGAATCTGACGACCAAGAAGGACAGCCCGGCCGACGCCGACGAGTATAAGGGCGTCGATGACAAGTTCGACAAATATTTCTCGCCCGAACCGGGCGAAGGCGACTGAACCACCGGAACGAAGAATGATGGACAGGGGCGGGTCATTCCCGCCCCTATTCTTTTGGGCACGACGGTAGCGGCTTTCGACTGGAAGCGGAAGCCAAGCCTATGCTCCCGTTCGTGTCGAGCGAAGTCGAGACACGCTTGGGAAGCGCCAGCCTTCGCGTGTCTCGACTT
>NZ_JAYSAH010000107.1:0-11213 GCF_041916015.1 Sphingopyxis sp. | reverse complement strand
GCCGCACACTCTCCCTTCGTCATTCCCGCGAAAGCGGGAACCCAGGGATGGGTAAGCGGACGGACGCTCTGGGTCCCCGCTTTCGCGGGGATGACGAAGTAAAGAAAGGGCAGCGTCCGCTCCCCACCCCAATGCCGACACCCCAGCCTCGCACCCATTGACGCCCCGTTAACCAATGTCCGGCATAGCATCGCGATCATTCAGGGACGTGGGTGCGCGATGAAATTCGATCCGATCAATCCGGCGGCGCAGATACTCGACCAGTCGGTCGCGAGCGATTGCGGCGAGCTGGCGGTCGGGTGCAGCGATGCGGCGGGGCGCATCAAGCGCGCCACCGACCAGATGGATCGCCAGATTTCCGAGCTCGGGCGGCTCGAAGAGTTCGTCGTCAGTCTGGAGGCCGACCAGCGCCAGATCGCCGATTCGACCGACGAGGCGAAACTTCTGTCGGCGCGCGCGTGCGAACAGCTCGACGCGGGGGCGGAGCGGGTCAACGGTGCGGTCACCGAATTCCGGTCGGTCATCGATCTCGTCGCGCGGCTCGGCACGCATGTCACCAATTTCGCCGCGGTGATGGAGCAGGTGCAGCAGGTCAGCCAGTCGATCGAGCAGATCGCCAAGACCACGAACATGCTGGCGCTCAACGCCGCGATCGAGGCCGAGCGGGCCGGCGATGCCGGGCGCACCTTCGCGGTCGTCGCCGCCGAGGTGAAGAAGCTCGCGCAGAACACGCGCAGCGCCACCGACGAAATCCGCCGCTCGATCGGCAGCCTCGCCGCCGAGGCGGGCGGGCTCGTCACCGAAATCCAGTCGGGGGTCGAGCAGTCGAGCCGTGCCGAGGCGCAGTTCGAGACGATCACCGACGCGCTTCACGACGCGACGCACCTCGTCGCGCTGCTCGACGACCAGAGCGACCGGATCGCGCAGTCGAGCGCGATGGTCCATGCGAACGGCGCCAGGGTCCGCGAGGCAATGGACCGCGTCGTCCATTCGGTGCGCGACAACAGTGCGATCCTCGACGGCACCCGCGCATCGATCCTGACGATGGAGCATGTGTCGAACCGGATGTTCAATGCGGTGATCTCGGCCGGAGTCAGCCCCGCCGATTCCGCGGTCGTCGAACTCGCCGCGCGTGTGCGCGACCGCTTCGTCGCGCTCGCCGAGGATGCGGTCGCCGAGGGCAAGCTGACGATGGAGCAGCTTTTCGATACGAACTATGTCCGCGTGCCGGGGTCGAACCCCGAACGCTTCCGTACCAGCCTCTGCGACTGGGCGGACGCTCATTGGCGGCCGCTGTTCGACCAGATCGTCGCCGAGCATCCCGAGATCAAGATGTCGTCGGCGGGCGATATGAACGGCTTTCTGCCGACGCATATCACCGACTGTTCGCGCGCGCCCACGGGCGATATCGAGCATGACACCGCGCATTGCCGCAACGGTCGCATCCTCTATGACGAGACCGACGCGGCGGCGAAGCGCAGCAATGCGCCCTTCTTCATGACCGTCTATCGGCAGGAAGGCGACGGGATCAATTATGTGACGGTGCGCAACGTTTATATGCCCGCAGTGATCAACGGACGCCGCTGGGGCGACGTCGAGGTCGCTTACCAGCTATAAAGTTCGTCATTGCGAGCGCAGCGAAGCAATCCAGAGCGGTTTACACACACTCTGGATTGCTTCGCTGCGCTCGCAATGACGATGTGTATGAAGATCAGGCGCCCTGCCGCCGCGCCATGAAGGCGAGCTTCTCGAACAGCATCACGTCCTGCTCATTCTTGAGCAGCGCGCCGTGGAGGGGCGGGATCGCTTTCCCGACGTCGCGGTTCTGGAGCACCTCCAGCGGCATGTCCTCGGCGAGGAGCAGTTTCAGCCAGTCGATGAGTTCGCTGGTCGAAGGCTTCTTCTTGAGCCCCGGTACGTCGCGGACATCGTAGAAAATGTCCATCGCGCGGCTGACGAGGGTCTTCTGGATGCCGGGGAAATGGACCTCGACGATGTCGGCCATCGTGTCGCGGTCGGGGAATTTGATATAGTGGAAGAAACAGCGGCGCAGGAAGGCGTCGGGCAGTTCCTTTTCATTGTTCGAGGTGATGACGACGATCGGGCGCTCCTTCGCACTGATCGTCTCGTCGGTCTCATAGACGTGGAACGCCATGCGATCGAGTTCCTGAAGCAGGTCGTTCGGAAACTCGATGTCGGCCTTGTCGATCTCGTCGATCAAGAGGACGGGGAGCTTGGGGCTGGTGAAGGCCTCCCACAGCTTGCCCTTCCTGATGTAGTTGCGGATGTCGTGGACGCGTTCCTCACCGAGCTGGCCGTCGCGCAGGCGGGCGACCGCGTCATATTCGTAAAGGCCCTGCTGTGCCTTGGTGGTCGATTTGATGTTCCAGGTGATCAGCGGCGCGTCGAAGGCCTTGGCGATCTCCTCGGCCAGCACGGTCTTGCCGGTGCCGGGTTCGCCCTTCACGAGCAACGGGCGGCGCAGCATCGTCGCGGCGTTGACCGCGACCTTCAGGTCGTCGGTGGCGATATAGGCGCTGGTACCTTCGAAACGCATCGGCTCTTTCCCTTGACGTGAACGTCAAGCGAAATGGCACAGCGAGGCAGGGGGTGCAAGCGAATCTCCCCCCGCCACCGGCAGGAGCGGGTGATTCAGGGGTGCGCGCGGCTGGCGGCGCGGGCAGCGAGGAGGTCCCAAAGGCCGCTGTGCTGCGCGATGAGCTGCTGCGCGCCGAACGCGATCGCGCGCTCGACCGCCGGGCTGTCGGCTATCTGCGCCGCGACGCGCGCGGTGTCGCGCAGGTCGGGGAGGGTGCAGCGCGGCGCCGCGAGGTCGAGGCGCTGGGCGCTGATGTCGAGGAGGACGCGGATCGTTCGCCAGTCGAGCGTCAGCGCGATCGCGGCGCCGACGGCGCAGCCCTGACGGTCCGATTCGGCGAGCATGTCGAGCGCGCGGCGCTGCGCGGCGACGGCGGCCTCGCATTGCGCCTGGCCCTGCGTGCTCGGCACCGGGCCGACCGCGGCGGCGATCTTCGACAGGAACGCGCGTTCCTGCGCGAAGGCCTGCGCGGCTTCCTCCATCCACTGGCGCGACGCGGGGTCGACCGCCTTGCGCGCGGCGCTGTCGACGACGCCCGGATAACGGCCGTGGAGCAGGCAGAGGAAATGGACGGCATCGGCCAGATTGCGCATCGCCTCCGGCCCGTTCGACAATGCCCCCGACCGGACGTGCGGGTGTGCGCCGGTGCCTTCGCTGGCGACCAGATTGTCGAGCAGCTCGGCAACGCCGCGCGGTTGCGATCTGGGCTGGGTCGATAGGCTCAACGCTAGATCCTTGCCTGTTAAATGGGCCTGCTGCGTGGGCTGGTCCCCCCATCGCGTGGATTTCGAGCGTCCAGCTTTAAGCCAGTGTCGTAAACGTCCCGTTTATGAGCCGCCCTCCATTCGTCGCATGTGCTGTGCCGGATAGAGACAGCGAGACCGGCAAGCCCGGGGAAGCTTGCCGGTCCGGTGCCGGCGCCGAAGCGTCATGTGATGGAGGACGGGTGGGAGAGGGAGCCTCCGGCCCGTCGCCCGTCAGGCTGCGAGTGCGTATTCGCCGGCCTTGTCCTCGACCTTCGGTGCAGCGGGCGCGGCGACCGGCAAGGCCTGCCCGGTCGCTTCCTTGCGGGGAAAGAGCAGGCGCGAGAGCAGCACGATGGCGCCGAGCGCGAAATAGGCGGCGAAGGTCTGCACCGGCATGAAGAACAAAGGCGCGATGAAGGCGAGGCGGAGCCACAGCGGGTTGAATCCGAAATCCTGGCCCACGGCCTCGCAGATACCGAAGAAGGTGTCGCGGCGGCGGAAGAGATTGGTGGTTTCGTTTTCCATTTTTTCGTCTTTCCCTTTGGCTGCGAACACGGGCCCGCGCCGATGCCGGATGCATCGCAAAGGCCGTGCCATTTGATGCAGTCCCCCGATTTCCGGGCTTTTTGCTTTTGGTCGATGCCGGCCGCCTGCCCCGAACCTCGAATCATTTCCCATCGAGTGGGAATGTTCGCCATTTGATGGGTCACGCCTGAACCGCTGATGAAGCCCGCCGCATCCGATGGCGAGTGCTATCTGGCGGGGATATATGAAGATTTAAAGGATGCGGGCGAAAAAATTGTGCGGTGCGCAAATCCACGTCGCCGTGAACCCGGTTCGACGTTCATAGGCCGGTGCCTGTTCGACGGGGCGGGATCGGTTGATTTCACGCAAAGGCGCAAAGGCGCGAAGAAATAGAGTCTCACACAAAGACACAAAGAGGTCGGGTGTAACCGCGCTTCCGGTTCATCGCCGCGGGGACCTCGAAAGGCGCTTCGCGCGGGTGACCCATAAACGATCGCGTTGGTGCACGCCCTCTTTGTGTCTTTGTGTGAGAAATTTTTCTGACTCTTCTTCGCGCCTTTGCGTGAAATCAACCGACGCTGCGCCGGGGAAAGGGAGGATCGGGTGCTGAACCTGCTTTGGCATGACGGAATATAGGAAAGGGGACGGCCCGCTCCCGGACCGCCCTCTTTTTGTTTCCACCGTTCGCTGCCTTATTGGTCGAGGAAGCTGCGCATCTTGCGGCTGCGGCTCGGGTGCTTCAGCTTGCGCAGCGCCTTTGCCTCGATCTGGCGGATGCGTTCGCGAGTAACCGAGAACTGCTGGCCGACTTCCTCGAGCGTATGGTCGGTGTTCATGCCGATGCCGAAGCGCATGCGCAGCACGCGCTCCTCACGCGGCGTAAGCGACGCCAAGACTCGCGTAACCGTTTCCTTGAGGTTCGACTGCACCGCGGCATCGACCGGGATGACGGCGTTCTTGTCCTCGATGAAATCGCCGAGGTGGCTGTCTTCCTCGTCGCCGATCGGCGTTTCGAGGCTGATCGGCTCCTTGGCGATCTTCATCACCTTGCGGACCTTTTCGAGCGGCATCGACAGGCGCTCGGCCATTTCCTCAGGGGTAGGCTCGCGGCCGCTTTCGTGGAGGAACTGGCGACTGCAGCGCACGAGCTTGTTGATCGTCTCGATCATATGGACCGGGATGCGGATCGTGCGCGCCTGGTCGGCGATCGAGCGGGTGATCGCCTGCCGAATCCACCAGGTCGCATAGGTGCTGAACTTGTAGCCGCGGCGGTATTCGAATTTGTCGACCGCCTTCATCAGGCCGATATTGCCTTCCTGGATGAGATCGAGGAACTGCAGGCCGCGGTTCGTATATTTCTTGGCGATCGAGATCACGAGGCGGAGGTTCGCCTCGACCATTTCCTTCTTGGCGATGCGCGCCTCGCGCTCGCCCTTCTGGACCATATTCACGACGCGGCGGAATTCGGCGAGGCTCATGCCCGCGGCCTGCGCGATTTCGCTGATCTCGACGCGGATGCGGTCGACCGCGCCCGCTTCATTCTCGGCAAAGGCGGCCCATTTCTTGTCGATCCCGCCGACCTGATCGAGCCAGTTTTCTTCGAGCTCGCGTCCGACATAATGGTCGAGGAACGACTTGCGCGGCACCTTGTGGCGCTCGGCGAGGCGCAGCATCTGGCCGCCGAGCGCGGTCAGGCGGCGGTTATAGCTGTAGAGCTGGTCGACGAGATATTCGATCTTGGTGCCGTGGAACTGCACGCTCTCGACCTGCGCGGTGAGCTCCTCGCGCAGCTTGTGATATTTCTTTTCCGATGCCGAGGGAAATTCCTCGCCGCCCGACAGCGATTCAAGGCGCGCTTCCTGCAGCTTCTGGAAGGCCTTGAAGCTCTTGGTGATGTTCGCGAACTTTTCGAGCGCGTCAGGCTTCAGCAACTCCTCCATCGCCGCGAGGCTGAGGGTATTGTCTTCCTCATCCTCCTCGAAGCTCTCGCGCTTGCCCGAGCTGCCTTCGCCGTCCTCGTCGTCGCCGTCGGCCGAGGGTTCTTCCTCGACCTCATCCTCGTCCTTGAACGAGACGCCGGCGTTCTTTTCGCTGATCTCGCCGTCGTCCTCGGCGGCTTCGTCGTCGAGATTCTCGGGCGCGGGGTCCTTCGAGAGCATCGCTTCCAGGTCGACGATCTCGCGCAGCTGCATGTCGCCGTTGTTGAGCGCGTTCGACCATTCGATGATCGCGTTGAAGGTCAGGGGGCTTTCGCACAGCCCGAGGATCATCGTATCACGGCCCGCCTCGATGCGCTTCGCGATCGCGATTTCGCCTTCGCGGCTGAGCAGTTCGACCGCGCCCATCTCGCGCAGATACATGCGGACGGGATCGTCGGTGCGATCGACCGTCTCCTTCTTCTTCTCGATCGCGGGGTTCGAGACCGATCCGGTGCCGGCCGAGACATCGACCTCTTCGTCCTGTTCCTGCTCGGCCTCTTCCTGGACGTCCTCGTCGCTTTCGACGATGTTGATGCCCATGTCGGAGATCGCCGACATGATGTCCTCGATCTGCTCCGACGACATCTCGTCCTGCGGCAGCGCCTCGTTGAGCTCGTCATAGGTCAGGTAACCGCGCTTCTTGCCGCGCGCGATCAGCTTTTTGACGTCGGCCTCGTTGAGGTCGATCAGCGGGGCGTCGGTGTCGGCTTCGGTGTTCTTGGTGGCCATATGCGTTCGTCGTTCCTGCCTTGGGGCATCAAAGGGTCGGTCTTCACTGGCTCGTGCTGTCGGACAGCGCGGCCAGGCGGCGGGTCAGTTCCTCATCCATCGCACGCAATCTTTGCTGGCGTGCCAGGCCTTCATCATCCATCGTGCGCTGGAAATCCGCGGTTGCCTCGGCGAGGCGGGCGCGGATTTCGGGCTGGCTGACCAGCACGCCGATATATTCGTCGAGGTCGCGCAGCGCGATTTCGCGCGCCGCATCGGCCTCTTCGTCTTCGAGCCGTCGATTGAACGAGAAGTGCATTCCGTCGGCTCTGAGCAATGTCATCGCCCTATTATACACTTTCATGGGCTCCAATATGGCAAGCAACCCCTCGCAATCAAGCCCTTCCTGGGCATTTGCGATGTCAAGCATTGCGCCGAGCAGTTCGGCATCGCCGGAATCGGGGATGGCGAGGCGGAAAAGCTCGTCCTCATGGCGCCGGATCGCCTCCGGATAGCGCAGCAATCCGCCGAGCAGTGCGGCTGCGTAGGGCGTGGCGATCCCAGACTGGCTGAGCGCGCGGGTTTCCTCAGCTGGCGGCTGGAGGCGCGGGTCGGGCTGGAAGCGGCGGCCGCCGCGCGGCGACTGCGGCGCCCAGGGCACGCGCGGGCCGCGCTCGGGCTGCTTGCGGGCGAAGAGCGCATCGAGCTTTTCGCGAAATGCCTCGCGATAGTGGTGGCGGACGTCGGCATCCTGAATCGCGTCAGCGTGGGCAAGGAGGCGGGTCTTGAGCGCCGCGCGTTCCTCGGGGGTGGGGAGCGGTCCGGCGGCGACTTCGTGCGCCCAGAGGCGCTCGACGAGCGGCTGCGCGCCCTCCAATATGTCGGTGAAGCCCGAGGCGCCGCGCGCGCGGACGAGATCGTCCGGGTCCTGTCCCGCGGGCAAGGTCGCGAAGGACAGGCTGAAGCCGGGGCGGAGCAGCGGTAGCGCACGCATTGCGGCGCGCATCGCGGCCTTCTGTCCCGCGCTGTCGCCGTCGAAGCAGAGGACGGGCACGGGGACCATGCGCCAGATCATCCCGAGCTGGTTCTCGGTGAGCGCGGTGCCGAGCGGGGCAACCGCGTCGGCGATCCCCGCCTCGGCGAGGGCGATGACATCCATATAGCCCTCGACGACGATGATCCGGTTGGTCTGCCGCGAGGCGGGGCTTGCCTTGTCGAGATTGTAGAGGGTGCGGCCCTTGTCGAAGAGCGGGGTGTCGGGCGAGTTCAGATATTTGGGCTCGCCATCGCCGAGGATGCGTCCGCCGAACGCGATCACGCGCCCGCGCGCATCGCGGATCGGGATCATCAGGCGGCCGCGGAAGCGGTCGTAGGGTTCCTTATCATCGACCGCGATGAGCATCCCCGATTCGACGAGCATCGCGGTCGGGAATTTCTTGAGCGCCTCTTTCAGCGCGCTGCGGCTGTCGGGCGCGAGGCCGAACCCGAAAGCGGCGCGGGTGGAGTCCGAAATGCCGCGCTTCGCGAGATAGTCGCGTGCCGGGGCGCCGTTGCTGCTGTCGAGCTGCTGGATGAACCAGTCGGCGGCGGCCTGGGTGACGTCGCGCAGGCTTGCCTGCTCCTCGGCCTTTTTCGCGGCGCGGGGGTCGGCGGCGGGGACTTCCATCCCGGCTTCGGCGGCGAGTTCCTTCACCGCATCCATGAAGCTGAGGCCGCGCTGATCGGTCATCCAGCGGATCGCATCGCCATGTGCCGAGCAGCCGAAGCAGTGGTAGAAGCCCTTTTCGTCGTTGATCGTGAAGCTGGGGGTCTTCTCGTTATGAAAGGGGCAGCAGGCTTTATATTCGCGACCGGCGCGGGTGATCTTCACCGTGCGGCCGATGAGGGTCGAGAGGGTGATGCGCGAGCGGAGTTCGTCCAGCCATTGCGGGGTGAGGGTCATGCGTTCCCCTTCCGATCGGCCTGAACCCTGCCTCCGTTCGTGTCGAGCGAAGTCGAGACTCGTTCGCGCCCAGCCTCACGTCCCTCGACTTCGCTCGGGACGAACGGGGCGGTCGAGTGTTTCTCGGTGGAAACGGGAAGGGGAGGGCGTTCGTGTGGGGGCTTGGCGAAATGGCCCACCATGCGCCAGTCGCTCCGGATCAACGCTTCCTTTTTCGCGCGCGACCAGGGTTTGATCCGGCGTTCGGCCTCCAGTGCTTCGACCCGTGTAACGAAATCTTGCGACCAGACCAAGGTCACGGGCCGACGACGCGAGGTGAAATCGCAAAATCCGCCATGTTGATGCTCAGCGATGCGGCGTTCCAAATTATCGGTGTGTCCCGTGTAATAGCGGCCGTCGGAGCAGCGCAGCATGTAGGTCCAGAACGCCATCCCGCCACATAAACGTTCGTGTCGAGCGAAGTCGAGACACGTTGGCGTGGCGCAAGGTAGCACGTCCCTCGACTTCGCTCGGGACGAACGGAAAAAAAGACCGTGTTTGAGGGTTAACTCAACGCCGCCTTCACCCACCCGCTCGCCTTGCTCATGTCAAGCTGGCTGCCCAGCCGGTCCTTCACCGCGGCCATCACCTTGCCCATGTCCTTGAGGCTCGTCGCACCGAGTTCCGCCACGATTACCTGAATCGCCGCGGTCGCGTCGGCTTCCGAAAGCTGCGCGGGCAGGAAATCCTCGATCACGACGACCTCGGCCGCCTCGATGTCGGCGAGTTCCTGACGGCCGCCCTGTTCATACATCGCGATCGATTCGCGGCGCTGCTTCACCATCTTCTGCAGCACGTCGGTGACGAGCACATCGTCGTCGGCCGGCGCGGTGCCGGTGCGCAGTTCGATGTCCTTGTCCTTGATCTTGGCCAGCATCAGCCGGATCGTGCCGAGGCGCGCCTTGTCGCCGGCTTTCATCGCGGCAACCTGCGCAGCCTTGATGTCGTCGCGAATCATCACGTGTCCCCATGGCTCACAAATTTCGGAAAGGCCCTCCCTAGCGGGAAGATTCCAAATCCGATAGCTTGTGAATCACTTTTTTGCCGCCTAGTTGGTCGGCCGTTTAGCCCCCCGACCGGAGCAGTATAAATGGCACCTGCCAGCCCTTTGGCCAACCCATCCGCCGCGCCTTCCGGAGCCACCGGCGTCCTCGTTCTTGCCGACGGCACGGTCCTGTGGGGCGTGGGGTACGGCGCCGCCGGGGCCGCAGTCGGCGAGATCTGTTTCAACACGTCGATGACCGGCTATCAGGAAATCCTCACCGACCCGAGCTATGCCGGGCAGGTCGTCACCTTCACCTTTCCGCACATCGGCAATGTCGGCGCGAACCCCGAGGATATGGAGCGCGGCGTGCATGGCGCCGTCGGCGCCATCACGCGCGAGCTGCCGACGCAGCCGAGCAACTTTCGCAGCGTCCAGACGCTGCCCGAATGGATGGCCGAACAGGGCGTGATCGGCCTAGCGGGCATCGACACGCGCGCGCTGACCCGCCGCATCCGCGATGCGGGCGCGCCGAACGGGGTGATCGCGCACAGCCCCGACGGCAAGTTCGACACCGACGAACTGCTCGCCATGGCGCGGAGTTGGCCGGGGCTGGAAGGGCTGGACCTCGCGAAGGACGTCAGTCGCACCGATACCGGCGACTGGACCGGCGGGGCGTGGACGCTGGGCCATGGCTATGCGACCGAGGACGGCGGCGAGCGCCCGCATGTCGTCGCGATCGACTATGGCGCAAAGGACAATATCTTCCGCAACCTCGTAAAGGCCGGCGCGCGCGTCACCGTGGTCCCCGCGACCGCGAGCCTCGACGAGGTGCTGGGGCACCAGCCCGCGGGCGTGTTCCTGTCGAACGGCCCCGGCGATCCCGCGGCGACGGGCGACTATGCGGTGCCGGTGATCAAGGGGCTGCTCGAGCGCGACGTGCCGATTTTCGGTATCTGCCTCGGCCACCAGATGCTCGGCATCGCGGTCGGCGCGAAGACGGTGAAGATGCATCAGGGTCATCGCGGCGCGAACCATCCGGTGCAGCGCGTCGGGGGCGATTTTGCCGACGGCGTGGTCGAGATCACCAGCATGAACCACGGCTTCGCGGTCGATGCCGCGACGCTTCCCGCGGGCGTGGTCGAGACGCACAAGAGCCTGTTCGACGGATCGAACTGCGGCATCGCGATCACCGGCAAGAACGCGTTCAGCGTGCAATATCACCCCGAAGCGAGCCCGGGGCCGCAGGACAGTTTCTATCTGTTCGAGAAGTTCGTTGGTGGACTCAAGTGAGGCGAGCCGTGCTGTTCGGTGCCTTTCTATTGGGGGCATGCCAGTATGGCAGCGAATTCGCTGAGGAAGTACATCTTAAAGATTTCGCCCGGACCTGTGGAGTTGATCGCTTCAAAATCACTTACGAAGACAATCTCTATTATCTCGACATCGAGAGCGAACAGGAATCGCAAAATTTGAAAACATGCGTCGAACAAGAGGCCGACAAAGCGGGTCTGGCTGCATTGGTTCGCATCGATGAAAAAGGCCGAGTTTCCTAAATGCCCAAAAGAACCGACATCCAATCCATCCTCGTCATCGGCGCCGGCCCGATCGTTATCGGTCAGGCGTGCGAGTTCGACTATTCGGGGACGCAGGCGATCAAGGCGCTGAAGGAGGAGGGCTATCGCATCGTCCTCGT
>NZ_JAYSAH010000106.1:0-33463 GCF_041916015.1 Sphingopyxis sp. | reverse complement strand
TACATGCAGATCGAAGGCATGGCCGAACTCAACCAACCCATGATCGAGGAGGAAAATCAGCCCCTACACATCACCGCCAAAGCCGCCTGACGATGGCCCACGGCCACAGCCGAAATTACACCACCTTGACGGACGCGACCTTTTCAGGATAGCACTGGACAGATGCACACAACCGATTCACAAGGGACGTGCGATCCTGCAAACCCCGCGGAAATCCGTGGTTTCAGGGGAGAGGTATTTCGGTCTGGAATCCTGTCTCCCCGACCAGTTTTTAGGACGAAGCGAATGTCCGGGGGACATTCGCCCCCAAAAACTCCCGGGCGATAACGAGGGCAACTACGCGCCTCACCGCGAAAATCACCCTTAACGCGCTGATAAACATTTGCCTTTATGGTCATGTGCAAGTTGGGACCAAGGCATCGATGATAGTGGGCATCCGTACCGAAAAGCTGATCGCGGCGTTGTTTGCGCTTTTGCTGTCGCTGTGCGCGGCCAATCCGGCGCTCGCGGCCAATTGCTATTACGCCACCGGGCAGGGGACGACCGGGCCCGCCGACTGGCAGACCTATTGCTGGCTCGATCTTAGCAGCTACTCCGATACGACGGCACGGACCGCGAGCGGGCAGAATTTCTCCTATACCTTGCCCGACGGCACGGTGATGAGCTTCAATATGAAAGTGTCGGGTGCCGCGGCGACATCGGCGGCGTCGCCATCGTGGACAGGGGCCGCGGTCGGCAATACCGCCTTCCTCGGCATCGCCGGGCGCCCGATCCTTTATCAGACCGCAGCCGGGACGACGACGGCGACGATTTCGAACATCACGCTGACCCCGCCCGTATCGGGAACGATCAGCAGTTTCATGTTCGTCGCCGCCGACGGCGAGTCGAGCAACGAGAATGAATCGCTGCGCTTTCAGACCAATGGCGGCGGCTGGCAGGAACTGGACCGTGCGGGACCGATCAGCGGCTCGACCTATCCGGCGACTTCGGGCGTCGGGACGACGAGCTTCACTGAAACGGGGGCGGCGGGCACCGTCGGCGCCTATATCATGGGCTCGACCTCGCCGACACAGGTGACGACGACGATGGTCGGCGGCGGGCTCCAGGGGGCGATGTTCGCGGTGCGTTTCGCCTCGATCCGCCTCAACACGCAAATCTCGGGGACGCGGATCGCCGCTGCCGACCAGTTCAGCTTCTCGATCAACGCCACCAGCGGCGGTGGGATGCTCGCCTCGGGCACGTCGAGCGGATCGGGGCTCGGCCCCTTCACCGCCGCGGCACTGTCGAGCACCGCCGCGATCCCGCTGACGCTGAACCAGACGATGGCGAGCGGCAGCAGCAGCGCGATGGCGCAGTATCGATCGACGCTGACCTGCACCAATGCGGCGTCGGGATCACCGACGGTGATGCCGACCAATGTCGTGACGACCTCCTACAGTTTTGGAACGCTGCGCTTCGGCGATGCGGTCCAGTGCAGCTTCACCGAAACACCTTTTCCGCATCTGCGCCTCACCAAGGCACTGAGTGCGTCGGGGCGCCAGTTCGCGGGCGACCAGTTCGTGATGACGATCGCCGACGGGACGACGACCATCGCGACGACGACGACCACGGGCAGCGGCGCGACGGTGACCAACGGCGCGACGCCGCAGACGCAGGTTGCCGCGGGAACCGCTTACAGTTTCAGCGAGGCGGGGGCGGGAACGACGACCCTCACGCAGTACAATGCCGTCATGGCCTGCACCAACGGCGCGTCGTCGTCGACCGTGCTGCCGACGAGCGTCGGCGGCAGCGTGACGCCGCAGATGGGCGACGTCATCAACTGCACGATCACCAACACGAAGCGGGCATCGAACGCATCGCTCGATATCGCCAAATCCTCCGTACTCATTTCCGATCCGACGAACGGGACGACCAACCCCAAGGCAATCCCGGGCGCGATCGTCCGCTACAGCCTGCTGGTCCGCAACAGCGGTCCGGCGGCGGTCGACAGCAACAGCGTCTTCATCCTCGACGCCTTGCCGCCGCAGATATCGGTCGGCACGGCCGCATCGCCCGTCTTCACGCAGGGGTCGCCGACCAGCGGGCTGAGCTTCAGCGCCGCGACCGACATCCGCTATTCGAGTTCGGCGTCGGCGCCGGCGAATTTCGCGGCGTGCAGCTATACCCCGGTGGCGGCCTATGATCCGGCGGTGAAATATATCTGCCTGCGCCCGCAAGGTACGATGGCGGGTTCTACCGGCACCCCGACGAGCTTCACGCTGAGCGTCCAGGCCCAGATCAAGTAAAGGCGACCGGCAAAGAAAAAGGCGGCCTTCCCGAAGGAAGACCGCCCGTTTCTCGTTTCGGTCATCGCCCCGAAGGGCTGTGACTTACTTCTTGGCTTCAGCCGGAGCAGCAGCCTTGGCGTCGGCAGCCGGAGCAGCCTTGGCGTCAGCGGCCGGAGCAGCGGCGGCGTCGGCAGCCGGAGCAGCAGCAGCCGGAGCGGCGGCAGCGTCGGCACCAGCAGCGGCAGCGTCCGCACCGGCAGCGGCGGCATCGGCGCCAGCAGCGGCGGCGTCGGCGCCTTCTTCAGCAGCCGCGTCCGCAGCCGGGGCTTCGGTGGTGGCGGCTTCGTCAGCAGCCTTCTCACCGCAAGCGGCGAGGGCAAACATGCTGGCGGCAACGGCGATAGCAGCAAACTTCTTCATGATCTGTGGGCTCCCTAAAATGCCTTTCCGCGTCCGGGCAAACTTCCCGTACCGCGAGCGGCGGGATTTAGCCGTTCCGCATGAATCGTCAACAAAAATAATTGAGATGTCGGGCGGGGGCGGAAAACTGTCATTTCCCTGAAATAATCAGGGAAGCTCGCTGTCGCTGCTGTTCGCGAGAATCGCCAATGTCGCGGTCCAGCCTATCACATTTTGCCGCAATTGCGCCGGATCGACCTTGTCGAGCGTGTCGTCGGGGGTGTGGTGGATATCGAAATAGCGGGTGCCGTCCTGCTGCAAATCGATGACCGGTGTCCCCGCAGCGACCAATGCGCCGATGTCCGTGCCGCCGCTTGCCGGATTCTTGCTGCGCGTGATCCCGAACGGCGCGAGCGCTGCCGAGATCCGGTCGGTCAGCCCCTTCGCGCTGTCGGGCAGCTTGAAATCGACGCGCCATATCCGATCGGCGCCGAAGTCGGACTCGATCGCGACGGCGTGCTTCTCCTTGCCGTGCGCGTCGAAATAGGCCTGTCCGCCGAACCCGCCGACCTCCTCGGCGCCGGCCCAGAGCAGACGGATCGTGCGGCGTGGCTGGCCCGCGGCCATCACGTGCTTGGCGGCCGCCGTGATGATGCCGCAGCCGGTGGCATCGTCGATCGCACCCGTGCCCTGATCCCAGCTGTCGAGATGGCAGGCGAGGATCACGGGGCTTGAAGCCGGATCGCTGCCCGGAACTTCGGCGATCACATTGCCAGAGGCCTGCTTGCCGGCCAGCTGCGGCGTCAGCAGAAGCTTCATGCGAAGCGGCCGACCGTTCGCGCGCGCCCATTGGCGTGCCAGCTGATCGGCATCCGGCGTAGAAATCGCACCTGCAGGGATCGGCTTCACGCCATCCTCGAAATTGGTGACGCCCGTATGTGCGATGCGATGATTGTCGGTGCCGATCGAACGGATGACGATCGCGAGCGCGCCCTTCTTCGCCGCGACATTGGGGCCGGCAAAGCGCCCGCGCCCGTAATAGCCATAGCCGCTGCCGTCCTGCGCGGCCTTCATCTGATTGTCGATGAAGACGATCTTGCCCTTCACCGCGCTGTCGGGCGCGGCGACGAGCGCGTCATAGCCGCCGAAATAGGCGACGTCGGCTTCCATCCCCTTCGGCCCGGTCGAGCCGCTGTTGCCGAGCGCCGCGATGGCAAGCTTTTGCGGAAGAAAGGGAGCCGTCAACCACGCATCTTCCTCGCCCCGTTGCCACACCGGCATCGGATAGGCTTCCTCACGCACGTTCGCAAAACCCATCGCCTTCAGCCGATCGACCGCCCAGCGCCGCGCGGCCGCTTCGCGGTCGCTTCCGGCCGGGCGCGGACCGATCTCGGTCGTCAGGTCCTCGGTGATCGTCCACGCGGGATCGTCGCCCGCCTGCGCGAGATCGACCGCAGTTGGCGCGGCGCTGGCGGAGGTTGCGAGGAGGAGGGCGGCGAAGCCCGTCAGGCGGGCGGCGTGATGGGGGCGTGTCATGGCGCCGTCCTAGCGGTAGTTTTCACAGCCCGGCAAGCGCCGATTGCCAACCTCGCGCCCATTCGCTAACCGGCGCGCAACTCTCCCGGCCGCGCGCGCGGCCCTGCCTCACTTCGGAGCATATCATGGCTGCCCAATATAGTTTCGTGATGAAGGGTCTGACCAAGACCTATCCCGGCGCGCAAAAGCCGACGCTCAACAACCTCAGCCTGCAATTCTATCCCGATGCCAAGATCGGCATCGTCGGCCCGAACGGCACGGGTAAATCGACGCTGATGAAGATCATGGCCGGGATCGACAAGGAATTCTCCGGCGAAGCCTGGCCGGGCGAGGGGATCACCGTCGGCTATCTGGCGCAGGAGCCGCAGCTGGACCCGACCAAGACGGTCAAGGAAAATGTCATGGACGGCGTCCGCCCGGTCGCCGACATGATGGACCGTTTCAACGAGATCAGCGCGCTGATGGCCGACCCGCCCGCCGATGCCGATTTCGACGCTTTGATGGAGGAAATGGGCACGCTGCAGGAAAAGATCGACGCGGTCGACGGCTGGACGCTCGACAACCAGCTCGAAATCGCGATGGAAGCGCTGCGCTGCCCGCCGGGCGACTGGAGCGTCGAGAATCTGTCGGGCGGTGAAAAGCGCCGCATCGCGCTGACCCGCCTGCTGCTCGAAAAGCCCTCGATCCTGCTGCTCGACGAACCGACCAACCATTTGGACGCCGAAAGCGTCGCGTGGCTCGAAAAGCATCTCGTCGACTATCCCGGCAACGTCATCCTCGTCACTCACGACCGCTATTTCCTCGACAATGTCGTCAATTGGATTCTCGAACTCGATCGCGGTCGCTATTTCGTCTACGAAGGCAATTATTCGACCTACCTCGACAAGAAGGGCAAGCGCCTCGAACAGGAAGCGCGCGAGGATCAGGGCCGCCAGAAGGCGATCCGCGACGAGCTCGAATGGATTCGCCAGTCGCCCAAGGCGCGCCAGGCCAAGTCGAAAGCGCGTATCAAGAGTTTCGACCAGCTCGTCGAGGCGCAGGAAAACCGCACCCCCGGCAAGGCGCAGATCGTCATTCAGGTTCCCGAACGCCTCGGCGGCAAGGTGATCGAGGTGACGAACATCTCGAAGGCCTATGGCGACAAGCTGCTGTTCGAGGATCTGTCCTTCACCCTCCCGCCCGGCGGCATCGTCGGCGTCATCGGCCCGAACGGCGCGGGCAAGTCGACGCTGTTCAAGCTGATCACCGGGCAGGAACAGCCCGACAGCGGTAGCGTTGCGATCGGCGACACCGTTCGCCTCGGCTATGTCGACCAGAGCCGCGACGCGCTCGACCCGAACAAGAATGTCTGGGAGGAAATCTCGGGCGGTCACGACATGATGTCGATCGGCAAGCACGAGATGCAGACGCGCGCCTATGTCGGCGCCTTCAACTTCAAGGGCGTCGACCAGCAGAAGAAGGTCGGCCAGCTTTCGGGCGGCGAGCGCAACCGCGTCCATATGGCGAAGATGTTGAAGGCCGGCGGCAATGTGCTGCTGCTCGACGAACCGACCAACGACCTCGACACCGAAACGCTCGCGGCGCTCGAGGAAGCGCTCGAAAATTTTGCCGGCTGCGCCGTGGTCATCAGCCACGACCGTTTCTTTCTCGACCGCCTCGCGACGCATATCCTCGCCTTCGAGGGGGACAGCCATGTCGAATGGTTCGAGGGCAATTTCGAGGCCTATGAGGAGGACAAGATCCGCCGCCTTGGCGACGAGGCGACGCGCCCGCACGCGACGACCTACAAGAAGCTGACGCGCTGACCGGTATGGCAGGGGAGGTGGCGCCCGTCTCGTCGAGCACGATCCGCATGGACGCGGACGCGCTCAACGCCTTCATGGCGGAGGCCTTCCCGCACGCGAAGCCGGGTTCGCGCGGACATGTCGTCTCGGCTGCGCCGGGCCACATCCGCGCACGGATCGACCCGACTGAGCAAGCGCTGCGTCCCGGCGGACTGATCTCCGGCCCGACGCAGATGGGCTTTGCCGACATGGCCGCCTATGCGCTGGTCCTTGCGCATATCGGCCCGGTCGCGATGGCGGTGACCAGCGCACTCAACTACCAGTTCCTCCGTCCGTGCCGGCCGGGGCCGGTGATGGCCGACGCGCATATGCTCCGCCTCGGCAAGCGGCTGGCGGTGATGGACGTGCGGATATGGACCGACGACCCCGACAAGCCGGTAGGGCAGGCGAACGTGACTTACGCAATTCCGTGAGAGGGCGGCGGGGGCGGACCTATGGCCGCTCTCCACTCCAAAGCCGGCGTTTCGTCAGAACAGTCCCGGCAGCTCGCGTTGCGCCGCGCGGGGGTTTTCTGGCATCAGCATCTCGGGTTCGGCGGCGACGCGTGCGCTGCGGCTTTGCGCGGCGATTCCCGCTCCGGCGTCGGCGATCCGCGTCGTGCACGCCTTACCCTCGAGAAAATCGAGCGCCGCGCGCACCGAAGCTTCGCGCTGATCGCCGAGCGGGAAGGCGAGGTCGTCGCCCGCCGCGCAGCTGTTGGCGATCTTCGGTGCAAGGCCGTTGAAATAGTCGCCGCTGCTCGACGCATTGCCGGTGGTGAAGGCGATCACCCGCATCCGGTCGTCGCACTCGGCCTTGTCGAGCGCGATCTGGCCCACTGGCTTGCCATAGGTGTTGCTGCCGATCAGCGTCATGTTGGCGCCGAGCCAGGGCAGCATGCCGTTGATGACGAGTTCGCTCGCCGAGGCGGTCGATCCGGTGCCGATGAAGGCGATGCGCGTCGGCGCGATCGCTTCGGGCTGGGTCGTGAAGAAATGCTTGTCATTCTCGGCCGATTTCGAGGACCGGAAATTGGTCTGCGAGAAAAGATCGCTCGACGAACGATTGCCGCCGAGCAGATCGCCGAACAGCTCGGCGGTCGAAACGAGCCCGCCGCCATTGTAGCGCAGGTCGACGATGACGTCGGTCACGCCCTGGTTGCGGAAAGTCTGGAAGGCGGCGCGAAGCTGCGGGTCCGCCGAGCTGATGAAGCTGCGGAGGTTCACATAGCCGTAATCATGCCCGCCTTCGCTGATGATCCTGGCGCCATAGCGGTCGGAGATCGGGTCGAGGTCGTAATCGGCCTTGGTCACCGACACGTCGCGCGTGCCGCCGCCGGGCTCGGCGATGCGGAGGATGCGGGTCACGCCGGGATCGCTCGGCCCCAGTGCGTTGGTGATGCCCTGCGTGCCTTCGCTGGCGACGATGCTGGAAATCGCGCGGACATTCCCGGCGCTCGTTCCGATGCCGACGATTTGCGTGCCGCGATCGATTCCCGCGGCGAGCGCCGGGGCGTTTTCATAGGCCTCGGCGATGATCACGCGCTGGACCGACGGGTCGTAGGACAGGCGCACCCCGAAGCCCGCGCTCGCCCCGCTGTTGAAGAAGGCCTCCTCCTCGGCGATCGAGGTGATGTAAGTGAAATAGCGGTCCTTGTTCAGCGCCCGCGCCGGCGCGACGAGCGCGTCGATATAGCTCTGGACGTCGGCGAAGCTCGCCGGATTGACGTTCGTCGCGACATCATTGGGGAAGAGATACCATTCGTCGATCACCGCCTTGACGAAGGACTGGCGCGCGGAAAGTCCGCAGCTGGCGGTCGGCGCGGGGGTGGGTGTCGGCGTGGGGGTCGGGGTGACGGTAATCGGCCCGCCTCCACCGCTGCCCGATCCGCCGCCGCCGCACGAAGCGAGGAACAGCGACAGGATGGTCAGTGAAACGGCGCCGCTACGCATATGATTTCCCCGCTATAATCGACAGGCGGAAATGATAGATGCTTCGGTGGGAATTGGAAGCGATCGTGAAGCGGCCATTCTTCTTCCCGCCCGCTGGGGGCAGGGAAGTCGGCGCCGATCCTCCGGCGTCCGCTCTCGACCCCGGAACCGCGTTTCATGCATGCCCGATACATTCTTTCGGGGTTCCCGGCCCTCAGGCCGGCGCGACTTCCCACAGGATCAGCTTGGTCGCGCTCACATCCTCGCGCGCTTTCGCCGCGTCGAGGCGGGTCAGTTTCACGCTGCCCTTGAGCGCGCCCATCTCGATCATCGCGTCGATCACGACCACGCCGCCCGCGCCGACGTCCACCTCGATCTCCGCCGGCTTCGCGAGCTTCGCCTTGGCGGTTGCGACGTGCAGGTGATGCGTGCCCGGCGCGACGTCGGCCAGCAGCATCTGCCCGGACTTGATCTGCCCCTTCGCCGCCCCATCGAGCGTCACGTCCATCCCCTGCAGCGCGGCGACGAAACCGCGGCGGGTCACATAGATGCGCGCCTTGCCCTCGGGCGCCCGCATCGCGCGCGCTTCGGCGAGCGCCGCGGTATCGGCCTTCTTGCCGCCCTTGTTGCTCGACAACGCCCAGATGCAGAAGGCGATGATCCCGCCGAACAGCAGGACCGTCAGGATCAGCAAGGTGCCGGGCGAAAACATCTGGGCGAGCGAAGGCCCCATAAACGCACCGAAAATCGCGGCCGCGAAAATGATCGTCAGCCACATCGCATTCTTGCTCATCGTCTTTCCCCTGTCAGGCGGGGGCAAAGACCCCCGTTTCCTCGTCCAGCACGTGCAGGACGCCGTCGTTGATTGCGAAGAATGCGCCGCGCAGGCGAAGCGTTCCCCGCTTTTCCTTTTCCTGGATACAGGGGAAGGTGCGCAGATTGGCTATGCTGACGCGCACAGCCTCCATTTCCATCGCGCGGCCCGCCTCGCGATTGTCGAAATCGGGATAGGCGGCGCGGACGTCGGCGCTGGCATCGTCGAGCATCGCGATCCAGTCGGCGATGAAGCCGCCTCGCCCCGGTTCGGCGCCCTCCATCGTCTTGTGCAGCGCCGCATGGCAGCCGCCGCACATGCCGTGCCCCATCACGACGATTTCCTCGACCTTCAGAAACTGCACCGCGAATTCGAGCGCCGCCGAAACGCCGTGGCGCCCCGGATTGGTCTCGAATGGCGGCACCAGCGCCGCGACGTTGCGGACGACGAAGATTTCGCCCGGATTGGTATCGAAAATCTGTGACGGTTCGGATCGGCTGTCCGAACAGGCGATGACCATTACCTTGGGCGATTGACCCTCGGCCAGCTGCTCCCAGCGTTCGCGTTGTTCCCGCCAGCCGCCGTTACGGAAACGGCGATAGCCTTCGATCAATTCTGCAAAGCGAGTCATGCAGGCGCCTTAGCACAGGTTGAGAGGTTGAGAAGAGGCGCGTGCACGACTATGTGGACGCGATGAACGCTCCCGCATCCCCCGCCGCCACGCCGAGCCAGCGCTCGCGCAAGCCCGACTGGATCCGCGTCAAGGCGCCGACCAGCCCCGGTTACGCCGAAACGCGCAAGCTGATGCGCGAGCTTAACCTGCATACCGTGTGCGAAGAAGCGGCGTGCCCGAACATCGGCGAATGCTGGACGAAAAAGCATGCGACGGTGATGATTCTCGGCGACACCTGCACGCGCGCCTGCGCCTTCTGCAACGTCAAGACCGGCATGCCGCGGCCCGTTGATCCGCTCGAGCCCGAGCATACCGCGGCGGCGGCAGCGAAGATGGGTCTGACCCATATCGTCATCACCTCGGTCGACCGCGATGACCTGCCCGATGGCGGCGCCAGCCAGTTCGTCAAGGTCATCGAGGCGCTGCGCCGCGAGACGCCGCAGACGACAATCGAGATTCTGACCCCCGACTTTCGCAACAAGCCTGAAAGCGCAGTCGCGGCGATCGTCGATGCGCGGCCCGACGTCTATAACCATAATCTCGAAACGGTGCCGCGGCTCTATCCGACGATCCGCCCCGGCGCGCGCTATTATGCGTCGCTTCGCCTGCTCGAAAGCGTCAAGCGCCGCGATCCGTCGATCTTCACCAAGTCGGGCATCATGCTGGGCCTCGGCGAGGAACGGATGGAGGTGCATCAGGTGATGGACGACATGCGGAGTGCCGACATCGATTTCATGACCATGGGCCAATATCTTCAGCCGACCCCGAAGCATGCGAAGGTCGCCGAGTTCGTGACGCCGCAGGCGTTCGACGCCTACGCCCAGATCGCGCGCGCCAAGGGCTTCCTGCAGGTCGCTTCGTCGCCGCTGACGCGGTCGAGCTATCATGCCGGCGATGATTTCGAGCGGATGCGCGCAGCGCGCGAGGAACAGCTCGCACGCGCCAGGGCGGGCTGATTGCCGCGGCACCACGAAACGCGCGAGCTGCCGTACAGCGGCGAACAGATGTTCGCGCTCGTCACCGATATCGCGCGCTATCCCGAATTCCTGCCGTGGGTCGTCGCGCTCCGCGTCCGTAGCGACAGCGAGTATGAGGCGGTTGCCGACATGATCGTCGGCTTCAAGGGGCTGCGCGAGAGCTTCTCGTGCCGCGTCCACAAGGAACGCCCGCGCCTCGTGACCGTCAGCTATATCGACGGGCCGATGAAGCATCTCCACAACGAATGGCATTTCGCGCCGCTCGAAGCCGGTGGCTGCCGCGTCGATTTCCTGGTCGACTTCTCGTTCCGCAGCCGCGTGTTCGAAACGCTGGCGGGCCAGATGTTCGACAAGGCGCTCCGCAAGATGATCGCGGCGTTCGAAACGCGTGCGGGTGAGCTTTACGGCGCTGGCAGCGCGATATCCTCCGACGGCCGCAGCGAGTCTCTGTCGGGCTGAAGCAGGTCGAGCGCGAACTGGGTCGCGGCGTGGCGGATCGCCGCGCGATCGGTCGCTTCGAACTGGACGCGCTGGGTAAAATAATCGTCGGGGTCCTGTCCGCGCAGCGCGCGCGCGAAGACGACCTGGCCGACCGGCTTCTTCTCCGATCCGCCGCCCGGTCCCGCGATGCCGGTGATCGCGACCGCGACATCGGCATCGCTGTTGGCCAGCGCGCCCGCGGCCATTGCCCAGGCGGTCGCAAGCGAGACCTCGCCGAACGTCTCGAGGATTTCGCCGCTGACGTCGAGCTGGCGTTTCTTGGCGTCGCCCGAATAGGTGATGAAGCCCGCGCTGAACACGTCGGAGCTGCCGGCTATGTCGGTCAGCGCCGCCGACACCATGCCGCCGGTGCAGCTTTCCGCAACCGCGACCTTGCGCGCGGCGGCGCGATTGGCGGCAAGGACCGACATCGCGGCTTCTTCACGCGCGGTCTGGCGCGTTTCGACGATCGACGACAAGGCTCAATTCTCCGGAAGTGACAGGGTGGCGATCGCCTGCGCGGCGATCCCTTCGCGGCGGCCGGTGAAACCCAGCCGCTCGGTCGTTGTGGCCTTCACACTAACGTGGTTCAGCGGAAGCGCAAGAATTTCGGCGATGCGGGCGCGGATCGCGAAGCGGTGCGGCCCGATTTTCGGCGCTTCGGCGATGATGGTCAAATCGACATGCTCGATCCGCCCGCCGCGGGCGTTCACGCGCTCGCCGGCAAAGGCAAGGAAGCGGTGCGAGGCGGCGCCGCGCCATTGCGGGTCGCTCGGCGGAAAATGGTCGCCGATGTCGCCGTCGGCGAGCGCGCCGAGAATCGCGTCGGTGATCGCATGGAGCGCGACGTCGGCGTCGCTATGCCCCTCAAGCCCATGGCTATGCGCGATTTCTATCCCGCCGATCCATAGCGGCTTGCCGGCGACGAGGCGGTGAACGTCATAGCCCGTGCCGACCGCGGTTCGCATCGTTCCTGTCCCCAAAAGCCCTGCGAGGATCGCCATATCCTCGCCATATGTCAGTTTGTGGAGCCGGGCGTCGCCGGGCACCGCAGCAACGGCGACGCCCAGACGGCGGACAAGCTGCGCATCGTCGGTCGCGGCGGCTTCGACGGCCTCCAAATGCGCGCGGCGCAGCGTGCCGAGACGAAATGCCTGCGGCGTCTGGACGCGGGCGAGCACGCCCCTGTCGATCACGTCGCCGGCCTCGTCATGCGCCTGTTCGACCAGCGTGTCGGGGACGGGCAGGGTCGGGATGGCAGCTTCGGCATCTTGCAGCGCGCCCAGCAGCCGGTCGATCACCGCGGTATCGACCCCGGGCCGGGCCGCATCGTGAACGAGGACGAAGACTTCATCGTCCCAATCGGCCAGCGCGGCCAGCGCATTGGCCACCGATTGCTGCCGCTCGGAACCTGGGGCGGCGGAAATCCAACCCTCGGGCAGTTCACCGATTGCTGCCATGACGTCACGATTCGCCACCAGAACGCCGCCCGAAACCGCCGGATGGCCTCCAAAGGCATCAAGACTCCAGCGCAGCACGGGTTTCCCGCCGAGCCGTTCGAGCTGCTTCGGCTGACCGAAGCCGGCACGTGTACCCCGGCCTCCCGCAAGCAGGATCACCGCGACGCGCGGGGCAGGGGAAGGAACGGACTCGATCATCAGCCGTGCCGGTTAGCGCAGCCGCGTCTTGCGGGAAAGCGGCTTAAAGTGTAGGGGCTGCTCAAAATTTAGGCAATGTAAACGAAAGCTCCCCGCCATGGCGCCGCTGCGGCCCATCCAGATCGGTAACATCACCGTCGCGGACCCCGTGATCCTCGCGCCGATGACGGGCGTCACCGATCTGCCGTTCCGTAAGCTCGTCCGCTATTATGGTTCGGGGCTCAACGTTACCGAGATGATCGCGAGCCAGGCGGCGATCCGCGAAACGCGCCAGTCGATCCAGAAGGCGGCCTGGGACCCGGTCGAGGAACCGGTGTCGATGCAGCTCGTCGGCTGCACCCCCTATGAGATGGGCGAGGCGGCGAAGCTCAACGAGGATCGCGGCGCATCGATCATCGATATCAACATGGGCTGCCCGGTGCGCAAGGTGACGAACGGCGATGCCGGCTCGGCGCTGATGCGCGACCTGAAACTCGCCGCAGCCTTGATCGAATCCTGCGTCAAGGCGGTAAACGTCCCCGTCACGGTCAAGATGCGCATGGGCTGGTGCCACGACAGCCTGAACGCGCCCGAACTCGCACATATCGCCGAGGATCTGGGCGCGAAGCTGGTCACCGTCCACGGCCGCACCCGCAACCAGATGTATCGCGGCGAAGCCGACTGGGCTTTCGTGCGCACGGTCAAGGATGCGGTGTCGATCCCGGTGATCGTCAACGGCGACATCTGCTCGGCCGACGATGCGCGAACCGCGCTCGCGCAGAGCGGCGCCGATGGTGTGATGATCGGGCGCGGCGCTTATGGCCGGCCCTGGCTGCTCGGTCAGGTCATGGCGGCGCTACGCGGCGAAGGCGATCGGCCCGACCCCGGTCTCGACGAACAATATGATGTCATTACATCGCATTACCGCGCGATGATCGACCATTATGGCGAAATGACCGGCGTCAATATGGCGCGCAAGCATCTCGGCTGGTACGTCAAGGGCCTGCACGGCTCGGCCGAGTTTCGTAACAAGGTCAACCAGATTCCCGACAGCAAGAGTGTCCTCGACGCGCTCGAAGCCTTTTACGGTCCGCATCTGACAAAGGCGGCCGCGTGAGCGCGCGGGCGTCGAGCATCCCGATGTTCGACCATGACGAGATCATCCAGTCGCATCCCATTGCCACGCTGCTGATCGACAAAGGCGGAGTGATCCTGTTCGTCAACGCTGCCGCCGAACAGCTCTGCAACACCGGCCGCGCGGCGATGGTCGGGCGCGTCGTCTATGACGTCATCGGCATGGATCGCGGCTATCGCCAGCGGATGAACGATCCCGCCACCTCGGCGCTGTACGCGCATCGGGCCGAAATCACGATCAGCGGGCGCAAGCCCGCCTTCGCCGATCTACAGATGGTTCCTTATGGCCGCGGCGGACATCGCATTTTGACGATCGTCCCCTCACAGAACGATGCCGAGTTGATGGGCGGCGCGATCGGCCGTTCGGGGCGCGCGGCGGGCGCCGCCGCATCGATGCTGGCGCACGAGATCAAGAATCCGCTTGCGGGCATCAAGGGTGCGGCGCAGCTCCTCGCGCGCAAGGCCGACGCTGGCAGCGAGCGCTTCACGACGTTGATCTGCGCCGAAGTCGACCGGATCACGACGCTGATCGACCAGATGGAGCATTTCTCGCGCGGCCAGCCGATCGCCTGTGCCCCGATCAACCTTTACCAGCCGATCCACCAGGCGCTGGAAACCGTGCGGGCGCGCCAGTTTCCGGGCGTTCGCTTTGCCGAGGATTTCGACCCGTCGCTGCCGATGGTGCAGGGCAATCACGACGCGGTCGTGCAGATATTGCTCAACTTGGCCACCAACGCTTGCGAGGTGCTCGGCGGGCATGACGATGGCGTGGTGCGGATCGCGACGGCTTATCGCCACGGCCTGTCGATCGACAATGGCGACGGCCGGGGCCGGATCGCCTTGCCGATCGAGGTGAGCGTCAGCGACAATGGTCCGGGCGTTCCAGCCGACATTCGCGGCGACCTGTTCGACCCGTTCGTGACGACGAAACGCGAGGGCAGGGGGCTCGGCCTCGCCCTCGTCGCCAAGCTTGCGCGCGATATGGGCGGTACGGTGCAGCATATGCGCGACGGAGACTGGACGCGGTTCCGAGTCCATCTTCCGGTCGCGGCGGCGCAAAATGGTGAGAGGCGATGAACGGCAAGACGATCCTTCTCGTCGAGGATGATCCCGCGATCGCGATGATCATTCGCGAGACGTTGACCGGCGAATGCACGACCTTCGTGGCGGTTGCCAGCATTGGAGAGCGCAATGCCTGGCTTACCGGCAATCGCCCGGACCTGATCATCACCGATGTCGTGCTGCCCGACGGCGATGGCATCGACTCGCTGCTTGGAGCGGGCGTCGATCCGGGCACGCCGGTGATCGTGCTGTCGGCCCAGAATACGCTCGACACCGCAGTGCGTGCGACGGGCATCGGCAGCTATGATTATCTGCCCAAGCCTTTCGATCTCGAGGAGCTGACCGCAAGCGTGCGGGCTGCGCTGGAGCGAAGCGCGCAGCCGGCGGCGAAGGTCGATCCGGGACAGGCGGACAGCCACGGCCTCGTCGGCCGCGCGCCGGCGATGCAGGCGGTCTATCGCACCATCGCGCGGCTGGCGACGAACGACCTGGCGGTGCTGATTCTGGGCGAATCGGGTACGGGCAAGGAAGTGGTGGCGCGCGCGATCCATGCCACAGGGTTGCGCCGCGCGGGACCGTTCGTCGCGATCAATATGGCCGCGATTCCGCGCGAGTTGATCGAGGCCGAGTTATTCGGTCACGAAAAAGGGGCCTTCACCGGGGCGACGAGTCGCAACGCGGGACGCTTCGAGCAGGCGGCGGGCGGCACTTTGTTCCTCGACGAGATCGGCGACATGCCGCTCGAAGCGCAGACCCGCCTGCTCCGCGTACTTCAGAGCAATGAATATTCGACCGTCGGCGGCAGCCAGGCGCTGCGCGCCGACGTCCGTGTCATTGCGGCGACGCACCGCGATATGCGTTCGCTCGTGGCCGACGGGCGGTTTCGCGAGGATCTTTTCTACCGGCTCAACGTCATCCCCGTGACGCTGCCGCCGCTGCGCGACCGGCGGAGCGATATGGCGGCGCTGGTCCGCCATTTCGTCGATGCCGGGCGCCGATCGGGCCTGCCCGACCGGCAATTCGCGCCCGCCGCGATGCAATTGCTCGAGCGGCACGACTGGCCGGGGAATGTCCGCGAGCTCGGAAACGTCGTTCAGCGCCTTGCGGTGCTGTCGCGCGATACCATGGTGACCGTCCGCGACGTCGAGGCGGTGCTGCGCGACAATGGCGAGGCTGTCGCGATCCTGCCGCCAGCAGATTTGATTGCCCGCGCGATCGACGATTGGGCGCGCGAAAAGCTTTCCGGCGCCGATGACGATGGTGCGATCCACGAGCAATTGGAGGCGATTGTCGAGACCGCGCTGCTGCGCCGGACGCTGCGCGAGGTGCGGGGCAATCAGCTCGAAGCTGCGCGGCGGCTGGGGATCAACCGGAACACGCTGCGCAAGCGGCTGGGGCAGCTCGACATCGATCCGGCGCGCGCCTGACTTCGTACCGACGGTAAAAAGCCCTCCTGTGGGCGCGCGATCGCACTTTGTGTGTTTTCTATGCAACAGGATTGTCGTAGCAGGGCAACAATGGAGCCCGCCGCTTCCCTGAATTCCATCGACGATTCCGAAAGCCTGAACGCGCGCGCGGGCGGCTGGCATTTTGCGGCTCCCGAATATTACACGCTGGCGATCATGATCAGCGTCGCGATCGCGACCTATATTTTCGTCACCGGCGACGCGCAGAGCGAAAGATTGCTGACCCCGGCGCTGGTCGCGGCGATCATGATCGTGAATCTGGTTCCCGCCATGGCGCTGATCGTCCTCGTCGGTAGCCGGATCGCGCGAGCACGCGCCGTGCGGTCGATGGCGGGCGGCAACGGGCGTCTGCACGTCCGTCTCGTTGCGTTGTTTTCGCTGCTGGCAGCGACGCCGACCCTGCTCGTCGTCATCTTCGCCTCGCTGCTGTTCCAGTTCGGGGTGGATTTCTGGTTTTCCGACCGTTCGCGCGGGATGTTCGAAAATGCAGCGGGTCTGGCCGAGGGCTATTATCAGGAGAACCAGCGCCAGGTGGGCGCGAACACCTTCGCCATGGCGGGCGACCTCGGGAAGGCGCTGACCCAGCTGCCGATCGACAGCTCCAGATTCACCGAATACTATCTTCAGCAAGTCGTCGTCCGCAGCCTGAATGAATCGGCGATCATCGAGATCGGCAAGGACGGCGTGGCGCGAACCGCCGCCGCGATCAATCCCGACAACCGGCCCGCCGAAGGCCGCTTGACGCCAACGATGATCAAGCGCCTCGGCGCGGGCGAGGATGTCGTCGTCGTCCGCCAGTCCGACCGCGTGGAGGCAGCGGCGAGGCTTCCCGGTACGGCAAGCGCCTATGTCTATGCGTCGCGCGATGCCAATGTGCCGGGTTTCCAGCAGTCGGTCCGCGCCGGCAATGTGCTGGCTGATTACAATGATCTGTTCGACCGCTCGCAGAAATTGCAGCTGCAGTTCAACGGCGCGTTGTATCTCGGATCGCTGCTGCTCCTCGCGCTCGCCGTGATCGCCGCGATCGTGGTCGCCGACCGCATCGTGCGTCCCCTCGGAACGTTGATCGGCGCGACGCGGACGGCCGCGGATGGCGATCTCTCGGTGCGGGTGACGCCGCCTGTGCGCGACGACGAGATTGCGGTGCTGACACGCGCCTTTAACAGCATGACCGAACAGCTCGAGCGGCAAACCGGGACGCTGGTCAGCGTCAACGAGCAACTCGAAACGCGGCGCAGCTTTATCGAGGCCGTGCTCAGCGGGGTGTCGTCGGCGGTGATCTCGGTCGATTCGGATCATCGTATCCTGCTCGCCAACGCCGCCGCCGAGCGGCTGACGGGGCAAAGCACCGCCGATCTGACGGGCCAGCCGCTGGCCGACGTGGCGCCCGAACTGGCAGGATTGCTGACCGGGGACGAACGCGAAGGCGTCGTCCAGCTCGTCCGGCGCGATGCCGAACCGGCGACGCTTGCAGCCAAAGCGGTCGAGCAGGGCGACGGCTTCGTCCTCAGCTTCGAGGACATCACCCAGCAATTGCTTGATCAGCGCCGCGCCGCCTGGTCCGATGTGGCGCGGCGCATCGCGCACGAGATCAAGAATCCGCTGACCCCGATCCACCTTGCCGCCGAACGGCTCCAGCGCCGGTTCGGCGACAAGGTCGGAGATGACGAGGCCATGTTCCGCAAACTTACCGATACCGTGATCCGGCAGGTCCACGACATGCGCCGCATGGTCGATGAATTTTCGAGCTTTGCACGGATGCCCAAGCCGACCTTCGGGGTCGAGGATATTCGGGACATTCTCCGTCAGGCCGTCTTTCTGTTCGAGGTCGCTAAGCCCGACATCGCGTTCAGCGTGAAGACCCCGGACGAGATCGAACCCCTGGTGTGCGATCGCCGCCTTCTGTCACAAGCCTTGACGAATATCGTCAAGAATGCGGTGGAAGCGATTGAAGAAAAATCGAAGAATGGCACCGCGCCGTCGCCCGTCGGACATGTTCGCGCCGAACTAGAGGTCGGCGGCGGGGATGAGATCGTCATTCGCGTCAGCGATGACGGGATCGGGCTCCCCGAGGCGCGCGACACGATCGCCGAGCCCTATATGACGACGCGGCAGGGCGGAACGGGGCTCGGGCTCGCGATCGTCAAGAAGATCGTCGAGCAGCATTATGGCGAGCTGGAATTTTGCGACAATCCGGCGGGGCAGGGAACATGCGTCACGCTGACGCTGCACCCCGACCGGCTGCGGTCGCTCGCGGGCAAAAGGGGGGATTTGGTGACAGGACGGATCGAATCGGTCCCGGGGCGCGTCCGGAATCGGCAGGATAGAGAAGAATATGGCGCTTGATATCTTGATCGTCGACGACGAGCGCGACATTTGCGAGCTGGTCGCCGGCGTCATGGAAGACGAAGGCTATGAGGCGCGTACCGCCTCGGACAGCGATGCCGCGCTCGAGGCGATCCGCCAGCGGCGACCGTCGCTGGCGCTGATCGACGTGTGGCTCCAGGGCTCGCGGCTCGACGGCCTGGGGCTGGTCGAAGCGATCAAGGCGTTCGACCCCACGCTGCCGATCATCGTCATTTCGGGGCACGGTGGGCTCGACACCGCGGTGGCAGCGATCCGCCGCGGCGCGTTCGACTTCATCGAAAAGCCGTTCGAAGCCGAACGGCTGCTCCATCTCGTCGCGCGTGCGACCGAAAGCGAGCGGCTCAAGTTCGAATATGAGCAGCTCCGCGAGAAAGCGGGACCCGCCGACGAACTGACCGGCACGAGCGCCGCGATCAACAATGTCCGCGCGACGCTGAAACGCGTTGCAGGCACCGGCAGCCGCGTCCTCATCACCGGCGCGCCCGGCGTGGGGAAGGAGGTTGCGGCGCGCGTCCTCCATGGCTGGAGCGGCCGCCATAACGCGCCCTTTCGCGTCATTTCCTCCGCGCGAATGGACCCAGAAACGGTCGAACTCGAACTGTTCGGGTCCGAAGCCGAAGACGGGTCGATCCGCGTCGGCCTGCTCGAACAGGCGCATGGCGGCACGCTGTTCCTCGACGAGGTCGCCGACATGCCGCTGACGACGCAGGGCAAGATCTTGCGCGTCCTGACCGATCAAAGCTTCACCCGCGTCGGGGGAAGGACGATGATCCGCGTGGATGTCCGCATCATCTCGGGCTCGGCGCGCGACCTGATGGCCGAAATCGCCGAGGGCCGTTTTCGCGAGGACCTCTATTACCGCCTCAATGTCGTCCCGGTGCATATTCCCCCGCTGCGCGAGCGGCGCGACGATATTGCGAGCCTCTGCGATCATTTCGTCCGCCGCTACGCCGCCGACCGCCGGGTGCCGCCGCCTGAGATCGGCAGCGAAGCGATGGCGGCGCTGCAGGCCCATGAGTGGCCGGGCAATGTCCGGGAACTGAGGAATGTGATCGAGCGCGTGATGATCCTCGCGCCGACCGACCGGCTCGGGCGGATCGATGTCGATATGCTGCCCGCCGAGCTGGTCCGCGGCGGCGCCGACATATTGCCGGGCAGCGAATCGATCACCGCCATTCCGCTCAAGGAAGCGCGCGAGAATTTCGAGCGCGAATATCTGCGCATCCAGATCAACCGGTTTTCGGGCAATATCTCGCGCACCGCAACCTTCATCGGCATGGAGCGTTCGGCGCTTCATCGGAAGCTCAAGTTGCTCGGATTGACCGAAAATCCGGACGGCGAGGGATGACGGCTTTACGCTAGACCTTGGCGGCGCTTTGCCCCATATTGCATTTGCGAAGAAGGTCTCGAAAGCCGGAAAACCGGCACCGCACCCCGCGGGTTCACCGCCAATATCCGGAGGCAAATATGTCCGATAAGAATCAGAATCTCCAAGATCTTTTCCTCAACGCTCTCCGCCGGACCAAGACTCCGGTGACGATGTTCCTCGTCAAGGGCGTCAAGCTCCAGGGTATCATCACCTGGTTCGACAATTTCTCGCTGCTGCTCCGCCGTGACGGTCAGTCGCAGCTTGTCTACAAGCATGCGATCTCGACGGTGATGCCGTCGCATGATTTCGACCTCGCCTCGCTCGGCAGCGATATTCGCGAGGCGCCAGCAAGCAAGGGCAAGGCGCTGCAGGACGTGTTCCTCAATGCGGTGCGCCGCTCGGACGAGTCGGTGACGATGTTCCTCGTCAACGGCGTGATGCTGCAAGGCGATATCGTAGCGTTCGACCTGTTCTGCATGCTGCTCGAGCGCGAGCGCCAGGTGCAGCTCGTCTACAAACATGCGATCTCGACCGTTCAGCCCAACGGCCCCGTCAATCTGACCGACGACGCCGGCGAGGATGCCGGCGCCTGACCGACGCGATGAACGATAGCGAAGACGAGGTCGCGCGCGGCGCGGCGGCGTTGCTCATCGTGCCCGAATGGCATGGCCAGCGGCTGTCGCGCGACCTTGACGCGCGCGCCGAGGAGGCGAAGGGGCTCGCGCTGGCCATCGGCCTGAACGTCGTTACGGTCCATCCGCTGCGCCTGCGACAGACGCGCGCTGCGACGCTGATCGGCGTTGGGCAGATCGAGGCGATCAAGCCCGACATCGCGATGGAGGGCATCCAGCTCGTCATCGTCGATGCCGCGCTGACCGCCATCCAGCAGCGCAATCTCGAAACCGAGTTCGGCACCAAGGTGATCGACCGCACCGGGTTGATCCTCGAAATCTTCGGCGAGCGTGCAGCAACCGCCGAGGGACGGCTCCAGGTCGAGCTCGCGCACCTCGACTATCAGGCGGGGCGGCTGGTGCGAAGCTGGACCCACCTCGAACGCCAGCGCGGCGGCTTCGGCTTCCTCGGCGGCCCCGGCGAAACGCAGATCGAGGCCGACCGGCGGATGATCCGCAACCGCATGGCGCGCATTCGCCGCCAGCTTGAGGACGCGCGGCGGACGCGACAGCTCCAGCGCGCCAAGCGCCAGCGCGCACCATGGCCCGTGGTGGCGCTCGTCGGTTATACGAACGCCGGAAAATCCACTTTTTTCAACCGCCTGACGGGAAGTGACGTCATGGCGCAAGATATGCTGTTCGCGACGCTCGATCCGACGATGCGTGAGATTCGCCTGCCGGGAATCGACAAGGCGATCCTGTCCGATACCGTCGGCTTCGTTTCCGACCTGCCGACCGAACTCGTCGCGGCTTTTCGAGCCACGCTCGAGGAGGTTACGACCGCCGACCTGATCGTCCATGTTCGCGACATCGCGCATCCCGACAGCGAGGCGCAATATGACGACGTTCGCGCGATCCTCGACTCGCTGGGCGTCAACGGCCCGCGGGACGGGGAAGGGGACGATACCCCCGATGCGATCCCGCAGATCGAAATCTGGAACAAGATCGATACCGCCGATGCCGAAACCCGGACCCGGATCGAAGAGATGGCGGCGAGGCGGCCCGACGTCGCGGTCATTTCGGCGGTAACCGGCGAGGGCGTGGAGGCCGCGCGAACGCTCATGGCGTCGCAATTGACGGCGCAGCATCGGGTCGAGCGCATCTTCCTGCGCTTCGACCAGGGCGAGGCGATGGCATGGCTGCACGCCCGCGGCGAGGTGTTGTCGGATCAGGTCGAAGGGGAAGGGCATGTGCTGACGGTGCGGCTCGATCCCGCCGACCGGGCGCGGTTCGAGCGCTTGTGGCCCGTCAGGAGCGCTCCGACGCCTTGACTTCTAGCCAATGCGCTTCGAGCGTATCGAGAGACAGGTTTGCGATGTCGGGTCCGGCGCGTTCCTCGACCGCATGAAAGCGGCGCGCGAATTTGTCGTTGGCGGCGCGCAACGCGCTTTCGGCATCGACGCCAAGATGGCGCGCATAGTTGACGACCGCGAAGAGCAGATCGCCGATTTCTTCGGCGCGCGCTGCATCGTCGGGTGCCGTCACGACCTCAGCGAGTTCCTCGGCGATCTTGGCCCGCGGCCCCTCGGCATCGGGCCAGTCGAAACCGACGCGCGCGGCACGGCCTTGCAATTTCTGCGCGCGAAGCAGCGCCGGCAGCGACAACGCGACACTGTCGAGCGCGCTCTTCGGACCGTCGGCCGCGCGTTCAGCAGCCTTGATAGCCTCCCATTGCACGCGCACGTCGTCCGTCTTGGCGTCACCGAAAATATGCGGGTGACGGCGCTCCATCTTGTCGCTGATCGCGGTCGCGACGTCGTCGAAACCGAACAGGCCTTCGTCGGTCGCGATCTGGCTGTGGAAGACGACCTGCAACAACAGGTCGCCGAGCTCGTCGCAGATTGCCACGGGATCGCCGCCGTCGATCGCGTCGGCGACCTCATAGGCTTCCTCGATCGTGTACGGCGCGATCGTCGAAAAATCCTGCGCAAGATCCCATTCGCATCCACCGTCGGGGTCGCGCAGTTTCGCCATGACGCCAAGCAGGCGATCGATAGGGGCGAGAGGCTCGGAGGAGCTTGCGGTTTCAGCCATATGATTATCCGATAATATATATTATGTTAAATAAACTTTGCCATCGGAGGGAGAGGCCGCTCGTGCCTATCCCCCGCGCGCCAGCTGGAACGTCCAGATTGCGAGAAACAGCAACCCGAAAATCGCAACCCATGCCAGCGCCATCTTGACGCCATCGGCCAGTTTGATGCGGCGCGCGACGAGCGCGCTCAGCACTAGCGCGAAAGCGCCCGCAAACCAGATGAGATCGACTGCGCTGTTCCCATTCACAACTGCACCTCCAGCCCGTCATAGCCGGGCTCGACGCCCGGCGGCAGTTCGGCCGCAAGGTCGTCATAATCCATCGTATTGTCCATATGCGTGATGATCGCGCGCGGCTGGCCGACCTTGGCGAGCCCCTCGAGCGTCATCGCGAGATGTGGATGCGTCGGATGCGGATAACGGCGCAGCGCGTCGATCACGAACAGGTCGACGCCCTGAAAGAAATCGACCATCTCGTCCGTAAATTTTGAAAAATCAGTTGCATAGGCAATCTTGTGCGCACCGTCGCTGAAGATCAGACCGGTTGCCTTGATCGGCCCGTGCGGCATTTCGATCGCCGATACCTCGATCGGACCGATCGATTGATGATCGTGAAGATCGATCGGATCGACCGACGCCGGATAGCCCGCATTGCCGGCAAAGGCATAGGTGAAACGCCATTTGAGAATGTCGAGGACATGATCGCGGGCATAAACCGGCACCGCCGAGCGACGCAGATGCATGACCTGGCGCAAATCGTCGAGGCCGTGAGTATGGTCGGCGTGCTCATGCGTCCAGATGACCGCATCGATCTCGCCCACACCCGCGTCGAGCAACTGCAGGCGCATGTCGGGGCTCGTATCGACGAGGATGCGAAAGCCGCCGAGCGAGACCATGATCGACGCGCGGCTGCGGAGGTTTCGGGGGTTGTCGGGGTCGCACTGACCCCAGTCGTTGCCGATCCGCGGAACGCCCGAAGATGTCCCGCAACCCAGGATTCTGAGCTTCATGGTTCCAATCTCCGTTCGCCCTGAGCTTGTCGAAAGGCTGCTCTTCTCTTCAATGCCGAAAAGAAAGAACGGCGCTTCGACAAGCTCAGCACGAACGGAAAATAGGCAGAATCACCATGTGACGTCATGGCGCCGCCTTGCTGAAAAGCGCGTAGAAATTGGCGCTGGTCGCGGCCGCGAGTGCTTGCTCGTTATCGCCACGCAGCGCCGCGAGAAAGGCGAGCGTGTCGGCGACGAACGCGGGTTCGCCGGTCTTGCCGCGGTGCGGAACGGGGGCAAGGAAGGGGGAGTCGGTCTCGATCAGCAGCCGGTCCTGCGGCAGCCATCTGGCGGTTGCCTGCAAATCGGCGGCATTTTTGAAGGTTACGATCCCCGAGATCGAGATGTAAAATCCGAGATCGAGCGCCTTGCGCGCGAAATCATCGCTTGCGGTGAAGCAATGAATGACGCCGGGGAAGGTCGCCTTCCCCATCTCCTCGCCGAGCAGCGCCAGCGTATCGGCCTCGGCGTCACGCGTATGCACGATCACCGGCAGGCCGGTCTGCTGCGATGCGTGAATGTGGCGGCGAAAGCTCTCCTGCTGCCGCGCGCGGTCGCTCTTGTCGTAATAATAGTCGAGCCCGGTCTCGCCGATCCCGATCACACGCGGGTGCGCGGCACGTTCGACCAATTTCGCGGTATCGACGTCGGGATGATGATCGGCGTCGTGCGGATGGATGCCAACGCTTGCCCAGACATCGTCATTGGCTTCGGCGGCGGCGAGCACATCGTCCCATTCGCTTTCGCGCGTCGCGATGTTGAGCATCGCGGAGACGCCCTTCCCTCGCGCCCGCGCCAGCACCCCGTCCTGCTGTTCGGCAAGCCCCTTGTAATTGAGATGGCAATGCGAATCGACGAGCATCAGGCCACCCCTTCCCCTTCGGGCAGTTCGAGGCGCGGAAAGATCGGAACGGGCTGACCGACGGTGAAGCCGCTGGTGGCCAGCTTGCCAAACCAATCCCTGTCGGCAAGCGCCGCAAAATCGCGCGCGTCAGCGGCGATGCCCATCTGGTCGAGGAGCTTGTCGGCTGCGTCCGGGACGACGGGACGGATCGCGATCGCAAGCGTGCGCACCGCCTGGAACAGCGTCATCAGCACCGCGCGCATCCGCTCGGGATCGCTTTTGCGCAGCGCCCACGGAGCCTGTGCGTCAACATATTGGTTGCAGGCGAAGACGGCGCGGATCCAGTCCTCGATCCCGATCGAGAAGGCGAGTTGCTCGAATTCGCGCGGCAGGCGCTCTTCGGCCATCGCGAGGATATCTGCCAGCAGATCGGCATCCTCCTGCGCCAGCGCGTAGTCGATGGAAAGCTTGCCATCGAGATTCTTGAAAATCATCGACAAACTGCGCTGGGCGAGATTGCCGAAGCTGTTCGCAAGGTCGGCATTCGCCGTCCGCACGATCGCCTCGGCGGAATAGCTGCCATCCTGCCCGAAACTGACTTCGCGCAGCAGGTAATAGCGCAGCGCATCGACCCCGAAGCGTTCGGCGAGTTCCATTGGATCGACGACGTTGCCGAGCGACTTCGACATCTTCTCGCCGCGGTTGAGCAGGAAACCGTGGCCGAACACCTGCTTGGGCAACGGCAAATTGGCACTCATCAGGAAAGCCGGCCAGTAAACTGTATGAAAACGAACGATATCCTTGCCGATCATGTGGATATTCGCGGGCCAGAACTTGCCGAAGTCGCCATCGGGATCAGGATAGCCGAGCCCCGAGAGATAGGTGGTCAGGGCATCGACCCAGACGTACATGACATGGCCGGGCGAGCCGGGCACCGGCACGCCCCAGTCGAAGCTGGTGCGCGAGACGCTGAGATCCTTGAGCCCACCCTCGACGAAGCGCAGCACCTCGTTGCGGCGGCTTTCGGGGCGGATGAAGTCGGGCTGATCGGCGTAGAGCGCGAGCAATTTGTCCTGATAGTTGGAGAGGCGGAAGAACCAGCTTTCCTCGACCGTCCATTCGACCGGCGTGCCCTGCGGCGACAGGCGGACGCCCGCTTCCCCGTCGGTCAGTTCGCTTTCGTCGTAGAAAGCCTCGTCGCGGACCGAATACCAGCCCTCGTAACGGTCGAGATAGAGGTCGCCATTGGCTTCCATCGCCTGCCAGATTGCCTGCGACGCCCTGTGATGCGCGGGGTCCGACGTCCGCATGAAATTGTCGTAGCTGATATTCAGCCTGGCATACATATCGCGGAAATATCCCGACATTTCATCGGCAAGATCAATCGTTTCGCGGCCTTGATTACGCGCGGTCTGGAACATCTTGAGCCCATGCTCGTCGGTGCCGGTGATCAGGCGCACGTCGCGGCCGCGCGCGCGCTGGAAACGGGCCATGACGTCGGTCGCAATCGCCTCATAGGCGTGGCCAATATGCGGGCGGCCATTGGGGTAGCTGATGGCGGTGGTGATATAGAAAGGCTCGGACATGCGCGCGCCTTAGCGGGTGCGGCGCGGGAGGGGAAGCGTCAGCGCGACGCCTGTCCTGGACGGGGTGCCAATTCGGCAAGACAATTGCCGATCTCGAACCCGACCATCGCACCGTCATAGGACCCGCGAACGGCATCGCGCACGGTGCGCTGGATGCGATCCCATTGCGCGAACACCGGCGCGAGCTCGGCGGTCGGCCGCTCGCGCGCGAGCTGCGAGATCAGCCCCGGCACGATGTCGATCACGAGTTCGAGCCGGGCGCGATTGCTCGTCCCGCCGACCTCGCGCGCGAGCGCTTCGCGAAGGCGATTGCCGGGATCGCCGGTGCTGGTGATCGCCAATAATTTCTTTTCCATCGCCGATACATCGCTGTCGATCAGCGCGAGCGCCTTGCCGGGGACACCGCCCGACGCGGCACTGATCGCACGAATATCCGAGAGGTCGAGCATCGGCCTTTGTTCGTGGAGCCACGGGGCCATGACGTCACGGTCAACGGGTTGAAAACGCAGCGTTCTGCATCGCGATCGGATCGTCGGCAGCAGGCGCCCCGGCGAATGGCTGACGAGCAGGAAGAGGGTTTGCGCGGGAGGCTCCTCAAGCGTTTTGAGGAGCGCATTGGCGCCATCGGTTTCAAGGTCGTCAACCGCATCGACGATGATCACGCGCCAGTCGCCGAACGACAGCGACAAATGGAGCCGACGGATCACGCCGCGCACCTGATCGATCGTGATGTTGCGCGCGAGATCCTTGCCCTTGTCCTTCACCTGTCGTGTCAGGTTGATGATTTCGGGATGATTTCCGGCATCGACCAGCCTGCCCGCGGCGGCGTCGCCCGGATCGTCGAGCGAGAGCGCCTGCCCGTCCCCGCCGCGCCCATGGGTGACCAGGAAGCGTGCGACGCGCTCGGCGAATATGCTCTTCCCCATCCCCTGCGGCCCAGCCATGAGCCAGGCGTGGTGGAGCCGTCCGCCCTGCCAGGCTTCGAGAAAGGCCTTTTCGGCATCGTCGTGCCCAATCATGGTGGCCGTCATAGCCAGCGCTCCAGTTCGGCCATGATCGCCGCCGTCACGGCTTCGGCGGGCTTGCCGGCGTCGATGGTCCGCCAGCGATCGGGCTCGGCAGCGGCCATCTCGGTAAATCGGGCCGCGAGGCGTGCCTGATAATCTGCGGGCTTGCTCCCCATCCGGTCGGCACCGCCCGCGTCACGCACCGCAAGGCGCCTTGCCGCCTCGGCATCGTCGAGCGCGAGCAGAAAGGTCCGATCGGGCAGCAATCCCTGCGAGCCGATCCCGTGGAGCGTCAGCAAATCGGCATCGGTAATCCCGCCGCCGCCCCCCTGATAGGCGCGGCTCGAATCGACGAAGCGGTCGCACACCACCCAAGCGCCGCGGTCGAGCGCCGGGCGGATCGTCCGCGCGACATGATCGGCGCGCGCGGCTGCGAAGAGCAGGGCCTCGGCCCGCGCATCCCAGCGATCGTCGCTGCCTTCCATCAGCAGCGCCCGGATCGCCTCGGCACCGGCGCTGCCGCCGGGCTCGCGCGTCGCGACGACCTCGACGCCGCGCTCCGCAAGTGCGGTCGCCAGCGCGCGAAGCTGGGTCGACTTGCCGGCCCCCTCGCCGCCTTCGAGCGTGATGAAACGCCCGCGCGTCATGATTCTAGTCTGCCAAGAAGGAAGGGGCGCCCGTGCATTGCTCGGCGGTAGCCGCCCGGACGAGCTTTGTCATCACGGCGCAGTGGCGGCCTTCTTGCCCTTCGATGCGTTTCCGCGCCCTGTCTGGGCGATCGTGGGCGTGCCGGTCGACGCGAAGCCCCATGTCATCAACCGCTCGGCCTCGTCGCGGCGCGCCTTTTCGCTGGCCATGCCCGCCACGACCATGACGAGACGGCGTCCGCCCCGCTTCGCCGATCCGAGAAAGCAATAGCCCGCCTCGCTCGTATGCCCGGTCTTGAGCCCGTCGGCGCCGGCGAAGCGGCCGAGAATCGGGTTGCGGTTCGACTGGACGATCGGCTTGCCGTCGGGCGATACACCGTGCTGGAGCTTCGGGATCGAGAAATAGCGCGCATAATCGGCGGGATGATCGCGGATCAGCCGGTCGGCGAGCAGGATCAGGTCGCCCGCGCTGACCTTGGTCACGCCTCCGTCGGGCCAGCCGCTCGGGGTACCGAAATTACTCGACGACATTCCAAGTCTGCCAGCTACTGCATTCATTCGCCTGGCAAAGGCTTCTTCGGTGCCGTCGATGCCGACCGCAAGAACAGCCGCCGCATCATTGCCCGACACGGTGATCAGACCCTTGAGCAACTCATCGACCGTCAGCTTCTCACCCGATCGCAGGAACATGGAGGAACTGCGCGAGCGCGCGCTCCACTTCTTCCACGTCGCATTCTCGACCGTGAACAGCGTGTCGCGCGACAATTGCCCCTTTTTGATCAGGTCGAGCACGACATAGGCGGTCATGACCTTGGTCATCGAGGCGGGCGCGAAGCGTTTGTCCGCGCCGCGCGAGAAGAGGATCTTGCCGCTATCGAGATCCTTCAGCATCACGATCGGCGCCTGGGTTACATAGGGAGCGGGAGGGGATGGCGCTCCCTTCGATGGCGCCTTGTCGGCCGCGGCTGACGGAAAGGCGACGGTAAGCGCAAGTGCCGCGACGACGCATCCCGCGATCTTCCCCGCCGCAAATTTCATCGGTCGCGGACCACGACCGCGTCGCGGAAGCCCTTTGCCTTGGCCTTGCCGAGCGCGCCGCGCGCTTCGGCTTCGCCAGCGAAGGGCCCCATGCGCACACGCCAGAGATTGCCCGCCTTCGCGACGCTGCCACCGACGCTTTTCGCCGCCGCATTGGCGTTGGCTTCGCTGCTGAAGGCGCCGACCTGGACGAAATGCGAGCCGGGCTTTGCGGGAATGGCCTTGTCTGGCGCGGGTTCCGGTTTGCCGGTGGGCTTGGCCGGGGGCGCCGGCTTTTTCTTCGTCCCCGAAGGCTGTACCGCCATGCGGTCGTCGCCGGGCTTCGCTTTGCCCGAAGCGACCGGCGGCGCGGGCTGGGCCGCGACCGGCGCCGGCGTCTGACTTTGCAGCTTCTTGCGCAGGATCGCGAGCAGCGAATCGGGGGTCGCGATCCGCTCCGGCACCGCGCGCCCGGCACGGAGCTGCACGCGCTCGGCCTGCGGCGGATTGGTGCGGCGCACGCGGACGGCCGCATGACCTTCGGTCAGGCCCAGTTGCTCGGCGGCACCGCGCGACAGGTCGATCAGCCGGTTGCCGACCATCGGCCCGCGGTCGTTGACGCGCACGAGGATCGTGCGTCCGGTATCGAGTGCGGTCACCTCGACATAGCTCGGCAGCGGCAGCGTCCGATGCGCCGCGCTGATGCCGTCGGGATTGAAGATTTCGCCGTTCGCGGTCGGTTTTCCGGCGAAATCTTCGCCATACCAGCTCGCATAGCCGACATCGTCATAATCGGGGATGTCAGCGGGCGTATAGGTGACGCCGGCGATAATATAGGGATCGCCGAGCTTGACCGGCGTATCGCCGACCAGCTCGGCGCTCGGCGCGGGCGTCGGTCCCGGTGCGGGTCCCGCTTCGCGCTTGCCATCCGCAACGCCGCAGGCCGAAAGCAGCAGCGCCGCCCCCGCGACCAGCATTCCCTCCCTAACGATCGATCTCATCCGCCAGCAACCCCACAGACAATGCGTAAAAATTAGAGCAATTATAGTCCAATATCGCACGATAGTTGCCGGTCAGCAAATAGGCGGTCTTTCCGGGACCATCGGGTTCGAGCAGCGTTGCCTGGACCTGGCCGTCAGGCCAACGTCCGCTCAGCGTCTGAAAGCCGTCCGCGCGCCATTCGGCCATCGAGCGCCAGCGGCTGTAGCGCGCGAACACGCGCGGACAGCGGGTCGGCTGGAGCCGGCTCGCCATCGCCGAACGATTATAGCCGGCGGGCACCTGTACCGCGACGCCCCACGGCTGCCCCGCGCGCCAGCCAGCGCGCCGCAGATAGGCGCCGATCGATTCGATCGCGTCGGCCTCGCTCGACCAGATGCGTGCGACGCCGTCGCCGTCGCCATCCTCGGCGACCTGCAGATAGACCGACGGCAGGAATTGCGGATAGCCGAACGCGCCCGCCCAGCTGCCCTTCAGCACGTCGCGCGGGACGCCCTTCTGCACCATCTCGAGCGTCGCGAGGAATTCGGGCTCGAACAGGCTGCGGCGGCGCCCTTCATAGGCGAGCGTGGCGAGCGCCTCGGGCAGATCGAAATTGCCCGTGACCGCGCCATAGGCGGTCTCGTGCCCGAAGATCGCGATCATGATGCTCGTCGGAACGCCGGTGCGCTGCTCGATCCGCGAAAGAAGCGGCAGCAGCCGGTCGTGGACGCGACGCCCGCCATTGATCCGTGAGGCGTCGACATGCTTCGCCTTATAGGGTGCGAAGGCGGGAATCGGCGTGTCGGGGCTCGGCGGCGCGCCGAGATTGTCGCGGTCGAGCGCAACGACGCGGGCATTGTAACGCAGCCCCGCGGTCACCCGCTCGAAGGTCGCACGCGATACGCCGCGGGCCTGCGCCTTGGGCCACAGCGACTGGACATAAGCGTCGAAACCCGCATCGCTCTGCGCGTAGAGCGGCCCCGATGCGGCCATCGACCAGGCCGAGAGAGCGAAGCCCACCCAGTTGGAAAGACGTCGGATTCCGAATTTTCTGGCGTTCATCATGTCCCACCCATAAATGCGGATTGGACCAGATGCACGCACGTTCGCCATCCATCGCGAGACGGATCGAGTCATATGCACGGTGAACCGAGCGCTCGATCTTTTGCTTGCCGCGGGTGCCGCGCGCGCTATTGCGGCGGCGACGGACAGGTGGCCGAGTGGTTTAAGGCAGCGGTCTTGAAAACCGCCGTGGGTGCAAGCTCACCGTGGGTTCGAATCCCACCCTGTCCGCCATATTACATTGATTTTCTTCAATTAATTGACGACATATTCTCGTCACCCATCAATGCGCCCACCTATGGAAAAATGCCCCCGTCTCAGCGAGGGCTTAGTGCGATTCTAAGCGCGAGGTCTAGTTGGCACCCCCCGCTTGCGTTTCAGGAGCTGCCGTCGATTCGGGGCGATCGGCGGCACGATCAGGCTATGGCCATACACTTCCCGCCGCTCCTGCCCTGTCCGATAGTCGCGCCAGCGCCGATAGTGCGATATGCAGCGCGTGCGCCGTATTCGGTCGCGGTGCGGCCTCGATGCATCGCGATCAGAGGCGATCACCATCCCGTAAGGTAGGCAGTTCGTTTGATCGATGCCCCAATCCGGAACGAGCTCGTTATCCAGATCATGGCTCCCGCGCGCCGCACTTCCTTCCATGCTGTTCGTATTGACGCCGTCCTCATCGCACTGGCCGACGGGATCGTCCTCTTCTTGATCAGGATCGGGATCCATCTCATCAAGATGGTCGATAGCCTTCTCGATGAGCCGGGCCAACAGAGGCCGCGGCAAGGATGAGATTGCAGAGAGCATCTCGCCAAGCGCGTTTTCTGTCGTTGCAGCGAAAGTGCCGGACATCATCACGCCCTCCCCGCCGGCTCGGCGTAAACCTTACCCTTGTAGTTCAGCGCAGTGTTGGTGGCTGCCGTGTTGCGCTCAATTAGCAATTTTTCCCACATGCCGAGGGCAACGATGTCGGCGATGGCCTTGATGGGGTCGTCATAATCGTTCGGATCATCGCTGAAGACGCGGTCGCGCAGATCGCTCAGCTTGGCGCGGGCCTCTTCAACCTCGTCGAGAGGAGTCCAGCATTCCCGAGGCCGACGCAACCAATTGTCGGCCCGGTGCGGCATCTGGCCCATAAGGTCGGGGAATGGAATAATCTTGCCCATCACAGTTTCCCCTTCGCTTTAAGTTCAGACCAGCCGAGCGCGAAGATGTTATTCCATGCGCGGACATGAGCCGGATTGCTGCGATCGAATGGGACGACACCTGGCGCGAAGGCCAAGGGCTCTTCCTTGCCGGCTGGTCGACGGAAGGGGACGACGTTGGTAGCCATTATCATTCTCCTCGAACGTTGATGGTCGGGCCGCCGGGAGGTCAGCTTCTCCCATTCGGCAAACTACGTATCCTACGGATTGTATCCGTTGTCAACGGATGCTACGTAGTCGATATGAAAGAGCAAAAATCTGGACGCTTCGAGATGGTCACTCCTCCCGGTTGGATTGAGAAGATCGACGATTGGCGGCGTAAACAACCCGACATTCCGCCGCGTGCAGAAGCCATCCGTCGGCTGGTTGAAAAGGGTCTCGCGTCCGAATAGCACCACATTGGCGCCAGTTTCGCTTGCGAGGGAACTTGAGACCACCGCGGGCCAGCCTCCAAGGGGAAGAGCACATGAACGATGCGACAGGCGCTGCGCTGCGCGCCATAATTTCAGGTCTGCGCAAAAGCGGCGCCATTAGTCAGCCGCACGTGCAAGCCATCGTAACAGAACTTGAAGCGGCGGATAATGCGAAGGATTGCACGACAATCGAGCGCATCGCGATCCGAAAGATGTGCATGGGCATTGCTGCCGACGCCGGTGTAAAAACTTCGATCACTGCGCCCGAACCTGAAATGCGGTTCGGACATTAGGTCGAAGCCGGGAGGGCACCATGGACAAAGCCCTCCCGACCCCTAGCGTGGCGACATTTCCCGACGTCGCCGTGCTGTCTTGTCAAACTATGGTGCCATCGGTGTCGAGTTGCTGCAGCCTCCCCTGCAAGCCGCGCCAAATTTGCTCTTCGGTTTTCTGAGCGACTTGCTGGTTCATCGCGATAATGCTGTCCGCCCCGATCGCCCCGGCAAAACTATTGTGGTTCGTGACGCTGACATTGATACTCGGCCGCCCACCACCGCCACCGTTTCCGCCACCCTGCGCGTGAACGCCCAGCTTGCCGTTGGGGCCGCGCGCGAGTGGCATAACCGCTTCCGGGCCTTCCTCGCCCATGACACCGATTTTCCCGCCGTTCGCGAACTTGAACAGCGTCGGACTGCTGACAATCTGGTTCGTGAAAGTCCCGCCGTTCGCGAAACGCTGTGCCGTCCCGAACGTCCCGCCATTGGCGAACAAGCCGCTCAAAAAGCTTCCAAAGCCGCCCCCGCCTCCGAGGCCAAGCGCCTTCATGAGCGTGTTAACGATCAATTGTTTGACTATGATTCGAAGAAGATCAGCGATGATGAGGATCAGCGTGCAATAGGCACCCCCTTCGTGGGGTGATCGGCGTGCAAAAAGGACCCCTTCATCCCGGGGATATAGTCGGCCGACTGGTTTTGATCAGTTGGCGAGAACGGGATGTTGATTGTGGAGACAGTGGTTC
>NZ_JAYSAH010000105.1:0-3041 GCF_041916015.1 Sphingopyxis sp. | reverse complement strand
TTCGGCATCGGGACGAGCGAGGTCGAGCATGTGCTCGCGACGCAGACCCTGCTGCTGCAACCGTCGAAGACGATGGAAGTGCGCGTCGAGGGCGAGGTCGGCCCCGGCGTCACCGCGAAGGACATCATCCTCCACATCACCGGCACGATCGGCGCCGCCGGCGGCACCGGCCATGTCATCGAATATACCGGCAGCGCGATCCGCGCCCTGTCGATCGAGGGCCGGTTGACGGTCAGCAACATGGCGATCGAGGGCGGCGCGCGCGCCGGACTGATCGCGCCCGACGAGACGACCTTCGCCTATCTGAAGGGCCGCCCCTATGCGCCGAAAGGCGCCGACTGGGACGCCGCGGTCGCCTGGTGGAAAAGCCTCGCGACCGATCCGGGCGCGACTTATGACAAGGTCGTGGTGATCGACGCCGCCGATATCGCGCCGAGCGTCACCTGGGGCACCAGCCCCGAGGATGTCGTGCCGATCACCGGCGTGGTGCCCGACCCCGCGAGCTTCGCCGATCCGTCGAAGCAGGTCGCGGCGGCCAAGTCGCTCGCCTATATGGGGCTCGAACCCGGCACGCGGATGCAGGACGTGGCGATCGAAAATATCTTCATCGGAAGCTGCACCAACAGCCGTATCGAGGACATGCGCGCCGCCGCCGCGATCGTGAAGGGCCGCAAGAAGGCCGCCAACGTCAAATGGGCGATCGTCGTCCCCGGATCGGGGCTGGTCAAGGCGCAGGCCGAGGCCGAGGGGCTCGACCGCATCTTCACCGACGCTGGGCTCGAATGGCGCGAGCCGGGCTGTTCGGCCTGCCTCGCGATGAATCCAGACAAGGTGCCCGCGGGCGAACGCTGCGCCAGCACCAGCAACCGCAATTTCGTCGGCCGTCAGGGTCCGGGTAGCCGCACGCATCTGGTCAGCCCCGCGATGGCGGCGGCGGCGGCGGTGACGGGCAAGCTCACCGATGTCAGAGAGTTGATGGGATGATGGCACAGCGATTCCGGGATTCACGCGGAGACGCGGAGACGCGGAGAGCGCCGATCGTCGCCTCCGCGAAGGCGGGGGCCGCTTGCAAGTTTGCGCTACGCCGACGGCGGCCGCGTCCAGCGGCTCGTGACTCTGGTCGCCCTTCGCGGGGGCGACGGGATATTTTCTCCGCGTCTCCGCGTCTCCGCGTGAACCAAAATGATCCGATCATTATTGGAGGCGCGGCATGACCCCGCTGGAGAAAGTCGAAGGCCGCGCGATTCCGTTCGGGCTCAAGAATGTCGATACCGACGTCATCATTCCGGCGCACTGGCTGAAGACCACCACGCGCGAAGGCATGGGGCGCGGCGCGTTCGAGGCGATCCGCAAGGACCCCGATAACCTCTTCGACAGTCCCGAATATCAGGGCGCGCCGATCCTGATCGCGGGCGACAATTTCGGCTGCGGGTCGAGCCGCGAACATGCGGCCTGGGCGCTCGGCGATCTCGGCATCCGCGTCGTGATCGCGCCCAGCTATTCGGACATTTTCTCGGGCAATGCGGTCAAGAACGGGATACTCCCCGTCGTGCTGCCGCAGGCGGCGATCGACCGGCTGATGGAGGTGGCACAAACCGATCCCGTACATGTCGATCTCGACACGCAGACGGTGACGACGCCCTTTCAGGACCGCTTCACCTTCGAGATCGACCCGTTCCGCAAGATGTGCCTGCTCGAAGGGCTCGACGAGATTTCGCTGACCGAAAAGAGCGACGCGGCGATCGGCGCCTATGAGACGAAGCTCGACGCCGATCGGCCATGGATGCGGCCCGTAGCAGCATAAAAGGAGAAGATGATGAAGGCTCTCTTGTCGACCGCAACCGGCGGCCCCGAAACGCTCGTCCTGGGCGAACTGCCGCGCCCGACCGCGGGCAAGGGGCAGATCGTGATCGATGTGAAGGCCTGCGCGGTCAACTTCCCCGACGTGCTGATCATCGAGGATAAATATCAGTTCCGCCCCGAACGCCCCTTCGCCCCCGGCGGAGAAGTCGCGGGCCTTGTCGCCGAGGTCGGCGAGGGCGTGACCGAATTCAAGGTCGGCGACCGCGTGATCGCCGGCTGCGGCAATGGCGGCATGTCCGAAGCCGTCGCGGTCAGCGTCCACAACGTCTACCATCTGCCCGAAGCGCACGGCTTTGCCGAAGGCGCCTCGCTGCTGATGACCTATGGCACCAGCATCCACGCGCTCGTCGATCGCGGCCATATCAAGGAAGGCGATACGCTGCTTGTCCTCGGCGCCTCGGGCGGCGTCGGGATCGCGGCGGTCGAGCTGGGCAAGGCGTTCGGCGCGCGTGTCGTCGCGGGCGTATCGAGCGAGGAGAAGGGCGAAATCGCACGTCAGGCCGGCGCCGACGCGGTGGTCGTCTATGGCCGCCAGCCGTTCGACAAGGATCAGTCGAAGGAACTCGCGAACAAGTTCAAGGAAGCGGTCGGCCCCAATGGCGCGAACGTCATCTATGACGCGGTGGGCGGCGATTATGCCGAGCCTGCGCTGCGCTCGATCGCGTGGGAAGGCCGCTACCTCGTCGTCGGCTTCCCCGCCGGCATTCCGCGCCTGCCGCTCAACCTGACTTTGCTCAAGAGCTGCGACGTCGCGGGCGTCTTCTGGGGGGCGTTCGTGATGCGCGAACCGGCGCGCAATCGCGCCAATATCGCACGGCTGTTCCAGCTTTGGGAGCAGGGCAAGATCCAGCCGCGCGTCACCGGCACCTATAGCCTCGCCGATGGCGGCAAGGCGATTGCGAAGCTTGGCGATCGCAGCGCGGTCGGCAAGCTGGTCGTCACCGTCTGAAAATCCGGCCCGATCCCGCGCTGACCGCGGCGCTGCGCGACCTCGCCGCGCCGGGGCGGATCGAGGTGCGGGTCACGCCGGGCGCGCGCCGCGACGAGGTGAAGATCGTCGATGGCGGCGTGCAACTCCGCGTCACCGCGCCGCCCGCCGACGGCGCGGCGAACGACGCGGTGCTGGTACTGCTCGCCGCCGCGCTCGACCGGCCGCGCCGCGACCTGACGCTGCTGCG
>NZ_JAYSAH010000104.1:0-20088 GCF_041916015.1 Sphingopyxis sp. | reverse complement strand
GAGGCCGGTGCCTTCGCAGTGCGGGCACGGACGCGTCGAGGCTTCGAGGACGCCGGTGCGCAGCCGCTGGCGGCTCATCTCCATCAGGCCGAAGCCCGAGATGCGGCCGACCTGGATGCGCGCGCGGTCGTTCTTGAGCGCATCCTTCATCGCGCGCTCGACCTTGCGGACGTTCGAGCCGTGATCCATGTCGATGAAGTCGATCACGATCAGCCCGGCCATGTCGCGGAGGCGAAGCTGGCGCGCGATTTCGTGCGCGGCTTCGAGGTTGGTGCTGAGCGCGGTCTGCTCGATATTATGCTCGCGCGTCGAGCGGCCCGAGTTGATGTCGATCGACACCAAGGCCTCGGTCGGGTTGATCACCAGATAGCCGCCCGATTTCAATTGGACGACGGGATTGAGCATCCCGGCAAGCTGGTCTTCGACACCATAGCGCTGATAGAGCGACACGGGGTCGGCATATTGCTTCACCCGCCGCGCGTGGCTGGGCATCAGCAGCTTCATGAACTGCTTCGCCGCCTTGTAGCCCTCGTCACCCTCGACGAGGACTTCCTCGATATCCTTGTGATAGATGTCGCGGATCGCGCGCTTGACGAGATCGCTGTCCGAATGGATCAGCGCGGGCGCGCTCGACCCCAGCGTCTTTTCGCGGATTTCGTCCCACAGGCGCGCGAGATAGTCGAAGTCGCGCTTGATCTCGACCTTGGTGCGGCTCATCCCGGCGGTGCGGACGATGCAGCCCATCGTCGGCGGCAGCGCGAGTTCGTCGATCATCGCCTTCAGCTTGCGGCGATCGGCGCCGTTCGAAATCTTGCGGCTGATCCCGCCGCCGTGCATCGTGTTCGGCATCAGCACGCAATAGCGGCCGGCGAGCGACAAATAGGTGGTGAGCGCGGCACCCTTGTTGCCGCGTTCTTCCTTGACGACCTGGACCAGCATCACCTGACGGCGGCGGATGACGTCCTGGATCTTGTAGCGGCGGCGCAGCGACATGCGGTTTTCGCCGTCTTCGTCGTCGCCGCGGCGGCCGCGGCCGCCTTTGCGCCCGTTCCGGCCGCCCTTGCCGCGACCCCGGCGGCGGTCGCCGCGGCCTTCGCGCGATTCCTCGGCGCCTTCTTCGGCGGTTTCGCCATTCTCGTCGGCGTCGTCATGCTCGTCGCCCGCATCCTCGTCGGCGTCCTCGCCGACGGTTTCGGGTGCTGGGGGCGCGTCGCCATGATCGTCGTCATGATATTCGACGTCGGCGACATCGCCCTCGAGCTCGTCGAGATCATCCTCGGCGCGCTGCGCGGCGGCGGCGGCGTGTTCGGCCTCTTCGCGAAGCAGCGCCTCGCGGTCTTCCTTCGGAATCTGGTAATAGTCGGGGTGGATTTCGCTGAACGCCAGGAAGCCGTGGCGATTGCCGCCATATTCGACGAACGCCGCCTGCAGCGACGGTTCGACGCGGGTTACCTTGGCCAGATAGATATTGCCCTTGAGCTGCTTGTGCTCGGCGGACTCGAAATCAAACTCCTCGATGCGGTTTCCCTTGGTGACGGCGACCCGGGTCTCTTCCCGGTGCCGCGCGTCGATCAACATGCGCGTGGTCATTAGTATTACTCCAGGCGCGCCGCGGCGCGCCAAACAAAAAGGCCGCGACCATCCCTTGCGGACGGCGGCGGTCGATAGGGTTCATGGAAAAGATGACGTTATTGCCGCGCGCGGCCCGCGTCCGGTCCTGGACGCGCATGCGGTCTTCGGTCGCGACGCATGCAGGGGCAAAGGCACCTGCGTCGCGATCAGAAGAGGGCATGGCAAGCCTCATGCGGCATCAACCTGTTTGCGGGATGATCCGGACGGTCTTGCGCCTTTCCGAGGAAAGGCGTTCCGATCGCCCGGTCAACCGGGTGGACTGGCGGCACGGCGTCTTTCCCTGCATGCCCGGCACCGGGGCGGCGCTGATCCGCGATTCGCGCGGGCCAGGCCTTTCCCCTCAAAAGGCCGGGCGGCGCCGGGAAGGACACCGCCAGTGTGGGGGGTGCTAGCATCGGCATGCGCCGACGGCAACCTCCGCCACCGCACAAAGATGGGATGCTGTCATTCTATTGCAACCATATGGCGCCGTCCGCCGCGCATGAACCGGCGTTTGACATGGTGCGGCTAATAGGGGATTCACCGCGTCTCACGGTCGAGGGCTTCATGATTTCGAACAGGTGCTGGATCGATGGGCGGCCGCGGCGGGGCGGAAAGGCGGCGCTGCCGGCGCTCATCCTCGCCTGGCTGCTGCCGCTGCCGGCGCAGGCGGGCGAAGCGGCGGACCATTTTCGCCGCAGCGCCGGTCTGGAGCGGACGGCAGGGCCGCAGACTGCCTGGTTTCGCGCCGGCAAGCCCAAAAAGCGCTACAGCGTCACCGTGCCGATCGGGCAGCCGAAGCCCGCGCTGCCGCTGCCCGCGATCGCCGGCCCCGATAATCCCCGCCTGCCGCTCGTCGTAATCGACGCGGGGCACGGGGGACATGATCCCGGGGCGACGAGCCCGCACAGCGGCAAGCAGGAAAAGGATATCACGCTGGCCATCGCGAAGGCGATCCGCGACGATCTGGTCGCGGGCGGTCGGGTGCGCGTCGCGCTGACCCGCGCCGACGACCGTTTTCTCGTCCTCGAGGAGCGTTATGGCATCGCGCGGCGGCTGAAGGCCGATCTTTTCCTTTCGATTCATGCCGACGCCGCAGCGAATGAGGAGGCGCATGGCGCGTCGATCTATACGCTGTCCGAGGTCGCATCGGACCGCGAGGCGGCGCGGCTCGCGGCGCGCGAGAACAAGGCGAACATCATCAACGGCGTCGATCTGGGTGCGCACAGCGGCGCGGTGTCGTCGATCCTTCTCGACCTGACCCAGCGCGAGACGATGAATGTCGCGTCGGACTTCGCACGGTTGCTCCAGCGCGAGGCGTCGGACGAGGTGACGTTCCGGACCACGGCGCATCGCTTCGCCTCCTTCGTGGTGCTGAAGGCGCCCGATACGCCGTCGGTGCTGTTCGAGACCGGCTTCCTCTCGAACAAGGACGACGCCGATTTCCTGTCCTCCAGGGCGGGGCAGCAGAAGGTCGCGCGCGGCGTTCGCGACGCGGTGCAGATTCATTTCGCGCGCCGGGTCGCGGCGGCGGCCCGGTGAGGCGAGGTGACGGGTGAGCGATGATCTGACGCTGCATGCGCATCTGGTCGGCCGCCAGGGATCGCGCGCCGATCTCAACACGCCCGTGCTGATCCTCGACCGCGCGGCGCTCGACCGCAATATCGCCGCGCTGGCGGCGCTCGCGGCGGCGCATGGCGTCGGCCTGCGTCCGCATGCGAAGACTCACAAGAGCGTCGATATCGCGAAGCGCCAGCTCGGCGCAGGCGCGCTCGGCGTCTGCTGCGCCAAGATCGGCGAGGCCGAGGCGCTCGCCGGGGGCGGGATAAAGGGCATCCTCATCACTTCGCCCGTCGCCGCGCCGCGCGCGATCGAACGGCTTGCGAGCCTTGCGGCGCGCGCCGACGGGCTGATGGCGGTGGTCGATCATCCCCTGGTCGCGGCGCGGATCGACGCGGCGCTTGCGACCGAGGGCGCGGCGCTCGACGTCCTCATCGACATCGATCCCGGCATCGCGCGCACCGGGGTCGCCTCGCCCGAAGCCGCGGTGGCGCTCGCGCGGGTGATCGCCGATCTCCCGACGCTCCGCCTGCGCGGCGTTCAATATTATTGCGGCTCGCAGCAGCATATCGAGGATTATGCGGAACGCCGCGCCGCGATCGTCGAGCGCACCGGCTATCTGCGGACGGTGATCGCCGCGCTGGCCGAGGCGGGCTTCGCGTCCGACATCGTCAGCGGGTCGGGAACGGGAACGCACCGGATCGACCTTGAGCTCGGCGTCTTTACCGAGCTTCAGGCGGGCTCCTATGTCTTCATGGACAAGCAGTATCTCGATTGCGACCTGACGGGTGACGGCGAGATTCCGTTCGAAACCGCGCTCGGGGTCGATGCGCGGGTGGTCAGCGCCAATCATGCGGCGCTGGTGACGATCGACGCGGGGTTCAAGGCGCTCTCGACCGACGGCGGGGTCGCGGTCGTGCGGCAGGGCGCGCCGGAAGATGCGCGCTTCGCTTTCATGGGCGACGAACATGCGGCGCTGGTCGCGCCGGGTATCGGCGAGCGGCTCGCGCCGGGCGACCCGGTGACGCTGACCGTCCCGCACTGCGACCCGACCATCAACCTCTACGACCATTATCATGTCGTCGAAGGCGATACGCTGGTCGCGATCTGGCCGGTGAGCGCACGCGGCCGGGGGCGGTGATACGGCCCGCCGCAACCCCGCTTCCCTTTCGCGCGCGCAGCCTTTAGAGGCTTGGGCCTATGCCGTCCGAGACCCTGTCCCACTTCCGCTACCGTCTGCGCCGCGACAGCAATGCGGCTATCGCCTGGTTCCGGGAGATGTGGGGGCGGCGCTGGTTCCGCATTCTCGGCTATCTGGCGGGTGCGGGACTGCTCGCGCTGATCCTGATCTGGGCGGTGTTCGCGCGCAACCTGCCGTCGGTCGACCAGCTTCGCGACTATGAACCGCCGCTGCCGACGATGGTCCGCGATGCCGAGGGCAAGCCGGTCCACAGCTATGCGCGCGAACGGCGCGTCCAGCTCGAATATAGCGAATATCCGCCGCTTCTCGTCCGCGCCTATCTGGCGGCCGAGGATCGCACCTTCTTCGAACATGGCGGGATCGATTATCCGGGCATCGTCAGCGCGATCATCACCAACCTGACGAACAGCGGCCGCCCGATCGGCGCCTCGACGATCACCCAGCAGGTCGCGAAGAATCTGCTGCTCACCAACGAGGTTAGCTACACGCGCAAGATTCGCGAGGCGATCCTCGCCAAGCGCATCGAGGCGGCGCTGACCAAGGAGCAGATCCTCGAACTTTATCTGAACGAGATCCCGCTCGGCCGCCGCAGCTTCGGGGTGCAGGCGGCGGCGCGCGCCTATTTCGACAAGGACGTCGACCAGCTCGCCCTCCACGAAATGGCCTTCCTCGCGATCCTGCCCAAGGCGCCCGAGACCTATGGCCGCGCGCGCAACGCCGACAAGGCGATCGCGCGGCGCAATTTCGTGCTGTCCGAAATGTTCCGCAACGGCTGGATCACCGCCGCGCAGCGCGACACCGCGCAGGCAATGCCGCTCGGCCTGTCGGAAACCGGGAACAAGGCGGTCGCGCAGGTCGGCGGCTATTATATGGAAGAGGTGCGCCGCCAGCTGATCGACCAGTTCGGCGAGACGCCCGAGGACGGCCCGCTGTCGGTCTATGGCGGCGGCCTGTGGGTCCGCACCGCCTATGACGGCAAGATGCAGGACGCGGCGACCGTCGCGCTGCGCAAGGGGCTCCAGCGCTACGACGCCGGCAAGGGCTGGTCGGGTCCGATCGCGCGGATCGAGGCCGACGACCAGTGGCAGAGCCGCCTCGCGTCGAGCTTCATCGGCATCGATTACGACAATTGGCGCGTCGCGGCGGTGCTGTCGAAATCGGCCGGCGGGGCGCGGATCGGCTTTGCGAACGGCGACACCGGCACGCTCCCCGCGGGTGCGGCCGCGCTCGGCTATCGCAAGACCGGCGGCAGCGCCTTCTCGGCGATGCGTCCGGGCGACCTGATCGCGGTCAAGGCGACCGGACCCGGCGTCTATCAGCTCCGGAACATTCCCGAAGTGTCGGGCGGCATGGTCGTCGAAAGCCCGCATTCGGGCCGCATCTATGCGATGCAGGGCGGCTTCGACGTCCGCCTGTCGCCCTTCAACCGCGCGACGCAGGCCGAGCGCCAGCCGGGTTCGACGATCAAGCCCTTCGTCTATGCGACCGCGCTCGACAACGGCATGACCCCCGCGACGATGATCGTCGATGGGCCGTTCTGCGTCTATCAGGGCGCGAACCTCGGCAACAAATGCTTCCGCAACTTCGGCGGCGGCGGCGGGTCGGGCGAGCATACGATGCGCTGGGGCCTCGAACAGTCGCGCAACCTGATGACGGTGCGCACCGCGAGCCAGATCGGGATGGAACCGATCGTCGAGACGATCAGGACGATGGGCATCGGCCAGCACGAACCCTATCTCTCGACCGCACTCGGCGCCGGGACGACGACGGTCGAGAAGATGACCAACGCCTTTTCGATGCTCGCGAACCATGGCCGCGAGCTGAAACCGCGGCTGATCGACTATGCGCAGGATCGCCGCGGCAAGGTGATTTTCCCGAAGAACTGGCGGGCGTGCGACGGCTGCAACATGAAGGACTGGGACGGCAAGCCGATGCCGCGCTTCGCGCCTTCGGGCAAGCAGCTCATGGACCCGCTGACCGCCTATCAGGTCGTCCACATGCTCGAGGGTGTCGTCCAGCGCGGCACGGCGGTGCGCCTGCGTGATTTGGGCGTGCCGCTGTTCGGCAAGACCGGGACGACGACCGGCCCGAACGACGTCTGGTTCGTCGGCGGCTCGCCCGATGTCGTGGCGGGCGTCTATATCGGCTTCGACAAGCCGCGCAGCATGGGCGGCTATGCGCAGGGCGGCAGCTTCGCGGCGCCGATCTTCAAGGACTTCTTCCTAGGCGCGTTGACCGATGCGCCGCCGGTGCCGTTCACGGCGCCCAAGGGCATCCGCATGGTCCGCATCGACCGCCAGTCGGGCCGCCGCGTCTATGGCAGCTGGCCCGGCAGCGACCCCAAGGCCGCGATCATCTGGGAAGCCTTCAAGCCCGAGAGCGAACCCCGGCGAACGATCCGCGAGGAGGAAATCAAGCCGATCAGGACGCCGAAAGCGGCGACCGGCCCGGCGAAGAAGAGTTCGTCGGGGCGGACGGACAGCGACTTCCTCGACGACCGCGGCGGCATCATCTGACGCTTGTCTCTGGCGCGCCAGCGTTTATGGCCGGTGCCCGACCGAATTTCAGGAGCTAAGACCATGCGCGCCGAAGCGCAGGATCATGTCGATACGATCAACGCCGCGCTGGCGCTGCTGCGCCGGTTCCTCGATTGGGACCGCGCCCTGCGCCGGCTCGACGAACTCAATGCCAAGGTCGAGGACCCGACGCTTTGGGATAGCCCCAAGGCAGCGCAGGAGGTCATGCGCGAGCGCCGCCGCCTCGACGAGGCGATCACCGCGACGCGCGCGATCGAGAAGGAGATGGCCGATACGGTCGAACTGATCGAGCTCGCCGAGATGGAAGGCGACGAGGCGCTGGTCGATGACGCCGTCGCGAGCCTCGCCGCGCTCGCCGCGCGCGCCGAGGACGACAAGATCAAGGCGCTGCTCGCGGGCGAGGCCGACAGTTACGACTGCTATATCGAGGTGCATGCCGGCGCCGGCGGCACCGAAAGCCAGGACTGGGCCGAGATGCTCCAGCGCATGTACAGCCGCTGGGCCGAAAAGCGGCGCATGAAGGTCGAGCTGATCGAATATCAGGCGGGCGACCAGGCCGGGATCAAGTCGGCGACGATGCTGGTCAAGGGCGAGAACGCCTATGGCTATGCGAAGACTGAAAGCGGCGTCCACCGCCTCGTCCGCATTTCGCCCTACGACAGCTCGGCGCGGCGCCACACCAGCTTCTCGTCGGTGTGGGTCTATCCGGTGATCGACGATAACATCGAGATCGAGATCAAGGAAAGCGACCTCAAGATCGACACCTATCGCGCCTCGGGCGCGGGCGGCCAGCACGTCAACACGACCGATTCGGCGGTCCGCATCACCCACGTTCCGACCGGCATCGTCGTCGCGTCGCAGATCGACCGCTCGCAGCACAAGAACCGCGCGACCGCGATGGGGATGCTGAAAGCGCGCCTCTACGAGGCCGAGCTGCAGAAGCGCGAGGCCGAGGCATCGGGCGAATATCAGGCGAAGACCGAGATCGGCTGGGGCCACCAGATCCGTTCCTATGTCCTCCAGCCCTATCAGCTGGTGAAGGACCTGCGCACCGGCGTGACCTCGACCGCGCCGGGCGACGTGCTCGACGGCGCGCTCGATCCCTTCATGGCGGCGGCGCTGTCGCAGAAGGTGACGGGCGAAAAGGTCGAGGTGGAGGACATCGACTGATGATCCGCCGCGCGGCCCTGCTTGCCGCGCTGGCGGCGCTGCCGCTTCTCGGCGGTTGCGACGCGCCGTGGAGCGAGGACAGCGACCGGCCCGAGACAGCGCGCGAGTTTCCGCCCGCCGACCGCCCGGTCGCGCCGATCACCTCGACCAAATGGTCGACCGAGGAAGCGCGCGACCGCGTCAACGAGGCTGACGACATCATGGATTCGACCGACGTCCGCGCGGGGATGACGGTCGCCGACATCGGCGCTGGCGACGGCTACTATACGGTGCGCCTCGCGCCGCGCGTCGGCGCTACCGGCCGTGTGCTCGCGCAGGATATCCAGCCCGAGGTGATCGAACGCCTCGCCGACCGCGTCGCGCGCGAGCGGCTCGACAATGTCTCGCTGAAACTGGGGGCCATCGACGATCCGCGGTTACCGGCGAACAGCTTCGACCGCGTGTTCATGGTCCATATGTATCACGAGATCGGCGAGCCATACGCCTTCCTCTGGCGGCTGCGCCCGGCGCTGCGTGCGGGCGGGCAGGTGATCGTCGTCGACGGCGACCGCCCGATCGCGCAGCACGGCACCCCTTTCCGCCTGCTCGTCTGCGAGTTCGAGGCGGTCGGCTACAAGCTCGTCTCCTATGACGACAAGGCGCACGCGGGGGGCTATCTCGCGCGCTTCGTGCCCGAGGGGAAGCGCCCTAAACCCGAAGCGATCACGGTCTGCAAAAACCCTTAATAGGTGACGATCTGGTCGCCGGGTCCGACGTCGGCGAGGAAGCTCACCAGACCGCCGGCGCGCACCTGCGGGACCAGTTCGCTCGCCGCCATCCCTGCCAGCGCCATGCCCGACTGGCAGACGATCAGGCGGACGTCCATCGCCATCGCCTCGGCGATCAGCGAGACGAGGTCGGGCTGGCCCGCCGTGCGCCGCGCCGCGTCGCCGTCGAACGAGACGGGCGTGCGGAGAAGTGCCGCCGCCTCGCCCTGCAGGAAAAGGCGTGCCGGTCGGCCGAGCGCCGCCGCGGCGGCTGCCTCAAGCGCGGCATAGAAGCGCGCGCCGTCGGCCGACGCGACGATGATGCTCAGCCCTGGCAAATCGGGCACTCCGGGTCCTTGGCGACGGCAACCTCGCGCCAGCGGCGGTCGAGCATGTCGATGAGGGCGAGCTTGCCGGCCAGCGGCTGTCCCCAGCCGGTAAGCGCACGCACCGCTTCGAGGGCCGCCATCGTACCGATCATGCCTGCGAGGGCGCCCATCACCCCTTGCTCGGCGCAGTTGATGCCGGGGCGGTCAGGATCGTCGCCGACGAGGCAGGCATAGCAGGGGCTGTCGGCTCGCCACCCTTCGTACAGCGCGACCTGTCCCTCGAACGCGCCGATCGCGGCGGAGAGCAGCGGGAGGCGCAGCGCGACCGCGGCGCGATTGACCGCGAGCCGGGTCGCGAAATTGTCGCAGCCGTCGAGGATCAGATTCGCTCCGGCGAGCAGCGATTCGGCATTGTCCGCGTGGAGGCGTTCGGCGGCCGCTACCGCCTCGACATGCGGATTGATCCGCCGCGCGGCTTCGGCGGCGACTGCTGCCTTTCGTGCGCCGATATTCCCGTCGGCAAAAAGCGGCTGGCGCTGGAGGTTCGACAGCTCGACGACATCATGATCGATGATCGTCAGCCGGCCGACGCCGGCGGCGGCGAGATAGGTGATTGCCGGACAGCCGATCCCGCCCGCGCCGATGACCGCGACATGCGCGGCCTTGAGCTTCGCCTGCCCCGCGCCGCCGAACGCCGGCAGGATGATCTGGCGCGCATAGCGGTCGAGTTCGGCGTCGCTGAGCAAGGCCTATTCGCCCGGCTGGCGGATCTTCATCGCCGACAGCGATCCGACATTGTCGGGGATATTGTCGTCTTCGATCGCCTCGTCATTGCTCACGCTCGCGACCCCGGTCGAGCCGAAGCCGCCCGCGCCGCGCGCGGTTTCATCGAGCGTTTCGACCTCGGCGAAGGCCGCGCGCTGGACGGGGGCGGGGACGAGCTGCGCGATGCGGTCGCCGCGCGCGATCTCGAAATTCTCGTCGGACAGATTGGCGAGGATCACCTTCACTTCGCCGCGATAGTCGCTGTCGATCGTGCCGGGCGTATTGAGGCAGGTGATGCCATGCTTGAGCGCAAGGCCCGAGCGCGGACGGACCTGCACCTCATAGCCCGGCGGGATCGCCATCGCGAAGCCGGTCGCGACCGCGTGGCGCGCGCCGGGGCGCAGCGTCAGCGTCTCGGCCGCGACGACATCCATCCCCGCCGCGCCGTCGCTGGCATAGGCGGGCAGCGGCAGGCCGCCGCCGTTGGGCAGGCGCTGAATGGCGATCTCAATCGGAGTCAGCGGGTGCACGGATTTCGAGTTCATCGGCGATCTTTTCCATCAATTTGCGGGCGACGGCGGCCTTGGGCAGCCGGTCCCAACTGTCTACGCCAGCCTTGCTGACGATATGCACGCGGTTCGTCTCGCCGCCCATCGGGTCGGCCGAGACATCGTTGGCGACGATCCAGTCGCACCCCTTGCGCGCGAGTTTCGCTTCGGCGTGCGCGATGACGTCGTTGGTCTCGGCGGCGAAGCCGACGAGCAGCGGCGGGCGCCGCGGGCTTTTCGCGAGGCCGGCGAGGATGTCGGGATTCTCGGCGAGCGCCAGCGGCGGCACGGCGCCGCTGCCGTCCTTCTTGATCTTCTGCGCCGCGGTGTCGGCGGCGCGCCAGTCCGCGACGGCGGCGACCATGATCGCAGCATCGACGGGCAGCCCAGCCTCGACTTCTGCCGCCATCTCGCGCGCGGTCTCGACGTCGATCCGGATCACGCCGGGCGGGGTCGGCAGCGGCACCGGGCCGGCGATGAGCAAGACCTCGGCGCCGGCTTCGGCGGCGGCGGCGGCGATCGCGAAGCCCTGCTTGCCGCTCGAGCGGTTGGCGATGTAGCGCACCGGATCGATCGGTTCGTGCGTAGGGCCGGCTGTGATCAGGATGCGGCGGCCGAAAAGCGGACGGTGGTTCGCGGGAGCGAAATCGGGCTGGCCTGTAAGCGGCACGGGTGCAGGCGCGCTGGCGAGCGCCCGGTCGATCGCGTCCTTGATCGCCTGCGGCTCGGGAAGCCGTCCCGGCCCATATTCGCCGCACGCCATCTCGCCTTCGTCGGGTTCCAGCACCGTCACGCCGTCGCCGCGGAGCGCGGCGACGTTGCGCCGTGTCGCAGCGTGCAGCCACATGCGGACGTTCATCGCGGGCGCGGCGAGCACCGGCTTGTCGGTCGCGAGCAGCAATGTCGTCGCCAGATCGTCGGCGATGCCCGCCGCCATCTTCGCGAGCAGGTCGGCGGTCGCGGGCGCGACGACGACGAGATCGGCTTCGCGGCTCAATTGGATATGCCCCATCTCGACCTCGTCCTTCAGGTCGAAAAGATTTGTATAGACTTTATTCTCGCTGAGCGCGGCGAGCGTGAGCGGGGTCACGAACTGCTCGGCGGCGCGCGTCAGCACGCAGCGCACGACATGGCCCGACTTGCGGAGCAGCCGGACGAGCTCGATGCTCTTGTAGGCGGCGATGCCGCCGCCGATGATCAGCAGGATGCGCTTTGCCGCCATCGTCAAACCCCTGTCAGCAACATGTCGAGCGCGTTCAATATGTCGTGGCGCCGGTCGGCCAGCGACGCGACACGCAAGCCCAGTTCCTTTGCATCGACGGCCGATGCCAATTGCGTCGCCATGATATGCCGCTGGCCGTCGATTTCAAAAAGCGGATGCAGGCGCGACAGCTTCTGCGCGGTTTGTGTGGGAACCAGCGGAACGACGAAGCGCGTGTCGAAATGACCGAGCAGATCGCTTTGGCAGTCGAGCAGCAACTCGCTCCCGTTCCGGCTTTCGTAAACATCGAACTGCGGCATCAGAACAGCCGGTATTTGGCGAGCGGCAGCCCATGCTTGCGCGTATAGTCGTTCCAGCTTTCAATCGCGGCGCGATTCTCTTCCTGCCACGCTATTTCGCGCGCCTTCTTCACCTCGGCGGCAAGACCGGCCTGACAGGCTTCGCTGACGTTGAGGCCCAGCCTTTTGGCTTCTTCGACCAGGTCCGCGCTCAGCGAGACATTGGTGGCTTTCTTGGGGCCTTCGAATCGCGCGGGACGGTTCATCGCCATACTCCTTGCGCATATGATATGCGCATCGGTCTTTCGAATCAACCGAACCAGTTCAGCGCGGCCGCCCCGGCAGCGGCGCCAACCAGCGCCGCCAGTGCATAGCGCCACCAGCGGCGGCGTTCGCCCTTGTCCCACATCAGCGGAATCTCGGGCAGCGGCGGTGCGGGCGGCGCGCCGCCGGGCTTCGGCAATTGCGCATCGAGGCGGCGGATGATGTCGGGGATCAGCGCCAGCGTCTTGCCCTGCTCGCGGATGCCGTCGGCGAGCGCGGCCTCGGGGCCGAGCTCGTCGCGGATCCATTCGCGCACGAAGGGGCCGGAGACGTCCCACATGTTGATCTTCGGGTCGAGCATCGTCGCCACCCCCTCGACCATCACCATCGTCTTCTGGAGAAGAAGAAGGTGCGGCTGCGTCTGCATGTCGAAATCGCGGGTGATCGCGAACAGCCCGTCGAGCATCTGCCCGACGCTGAGTTCGCTCACCGGCTTGCCGCGCATCGGCTCGCCGACCGCGCGGAGCGCCGTCGCGAATTCCTCGACGCTGTGATAGTCGGGGACATATTGCGCCTCGAAATGAATCTCGGCGACGCGGCGGTAATTGCCCGTGGTCAGGCCATAGAGGATTTCGGCGAGCCAGTAGCGCGCCTGCCGGTTGATCCGCCCCATGATACCGAAATCGACCGCGGCGATCGTCCCATCGGCCTTCACGAACAAATTGCCCTGGTGCATGTCGGCGTGGAAGAAGCCCTCGGCGATCGCCTGCCGCAGAAAAGCGTTTACCAGATTGCCCGACAAGACCTCCATGTCGTGCCCCGCCGCGATCAGCTGATCGCGGTGCGAAATCTTGATGCCGTCGATCCAGTCGAGCGTCATCACGCGATTGGCGGTGCGATCCCAGTCGATCGCGGGTACCTCGTAAGTCGGTACGGCCGCCATCGCGTCGGCGAGCTCCGACGCCGAAGCCGCCTCGCGGCGCAGGTCGAGTTCGCGCAGCGTCCAGCGGCGGAAGTTGGCGATGACCTGCCGCGGGCGGAGGCGGCTCGCCTCGCCGCCGAGCGCCTCGAGATGCGCGGCGGCCCATTCATAGGTTTCGATGTCGCGCGCGAACTGCTTGTCGATGCCGGGGCGGCGGACCTTGACCGCGACCCTGCGGCCGTCGGTCGTCACCGCCCGGTGGACCTGGGCGATCGAGGCCGAGCCGACGGGTTCGGGTTCGAATTCGCTATAGAGGCTTTCGAGCGGAGCTTCGAACGTCGATTCGATTTCTTGCCGGATGCGGTCGAAAGCGACGGGCGCGAGCGCGTCCTGCAAAGTGAGCAGGTTACGCGCAGCCTCTTCGCCGACGAGATCGGGACGCGTTGCGAGCGTCTGGCCAAGCTTGACCGCGGCGGGGCCGATCGCCTGAAAGGCCGCGGCATAGTCGGGCACCGCGGGCTGGATCGTCCCGAAGCGCGCAATGCGGCACAGGCGCTTGACCCCCGGCGGGGTCTGCGGCGCGCTCTCGATCCCGCGCAGCGCGCCGTGGCGCGCGAGGATGCGTCCCCACTTCAGCAAGCGGGCAATATGGGTGATCGGTCGGGTCAAGCTTTCCACCCGCTGTGGATCGCGACGAGGCCGCCCATGATCGGCTCGACCTTCACCGCTGTGAAGCCCGCCTCGCGGATCATCCGCGCGAATTCGGGCATCGGCGGGAAGCGGCGGATCGATTCGATCAGGTAGCGATAGCTGTCCTCGTCGTCGGCGATCAGCTTGCCGAGCTTCGGCACTAAATGATGCGAATAGGCGTCATAGACCTGTGCGAAGCCCGGCCATTCGTTGGTCGAAAATTCGAGGCAGAAGAAACGCCCGCCAAAGCGCAGCACGCGGTGCGCTTCCTTCAGCGCCGCAGGGATGTCGGTGACGTTGCGGATACCGAAGGCGATCGTATAGGCGTCGAAAAACTGGTCGGGAAAGGAGAGCTTCTCGGCATTCTGTTCGGACCAGACGAGCGTGTCGATCCCGCGCTCCGCCGCGCGCTCCATGCCGACGCCGAGCATGTCCGGGTTGATGTCGGCAACAGTGATGCTGGCGCCCGACCGCTCCATGCGGAAGGCGATGTCGCCGGTGCCACCCGCCATGTCGAGGATCGTCTCGCCCTCGCGCGGTTTGACGCGGCGCACGAAGCGATCCTTCCACAGGCGATGCATACCGCCCGACATCGCATCGTTCATGATGTCATACTTGCGCGCGACGCGGCTGAACACTTCGCCGACCATCGCGGTCTTTTCGCCCGCGGGGACTTGCTCATAGCCGAAGCTGACGGTTTCCGGAGTGGCCATGCAATTGCGCTTTCATGCGGGGAGAAACAAAGTCTGACCGGCCTTTAGCCAAGGGTTGAAGCGCAAGCAAATGGCGCGTAGCCGGTTCGCCGATATGCCCGAACTTCCCGAAGTCGAAACCACCGTTCGCGGCCTGACGCCCTTCCTCGAAGGGCAAAGGCTGGTCGCCGTCACGACCTTCCGCCCCGACCTCCGCCGTCCCTTTCCCGCCGACCTTGCGCAGCGACTGAGCGGCGCGACGGTCACCAGCCTGTCGCGCCGAGCCAAATATGGCATCGTCTCGACCGACCGCGACGACCATATGATCTTCCACCTCGGCATGTCGGGGCGCTGGCGGACCGAGGGCGGCGAGGCGGGCAAACATGACCATCTGCTGCTGGAGACGGCCGCGGGACACCGGCTGTTCCTGCACGACCCGCGGCGGTTCGGATCGGTCGACCTGGTGAACGGCGACCCGCTCGCGCTGTTCCCGTCCTTCGTGTCATTGGGCCCCGAGCCGCTGTCGGACGATTTCGATGCCGCCTATCTGGCGCGCGCGCTGGCGCGACGCCGGGCGCCGATCAAGGCGATGCTGCTCGACCAGACAATCGTAGCCGGGCTCGGCAACATCTATGTCTGCGAGGCGCTGAACGTGGCGAAGATTTCGCCGCTGAGGCCAGCGGCCGATGTGTCCAGGGCGAAGCTGGCCGCGCTCGTGCCGGCAATCAAGGACGTCCTGATCGCGGCGATCGCCGCGGGCGGATCGACCTTGCGCGATTTCCTGAGCCCCGAGGGCGATCTGGGCTATTTCGCCAAGGACTGGCGCGTCTATGGCTGCGAGGGCGGGACGTGCGAATGCGGCGGCAAGATTGAACGCACGGTGCAGAGCGGCCGCTCGACCTTCCATTGCCCGAAATGCCAGCGTTAGGGGCGTTTCGCGGTTGACCCGAAATGACAATCTGGCTATGGGCGCACCCTTCGAGCAGGGTCCGGTCGTCCGGAACCGGCCGCATCCGGACATTGATTCGCTGCTTTCGCGCGATTCGGCTGCTCCGCTGAGGCTGTGCTCCGACCATGTAGACCGTTTGAAAGACTAGAGGAATTTATGGCCAATACGCCGCAGGCAAAGAAGCGCATCCGCCGCAACCAGGCGCGTGCCACGATCAACAAGAATCGCGTTTCGCGCATCCGCACGCTGGTGAAGAAGGTCGAGGCCGCCGTCGCTTCGGGTGACAGGGACGCTGCGGCGACCGCGCTGAAGGCGGCACAGCCCGAAATGGCGCGCGGCGTTGCCAAGGGCGTGCTCCACAAGAACACGGTCGCCCGCAAATATGCGCGCCTGACCAAGAGCGTGAACGCGATCGCCTAACCGCGCGATCGCCTGAACCCATTGTCCCGAAAGGGAACAAAAAGGACCCGCCGGCACCCAGTCGGCGGGTCCTTTTTTATGGCCCACTCTGTGACTCGGCGATGGCATTTGTGTTGCAGCGCGGTAAGTCACGGAATTCTCGCGATTCGCTAGCGTCACAAACGATGTCACAAATAATATATTGAAATTATTGAATAAAAATTGATCTTGGCGCGATTCCCGACCCCATCGGGAGTCAAGATTTTTATTTCAGTATTTTTACATGAGCGCCCCTTGATCGACTCGGCACCGCCTGCCTAGACAGGGGTGTCGTCGGCCTTCGCTGGCGGCCGCCACATCGACATGATTCGTTCTTTTTCGGACTGCGTGTCCGGGTCAGGAGGCTTGCGCCCTAGGCGTGGGCTGTGACGGACCAGTATGTGCGCAGGCCGCGCGAAGCGTCTGGACGGTGGGGGACTTCAGGGGGCGACACGGGTGATACAAAGCAGGAATCGGCATGGGATGGATGCAAGGGATGGGGCTGTGAGCGGTGGAGACGCCGCTATGCTCTGGCCGCGCGTTGCAGAGGGGCTGCGCCGCGACCTCGGCGCGCGCACCTTCGACCATTGGCTGAAGCCGGTCCGCTTTGCCGACTATTGCGCGCTTTCGGGCGTCGTGACGCTCGAGACCGCCAGCCGCTTTTCGGCAAACTGGATCAACGAACGCTTTGGCGAACGGCTCGAACTCGCGTGGCGGCAGCAATTGCCCACGGTGCGCGGGGTAACGGTGCGCGGCGGCGCAGCGGCCGCCGACCGTGCGACGGCCCTTTCGTCGCAGCCGCTCCCCGCGTTCGAGGCGCCGCAACCGCCCCCCGCCGCGAACCCTGCCCTGCTCGGTTTCGATCCGCGCCTCTCGTTCGACCGTTTCGTCGTCGCGCGCTCGAACATTCTCGCCGCCAATGCCGCACGGCGCATGGCGATGGCCGAGACACCGCAGTTCAACCCGCTCTATCTCTGCTCGGGTACCGGTCAGGGCAAGACGCATCTGCTTCAGGCGATCGCGCAGGATTATGCCGCGTCGCACCCGACCGCGAATATCATCCTGATGTCGGCTGAGAAGTTCATGCTCGAATTCGTCGGCGCGATGCGCGGCGGCGACATGATGGCGTTCAAGGCGCGGCTGCGCGCCGCCGACCTGCTGCTGCTCGACGACCTGCAGTTCGTGATCGGAAAGAATTCGACGCAGGAAGAGCTGCTTCACACGATCGACGACCTGATGACCGCGGGCAAGCGCCTCGTCGTCACCGCCGACCGGCCGCCGGCGATGCTCGACGGGGTCGAGGCACGGCTCCTGTCGCGCCTGTCGGGCGGGCTCGTCGCCGACATCGAGGCGCCCGAGAATGATCTTCGCGAACGGATCATCCGCCAGCGGCTCGCCGCGATGCCGATGATCGAGGTCCCCGACGCGGTCGTTGCCTATCTGGTCAAGCATTTCACCCGCAACATCCGCGAGCTCGAAGGCGCGCTCAACAAACTGCTCGCCTACGCCGCGCTCACCGGCACGACGGTCGACCTCGCGCTCGCCGAAGACCGGCTGGCGGAGAATGTTCGCAGCGCTCGCCCGCGGATCACGATCGACGAGATCCAGCGCGCAGTGTGCGCTCACTACCGTCTCGACAAGTCGGAAATGGCCTCGAAGCGCCGCGTCCGCGCCGTCGCCCGCCCGCGTCAGGTCGCGATGTATCTCGCAAAGGAACTGACGCCGCGCTCTTATCCCGAGATCGGTCGCCGCTTCGGCGGGCGCGACCATTCGACGGTGATTCACGCCGTACGCACGGTCGAGGCGCTGCGCGTCGCCGACAGCGAACTCGACGCCGAAATTGCCGCCATCCGGCGCAGCCTGAACAGCTGATTGGGTCGCACCAAGGAAAAGGCCCGGCTTCCCTGGGGAGGCCGGGCCTTTTTTCTTGTCGCCTGTCGCCGGGATCAGCCCTTTTCGGGGGGCGCCACGGTGATGCGGACGCGCTCGCCCGAATTGCCGGGGAAGCCCGTGAACATCGCCTCGACGAGGTTCGGGACGATCGCCTGCAGATTATTGTCGCGCGACTGCGCTTCGGCATGGCCTTCGAACAGGCGATAACCATCGGCGGCGCGGTTGATCTGGAGGTTGAGGCCGCTGGTGTAGACGGTGTAGCTCGACACGTCGTTATAACCCCAGCCGGGTCCGAAACCGCCCCACAGGAAGGGGTCGCGATAGCCATAGACATAGCGGCGGCCGCCCGAACCGCGGACGATCACGGGGCGATAATAGGAAGGGCCCCAGCCGCCGTACCATGGATCGCCGAAGCCGGGGCTCGAGACGACCTTCTCGCGGCCCTTGTCGACGCCATAGTCCATGCGGACGACAAGATCCGGGCGCTCCCCGCCGCTCACGGGTCGATAGCCGTAGCGGGTGAGTTCGCCCGCCACGAGATTGGCATATTGGCCGAACTCGATGCCGCCCTGCAACGCGGGATTGCTCGCCTCGATCGCAAAACTCTGGCCCTGCGGCGCGGGAAGCTGCGTCTGGAAGCGCGCGACATCGGCCTTGAAAGGCGTCGCGCAGCTTGCGAGCGCCAGTGCGGCACCCGTCATGGCGGCCAGGCCGAGATGCCGGAAATTGATCTTGCTCATGTCTCTGCTCCGTGATTCGGATCGGCACACACGGCGCCTTTTATAGCATGACTATATCGATGCGACTTAACCTTGGTTGAACCCGCTTCGTCGCGCGGCGGTTCCATCTCCCCGATATGGGGAGGTGGAACCGGCAAACAAGATTTTTCATAATGAGACGAAGGTGTTTAACGGCAGAGCCCAAGCGCCGCATAGGCGGCATCGAGCGTCGGCTTGGCCAGCGCCGCGGCGCGCGCCGCGCCGGCTTCCAGCGCCGCGTCGATCGCTGCCGGATCGGCCTTCAAGTCGGCAAAGCGCGTCGCGATCGGCTGCAGCGTCTCGACGAGCAATTCGCCGAGTGCCGGCTTGAACGCCCCGAACCCCTGCCCCGCAAAGCGCGCGAGCACCTGATCGACGCTTTCATCGGCCATCGCGGCATAGATCGAAACGAGATTGGCCGCCTCGGCCCGGCCTTCCAGCCCCGCGGCTTCGGACGGCAGCGGTTCGGGATCGGTCTTCGCCTTGCGGATCTTCGCCATGATCGTATCGGGATCGTCGATCAGGTTGATCCGGCTCGCGTCACTCGGGTCCGATTTCGACATCTTCGCCGTACCGTCGCGCAGGCTCATGATCCGGGCCGCGGTCGGCGGGATCGTCGGCTCGGGAAGCGTGAAGGTCTCGGTCCCGGTATCGAGGTTGAACTTGGTCGCGATGTCGCGCGCGAGCTCGAGATGTTGTTTCTGATCGTCGCCGACCGGGACATGCGACGTCTGATAGAGCAGCACGTCGGCCGCCTGCAGTACCGGATAGGCATAGAGGCCGACGCTCGCGCCCTCACGGTTCTTGCCCGACTTTTCCTTGAACTGCGTCATCCGGTTGAGCCAGCCGATCCGCGCGGTGCAGAAGAGCAGCCAGGCGAGTTCGGCATGCGCGGGGACGCGCGCCTGGTTGAACAGGATCGCCTTGTCGGGGTCGATACCGGCCGCCATCAGCGCCGCCGCCATTTCGCGCGTGTTCGCGGTGAGCTCGGCCGGGTCGTTGTGGACGGTGATCGCGTGAAGGTCGGCGAGGAAGTAAAGCTTTTCCCCCGGCATATCGTCCTGCATCCGCACCCAGTTGCGAATCGCGCCCAGATAATTGCCGAGGTGCAAATTTCCGGTGGGCTGGATGCCCGATAGCGTCCGCATGTCTTATTCCTTCGTGGTCACCGCGCTATTGCGGCGCCGCCGCGTCAGCATGGCGAGCAGATCCTTGTCAAGCGCGCCGGTCGCGAAGGCGGCGGCGAAAAAGACCATGCCGCCCGCGGCGACGAGGATAGCGAGCGACCAGATGCGCTCGAAGGCATTGCCGCCGTAAAAGGGCTGCATCAGCGGCATCATATAGAGGAGCAATGCCGCCATCGCCGCGACCGCGACCAGCTGGCGCGCGATGCGCCCGGCGAGCTTCGCCGTGAAATGGAACCAGCCGCGACGATGAAGCACCGTATAGAGCAGCAGGCAATTGACCGACGCCGACACCGCGGTCGCTCCGGCGAGCCCGACGATGCCATAGCGT
>NZ_JAYSAH010000103.1:0-32353 GCF_041916015.1 Sphingopyxis sp. | reverse complement strand
GCGGCCATGGCTCTTTGGAAAATAGGGCTGGAGACGCGCCATCTGCTCGTCCGTCAGCCAGAATAAATCGCTCAAATTCAGGCTCCTTCGTGGTCGCCTGAATCATAATCGCTACCGCAAATCAATGGGTCCTGACCCTACATTTCATTCGGGAGGGAAAATGACAAAAGCGACAATCCAGTATCGTCAACTCAAACTCGACGGACTTTGGCCGGATGCCGACCTGAAGGCCATGGTAGTGGATGTACTCAGGCGTCGGGGCTGGGCGGATAACGCCAAAACCCGCATTATCGACCTCGATCAAGATCAGAGCTATGTTATTCTGAACAAGCTCTCAGACCCCGCAACTTGGGATAGCCCCGTGTTCGCAGGCCAACTGATACAACTTCAAGCCGGAACCGATGTGCATGCCGTTTTGCAGTCGCTTGAAGAAGACACGGCTGAATATGTCGTGCAGAATCTCAACGTCGGGGAAGCGGTTCGTGTCCTGAAAGGTGCGCTATATTTCGTCGCAGTCGGAAATCATGTCGGGTTGATCGAAGGGCAGCAGGTCCGCGGACGCACGCTGGAACGCTATCTCACCGCGCTGCTTCAACGCGCTGAGGAGATTGAGCCTGGCCAAGCCATCATCCTCAACGGCAAGTTTATTGCCGGGGATGGAAAGGAATTATCGGAATCAAGCGAAATCCAGGTATCGGCTGCCGCCACCAATCGGCAGGGCGAGCGCAAAGAGCGTCCTATTGAGCCGCGCGTCGAACAACGTGAAGCGGCGGAGGCGCGTGAACATGAACAAGCGACCGTCTTCGACATTCTGCGGATGCTCGGTTGGTCGGAAGAAGCGATCGACAGCTTGGGAGCCGAAATACCTGACGACGGATGGGTCGAAGGATTTTTCAAGGTATTCATCAAAGAGCGCCGGCGCCGGAAGCCCATTTCCCGTGCGACAATTAACGAGGCCCTTCGCAATATTGACCCCGCAGACCTAGGCCTGCGTGGCGATGGCTCGGAGCGTGGCGGCATTGTGAAGATGTCGGTTCAGCGCGATATCCGAACGGCCGGCTCGCTTTTGGACCCGGCGGATGCTATGGAACAGATTACGAACGCCCTTCGTGATTGGGCCGTGGCCGGGAAAATAGATTGCAACTTCGAAGGATAGAACGGTGGCTTCTTCCGGCGGCGTTGGTCGCCGGGCTGGTGCTGGCGCCCGGTGCAATCACGGCGGATGCTGGCCGGATGCTGGTGACATTCCTAGGTTTGGTCTCCGCCAGCATTCTCCCCACTGTGTCCCTACTGATCAACAGCATGACCGCGAGCGGCCGATCAGTTATGGCGCTCGACGAACTGGAAAGCGAGCTGCACGCCGCCATGGACGGGTTGCTGCTCCTTTTTGGATGTGTGGCGGTCGTTGTCGCCGCATTGGTCGCACTCGCCACGCCTCCCGGAGAGCTGTTTACAAAAGTGCCATATCTGACCACTCAAATACTGCCTCGATCAGGTCAGGCGACGGTGGTCGTATTTTCCGCGATCATATTGTCGCGTGTGGGGCAAATTCCGGCGGTCCTTCGCCGCTCCCTCATTGTACGCCACAAGATTGCGGTCGAGGAAGCGCGACGTAAGACGTTGGAAAAGGCGCCTGCAGCGGGATCGGGCCAGCAGATGTTTGCAACCCATCCCGATTTCGGAAAATCGGTGCGGTTGGACGAACTGACGGGCAAAGGAAACTGACTGCGATTCGCGTTAAAGCCACGTTATTGGGTCAGCTTGCCCCTGACAGTCTCAAGCTCATGTCTTTCTCGGGACGGCATGGGAAAAAATCTGCATCCTGCCAATCATCGCCATAGAACGTCAGGGGACGCCAGCGGACGACATAAGCCGCACCGACAAACAGCCGCCGTTTTGAGCGCTCTTGCACGCGTTTTAATCATCGCCAATTCTCTTGCCCAGGGGCTTTCATCAACCGTCATATGATGGAGCACGCTGCATGTATGTCCGCGAGAAGATCATCCGCCTCAAGACCGTCCTTGCCCGGACCGGCCTGTCTCGTTCGACCCTCTATCGCAAGATCGCGGACGGGACATTCCCGCGCCAACTGTCGATCAGCGTCCACGGCGCGGGCTGGCATGAATCCGCCGTCGATCGCTGGATTGCCGATCCGGCGGGCTACCGCGCCGACAATGATAACCGGCCTTCCGGCACGGGGCCGGTATGAAGAAGGACGAGACGCCGCGCTCGCGGCCCGTCACCCCTGCGAACGACAATGAAATCGCGCCCGATCCTATAGCTATTGACGCGGCGCTTTCGCGCATCGCCGAGGTGATCGGGCGGCATATCGCGCGCGAACATATCCGGGCCACCAAAGCCGCCAACGACAATGAGTCAAATGGGACAAACCCAAACCGCTAAGGCGTTGACGCTAGGGCCATAGGGGCCGACACTGTCTTATCAGCCGTGCGGGTCGATGTCCCGCCGCTTGAAAGGAAGACACGATGATCCGCGCCGCGCTCTATGCCCGCTACTCCTCCGATCAGCAGAGTTCGGCGTCGATCGCCGATCAGCAGCGCATCTGCCGCGAGCGCGCCGAGCGCGAGGGCTGGCAGCTAGTAGGCTCTTATGAGGATGCCGCCGTCTCGGGCGCGAGCATGATTCTGCGTCCCGGCATCCAGAGGCTGCTTGCCGACGCGCAGGCGGGCAAGTTCGATATCGTCGTCGCCGAAGCACTCGATCGAGTGTCGCGCGATCAGGCCGATGTCGCGACGCTCTACAAGCATCTCCAGTTCGCGCGCGTTCCACTCGTCACGCTCGCCGAGGGAGAAATCTCTGAGCTTCATGTCGGACTAAAGGGCACGATGAACGCGCTCTTCCTCAAAGACCTTGCCAAGAAGACGCATCGCGGGCTGCGTGGGCGGGTTGAGAAGGGCTTCTCCGCTGGGGCGGTCGGCTATGGCTATCGAGTGGTTCGGCGTCTGACTAGCGAAGGCGAGTTGGTGCGCGGCGAACGCGAGATCGATCCGATGCAGGCATTAATCGTCGAGCGCGTCTTCCGCGAGTTCGCGGACGGCAAGAGCCCGCTTGCCATCGCACGCGACCTCAACGGCGATGGCATTCCCGGCCCGAAGGGGCTTGCGTGGCGCGATACCAGCATCCGCGGCGACGTTCGGCGCGGCACCGGGATCATCAACAACGAGATGTACGTCGGTGTCCGCGTCTGGAACCACAAACATTATGTCACCGACCCCACTAGCGGCAAGCGCGTTACCCGCTTCAACCCCGAGTCCGAATGGATCAGGAACGAGGTGCCTGATCTTCGCATCGTCAGCGATGAGATGTGGCAAGCGGCCAAACGCCAGCAAGCGGCGCTTGCCGAGCGTCATACCGGGATCAAGGAAGCGGCGCAGGCCCGTGCGCTGCTGAATACACGGCGCCCAGCCTATCTGCTTTCGGGCCTACTCGAATGCGGCAAATGCGGTGGGACCTATGCAGTGGTCGTCGGCGACCGCTATGGCTGCGTCGGTCATCATCGAGGCCGCACCTGTTCGAACAGTCGGACGATCAGGCGCGCCGACCTGGAGCGCCGCGCGCTGGCTGGCATTGCCGACCGGCTCGTATCGGTCGACAAGATCGAGGCCGCCGTGACGGCCTACGCGGCGCATATCAACCGCGAGAACCGCGAACAGCGCATTCAATCCGATGCCGACAAGCGCGCACTGGCGAAGATAGACAAGGCCGTCTCGGGCATCATGGCCGCGATCGAGGACGGCTTGTACCAGCCGAACATGAAGGCTCGAATGGCGGAACTCGAAGGCGAGCGATCCGAAGTCATTGCGCGGCTTGCCAAGGCGCCGCAAGGCATCCCCGATATCCATCCCGGCATTGCCGAAATCTACAAGCGCAAGGTCGCGGCGCTCACCGACACGCTCAAAGACCCCGAAACGCATCTCGATGCCTCAAGCGATATTCGGTCGCTCGTTGGCAAGATCGTCTTGCATCCTGGCGAGAAGCGCGGCGAAGTCCATGCCACCCTCCACGGCTCGCTGATGGGTATTCTCGACTTCGCTAACGACACCCCGCAACCCGAGGCCAACCGAGTTATAACATCGGTGGCCCCGGGTTCGCGGGAATGACGAAGTTAGCGAGAGTCGGGCAGCGCGTCCTCGACCAGCGGGGCCAGCCCCTCGACCACGATCTTCACGCCCCGGGCATTGGGATGGATATGATCGCCGAGCATCAGATCGGGCTTCCCGACGACATTGTCGAGAATGAAGGGATAGAGGCTCGCGCCATATTTGGCGGCGAGTTCGGGATAAATGGGGTTGAAGGCCTTGGCATAGTCCGGGCCCATGTTCGGCGCCGCAACCATGCCGGTGAGGACCACCGGAATTTTGCGCTTCCTGAGTTCGCCGAGCATCGCGTCGAGATTGGCGCGCGTCTGGGCGGCGTCGATCCCGCGCAGCATGTCGTTGCCGCCGAGCCCGAGCACGACCAGCGCGGGCTTCGTCTTCGCATTGTCGAGCACATAGGTCAGCCGCTGGCGCCCCGCCGCGGTGGTGTCGCCCGAAACCCCTGCATTCTGGACGCGTGCGATGATGCCGTCATCGGCGAGCGCGGCCTGCAACTGCGGCGCAAGTCCCTCCTTCGGGCCGAGCTGATATCCGGCGTAGAGGCTGTCACCGAAGGCGATAATCAGGGGGGCGTTGGCCGGGATCGCAGCGGCCGGCTTTGCGGCACTTTTGTCTTTCGTCGAAGCCGCAGGCGCCTCCGCAGAACCGCAGGCGGCGAGCGGTTGGCAAAGCGCGATCACGCAACCATATATCAAGGCAGAACGCCATCCGGCCGTTTTCATTTCCAAAGGGTCCCTTCTTGCCCGACACATCCCGACCTTCGCCCGAACCGGCGATCGCCGCCCATAATGTGACGCTCACGCTCGGGAGCGACAAGGCCCCTGTCGAAATTTTGCGCGGGGTCGATCTGGAGGTCGAAGCGGGCACGTCGGTCGCGCTGCTCGGCCCCTCCGGGTCGGGGAAAAGCTCGCTGATGGCGGTGCTTGCCGGGCTCGAGAGCGCGGGCGGCGGGACGATCAGGGTCGCGGGGCTCGATTTCGGCGCGATGGACGAGGATGATCTCGCGCGCGCCCGGCGCGGCCGGATCGGCATCGTGCTGCAGGCTTTTCATCTGCTGCCGACGATGACCGCGCTGGAGAATGTCGCGGTGCCGCTGGAACTCGCGGGCATCGACGATCCGTTCGGCAAGGCGCGCGCCGAGCTCGAAGCCGTCGGGCTCGGCCACCGCCTGACCCATTATCCGGCACAGCTTTCGGGCGGCGAGCAGCAGCGCGTCGCGATCGCGCGCGCGATGGCGAGCGGCCCGGCGATCATCTTCGCCGACGAGCCGACAGGCAACCTCGACACCGCGACGGGGCAGTCGATCATCGAGCTGATCTTTGCGCGCCGCGCCGCGCTCGGCGCGACCTTGCTGATCATCACCCACGATCCGGAACTGGCGGAGCATTGCGACCGCGTCGTCGTGATGCACGACGGGCGGATCGAGGAACGGGCGGCTTAGGAGGTGCTTCCGCTCGCCACGCTCTGGCGGATCGCGCGGCGCGATCTTGCGACGCGCATTCGGGGACTCCGCCTGCTCGCTGTGTGCCTGTTCCTCGGCGTCGCGACGCTCGCGGCTATCGGCAGCCTGACGAGCGGGATCACCTCCGAACTCGAACGGCGCGGGCAGACGATCCTCGGCGGAGATGTCGAATTCAGCCTGCCGCAGCGCGAGGCGACGCCCGAGGAAATGGCCGGGTTCCGCGGGGCCGGAAGAACCTCGGCGACCGTGCGCCTGCGCGCGATGGCGAACGCGCCGGGCGGCGATGCCCTGCTGTCCGAGTTGAAGGCGGTCGATGGCGCCTATCCGCTCTATGGCTCGATGCGGCTGGAAAGCGGCGTCCGCGCAGGCCCGCCCCCCGCGGGCGGGATATGGATCGGCAAGGACCTCGCTTCGCGGCTCGACCTGAAAGTCGGCGGTGACGTCAAGTTCGGCGAAAAGGCGTTCCGGATCGACGGCATTATCGCCGAGGAACCCGACCGGCTGGGCGAAGGCTTCGCGCTCGGCCCGGTCGCGATCATCGGCCTTCAAGATATGCCCGCAACGCGGCTGATCCAGCCCGGCAGCCTTTACGAGAGCAAATATCGCATTCGCCTGCCGGCCGGCACCGACCCCACGGCCGCCGGCAAACGGCTGACCGGGGAATTTCCCGACGCGGGCTGGAAGGTCACCGACCGCAGCAACGGCGCGCCTGGAACGCGGCGCTTCATCGAGCGGATGGGGCAATTTCTGTCGCTCGTGGGGTTGGCGGCGCTGGTGATCGCCGGGATCGGCGTCGGCAACGGCGTTGCGAGCTATCTCGCGGGCAAGCGTCCGGGCCTCGCGACGCTGAAGGTGCTCGGCGCCGACAGCGCGGCGGTGCTGCGGATTTACGGCTTGCAGATATTGGCGGTCGCCGCGGCGTCGATCGGTGCGGGGCTGGTGGCCGGAGCGCTGGCGCCGAGCCTGATCGGCTGGATCGCGGGCGACGTGCTGCCGGTGAAACCCGGCTTCGCGCTCTATCCGCTGCCGCTGATCGTCAGCGCGGCCTATGGCCTGCTGATCGCGATCGCCTTTGCCCTGCCCCCGCTCGCGGCGACGCGGCATGTTCCGGCGGCGGGGCTGTATCGCGCGACGGTTGACGGTGGCGCGCGGATCGACCGGCAGACGATGATCGCTGTCGGCGCGGCGCTGGCGGCGATCGTCGCGCTCGCAGTCGGCACCGCGCGCGATCCGCTGTTCGCGCTGTCGTTCATCGGCGCGGCGGTCGGCTTGCTGCTGGTTCTCGTCGGGCTCGGCTGGCTGGTGCGGACCGCGGCGAGCCGCGCGCCGCGGCCGAAGCGCCCGCTGCTGCGTCTCGCGCTCGCCAACCTGCACCGGCCGGGCGCGGCGACGGGGGCGCTGGTGGTCGCGCTCGGGCTCGGGCTGACATTGTTCGTCACTCTCGCGGCGATCCAGACGAGTATCACCGCCGAGATCGCGCGCACGGTGCCGCAGCGCGCGCCGAGCTTCTTCGTGCTCGACATTCCGCGCGGCGACGCCTCGAAATTCCGGGCGATAGTGACCCGGGCCGCGCCCGATGCCGAGATCAACATGATCCCCGCGCTGCGCGGCAGCGTGACCGAATTTCGCGGGCAGCGCGTCGATGAGCTCGCCGAGCTGCCCGAAGGCGCGTGGGTGCTGCGCGGCGACCGCGGGCTGACCTATAGCCCCGTCCTGCCGAAGGGCAGCACGCTGGTCGGCGGCGCATGGTGGCCCGCCGATTACAAGGGACCGCCGCTGGTCAGCGTCGAGCAGGAGGTCGCGGCGTCGCTGGGCCTGAAGCTCGGCGATACGCTGTCGGTCAATGTGCTGGGGGTCGAGGTGCAAGCCAAAGTGGCGTCCTTCCGCACCGTCGAGTGGGACAATTTCGGGCTGAACTATGTGCTCGTCTTCTCGCCCGGCACCTTCGACGCGGCGCCGCACAATATGGTCGCGACGGTCGCGGTGCCGCCGAAGGCCGAAGCCGGGCTCGCGCGCAGCATCCCCCGCGCCTTCCCGTCGGCTTCGCTGATCGAGGTGCGCGATGTCGTGTCGCAGGTGACGACACTGCTCACCCAGATGAGCCAGGCGATCGCGGCGGCCGCGAGCATCGCGATCCTTGCCGGCATCGCGGTATTGATCGGCGCGATTGCCGCGAGCCGCGAACGGCGCGTCTATGATAGCGTGATCCTGAAGCTGCTCGGCGCGACGCGAGGGCAAATCCTCGGCGCGCAGGCGATGGAATATGCCGTGCTCGCTGGCATCCTTGCCTTGTTGGCGCTGGGCCTCGGCCTTGCCGGCGCGTGGTATGTCGTGACGCAGCTCTTCGACTTCCGCTTCGCGCCCGATCCGGTCATCGTCGCGCTGACGTTGATCGGCGGCGCGGGTCTGTCGTTCCTGATCGGGATCGCGGGAAGCTGGCCGCTGCTCTCGGCGAAACCGGCGCAGGCACTGCGCGACCTTTAGCTCAGCAGGCGGACCACCGCCGATACCGCCGCAACGCCGAGCACGACCGCGACCATTGCTTGCCATACATGCGGCGGGACGCGGCCGAAATGGCGCGCGCCGAAATGATTGCCGAGCCACATCGGCACGAACAGCAAGAGCGCGAGCAGGAAGAGCTTTTCCGTCGCGATGCCGACCCAGAGCGCGGCGGCGGTGCCCGCGATCGCGGTCGCGAAAAAGATGAGCAGCATCGACGCGCGCGCGACCTTCGGCTCGAGGTGGCGGCGGAGATAGAAGGGCACGACCGGCGGCCCCGGCATCGCCGCGAAGCCGGTGAGGATGCCCGAAGCGATTCCCGTTCCCGCCACCGCGGCGCGGCCGGGACGATGCCCCTCGGGCTGTTTGGGGAGCAACACCGCGACAAACGCGCCGACTGCGACGAGAGTGATGAGCAGGCGAGCGATATCGGGGGTCGTTGCCTTCAGCGCGATCATCCCGACGGGTGTCGTCACCATCGCGAGCAAGGCGATCGGGATCGCGGTCGCCCGGTCGGCATCGGCGGCGATAAGACGGATTCCGACCGGCCCGATCAACAGTTGCAGCAATATACCGAGGACGACCGCCTGCCCCGGCGGAATGATCAGCCCGAGCAGCGGGACGAGGATGATCGCCATGCCGAAGCCGGTCAGCCCGCGCACATAAGCGGCGCCGAAGGTCATCGCCGCCGCGCCCGCAAAGGTCAGCGGCGCGAGGCCGAGGATCGCGTGTTGGCCGGTCAAACGGTGCGCAAATCCGGCGGCGTCGCCTCGCCCCTGAGCATCGCGATCGCATCGGCGAGCGGCAGGATGCGCTGGCCGTCCTGGCCGAGGGTGCGGATCGCGACGGTGCCCTCTTCCGCCTCGCGCTTGCCGACGACGAGCAGATAGGGAACCTTCTGGAGACTGTGCTCGCGGACCTTGTAGTTGATCTTCTCGTTGCGGAGATCGGCCTCGACGCGGACGCCCGCCGCGGTGAGCCGTTCGACCGCGTCCTTCGCATAATCGTCGGCGTCGGAGACGATCGTCGCAACCACCGCCTGCACCGGCGCGAGCCAGGTCGGGAAGCGGCCGGCAAAATGCTCGATCAAAATGCCGATGAAGCGCTCATAGGTGCCGAGGATCGCGCGGTGGAGCATCACCGGGCGGTGGCGTTCGCCATCCTCGCCGACGTAAGACGCATCAAGGCGTTCGGGCATCACGCGGTCGGACTGGATCGTCCCGCACTGCCACGTCCGCCCGATCGCGTCGGTCAGGTGGAATTCGAGCTTGGGGGCGTAGAAGGCCCCCTCGCCCGGCAGTTCCTCCCAGCCATAATCGTCATTCGCCATGCCCGCGCGCTCGACCGCCTCGCGCAATTCCTGCTCGGCCTTGTCCCACATCTCTTCGGTGCCGAAGCGCATCTCGGGGCGCAGCGCGAGCTTCACCGCATATTTTTCGAAGCCGAGCTGCTTGTAGACGCGGTCGAGCAGCTCGCAGAAGGACCGGACTTCCTCGACGATCTGGTCTTCGCGGCAGAAGATATGGCCGTCGTCCTGCGTGAACTGGCGGACGCGCATGATGCCGTGCAGCGCGCCATGCGGTTCGTTGCGGTGGCAGCAACCCATTTCGGCCATGCGCAGCGGCAGGTCGCGGTACGACTTGATCCCCTGACGGAAGATCAGGACGTGCGCGGGGCAGTTCATCGGCTTGAGCGCCATCCACTCGGCATCGTCGGACACCAGCGGGCCGTCGTCCTCGATATTCGGCACCTCGTCGGGGATAACGAACATATTTTCGCGATACTTGCCCCAGTGGCCCGACTGCTCCCACTGGCGCGCGTCCATCACCTGCGGGGTCTTGACCTCCTGATAGGCGGCGCCGTCGATCGCGCGCCGCATATAGGCCTCGAGCTCGCGGTAGATGCGATAGCCCTTGGGGTGCCAGAAGACGCTGCCGTGCGCTTCTTCCTGCAGGTGGAACAGGTCCATCTCGCGCCCGATCTTGCGATGGTCGCGCTTCGCGGCTTCCTCGAGGCGCACGAGATGTTCGGCGAGCTGCTTCTTATTGAGCCAGCCGGTGCCGTAAATGCGGCTGAGCTGCGCATTCTTCTGGTCGCCGCGCCAGTAGGCGCCCGACACGCGCGTCAGCTTGAACGCCGCCGGATCGAGCTTGCCCGTCGAGGCGAGGTGCGGCCCGCGGCACATGTCCATCCAGCCGTCACCCGAACGATAGACGGTCAGCTCCTCGCCCTGCGGCAGTTCGGCCGCCCATTCGGCCTTGAAGGTTTCACCCTCCGCCTGCCACTTGGCGATCAGCTTGTCGCGCTCCCAGACTTCTCTCGTGAGCGGAAGGTCGGCGGCGATGATCTTGCGCATCTCTTCCTCGATCAGCGGCAGTTCGTCGTCGCGGAACGCGCCATGTTCGGCGGTCGGCGCGAAGTCGTAATAGAAGCCGTCGTTCGTCGAGGGGCCGAAGGTGATCTGCGTGCCCGGAAACAGATTCTGCACCGCCTCGGCCAACACATGCGCATAGTCGTGGCGCACGAGTTCGAGCGCGTCGGCCTCGTCGCGGCTCGTCACCAGCGCGAGGTTCGTGTCCTCCTCCAGCGGGCGCATGATGTCGCGCAGTTCGCCGTCGATCTTCGCAGCGAGTGCGGCCTTGGCGAGACCGGGGCCGATGTCCGCCGCGATCTCGGCCGGAGTAGTCCCGCGCGCGACTTCACGGGCAGAGCCATCGGGAAGGGTGACGCGGATCATCTGGGACATCGAAAAATCGGCCTTTCTGGCATGTGGGTCGGCGCCCGAAAAATGCGCCAAAACTGCGCCCCTTTGCCAGCATGCGATATGGGCGGCAAGGGGCGGATTCGCAATCGGGGTTGCAATGATACATTGTATCATTATGTGAGCCGGGACATCCCCTTCGCGAAAGAGAGACCATGTGCCTTCCGGCCCCCCGCCTGCGCCTGCGCTCCAGTCCTGCCGATCTGATGGGGGTCGGCCTGTCGCTGACCTGTCTCGTCCACTGTCTCGCGCTGCCGCTGCTCATCCTGCTCGCGCCCGCGCTGGGCCATTGGATCGCGCTGCCCGAGAGCATGCATGCGGTCATCCTGCTGCTCGCGCTGCCCGCGGCGTCGATTGCGATGAGCAGCGGGTGGCGGCGGCATCGCCGCGCCGCGCCGGCCCTGCTCGCCCTCGTCGGGCTCGGCCTGCTGGCAGCGGGCCTTGCCGCCCATGAGGGCTGGCTGGCAATCGCCGACCGCGAGGCTGCCGACCGCTGGCTCACGTCGGCGGGCGCCCTCACGCTTGCTGCGGCGCATCTCGCGAACTGGCGGTGGCAACATCGTCATATATGACTGGCTTGCTTGTGATCACGCTCGACCAGCCCGCACCCTTCGCTCCAGAGCGGTTTACGCCTGCTCTGGATTGCCGCGTCGCCTTCGGCTCCTCGCAATGACGATCAACCTGATCGCGCCCGTCTTGCGAGCAGGCGGGACAACCGCTAGGGCGGCGGCAACCGGAAAGGAGCCAGCCCCCGATGTTCAAGCGCCTGTTCGTCGATCATCCGAAGAGCGTCGATGAAAATTACATCGAGCATTTCGGCGTCGCGTCGAAATTCGGGGTGACGATGATCTATGGCGGCCTCTGCGCGCTGGTCCATGCGGTAATTCCGGGCTGGTGCATCACCACCGGCAGCGACACGATCCAGCGGCTCAACAAGATCATGGTCGAACAGCGGCGCGCCAAGGGGCAGGCCGTGATGCAGATGAACACGATCGACTGGGTCATCTGACGCCGGTGGAGGGCGCGCCCGATTATCTCGAACGGGCGGCCCGCCCGCGGCTCGCCTATCGCCATGTCGCAGGGAGGGGGCCGACGATCGTCTTCCTGCCCGGCTATATGTCCGACATGGCGGGCGGTAAGGCAACCGCGCTATTCGATTGGGCGGCGGCGGAGGGCCATGCCTGCCTGTTGCTCGACTATGCGGGATGCGGATTGTCGGACGGGCTGTTTGCCGATCAGACGCTGCTCGACTGGCGCGGCGACGTGCTCGACCTGATCGATGCGAAGGCCGAGGGGCCGGTGCTGATCGTTGGGTCGTCGATGGGGGGCTGGCTGATGCTGCTCACCGCGCTCGCGCTGGTGCAGCGCGACGGGCCGGCGCGCGTCGCCGGGCTCGTCGGGATCGCGGCGGCGCCCGATTTCACCGACTGGGGTTTCAGCGACGCCGAGAAGGCGCTGATCCTCGCCGAAGGCGAGCTTCGCGAGGAAACCCCCTACGGCGACCAGCCCTATGTCACGACGCGCGGCTTCTGGCAGTCGGGCGAGGCGAACCGGCTGCTCGACGCGAAGATTCCCCTCGCCTGCCCGGTGCGCCTGCTCCACGGCGAAGAGGACAAGGATGTTCCGCCCGCGATCAGCCTTCGCCTCTCGACCGCGCTTGCCAGCGAGGATGTGCAGGTCACGCTCGTCAAGGGCGGTGACCATCGCCTGTCGCGCAACACCGACATCGCGCTCTTGGTCGACACGGTCGCGCGCCTCGCGGGCTGAAATGGAATTTTATTGAAAAGAACATGTTCCCCCGCGAAGGCGGGGGTCCATCTTTGGTCGGTGCCATCCTGGTCCGGCAGGAGATGGGTCCCCGCCTTCGCGGGGACACTGGGTAGCTATTTCAGAGGATCATCATGGCCCGCAGCGAGTTCAAATTCCATGTCCGAAAGCGCGTCCGCTATGCCGAGATCGACGCGCAGGCGGTGGTGTTCAACAGCCGCTACCTCGAATATTTCGACATCGGAATCACCGAATATTGGCGCGGGGTCGGCGTCTATGATCGCTGGCCGGCGCATGAGAGCCCGGAATTTCACGTCGCGCGCGCCGAGCTCAATTATCGCGCCCCGATCCTGCTCGACGAGGAAATCGACATTTGCGTGCGCTGCGAGCGCGTCGGCAACAGCTCGATGACCTACAGGTTCGAGCTTCACGGCGCCGGACAGGACGACTTGCGCGCCGACGGCCAGCTTATCTATGTCCACGTCGCCGAAGCGCAGGGCGCGCCCGCGCCTGTTCCGTCCGAATTCCTATTCCTGTTCGAAGCGTTTGAAGGTCGGGCCCTCCGCGCCTAGATAGGGGCATGACCAAATATCTTCATACGATGATCCGCGTTTCGGACCCGCAAGCCACGATCGATTTCTTCAAGCTGATCGGGCTCGAGGAAGTCCGCCGCTTCGACAGCGAGGCGGGGCGCTTCACGCTGATCTTCCTCGCACCGCCGGGACAGGAAGGCATCGCCGAGGTCGAGCTCACCTATAATTGGCCGCCTGAGGATGGCAGCCAGGCCGAGCAATATTCGGGCGGCCGCAATTTCGGCCACCTCGCCTATCGCGTCGATGACATCTATGCGACCTGCCAGCGGCTGATGGACGCCGGGGTGACGATCAACCGCCCGCCGCGCGACGGGCATATGGCCTTCGTCCGCTCACCCGACGGCATTTCGGTCGAACTGCTGCAGGACGGCCACCTGCCGCCGCAGGAACCCTGGGCGTCGATGCCGAACACGGGTAGCTGGTAAGGCGGAATCAAGGCCGGCGGCCGATCGCTCCGTCATCGGCAAGAGTCAGGCCGGAAGAAAGGAGACAATCATGGCAGCCCCGCTCGAGATCGTCCGTATCCCGGTCCTCAGCGACAATTATGTCTGGCTGGTCCACGATCCGGACAGCAAGGCGACGATGGCCGTCGATCCCGCGGTCGCCGAGCCGGTGCTTGATGCCGCGAAGGCGCGCGGCTGGGCGATCACCGATATCTGGAACACCCACTGGCACCCCGATCACACCGGCGGCAACGCGGCGATCAAGGAAGCCGCCGAGGCGTGGGGCGGTTGCACGATCACCGGCCCTGCGGCGGAGTTCGCGCGCATCCCGACGCTCGACGTTCAGGTTAAGGGCGGCGACACGGTTCGGCTCGGCGCGCACGTCGCCGAGGTGTGGGACGTGCCCGCGCATACGGCGGGCCATATCGCCTATCATTTCGCCGACGATGGCGTAATCTTCGTCGGCGATACGATGTTCGCGATGGGCTGCGGCCGGCTGTTCGAGGGCACCGCCGAGCAGATGTTCGCGAACATGGAGCGTTTCCGGGCGCTCGACGATGCGACGCGCGTCTATTGCGCGCACGAATATACGCTGTCGAACGCGCGCTTCGCGGTGACGGTCGATCCCGGCAATCAGGCCTTGTCCGAGCGGCTGGCGGCGGTCGAGGCGGCGCGCGCAGCGGGCGAGCCGACCGTGCCGACGAGCATCGGCGCCGAGCGCGCGACCAATCCCTTTCTCCGCGCCCCGACCGCAGCCGAGCTCGGACGCATCCGCGCGCTGAAGGACGCCGCCTGATGCCGCTGCTTCACCATCTGTTCATTTCGAAACGGCCAGCATCGCCGATGCGGCAAGGAGCCTGACGATGACATGGATCAAGCCGATCCGCGCTGCGGCCTTGACGAGTTTTGCGGTCCCGCTGATCGCGGGCTGCGCGCCTGGCGGCACCACCGAGCCCGGCGCCGCGGCGCTGAGTCCCAAGCAGGCCGAGCGGCTCGACAAGCAGCTCGCCGGAAAGGTCCCCGGCGAGCCGATCCGGTGCCTTCCGAGCTATCGCGCCAGCGATACGATCCGCGTGTCCGACACCATCCTTCTCTATCGATCGGGCCGCAACCTCGTCTATCGCAACGACCTCAAGGCGAGCTGCCCCGGCCTTGCGCGCGACAGCGACATCATGGTGATCCGCCAGTTCGGCTCCTCGACCTGCGAAGGCGATTTCTTTCATCTGGTCGACCGCACCAGCGGCATTCGCGGTCCGACCTGCGTCTTTGGCCCATTCGTCCCCTATCGCAAACCGGCGGGGGGCGCTGGCTGAACCGGCGGTTCAGCCGCAGGCGGGGCTCCGGTTTGCACCGAGCTCTTTCGGGTCGCATCCCCGCCTGCATTTGAAGGCCGGCATTCCGCCCGACGATCCGCATCGTGCGAAGCCCAGATGTCCGTCTGCACCTGTCTTCTCGGCGGGCGTCTGGGCTTCGCACGATGCGGATCAGCCCCGGCGTCAGGCCTTGTACAGCGCCGCGATCTTGTCTTCGTAGACCTGCCGCAGGATATGGCGGCGAATCTTCATTGACGGCGTCATCTGCTCATTCTCGATCGTGAAAGGCTCATCGGCGAAGTCGAACTTGCGGACCTTTTCGATCACCGAAAGCTGCTCGTTGACGCGGTCGACCGCCGCGCGCACCGCGGCGCGGAACTTTTCGTGCTCGCGCAGCAATTTGAGGTCCTTGGGAAGCCCCTCGGCCTCGGCCCATTCGGTCATCCACTCGGGGTCGGGGACGATGATGCCGACGAGGTGTGGGCGCTTGTCGCCATAAACCATCGCCTGCAATATTTCGGGCTGGAGCGTCAGCATCCCCTCGACCCGCTGCGGCGAGACATTATCGCCCTTGTCGTTGACGATCAGATCCTTCTTGCGGTCGGTGATGACGATGCGGCCCCTGGCGTCGATATGGCCGATGTCGCCGGTGTGCAGCCACGGCCCCTTGTCGGGCTCGGCGGGATCGGGGACCAGCACGCGTTCGGTCTCGGGCTTGTTGCGCCAATAGCCCTTCATGACGAGCTCGCCGCGGACGAGGATTTCGCCATCGTCGGCGATTCGGACCTCGGTGTTCATCAGCGGCGGGCCGACGGTGTCCATCTTGAGCCCGGCCGCAGGGCGGTTGCAGCTGATCACGGGCCCCGCTTCGGTCTGCCCATAGCCTTGCAGCAGGGTCAGGCCGATCGAGTGGAAGAATACCCCGATCTCCGGATTGAGCGGCGCGCCGCCCGAGACGAGCGCCTTCATCCGGCCGCCGAAGCGCTGCTGGATCTTGGGGCGGAACAGCTTGTTGAGGAGGAGATCGACGGGGCGGTCGAACACGCCCATGCGCCGCTCATAATCCTTCTCGCCGACGCGCAGCGCCTGGCTGAGCATCCAGTTCGCAAGCTTGCCTTGCTTCTCGACCGACTTGATCATCCGCGCGCGGATCACTTCGAACAGGCGCGGCACGACGACCATGATCGTCGGCTTCGTCTCCTCGATGTTCGAGACGAGCTTTTCGAGCCCCTCGCTGTAATAGATTTGCGCCCCGACCATGATCGGCAGGAATTGTCCGCCCGAATGTTCATAGGCGTGGCTCAAGGGCAGGAAGGACAGGAAGGTCTCATTCTCGCCGATGCCGAAATCGTTGACGAGAATCTCGGCCGCCCCGGCGCCATTGTGCAGGATCGCGCCATGATGCTGCATCACGCCGCGGGGGGCGCCGCCGGTGCCGCTGGTGTAGATGAGGCAGGCGGTGTCGTCGCGCGTCATCGCGAGGCCGCGCGCTTCGGTCTCGGCGCGATAGGCCTCGCCGCCCTCGACCAGCGGGTCCCAGTCGAGCACCTGCACATCGCCCTGCTGGCCGACGCGCATCGATTCCATCGTGATGACGAGCTTGACGTTCGAACGGAGGACCGCGGGCATCAGCGTCCGCGCGAGCTTTGCGGTCGAGACGATCACCGCGCTCGCGCCGCTGTTGTCGAGGATATGCTGATGATCGCGCTCGGTGTTGGTCGTGTAGGTCGGCACGGTGATGCAGCCCGCCGCCATGATGCCGAGGTCGGCGATGCAGAATTCGGGCCGGTTCTCGCTGACCAGCACGACGCGGTCGCCCTCTTTCAGGCCAAGTTCGCGCAGATTGTGCGCGAGCGCCGACACCTGGTTCGCAACCTGCCGCCATGACAGCGGCTGCCACGCGCGGTCGGCCTTGCGCCACAGGAAGGGGTCTTCGCCGCCGCGCCCCGCGCGGTCGAAGAACATCGCGACCAGACTCGGGAAATGGTCGAGATGGGGATTTACCAGCTTCATGCCTCTCGCTCTCCTCGGGAGGTTGGATGATATTATAGTTATGGCTTCAAACACTTCGTCATTGCGAGCGCAGCGAAGCAATCCAGAGTTGTCTTGCCCCACCCTGGATTGCCACGGGCCTCCGGCCCTCGCAATGACGAGATGGTGAGAATAATATTAGTTCTGCGCCGGGGCACCATCGACCGACGAGGTGCCGGGGCCGCGTGGGTCGGCGGCGCCCTGCCAGCCGCCGTCGGTGCGCTGCACCGCGTTGAGCTTCGAGCTGAGATCGGTCGCGGTGAAGCTGTAGCCGAAGGGTTTCATCTTCGCGGCAATCGCCTCGCCCGCGGCATTATTTTCGATCAGCACCCCCTGCTGGCCGAAGAAAAGATTGGGCAATTCCATCGCCGCTTTGGCGTCGAGCCCCCAGTCGAGCACCCCGATCAGCGTCTTGGTGACGTGCATGATGATCCGCTTGCCCCCCGCCGAGCCGAGCGCGAGCACGACCTTGCCGTCGGGGCCATAGACGATCGTCGGCGACATCGAGGACAAGGGTCTTTTGCCTGCCTGCACGCGGTTCTGCGTCGGGACGCCGTCCTTCACCGGAGCAAGGTCGAAGTCGGTGAGCTCGTTGTTGAGGAAATAGCCGTTCGCCATCAGCTGGCTGCCGAAGATGCTCTCGACCGTCGAGGTCATCGACATGACGTCGCCGTCCTTGTCGACCACGACGAAATGCGTCGTCCCCTGCTCCTTGACCGGCGGCGCCGCGGCGCGCGGCCTGGCGCCCGGCGGGGTACCGGGTTCGTAATGGCCGGCGGCGCCGAAGGGCGAGATGAGCTGGCGGCGCTCGGCGAGGTAGCTCTTGTCGAGCAGGCCCTTCACCGGCACCTCGACGAAATCGCCGTCGCCCAGATAGGCGGCACGGTCGGCGTAGGCGAGTTGCATCGCCTCGGCGAGCAGATGCCAGCTCATCGGATTGTCCTTGCCCATCGCCTTCATGTCATAGGCTTCGAGCATCCCGAGGATGCCGAACACGGTCGTCGCGCCCGACGAGGGCGGGCCCATGCCGCAAAGCTTGTAGATGCGATAGGTGGTGCAGACCGCGGGGCGCTCCTTCGCCTTGTAGGCAGCGAGATCCTTCAGCGTGAGCTGGGTCGCGTTGCGCGGCGCCTTGGCCACGGCATCGCTGATCGCCTTCGCATTGGCGCCCGCGTAGAAGGCCTCGGGACCGCGCGCCGCGATGTCGCGCAGGATCGCGGCATAGGCCGGGTTCCTGATCGTCGTGCCGACCGGCGCGGGCTTGCCATTTACATAATAGATGGCGCGCGCCGCCGGAAACTCCTTCCACAGCGGCTCGAACTGGACGAGCCAGGTGTTGAGCGCGGGGGTAACCTGATAGCCCTGCTCGGCGAGCTTGATCGCGGGCTGGAACAGGGCTTTCCATTCGAGCTTGCCCCATTTTTTGTGCGCCATTTCCATCAGGCGGACATTGCCAGGGACGCCGACCGACAGCCCGCCGGGAATGACATCCATGTAGCCGCGCGGCTTGCCGTCGGGGCCGAGGAAGCGCTCGGGCGTCGCAGCGGCGGGCGCGGTCTCGCGGCCGTCGATCGTCGCGATACTGCCGTCCTTCGCGTCGTGATAGACCATGAAGCCGCCGCCGCCGATACCGCTCGACTGCGGCTCGACGAGCGTCAGCACCGCGACCATCGCGATCGCCGCGTCGGCCGCGGTGCCGCCCTCGTGCAATATCTCCCGCCCCGCCTCGGTCGCGCGCGGATCGGCGGACGAGGTGACGCCCTGCGCGCTCGCGAGCGACGGGATAGCGATGACGAACAGGCTGACGGCGCCGAGGAGTCGTTTGATCATGGGGACGACATTGGCGTGGGGGTCGGGGTAGCGCAACCCCAACCGATCCTCCCTGTGGCGAAGCCATGGGGAGGTGTCAGCGCGAAGCGATGACGGAGGGGCTATAACGCGACGTTGCGGCCCCTCCACCATCCTTCGGATGGTCCCCCTCCCCACCGCTTCGCGGCAGGGAGGATCTATTCGCCCACCCCTACCGCATCGCTCACCCGCGCAAATCCATCACGCGCGGCAAGCTTTTCGAGGCCGTGCGCAATGCGCGCGGCAAGGCCGGGGCCTTCGTACACCATCGCCGAATAGATCTGGACCAGGCTGGCACCGGCGCGGATGCGGTCCCACGCCTGTTCGGGCGACGCGATACCGCCCGCCGCGACCAGCGGCAGCTTGCCGCCGCTCGCGGTGCGGAAATCCCGAACGCGCTGAAGCGCGAGTCCGGCGAGCGGCGCGCCCGAGAGGCCGCCAGCCTCCCCGGCATGGCGCGAAGCGAGCGCGGGACGCACGATGGTCGTGTTCGTGACGATCACGGCCGCCAGCCCCTTGTCGAACGCCACCGCCACGATGTCGTCGATGTCGGCGGGTTCGAGGTCGGGGGCGACCTTGAGGAACACGGGCTTCGGCGCACCATGGGACTGTGCCGCCGCAACGCCGTCGAGCAGCGCTTCCAGCGCCCCCTTGTCCTGCAACGCCCGCAGCCCCGGCGTGTTCGGCGACGAGATGTTCACCGTCAGATAATCGGCAAGCGGCGCCATCGCCGCCGTGCCCTTGGCATAGTCGGCGATGCGGTCGGCGCTGTCCTTGTTCGCGCCGATGTTGATGCCGAGCGGCACCGGCAGACCGTAACGGCGGAGGCACGCGATCCGCTCGGCGGCTTTCGCCTGCCCGCCGTTGTTGAAGCCCATGCGGTTGATCACCGCGCGGTCCTCGACCAGCCGGAACAGGCGCGGGCGCGGATTGCCGTCCTGCGGCAGCGGAGTCAGCGTCCCGACCTCGACGAAGCCGAAGCCGAAATGCGGCATCGCATGCGCGACACGCGCGTCCTTGTCGAAGCCTGGCGCGAGGCCGACGGGGTTCGGGAAATGCAGCCCCGCGAGTTCGGCCGCGAGGACCGGGCTGGTCAGTGCATGGCGCGCGCGCGGCAGCGGCTGGAGCGCGTTCAGGGTCAGATTATGCGCCGCCTCGCCGTCGGTCGCGTGGACGAGCGGACGGACAAACGCATAGGCGGCATCGGCGGCGGAAGCGAAGAGCGACATGCCCCGCCATTGCGCGCGCGACGGCGCTATGGCAAGCCCGCTCCAACCGGAAAACAGGGAGAAAATCGTGTCGCACCGCCGTCTTTTCGCACTCGCATCCGCCAGCCTGCCGGTGCTGGCCCTTGCAGGCTGCGCGACCGCTGCACCCGACGCCGCGGTGCCGGTCGCGATCTCCCCCGCCCCCGAACCCTCGATCGGCGCGAACCTCGCCGAATTCTTCCGGAAATATGACGAGGCGCAGCTTTCGCTCTCACCGCAGGGCAAGGCCTATCGCGGCATCCGCGACGCCGACTATGGCCGCTGGGACGACCCGAGCGACGAGGCGGCGTTCGCGCGCCACAAATTGCAGCAGGCGAGCGCCGAGGCGATGCGCGCGAGCTTCGATCCCGCGAAGCTGTCCGCCGACGACGCGCTGTCCTACGAGCTGTTCAACGCGCAGGCCGAACGCGCCGACCGCCTCTTCGCTTACCGCGATCATGGTTATCTCTTCGATCAGATGAACGGGGCGCAGAGCCAGCTTCCGGCCTTTCTGATCAATATTCACCGCGTCGCCAATGTCGCCGAAGCCGAGGCCTATGTCGAACGGATCCGCGGGCTCGGCCCGCTGCTCGATACGCTGTCGGCGCAATCGGCGGAGCGCGCCGCGAAAGGCTATGCGCCGCCCAAATGGGTCTATGCCTATGTCATCTCCGACATCCGCAATCTGCTGAAGCCAGATAATGCGGTGATTGAGGACATTGGCGCGAAGGTCGGCAAGCTCGATGCCGACCCGGCCGAAAAGGCCCGGCTGGTCGATGCCGCGAAAGCCGCCTGGGCCGAGAGCGCCGATCCCGCCTACGCGCGCCTGCTCGCCGAGATGGAGCGCCAGCAAAAGGTCGCGCCGACCGATGACGGCGTGTGGCGCATGCCGGGTGGCAGTGATTATTATGCGGCGCTGCTCGCGAATTACACCACGACCGACATGACCGCGGCGCAAATCCACGAGCTTGGCCTCTCTGAGGTCGCGCGTATCCATCACGAGATGGAAGCGATCATGAAGAAGGTCGGCTTCAAGGGCACGCTGCCCCAATTCTTCGCGCATCTGCGGACAAGCCCGCAATATTATTACACGACCCGCGAAGCCTATCTCGCCGACGTCGCGGCGAGGGTGAAGGCGATGGAGGCGCGGCTCCCCACCTTCTTCAACACCTTGCCCAAGGCGCCGCTGCAGGTGAAGGCGGTTGAGGCGTTTCGCGAGAAATCGGCGGGCAAGGCCTTTTACCAATCGCCCTCGCCCGACGGATCGCGGCCGGGCACCTATTATGTCAATCTTTATGACCTGCGCGACATGTCGAAGACCGAGCTCGAGGCGCTCGCCTATCATGAGGGCGTGCCCGGCCACCATCTTCAGCGCGCGGTGCAGACCGAACTCACCGGCCTCCCGCCCTTCCGCCGCTTCGGCGGCTTCACCGCCTATACCGAAGGCTGGGGCCTCTATTCGGAGGAACTCGCCAAGAATATGGGCTTTTACACCGACCCCTACAGCGATTTCGGCCGCCTCGGCATGGAGCTGTGGCGCGCCTGCCGCCTCGTCGTCGATACCGGCATCCACGACAAACGCTGGAGCCGCGCGCAGGCGATCCAATACCTCAAGGACAACACCCCGAATCCCGACGGCGACATCGAAAAGGCGATCGAGCGCTATATCGTCTATCCGGGGCAGGCGACCGCCTATCTGATCGGCAAGCTCAAGATCATGGAACTCAGGACGCGCGCGCAGACCGCGCTCGGGCCGAAATTCGACATCCGCGCCTTCCACGACGTCGTGCTGCAATCGGGTCCCGTGCCGCTCGACATTCTCGAGCGCCGCGTCGATGCCTGGATCGCCAAGGAACGCTGACACGGAATTGCGGCTTGACGCGCCACGGCAAATCGAAAATTATGACGAAGAGAAAAAGGCAGCAATAAAGCTGCCAAGGGTCGGTCTCGTCATGGAAGAATCTTCTTCGCCATCGGGCGCGGACGGCGACGCGCCGTTCGAGCTCCAATATTTCCCGCCGGACCCCGATCTGGCGGAGATGGTATCGAGCTTCTATTTCGTCCGCATCGACATGCCGCTGTTCGACGAGGCCGAGCGCGCCGACCGACCGCAATTCCGCATCATGAGCACGGCCGAGGGCGAATATGTCTTCCCCGACGGCCATCGTTTTCCGGCGGGGCGCGCGACGATCATCGGCCCGACGAGCGGCAGCGTCCGCGCGATCGGCAAGGGGCCCCTGCGCATCTATGGCTTCGGAATGATGCCCGCGGGCTGGGCGACGCTGATGGGCGAACATGCCGACAAGCTGACCGACCGCGCCATCGACGCCGCGGACCTGTTCGGCGGCTGGATCGACGAGGTGATCGACGCGCTGATCGGCGCCGCGGATACGGCCGAGCGGCTGGTGATCGCCAATAATTTCGTTCGCGAAGTCCTGAAGAAAAACGAGCCCGCGCCGGTCTGGTTCACACGCACCGTCGATCGCTGGCTGACCGATTCGGTGTCGCCGCATGTTCCCGACCTCGTCGCGGCGACGGGCATGTCGATCCGCTCGGTCGAACGGATGACCAAACATTATTACGGCCTGTCGCCGCGCATGCTGGCGCGCAAATATCGTGCGGTGCGTGCCGCTTCAGCGCTGGCACGCGGCGAACGCCTCGACGAGGCGCAACTCGGCGACGCCTTTTACGACCAGTCGCACCTGATTCGCGAAATCAAGCGTTTCGCGGGCGCCACCCCGGGCCAGCTCGCCCGACCGACCCTCTATACCGAGGCGACGACGCGGGGCCGTAAACAGATGACGGGGAAGGTCAGTCCGCTCGTTTCGGATACCTGACACGAGCTTCCTCCGGCGGTGGGCCGAAAGAAAATAGCGTCGAATGTCGTTTTGGCGTTTTCATCCAATCGCGAATCGCCGCTCGGGCATAATCCGGCCTTGCGACCCAGAAGAGCTCTTCCTCTGACGAGGACCGAGACCTTCATCTTGGCACCCGTTTGGCCCCGGCCATGCGGGTGCCATTTTTCTTTGGGCCGGCCAAATCGCGCTTGCTTGCGCCGCACGGACGCTTTGCCTATATAAGTGGAGTAATTTGCTCCAGTTAAGAATCGTTCGCAATTGCGGGCGGAAGAAGATCATGCGTCTGTCGAACCTTGCCGATTATGCCGTGGTGCTGATGAGCGCCGCCGCCCGCCAGTGCGGGTCGGTCCCGATTCACGCCGGCCTGCTCGCCAAGCAGACGGGCATTCCGGGACCGACGGCGCAGAAGCTGGTCAGCGGGCTTGCGCGCGCCGGTCTGCTCGTCGCCTCGCGCGGCAGCGGCGGCGGAGTGCGGCTTGCGCGGCCCGCGGCGGCGATCAGCGTCGCGGATATCATCGAAGCAGTCGAAGGCCCGATCGCCCTCACCTCCTGCGTGTCCGAGGGCCGCCACGACTGCTCGCTCGAGGGCAGCTGCAAGGTGCAGCCGCACTGGGGCGTCGTGAACGGTGCGGTGCGCAGCGCGCTCGCGGACATCAGCCTCGCAAGCCTTGCCGCTGCGCCCAAACCCGTATTCACCCGGCCTGCCCCGGCATTGGCCGGCGACGAGATCAGATTATGACCGACAATACCCAAGCCCCCGTCAAGGATCAGGCCGCGCACGACGCCGCCGCGAAAGTCGCCGATTATGAGCATGGCTGGTCCTCCGCCATCGAGACCGACTTCGCACCCAAGGGGCTCACCGAGGATACGGTCCGCTTCATCTCCGCCAAGAAGAACGAGCCCGAATGGATGCTCGACTGGCGGCTGAAGGCGTTCCGCCACTGGCAGACGATGGAGACGCCCGACTGGGCGAAGCTCAACGTGCCGCCGATCGACTATCAGGACGCCTATTATTACGCGGCGCCCAAGGCGAAGCCCAAGCTGTCGTCGCTCGACGAGGTCGACCCCGAAATCCTCGAAGTCTACAAGAAGCTCGGCATCCCGATCGAGGAACAGAAAGTGCTGGCGGGGGTCGAGGGCGCGCGCAAGGTTGCGGTCGATGCGGTGTTCGATTCAGTTTCGGTGGCAACGACCTTCCGCGAGGAATTGAAACGCGCGGGCGTGATCTTCCTTTCGATCAGCGAGGCGGTCCGCGAGTATCCCGAGCTGGTGAAGAAATGGCTCGGCAAGGTCGTGCCGATGCATGACAATTATTTCGCGACGCTCAATTGCGCGGTCTTTTCGGATGGCACCTTCGTCTATGTGCCCGAGGGGGTGCGCTGCCCGATGGAGCTCAGCACCTATTTCCGCATCAATGCCGAAAACACGGGGCAGTTCGAGCGCACCCTGATCGTCGCCGACAAGGGCGCTTACGTCTCCTATCTCGAAGGCTGCACCGCGCCGATGCGCGACGAGAACCAGCTCCACGCCGCGGTGGTCGAACTGGTCGCGCTCGACGATGCCGAGATCAAATATTCGACGGTACAAAACTGGTATCCCGGCAATGCCGAGGGCCAGGGCGGCATCTATAATTTCGTGACCAAGCGCGCCCTCTGTCAGGGCAAGCGCAGCAAGGTGTCGTGGACGCAGGTCGAAACCGGCAGCGCGATCACCTGGAAATATCCAAGCTGTGTGCTCAACGGCGATGACAGCGTCGGCGAATTCTATTCGGTCGCGGTCACCAACAATTACCAGCAGGCCGACACCGGCACCAAGATGATCCACAATGGCAAGCGCACCCGCTCGACCATCGTCAGCAAGGGGATCAGCGCGGGCAAGTCGAGCGGCACCTATCGCGGGCTGGTGCGCGTCGCGCCGAACGCCGAGGGGGTGCGCAACTTCACCCAGTGCGATTCCTTGCTTTTGGGCGACCAGTGCGGCGCGCATACGGTGCCGTACATCGAAGTTCGCAACCCGACCGCGACCGTCGAGCATGAAGCGACGACGAGCAAGATCAGCGACGACCAGCTCTTCTACGCGATGCAGCGCGGGCTTTCGCAGGAAGAGGCGGTGGCGCTGATCGTCAACGGCTTCGCCAAGGAAGTGCTGCAGCAGCTGCCGATGGAGTTCGCGGTCGAAGCCCAGAAGCTGCTCGGCATCAGCCTCGAAGGCAGCGTCGGATGAGCCTCCTTAAATTCGCTTCCAGTCCGCAATCGGGGACATTTTCGGCCGCCTCTTTGCCTTATCGTCACGGTGAGTCGGATTCGGTCGGGAGGCGCGGGCATGGCACGGGGTTTGGAATTCAACTGGTCGGACGCCGATCTGGTGGTGCATCCCGTTCAGGCGATCACCGCCTATCCGACGCAGCACGGCGTCGCCATCCGCCAGCAAAAGCAATCGGACCGCGATCGCGACGAGGTGGTCACCGTCCCGCACCATTCGATCAACCTCTTGATCCGGCGTTTGCAGCAGCTGCAGAACACCAGCGTGATCAACGTGGACGAAATGGGCAATTCGGAACTGGTGGAAATCTTCGCCGCCGAATAGCCGGCGGCCCGCCACCCGTCCTTCGCGGGCTTTCCCAACATTCTGTCGCGCCGCTATTTGCGGGCGCTCCTCTTTGGCTGCGAAGCGCAGCCCAATCCTTCCTGAAAGTCTGACATGCTCCAGATCGAAAACCTCCACGCCGCCGTTGCCGACAAGCCGATCCTCAAGGGGTTGTCGCTCAGCATCAATGCGGGCGAGATCCATGCGATCATGGGGCCGAACGGCGCGGGCAAGTCGACGCTCTCCTATGTGCTCGGCGGGCGGCCCGGTTATGAAGTTACCGAGGGGTCGGTGACGTTCGATGGGCAGGATCTCCTCGCCATGGACCCGCACGAACGCGCCGCCGCCGGCCTGTTCCTCGGCTTTCAATATCCGGTCGAAATTCCCGGCGTGTCGAACGTCCAGTTCCTGCGCGAGGCGCTCAACGCCCAGCGCAAGGCGCGCGGGGAAGAACCGCTGTCGGGCGGCGACTTCCTGAAGCTGGCGCGCGAAAAGGCCGGGCTGCTCAAGCTCGACATGGACATGCTCAAGCGCCCGGTGAACGTCGGCTTTTCGGGCGGCGAGAAGAAGCGCAACGAGATGGTGCAGATGGGCATCCTCGACCCGAAGCTCGCGATCCTCGACGAGACGGACTCGGGCCTCGACATCGACGCGCTGCGCATCGTCGGCGACGGGATCAACGCAATCATGCGGCGCCCCGACAAGGCGGTGCTGCTGATCACCCACTATCAGCGCCTGCTCGACTATGTGCAGCCCGATTACGTCCATGTCCTCGCCGGCGGCCGCATCGTCAAGTCGGGCGGGCCCGAACTGGCGCTCGAACTCGAACGTCAAGGCTATGCGGAGATTGCGGCGTGACACGTTTTCGCGCCAAAGGCGCAATCTCTTCTATTCTCCGCGTTTCCGCGTCTCCGCGTGAATCCTATATTCTGTTCACGCGGAGACGCGGAGACGCGGAGGGGAGCAGGCCGTGATGGCAGTACCAATCCCCACGCGCCGCGATGAGGCCTGGCGTTACAGCGACATGGAGGCGCTGGCGCACCTCTGGCCGCTGCCCGCGCCCGAGAGCATCGTCGTGCCCGCGGGCGGCGACTTCCGCCGCGCGATCGTGCAGGATGCAGGCGCGATCCGGCAGATCGAGCTCACCCTTGGCAAGGGTGCGGTTGCCAAGCTGCATGTGCTCAACATCGGCGGCGCTTATGGGCGGATCGAACTGAACGTCACCCTGCACGAAGGCGCCGATTTCGCCCTCGGCGCGGCGCAGATCGGCGGGGGCGAGCAGACCCTTGAGATCATCACCACCGTCACCCACGCCGAACCCGGTGCGACGTCGCGGCAGATGGTGCGCTCGGTGCTCGGCGGCACCGCGACGGGCACCTATCTCGGCAAGGTCGCGGTTGCGCGCGATGCGCAGCAGACCGACAGCGAGCAGGATGTGAAGGCGATGCTGCTCGAAAGGGGCGCGACCGCGAACGCCAAGCCCGAACTCGAAATCTTCGCCGACGACGTCAAATGCGCGCACGGCTGCGCGATCGGCGAGCTCGATGCGATGAGCCTTTACTATCTCCAGTCGCGCGGGCTCCCGCCCGCCGAGGCAAAAAAGATTTTGCTGCAGGCTTTCGTCGCGGGCGTGTTCGACGGCGCCGAGGATGAGGAAAAGCTGCAGGCGCTCGCGCTGGCGAAGCTGGGAGAGTTGGTGTGAGCGTCGCGACAGCCACGGACACGCCCTCCCCTAACCCCACCCGCACGCGGGATGGGGACATCAGGGCCGACTTTCCCGGCCTGACCGCCGGCTGGCACTATCTCGATACCGCGGCGACAGCGCAGAAGCCGCAGGCGGTTCTCGATGCCTGCACCCTCGCGATGGGCCGTGACTATGCGACCGTGCATCGCGGCGTCTATGCCCGCTCGGCGGACATGACGCTCGCCTATGAGGCGGCGCGGCGGCGGATCGCGGCGTTCATCGGCGCCAAGGACGATCAGGTCGTCTTCGTGCGCGGCGCGACCGAGGCGATCAATCTCGTCGCTTACTCGCATCCGAAGAAGGGCCGCGTGCTGCTGTCGGTGCTCGAACATCACAGCAATATCGTACCGTGGCAGTTGGCAGGTTGGGAAATCGACGTCTGCCCGCTGACCGGGGACGGGCGCATCGACCTCGATGCCGCCGAGAAAATCCTGACCCCCGAACATAATATGGTCGCCTTCGCGCATGTCTCGAACGTGCTCGGCAGCCCGCTCGACGTCGTGCGCGCCGCCGAACTCGCCCACCGCGTCGGCGCCGAATTGCTGATCGACGGCTGCCAGGCCGTGCCGCGGCTGCCCGTCGATGTCGCGGCGCTCGGCTGCGATTATTATGCCTTTTCGGGCCACAAGCTTTACGGGCCGACCGGCATCGGGGTGTTGTGGAGCGACAAATTGGACGCGCTGCCGCCGTGGCAGGGCGGCGGGTCGATGATCGACCGCGTAACCTTCGCGAAGACGACCTACGCCCCCGCCCCGACGCGCTTCGAGGCGGGCACCCCGGCGATCGTCGAGGCGCTGGGGCTCGCGGCGGCGGTCGACTATGTCTCCGCCATAGGCATCGACGCTATCCACGCGCATGAATGTGCGCTGGTCGGAGCCTTGCGCGAGCAACTCGCACGCAAGAACAGCATCACGCTTTTCGGTCCCGAAAACAGCGCCGGAATCGTCAGTTTCGCGATGGCGGGGGTTCATCCGCACGACATCGGCACTATCTTGGACGAAAGCGGGGTCGCGATCCGTGCCGGGCATCATTGCGCGCAGCCGCTGATGGAACATCTCGGCGTTCCGGCGACCGCGCGCGCGAGTTTTGGATTGTACAGCAACGACGACGATGTGACGGCGCTGATCGACGGCCTCGCCCGCGTCGAGAGGATTTTCGGATGAACGAAGAGCGGACGATCAGGGTCGAGGAAGTGGAACGCGTCGAGGCTCCGCCGAAGGCGCGCGTCGAAGATGTCGAGACCACACCGGAAACGATGGGCGAGAAGCTCGAGCGCAAGCGCGACTATCTGGAAGGCTTCCTCGCCGCGAAACCCGCGGCCGCCGATCCCGGCGCGGTCGGCGGCGACCTGTACGAAGCAGTGATCAACGCGCTGAAAGACATTTACGACCCCGAGATTCCGGTGAACATCTATGACCTCGGCCTGATCTACAATGTCGAGATCGACGAGGGGCATGTGATGGTCACGATGACGCTGACCACGCCGCACTGCCCGGTCGCCGAATCGATGCCGGGCGAGGTCGAACTGCGCGTCGGCGCGGTGCCGGGCGTCGGCGATGCCGAGGTCAATCTCGTCTGGGACCCGCCTTGGTCGCCCGCCAATATGAGCGACGAAGCGCGCCTCGAACTGGGGATGTTGTAATGACCGAGACCAAGATCCGCGCCCGCCCCGCCGCCGTCACGCTGACGCCGAACGCCGAGGAACGCATCGCGAAGCTGATGGCCTCGGCGCCCGAAGGCGCGATCGGCGTCAAGCTGTCGACCCCGCGCCGCGGCTGTTCGGGGCTCGCCTACTCGGTCGATTATGTGACCGAAGAGGCGAAGTTCGACGAGAAGATCGAGACACCGGGCGGCGTCTTCTACATCGACGGGGCATCGGTTCTGTACCTCATCGGCAGCACGATGGACTGGGTCGAGGACGATTTCGCCGCGGGCTTCGTGTTCGAGAACCCGAACGCCAAGGGCGCGTGCGGCTGCGGCGAGAGCTTCACTGTCTAAGCCCCTCTCGTTGCCGCATTTTCCAAGTCATCAGGCGATCGCCTGACCTGCAAATGCTCAGTCACAGACCGTCCAGCCCCCCGTTCGTATCGCCATGTCGAGGTGGAAATGATTGGCGTGCGCGGCGTTGTGATCGGGTGACAGCACGGTCGAGAACAGGCCGCACGATCTGTCGCGGACGGCGTGCAGAAATTCGCTGCGCTTGTCGCCCGGCGTCCAGTCGTTGATCAGCGTGATCCGCGTCCCGTCGGCCAGAATGAAAGCCGAGATGTCGATCGCATTGGCGGTCGAATGCTCGCTCTGCGTCTGCTTTCCCGCGATCTTGCGGCAATTGTAGCTGCCGAGATTTTCGAGCTCGATGACATTCTGTCCGAAATATTTCCGCGCCGCGGGCTGCACGACATCGTGGGTCCAGAGCGCCATCGCCGCGGTCACCGCGCAACCCGGCGCGGCATAGAAGGGGCGCATCGTCGGCACGAGGCCGTTGCCGGTCAGGACCATGCGCTGGCTCGCGCGGCACTGGCCGGTCCCGACGACCGGCCGCCGCTCATAGCCCGCCCTCGCGCGGTCGAAGGCGGCAAAGCAGGCGGCATCGTCGCGCACGAAATTCATCAGCTTGCGGTGCGTCGCCCAGCCCTGCGGATGGCTGAACTCGAACCGCGCGCCGGGGAAATGTTCGGGATGCTCGCGCACCCAGGTCATCAGCCATATTGCAGCGATAGTCGCCACGACCGCGACGGCGAACCATGTAAGATAAGGGCGAGGATTCGTCACTCGCCCCAAATGGGCGACGAGGAGCGGCGGCACAATGCCCCTTCCCCCATCAAGGGGGAGGTGATTCTGATCAGAGCGGCTCGAACGTCACCGTCAGCCCGTCCTTCGGGCGCGGGATCGGGAGCATCTGCCATTCGGGAGCGTAGCCCTCGCGCACCGTGATGCGGTGCGTGGTGACGACATGATGGAAGAAGATCTTCGCCTGCATGTATGCGAAGTGGAGTCCGAGGCACATATGTGCGCCGCCGCCGAAGGGCACCCAGGCATATTTGTGCCGCTCGCGCGTCGGCTCGGGGGCGAAGCGCATCGGGTCGAACTTGGCGGGCTCGGGCCAATGCTCCTCCATCATATGGGTGAAGGCGGGGCTGACCCCGACGCTGGTCCCCGCGGGGATGCGATAGCCGCCGAACTCGAAATCCTTGAGCGCTCGGCGCGGAAAGGTCGGCACCGGCGGCACGAGACGCAGCGACTCCTTGAACGCCCATTCGGTCAGTTCGAGCTCGCCGAGGCCGTTGTGCCCGACGCCCTCGCCCGCCGGTGCAACGGCCAGCATCTCCTCGCGCAGCTTGTCCTGCCATTCAGGATGCTTCGCGAGCTGCCAGACCATCGTCGTGATCGAGCTGGTGATGGTATCGTGCGCGGCCATCATCAGGAAGTTCATATGATCGACGATCGCGCCGGTGCCGAGATATTCGCCGTCGTCGTCCTTCGCGCGGCAGATCTGGCTGAAAATATCCTCGCCCGCGCCCTCGCGCCGCTCGGGCACCATCCTGCCGAAATAATCGACGAGCCAGGCCCGCCCCTTCGCGCCGCGGCCCATCGCGGTGAAGGGCAGCGGGCGGCGCACGACGCCGATCGACGCCTGCACCATGTCGACGAAGGCCTTGTTGACCTTGTCGGCTTCGGGTCCCCACGGAATGCCGAGGAAGCTCGTCGCCGCCAGATCGAGCGTCAGCTCCTTGATCGCGGGATAGAATTGGAGGCTCTTGCCGCTCCAGGCCCGAACGCGATCGCGAATCCCTTCGTTCAGCGAGTCGGCATAGTGCCGCATCGGCTCGGGCTTGAACGCGACCGACAATATCTTGCGGTCGGCGCGGTGCCGCTCGAAGTCCATCAGCATCAGCCCGCGCGGAAAAAGCAGGTTAAGCACCGGTCCCCAGCCCTGTTCGGACGAGAAGATTTTCTCGCGGTCGAACATGATCAGCTCGTTCGCCTCCGGGCCGTGCAGCGCAACGCTGCGCCCGCCAAAGCTGTTGTTGCGATAAACGCGGCCATATTTCGCGACCATGCGCCGCGTGAAGGCGGGATAGTCGCGCAGCTGCTCGAGCGTGTTGCCGATCACCGGCAGGCCGTCTTCGCCCGGAATATGGTCGAGCCCCGCATCGGGATTGCGCGGCAGCCAATGCGCCGTATCGGGGCCGAAGCGGGCTTCCGACCAGTTGAGTTTCGCAGGGGCGTTCATGCGCGAGGTCTCATCCTTCGTTGCCAATATCTTCTGGCTATCGAACTACTGACACCAATGCAAGTAACGCTTGCCGCGGCCCGCGGCTCCATTCACCGCAAATTCAACTCGGCTCGTGCAATCTCATGGCAAGATGACGGGTCGCGTCCGTTTGATCCGTTGAAGGATAAAGCCATGCCCAAGGCCTTTGGAAAATCTCTCCCCATCGCGCTCGCCGCGCTCGCGACGACGACGCTCGGCGGCTGCTATTATGGCGATGTCTATGGCAGCAGCTATGCCGGCGGCGACTGCGCGACGCGCTATGGCGCCGATTATTACGACGGCGATGGCTATGCCTATGACGACGGCTATGGCTACGACTGCTACGACAGCGCCGACTATAGCGGCGGCTTCGCGCAGATCGGCTTCGGCGGCGGCTGGTACGACAATTATTACTATCCCGGCTATGGCATGTGGCTCTTCGACAGCTACCACAACCGCTATCCGCTGCGTGGCCAGTATCTGAACTATTGGGGCGGACGCCGTGCCTGGTGGAAGCATCATGGCGGCGATCACGGCAACTGGAACCGTCCCGGCCACGGCAAACCCGATGGCAACGGCAAGCCGGACCGCCCCGGCGGCTGGCAGGGTCGCCCCGACCATGGCGACGGACAGCATGGTACGCGGCCCGGTCGCTGGCGCGATCGCATCAATCCCGGTACGCCGCCGACGACGAGCAACCCTGTGCGCCCCGATCGCCCCGGTGCGGGCCGCCCGTGGCGCGACCGCCCCACGCCGGGAGCCGGCACCGTCAATCCCGCGCCCGAGCGGCCGCAGAGCGTTCAGCGCCCGCCGCGCAACTGGTCGCCG
>NZ_JAYSAH010000102.1:0-11233 GCF_041916015.1 Sphingopyxis sp. | reverse complement strand
GGCTGGCGCTTCCCAAGCGTGTCTCGACTTCGCTCGACCCGAAAGGAAATAGAGGACGGTCCGCTCCTCACCTCAAAATCGCCCGCGCCAATAAGAAAAAGGCCGGAGTTTCCCCCGGCCCTTCCCTAATTCCTGTCGGTGGCGATCAGGCGCCGGCGACGTCGGCCGTGTCGACCTTCACGCCCGGGCCCATCGACGACGACAGCGCGACCTTGCGGACGTACTTGCCCTTGGCGCCCGACGGCTTCGCCTTGACGATCGCATCGACGAAGGCGTCGAAGTTCTGGCGGAGCTTTTCCTCGCCGAACGACAGCTTGCCGAGGCCGGCGTGGATGATGCCGACCTTTTCGACGCGGAATTCGATCTGGCCGCCCTTGGCCGCCTTGACCGCTTCGGCGACGTTCGGGGTGACGGTGCCGAGCTTCGGGTTCGGCATCAGGCCCTTCGGACCCAGCGTCTTGCCGAGGCGGCCGACGATGCCCATCATGTCCGGCGTCGCGATGACGCGGCCATAGTCGAGGTTGCCCGCGAGCATGTCTTCCATCAGGTCTTCGGCGCCCACCTTGTCGGCGCCGGCGGCCAGCGCCTTCTCGGCATTGTCGCCGCGCGCGAAGACCGCGACCTTGACGTCCTTGCCGGTGCCGGCGGGCAGCGTCACGACGCCACGGACCATCTGGTCGGCGTGACGCGGATCGACGCCGAGGTTCATCGCGATTTCCAGCGTTTCGTCGAACTTGGCGGTCGCCAGCTCGCGCACCAGCTTGATCGCTTCATCGACGCCGTGCAGCTTCAGCGCGTCGACCTTGCCCTCAAGGGCCTTCTGCTTCTTGGTCAGCTTAGCCATGGGTTCAGCCCTCCGTCACTTCGAGGCCCATCGAGCGGGCGCTGCCTTCGATGATCTTCGTCGCCTGTTCGATGTCGTTGGCGTTGAGATCCTTCATCTTCAGCTCGGCGATCTCGGCGAGCTTCGAGCGCGCGATCTTGCCGCCGCTGATCTTGCCGGGCTCCTTCGAGCCCGACTTCAGGTTCGCGGCCTTCTTGATCAGATAGGTCGCCGGGGGCGTCTTGGTGACGAAGGAAAAGCTCTTGTCGGCGAAGACGGTGATGATCGTCGGGGTCGGCTGACCCTTTTCGAGGCCGTCGGTCGCGGCGTTGAACGCCTTGCAGAATTCCATGATGTTGACGCCGCGCTGACCCAGCGCCGGCCCGAGCGGCGGCGACGGGTTGGCGGTGCCGGCGGGCACCTGCAGCTTGATATAGCCGCTGATCTTCTTGGCCATGATGGCCTCCTTTCTTTCTGTCGCCCCGGACGTAGCCGGGGCTCAAAATAAGCGGTCAAGCAGAAGGGCATCACCCCTTCCTCCCGCGCGGAATCACGCCCGTATCTGACGCGAAGGGGCGCGCATAGGCGCAAACGCCGCCAAAAACAAGCCTTATGCGCTCACCCCTGCGGGCGGTAGCGCACCAGCCCCTCCTGCACCGCGGTCGCGATCAGCGTGCCGTCCCGGCGATAGATCGAACCGCGGCAGAGGCCGCGGTCGCCGCCCGTCCACGGGGTATCCATCACGAACACGAACCATTCGTCGACGCGAATATCGGCGTGGAACCACATCGCATGGTCGAGGCTGGTGGAGACCATGCCGGGGGTCCAGAAATTCACGCCGTGCGGCAGCATCGCCGACGACAGCAAGCCCATGTCCGACGCGAAAGCCAGAAAGCCGCGGTGGATCAGCGGATCGTCGCCGATCGGCGCGGCGACGCGGAACCATTGATAATGCTGCGTCGCGCCGGTCCCCGCAGGGGGGCGATAGCTGCGCATCTCGAACGGGCGGCGGCGCGCCATGTTCGCAAACTGCCGGTCGGAAATTTCGGGTGCCGCCGCGACGAAATCGGTAAAGTCCCAGCATTCCTCGGGCGGCAGGAGGTCGGGCATCGGCACCTGATGCGACAGCCCTTCCGCTTTGACCTGAAACGATGCGGTCAGGTTGAAGATGACCTTGCCGTCCTGCCGCACGACGACGCGGCGGTTCGAGAAGCTGCGCCCGTCGAAGTCGCGGTGGATGCGGAAATGCAGCGGCTTGGTCTCGTCGCCGCCGCGCAGGAAATAGGCGTGAAGCGAATGGACCTGCTTGCCGTCCTCTACGGTGCGCGCCGCCGCCATCATCGCCTGCGCGATCACCTGCCCGCCGAAGATGCGGTCGCGCGCGGTGCTTGCGAGCGCGGGAAAGGTGAACTCGTCCTCGACGCCGGGGACCGGATCGAGATCGAAGAGCCGCGCGACCGCGCGCACGACCTTTTCGGCCGGTACGCTGGCGTTGATCTCTCGCGCGCGATCGATACGGGCCTGAATCTCGGCAGGAGTCAGGCTCATGGCATCATCCAATCCTGTCGGGAGCGATGGCGTGCGGCCATCACTTCATGCGTTCGACCTGCTCGAAATCGAGCTCGACCGGGGTCGCGCGACCGAAGATCGAGACGCTGACCTTGACGCGCGCCTTGTCGAAGTCGAGTTCCTCGACGACGCCGTTGAAGCTCGCGAACGGGCCTTCGAGCACCTTGACCTGATCGCCGATCTCGTAATCGACGCGGATTTCGGTCTTCGGGCGCGCCGCGGCCTCTTCCTTGCTGTTGAGGATGCGCGCGGCCTCGGCCTCGCTGATCGCCTGCGGCTTGCCCATCGACCCCAGGAAGCCCGTCACCTTCGGGGTGTTCTTGACGAGGTGATAGACGTCGTCGGTCATGGTGAGCTTGGCGAGGACATAGCCGGGGAAAAACTTGCGTTCCGCCTGCACCTTCTTCCCGCGCTTCACTTCGGTGACGGTCTCGACCGGCACCTCGACCGCTTCGACGAGCTGGGTCAGGCCCATGCGCTCGGCCTCGGCGAGTACCGAATCGCGGACCTTGTTCTCGAAGCCCGAATAGGCGTGAATGATGTACCAGCGCGCCATGTTGCGTGTCCCTTTTAAACCTTCGGTGCCGCGCTTAGCGCGCGAGCGACGTCAGCCAGCTGACGATGAACTTGAAACCAGAATCGACGCCGAAGAAGAAGATCGCCAGAATCGTCGTCATGATGATCACCATGATCGTCGTCTGCACCGTCTCGCGGCTCGTGGGCCACACGATCTTGGTGGCTTCGGTTTTCACCTGGTTGACGAATTCGCCAATCTTGGGCCTCGCCATATCGATCGTCCTGTCCTTCAAACGTCCTTGGGTTCCGGCCAGATGGGTTGCCGCCCCTGCCGCGTCAAGCGGGCTTTGGGCAATAGTCCGCCCACCCTCCCCGGCGATGCCGGCGAAAGGCGGAAGGAAGCGGCGCAGCTGTCCGAATGGAGCGGCCTTTACCCGCGCGCTCGGCCCTTGGCAAGCGATTGCCGCTCAGGCGGGTGACGACAGCTTCATCAGCAACAGCCCCGACACGATCAACAGGGCCGCGACGATCCGCATCGCGCTCGCCTGCTCGCCCAGTATCGCGATGCCGACGACGAACGCCCCGACCGCGCCGATGCCGGTCCAGATCGTATAGGCGGTGCCGAGCGGCAGCGAGCGCATCGACAGCGACAGCAGGACGAAGCTCGCGGTCATCGCGGCGAGGGTGACGATGGTCGGTCCGGGCCGCGTAAACCCCTCCGACTGCTTCATCGAAAAAGCCCAGACGATTTCGAACAGGCCGGCGATGGTAAGATAGAACCAGGCCATGACAGCCTCCTTCAAGACTGCCGGGCCGTCCCGGACCTCAGACCCGCTTTTCACGGGCGGGGACGTGGCCCCTTTTCGCGTGCCGCCCATGGCGGCGCGCCGCCCGATAGCGCGGTCAGGACGGTTCGACCAGCCCCCCGCCGAGCGCGACGTAGAGCGTGACGAGATTATCGACCTGCGCGCGCCGCAGCTCGATCAGCGCCTGCTCGGACGCGAACAGGTTGCGTTCGGCGTCGAGCACTTCGAGATAGGTCGATACGCCCTCGCGATAGCGCTTGCGCGCCAGGTCGGCGATGCGGCGCGTCGCCTCGGTCCCGCGCTCCTGCGCCTCGACCTGCTCGGCGAGATGACGGCGGCCGGCCAGCGCGTCGGCGACCTCGCGGAAGGCCGACTGGACGGTCTTCTCATAGGTCGCGACCGCGATATTCTCGCGCGCCTCGGCGACGGTCAGATTACCCTTGTTGCGCCCGAAATCGAAGATCGGCAGGCTGATCGACGGGCCGAAGCTCCATGTCAGCCCATTATTGCCGAACAGTCCGTCGAGCGACGATGACGCAAAGCCGGCATTGCCGGTCAACGAGATCGAGGGGAAGAAAGCCGCACGTGCGGCGCCGACATTCGCGCGCGCGGCGCGAAGCTGTTCCTCGGCCTGCAATATGTCGGGCCGCGCCACGAGCAGGTCGGACGGCAGTCCGGCGGTCAGCGCGGGTGGGCGCGACTGGTCGACGAGCGGCAGCGGCGCCGGCAGGTCGGCGGGCAGCGGCCCGCCGGCGAGCACGGCGAGGAAATTATCGGCCTGCGCCTTGGCGAGCTTCAGGCTGGCCAGCTGCGTCTCGGCCTGCGTCAGCAGCGTCTCCGACTGGCGATAGTCGAGCGCCGAGGTCACGCCCGCGTCGAGCCGGAGCTTGGCGATGCGGAGCCCCTCGCGCCGGCTCGTCACCGTCGCTTCGGCCAGCACGATCTGTTCCTCCGCGCCGCGCGAGGCGAAATAGGCCGAAGCGACGTCGCGGATCAGCGACAGGCGAAAGGCGCGCTCGGCCTGCTGGGTGGCGAAATACTGGCTGCGCGCGGCTTCGGACAGATTCTTCACCCGCCCCCAGAAATCGAGCTCGAAGCCGGTGACCCCGACCCCGACCGAATAGCGGTTCGAGCTATCGGGCCCCGGCGGCGTGGTAAAGGCCGAAAAGGCGCGGCTGCGCGTCGCGTCGGCGCTCGCGCCCACGGTCGGCAGACGGTCGGCGTCCTGGATGCGATATTGCCCCTTCGCTTCCTCGATCCGCGCGACCGCGATCGCGAGGTCGCGGTTGCGTTCGAGCGCGCGCGCGACAAGCGCCTCGAGCTGCGGGTCGGCGAAGAAATCGTGCCACGAAACCTCGGTCGCGCGCTGGCCGAGCGCGACGTCGTTCGCGAAGCCCTCGGGATAGTCGGGCGCGGTCGGCAGCGGCGGCCGCGTGTGCGGCGGCGCGAGGTTGACGCAGCCCGACAGCATCGCCGCCGCGGCGAGGAGCAGGATCGGCTTACGCATGGCTCGGCTCCTCCTCATGATGACCTTTTTCGGCAGGTGCGGGTGGCCGCTTGCGGCTGAGCCACTTGCGGACCGACAGGTAGAAGAGCGGGATGAAGAAGATGCCGAGCAACGTCGCGGCGATCATCCCGCCCATCACGCCGGTGCCGACCGCGCGGCGGCTCGCCGCCCCCGCCCCGCTCGCGATCACCAGCGGCAGCATGCCGAGGATGAAGGCAAGGCTGGTCATGATGATCGGGCGGAGACGGAGCTTCACCGCCTCCATCACCGCGTCGAGCGTCGATTTGCCCTCGGCTTCCTGCTCGATCGCGAATTCGACGATCAGGATCGCGTTCTTGGCGGCAAGCCCGATGATCGTGATCAGCCCGACGTTGAAATAGACGTCGGCGGACAGCCCGCGGAGCATCGAGAAGAGCACCGCGCCGAGCACGCCCAAGGGCACGACGAGCAGCACCGAAACCGGCACCGACCAGCTTTCGTAGAGCGCCGCGAGCAGCAGGAAGACGACGACGAGCGACAGGCCGAGCAACATGCCGATCTGCCCCGCCGACTGCTTCTCCTCATAGGAGATGCCGGTCCATTCATAGGCGAAACCGGCGGGCAGGCTCTGCGCGAGCCGCTCCATCTCGGCCATCGCCTCGCCGGTCGATTTGCCGGGCGCGGCTTCACCCGAAATCGTCATCGCCGGGTAGCCGTTGTAGCGTTGAAGTTGCGGCGCGTCGGCCGACCATTCGGCGGTGCTGAACGAGCCGAAGGGCACCATGCCGCCCGATGCGCTGCGCACCTTGAGGTCGAGCACGTCCTGCGGCGTCATCCGGCTCGCGGCGTCGGCCTGGAGCAGCACGCGCAGCACGCGGCCCTCGCGGGTGAAGTCGTTGGCATAGGCGCTGCCGAAGCTGATCGCGAGCGTCGCGTTGACGTCGCCGATCGACAGGCCGAGCGCGCGCGCCTTGATGCGGTCGATATCGACCTTCAGCACCGGCGCATCCTCCTGCCCCTCGGGCCGGACGTTGGCGAGCAGTTTGCTCTGCATCGCGCCGCCGAGCATCTGGTTGCGCGCGGCGAGCAGCGCCGCACGGCCGCCTCCGCCGCGATCCTGCAGCTTGAAGGTAAAGCCGCTCGCGGTGCCGAGTTCGGGGATCGACGGCGGGCTCAGCGAAAAGACGAACGCTTCCTTGATCCCCATGAAGGCGCCCATCGCCTTGCCGGCGATCGCGTCAGCGCTGTTTTCCTTGCCCTTGCGTTCGTCCCAATGCTTGAGCGGGGTGAACATGATCGCGTTCGCCTGCCCCTGACCGAAGAAGCTGAAGCCGCGCACGAACACGACGTTCGCGACCTGCGGCTGCCCGGCGAAGAATTTCTTCACCTGATTGGCGGCCAGGTCGGTGCGCTGGGTCGTCGCGCCCGGCGGCGCCTGGATGACGGTGATCAGATAACCCTGATCCTCCTGCGGCAGGAAGGAGCCCGGCAGGCGCGTGAACAGCAGCGCGGTCACCGCGACGAGCGCGACGAAGACGCCGAGCCAGCGCAGCGGCGCCGACAGCAGGCGGCCGACGCGGCCCTGATAACGGTCGGTCGTGCGCCCGAACCAGCGGTTGAAGCCGCCGAAGAAACGGTCGAGCCGCTCGCCGATCGGTCCGCCATGCGTCGCGGCGTCGTGCGGCTTGAGCAGCGTCGCGCACAGCGCGGGCGTCAGCGTCAGCGCGAGCAGCGCCGAAAAGCCGATTGAGATCGCCAGCGTCAGCGAGAATTGGCGATAGATGCCGCCGGTCGAGCCGGGGAAAAAGGCCATCGGGATGAACACCGCGATCAGCACCAGCGTGATGCCGATGATCGCCGAGGTGATCTGCCCCATCGCCTTCACCGTCGCCTCATAGGGCGATAGATGCTCCTCGCTCATGATGCGCTCGACATTCTCGATCACCACGATCGCATCGTCGACGAGGATGCCGATCGCCAGCACCATGCCGAACAGGGTCAGCACGTTGATCGAGAAGCCCGCGAGCCAGAGGCCGAGGCACGCGCCGGCGAGCGCGATCGGCACGACCACCGCCGGGATCACCGTCGCGCGCCAGTTCTGGAGGAACAGGAACATGACGAGGATGACGAGCGCCATTGCCTCGACCAGCGTCTTCACCACCTCGTCGATCGACAGGCTGATGAAGGGCGTGGTGTCATAGGGGATCGACCAGGTGACGTCGGACGGGAAGCCTTTCGCCAGCTCGTCCATGCGGTCGCGGATGCCCTGCGCGGTCGACAGCGCGTTGGCGCCCGGGGTCAGCTGAACCGCGAGGCCCGCCATCGGCTTGCCGTTGAGTTCGGAGGAGAAGAGATAGCTCGCCGCGCCGAGCTCGACCCGCCCGACGTCGCCCAGCGTCACCGCCGACCCGTCGGGATTGGCGCGCAGGATGATGCTCTGGAACTGTTCGGGCTTGGTGAAGCGGCCCTGCGTCGTGATCACGGCGTTGAGCTGCGCGCCCTTGGCGAGCGGCTGGTCGCCGAGCTGGCCGCCGGGAGTCTGGCTGTTCTGTTCCTGCACCGCCGCCAGCGCCTCGGCGGGCGAGAGATTATAGGAAGCGAGCTTCTGCGGATCGAGCCAGATGCGCATCGCATATTCGGGCGCGAAGGCCTGAACGTTGCCGACCCCGTTCACGCGGCGCAGCTCGTCGAGCACGCGCGTGTTGGCGAAATTGTTGATCTCCATCGGGTCGGTCTTGCCGCTCTTCGAGGTGATCGCGACGATGAGCAGGAAGCCCGAATTGGCCTCGGTCACCGAAATGCCCTGCCGCCGCACATCCTCGGGCAAGCGCTGTTCGACGCGGCGGAGGCGGTTCTGCACCTCCATCTGCGCGGTGTCGATGTCGGTCCCCGCCTCGAAGGTCAGGGTGATCGACGCCGTGCCGTTCGATTCGCTGGTCGAGGCCATGTAGAGGAAGCCCTCGACCCCGTTCAGTTCCTGCTCGATGACCTGGGTGACATTCTGCTCGAGCGTTTTCGCGTCGGCGCCGGGATAGGTGACGCTGATCGTCAGCGACGGCGGCGCGACCGACGGATATTGCTCGACCGGCAGGCTGCGCAGCGCGATGATCCCGGCGAGCAGGATGCCGATGGCGATGACCCATGAAAAGATGGGCCGGTCGATGAAAAAGCGGGGGGTCATGGGGGAGCCTTAGCGCTTGGGGGCCGCGGTCTTGGCGGCCCGCGGCGTCTTCGTCGCGGCGCCCGCAACCCGGACCGGCTGGCCCGGCTGGACCTTCTGCAGCCCGTCGACGATCACCTTGTCCCCCGGCTTCAGGCCATCGACGATCGCCCACTGCCCCTGCTCCATCGTGCCGAGCTTCACCGGACGGATCGCCGCCTTGTTCTGCGCATCGACGATCATCACCGTCGCTGCGTCGGCGGAGAGCTTGACCGCGCGCTGCGGGATCAGGATGCCGTTGGGCCGGATACCCGCCTTGATCCGCGCCCGCACGAACTGACCGGGCAGCAGGGCGCTGGTGGGATTGGGGAATTCGGCGCGCAGCGCGGCGGTGCCGGTCGCCTCGTCGATCGACAGGTCGAAGAAATCGAGATGGCCGGTCACCGGATAGGGAGTCCCGTCCTCGAGGATCAGTTGCACCTCGGTGCGCGCGGTCGGCGGCAATTGCAGCCGCCCCGATTCCATGTCGCGGCGGATCGCCATCAGGTCCGAACTCGACTGGCCGAAATTGACGTAGACGCGGTCGATCTGTTCGATCGTCGTCAGCAGCGTCCCTTGCGCGGCGCTGACCAGCGCCCCCTCGGTCACCTCGGCGCGCCGCGCGCGGCCGCCGATCGGCGCGGTGACGGTCGAATAGCCGAGGTTGAGCCGCGCCGATTCGAGATTGGCCTGCGCCGACTGGACGTCGGCCTCGGCGGTGCGCTGCGCCGCAACCGCGGCGTCATATTCCTGCTTGCCGATCGCCTGGTCGGCGAGCAGCGGCTGGTAGCGCCCGACGACCTGCCGCGCGTTGGCCGCAGTCGCCTGCGCGCGGGCGAGTTGCGCGCGCGCAGCGTTGACGTTCGCGGTCAGCTGGCGCGGATCGATGCGGAACAGCGCCTTGCCGGCCGCGACGAGGCTGCCTTCCTCGAACAGCCGGCGCTCGACAATCCCGTCGACCCGCGCGCGGACCTCGGCGGTGCGATAGGCCTGCACGCGGCCCGGAAGTTCGATGATGTTCGGCACCGCCTGCGTCCCGACGGTCACGATATTGACCTCGGGCGGCGGGGGCGCGGGCGGCGCTTCGGACGAGCAGGAAGCCAGCACGAGAGCCAGCGCAGCGCAGACGGCGCCTGCCACGGGACGAAGGCGAATCATAAGGACCCCTGGAAAAATGTCTGTTTGCCGAACGTGAATGCGATCGAACGGTTGCGTTATTGCGGCGTGTAATTTAAATTACACCAAAGAGCAAGGGAGAGAAAAGGCGTTGAACAAGGGCGAAACCGCGATATGCCGGACGGACAGGCTCAGCCCGCGTGCCCTGCGGCACGAGGCCATTCTCGACGCCGCCGAGGCGCTGTTCATCGAACAGGGTTATGACCGCACCAGTCTCGCCGAGATCGTCCGCCGTTCGGGCGGATCGCTTGCGACCCTCTATGAATTGTTCGGCAACAAGCAGGGCCTGCTCCACGCGATCGCGACCCGCTGGCGCGACGAGGCGATGCTGAAGCGCATGGAACGCAGCCCCGTCGGAGCGCAGTCGAACGTCGATACGCTGATGAGCTATGTGATGAGCGAGCTCGAATTCCGGCGTTCGCCGCGCGCGGTCGCGCTGATGCGGATGCTCGTTTCGGAATGCCTGCGCGACCGCGATTTCGCGCTCCAGACCTATCGCGACCTTCACATGCCGACGATCCGCGAATTGTCCGACCTCTTCGCCGACTGGGCCGCGGCGGGCGAAGCGACGATCGACGATCCCGAAGCCGCCGCGCACCTGTTCGCCTCGATCATCTCGGGCGACACGATCCTCAACACGCTGGCGGGGATCGAGGACGGGACGCTCGACGAAGCCCAGATTCGCTGGCGGATCCAGCCCTTCCTGTCGCATTTCCGGGTCAGCTAACCGCCCCGCCCCCCAACGCCTGATAGAGCGCGACATAGGCGGTCAGCCGGTCGGCGCGCAGCTGGATCAGCGCCTGATCGACCGCCAGCAAGGCGCGCTGCGCGTCGATCTGTTCCAGATAGGGCGAATAGCCCGCGCGATAACGGTTGGTGGCATGGCGCAGCACCTCCGCCACCGCATTATGCTGCGCGAGCAATGCCTGTTCCTGCGCCCCCAGCCGGTCGATCAGCGCCAACTGGTCCTCGACCTCGCGAAAGGCGGTGAGCACCGACTTGCGATAGGCGAAGGCCGCCTGATCGCGTTGCGCGGTCGCGGCGTCGAACTGGCCCTGCAACCGCCCGCCCTGAAAGATCGGCGCGAGGACGCTGCCGCCCACCGACCAGATGCTGATCGGGTCCCCGAGCAGCGACGAGACGACCGCCCCGCCCGACGCCGACAGCCGGATCTGCGGCAGGAATTGCGCGCGCGCCGCGCGCAGATTCGCGTCGGTCGCCGCCAGCGCATATTCGGCCTGCGCGATGTCGGGGCGCCGGCGGAGCAGTTCCGACGGCATCACCGCGGGCACCGCCGGGGTCTTCAGCCCGTCGAAGGCCGTGCCGCGCGCGATCGCATGCGGCGTGTCGCCGACCAGCAGCGACAGCCCATTCTCCTGCCGTGCGATCGCCGCCTCGATCGCCGGGATCTGCTGCTCGGCCGACCGATATTCGGCCTCGGACTGCTGGAGCTCGAGCTGCGACGTATAGCCCGCCTCGGCCCGGTCGCGCGCGATCCGCAGCGCCTCGCCGCGCGAGACCAGCGTCTGCTTCAGCAATTCGCGCCGCTGGTCGAGCGCGAGCAGCGCGATATAGCCGCTCGCCGCCGCCGCGCTGACCGACAGCGCCGCCGCCTCGCGCGCCGCCGCGACCGCCGCCGCATTCTGGCGCGCCGCATC
>NZ_JAYSAH010000101.1:0-17341 GCF_041916015.1 Sphingopyxis sp. | reverse complement strand
GAAGTCGAGACACGCTTGGGAAGCGCCAGCCTTCGCGTGTCTCGACTTCGCTCGACACGAACGGGAGTATAGCTTTGGCTTGTCCCCTTCCGGTCGAAACCTGACATTATCAAAAATCACGCCTCGAACGACGCCAAAATCGGACACGGCCCCTTGTCGCTCGCGGCGCATTGATCGGCGAGGCGCGCGAGCGCGGCACGGGTTTCGGTCATCTGCGCGATCTTTTCGTCGAGAGCCTCGATCCGCTGGCGCGCCAGCGTGCGCACCCGGACGCGGTCTTCGCTCGCTTCCAGCGCGAGCAGTTCAGATATTTCGTCGAGCGTGAAACCCGATACCTGCGCCGCGCGGATAAACTTCAATCGCCGCACGTCGTCATCATCGTAGCGCCGGACACCCCCGCCCCAGCCGTCGCCGCCGCTCCGCACCGGCGTACCCATCAGGCCGCGGCGCTGGTAATAGCGGATCGTTTCGACCCCGACCCCGCCCGCGGCGGCCAATTTGCCGATCGTGAAGGACATGCTTGACTCCGTACCATGGTACGGACCCTATATGGGGTGCATGACGAAACAGGCAATCCTTCATCGCATGGTCATGCCCGGGCACATCTGCCCCTATGGCCTCAAGGCAAAACATCTGCTCGAAAGCCGCGGCTTCGCGGTCGATGACCGCTGGCTGACGACGCGCGCGGAAACCGACGCGTTCAAGGCTGAGCATGGCGTCAGGACGACACCGCAGACCTTCATCGACGGGGTGCGCATCGGCGGCTACGACGATCTGCGCCGCCATTTCGGGCTGAAGGTCGCCGATCCCGACGCGACAAGCTACACGCCGGTGATCGCGCTGTTCGCGATGACCGCGCTGATGGCGCTCGCGGCAAGCTTTGCCGTCGATGGAACCCCCTTCACTTTGCGCGCCGCCGAATGGTTCATCTCGTTCAGCATGATCGTCCTCGCGCTGCTGAAATTGCAGGACGTCGACAGGTTCGCGACGATGTTCCTGAATTACGACCTGCTCGCGCGGCGCTGGGTGCCTTATGCGAGCATCTATCCTTTCGCCGAAGGGCTCGCCGGGGTGCTGATGACCGCGCACGCCCTGCCCTGGCTGTCGATCCCGGTCGCGCTGTTCATCGGCGGGATCGGCGCGGTGTCGGTGTTCAAGGCGGTCTATATCGACAAGCGCGATATCAAATGCGCGTGCGTCGGCGGCAGCAGCAAGGTGCCGCTGGGCTTCGTCTCGCTCACCGAGAACATCATGATGGTCGCGATGGCGCTGTGGATGGCGCGGATGTGGTTCTGACCGGCATCGGTCATTGATGTCACGCATGGCTGGGCTATCGAGGGGCAGTGATTCGTCCCCTTCCTCCCCACGGAGCCCAGCCATGCTGAACCGCCGCCATTTCCTTGCCACCGCGACGCTCGCGGGCCTGTCCGCGCCCGCGATCCTGCGCGCCGAGGCGGGGTTCTTCCGCGATTTTCCCTTCAGCCTCGGCGTCGCGGCGGGCGATCCGGCGAGCGACGGTTTCGTCATCTGGACGCGCCTCGCGCCCGACCCGATGGCGCCGCACGGCGGGATGCCGCTGGTGGGCGTCCCCGTCGACTGGGAGGTTGCCGAGGATAGCGGCTTTCGAACCATCGCCGCGAAAGGCACCGAACTCGCGCGGCCCGAACTCGGCCACAGCGTCCATGTCGAGGTCGCGGGACTGAAGCCCGACCGTCCCTATTATTACCGCTTCACGACCGGCGGCGAGCGGAGTCTCCGCGGCCGCGCGCGCACCCTGCCCCTGCCCGGCACGCCTGCCGACGCGCTGAAATTCGGCGTCTGCGGCTGCCAGCATTATGAGTCGGGCTTCTACGGCGCCTATCGCCACCTCGCGCGCGAGGAGCTCGCCTTCGTCTATCATTATGGCGACTTCATCTACGAATATCAGCAGGACTATCTCTTTCCCGACGGATTGCCGGTGCGTCCGGTCCGCAAATATGCGCTGCGCGGATTGCAGGACCTCGGCGATTTCCGCACCGCCTACACACAGACCCTGCTCGACATCGACATGCAGGCGGCGCGCTCGGTACACGCCTTCATTTCGAGTTTCGACGACCATGAGATCCGCAACGACTGGGTTTCGGTCTATGACGACTGGAAGATGGACCTCGACGTCAACGATCCCGAGGCCCCGCCGCCCGAGGTCTTCATGCTGCGCCGGCAGGCGGCCTTTCAGGCGTGGTACGAGCATATGCCCGTCCGCAAGGCGCTGCTGCCGAGGGGCGGATTCATCGCAGCGAACCGCGAGCTGCGCTATGGCGACCTGATGTCGATGCAGATCCTCGACACGCGCCAATATCGCGACAACCAGCCGTGCGGCGACGGTTTCAAGCCGGTCTGTCCCGACGTGTTCGCGAAGGAAGCGCAGGTGCTCGGCAAGGCACAGGAGGATTGGCTTGCGAAAAATCTGGCGAAGGGCGGCGCGACCTGGAACGGCATCGCGCAGCAGGTGACGATGATGTCGCTCGACCGCCGCCGCAAGGAGGACGAGCCGAAGAAAATCGTCAATCTCGACAGCTGGGCGGGTTACGAAGCCCCGCGCGAGCGCATATTGTCGCGCCTCGCGGGCCTCAAGAACGCGGTCGTCCTCACCGGCGACGAGCATCAGAATTTCTGCGGCGATCTGGTGCTGAAGGACAAGGTCGTCGGCGCCGAATTCGTCGGCACCTCGATCACCAGCGGCGGCGACGGCAGCGACCTGCGCAAGGGCACCGACGCCTTCCTGAAACTCAACCCGGAACTGAAGTTCGCGAACGACCTGCGCGGTTACATGGTGTGCGAGGTCGGCCGCGAGGCATGGCAGACGCACTTCATGGTCGTCGACAAGGTGACGGTGCCCTTGGGCACGCTGTCGAAGCGCGCGACGGGCGTCGTCGAGAATGGCGTCGCCGGGATCAAAATGTCGGCCTAGACCAGGGACACACCCAAAGCCGTTCGTGCTGAGCCGGTCGAAGCGCCGTTCTTTCTCCGATAGCCCGCCTTGGGGCCGGTGCCGGCGATTTCGGCGATGATGTTGTACGCGCTGGTGTCGCTGTCGTCGAAGCGGACATTGCCAGCACCGGCACAATCACCCGCTTGCCTTCCTTGCCCGCGTCGCGTCATAGGTGGCCCATGCTCTATTATGAAGATATCGAAGTCGGCGCGGTCCGGCGTTTCGGCAGCAAGGCGGTCGTGCGCGAGGAGGTGATCGACTTCGCCTCCAAATATGACCCGCAACCCTTTCACCTCGACGACGACGCGGCGGCGCAGACCCATTTCGGCCGCCTTTCGGCAAGCGGCTGGCATACCGGATCGATGGCGATGCGGATGATGGTCGACAATATGAAGGAGCATGAGCAGGCCGGGCTCGGCTCGCCGGGGATCGAGGATCTGCGCTGGCTGAAGCCCGTTTATCCCGGCGACACGCTCCGCTGCGAAAGCGAGGTGCTCGAAAAGCGCCGCTCGCAGAGCCGCCCCGAAATGGGATTGTTCAAGTCCGAGCTCACCGTCTTCAACCAGCATGACGAGCCGGTGATGACGATGCGCTCGACCAGCCTCATCCGCGTCCGCGACGGGGCCGGGACCGACTGATCAGTCGCGGAGCACCGCCATGGCGCGGATCGACGCCGCCGGGGCGCTCGAAATCTGCAGCACATAGCGCCCCGGCGTCACGTCGAACTCGACCATCTTGCGGATGCCCGAGCAGGCGGGGCCATGGCCGTGCGTTACCGACGTCACGAATTTCGCGTCGCGGACAAGGTCGATCCACGCCCCGGCATCGAGCGCGACGACCAGCCGCGCCGGCTTCTTGACCTCGATCGGCACCAGGCCGCCATATTTGAACGGGTCGGGCTTGCGCTCGGGCGCGATCCAGTAGCGCAGACTCTCGAACCTGTGCAGCGGCAGCTCGGTCCGCGCCGGGCCCAGCGTCGGAAAATCGGCCTCGCGCGGCTCCCCATAGGCGTAGAAAGTATCGCCCGGCACCGTACGCGCCCAGTCGGCAAGCTCGGACGGAAGCACCGGGTTCGCAGGACAGGCCTGGGCCGGCTTCGAGGGTTGCGCGCCCATCGCCGGAACAACGATCGCGAACGCGGCCAGCAACGCCGAAAATTGACGCTTCATCCCATTTCCTCCCGAACCATTTCTGAGCATCGTCCAACGCCAGCCGCGCCCAAGTCAAGCCATATGGTCAACCCATATGAGAGCCACGGAGATTAGCCATAGTTGATGACCGGGAGGTTCGGAATGGGGAAGCAGCCTCCTCAATGCATATGCTTCAGCTTGTCGGGGTTGCGCATCACATAGATGCCGGTGATCTTGCCGTCCTCGATCTCGAGCGCCGTCGTCTGAAGTTCGCCGTCGGCCTCGCGGGTGACGAAGCCCGGCAGGCCGTTGATCGTGCCCGTGTGGACGAGGGTCGATCCATGTTTGGCGAAGAGTACCGCGAGGCTGCGGTGCAGGGTCATCACCGTGGAGAAGCCGAGCACCGGCACCATCGCGGCGGGGCGCTTGCCGCCGCCATCGGACCACAGGCCGACGTCCGCGGCGAGCATCGCGCCGAGCGCGCCCATGTCGCCGCTGCGCGAGGCGGCGAAGAAGGCGTTCGCGATTTCGAGGCCCCTCTCTTTTTCCATCTTGTAGCGCGGGCGCGCGTCGCGGACGTGGGTGCGGGCGCGCGCCGCGAGCTGGCGCGTCGCGGCGGGGTCGCGGTCGATCGTCTTTGCGACCTCCTCGAACCCGACGCCGAAGACGTCGTGAAGCAGGAAGGCCGCGCGTTCGAGGGGAGAGAGCCGTTCGAGCGCGAGCATCAGCGGCAAAGTGACGTCGTCCGCTTCCTCCTCCTCGACCAGCGGGTCGGGAAGCCAGGGGCCGATATAGGTCTCGCGCTGCGCGCGCGCCGACTTCAATTGATCGAGGGAGAGCCGCGTTACGGTGCGGCGGAGGAAGGCCGCGGGCTCGCGCACCGCCGCACGATCGGTGCCGAGCCAGCGGAGGAAGGCATCCTGCACCACATCCTCGGCATCGGCGACCGAGCCGAGCATGCGATAGGCGACGCGGGTGAGGAACGGACGCAGCGGGTCGAAACTCGCCGCCGCGTCCTGGCCGTGCAAGAGGCCTTCCGCGGCCATCAGGCGGCCTTTGCCGGCACGCCGCCCTCGTACCAGAGGTCGAAGCCGACCGCGATGCGGTTCCAGCCGTTGATGACGTTGATCATCACGGTCAGGTTCATCTGCTCCTCCGCGGTAAAATGTTCGTCGAGCGCTTCGCGCGCTTGCCTTTGTGTGTACCCTTGCGAAAGGCGGGTCAAGGCATCGGTCCAGCCGAGCGCGGCGCGTTCGCGGGGCGTATAGACGGGGGCGTCCTGCCAGGCGGCGAGCAGATAGATGCGCTGTTCGGTTTCGCCCGCCGCGCGTGCGTCGGCGGTGTGCATGTTGATGCAGTTCGCGCAGCCGTTGAGGATCGACGAACGGATCTTCACCAGCTCGATCAGGCTCTTTTCGAGGCTCTTTTCGGCCGCGAGGCTGACCGCCATCCATTGTTTCATCAGCTGCGGCGAGGCGGCGAAGGGGTCGGTTACCTTGGTCATGTCGTGTCTCCTTGGCTTGGGTCGTACAAGCATGACGAGACAGCGGCGGCGGATGTGACATGCGATGCGAAAAATTCCGATTGCCGTCCCATTTTTCGGGTCATGCGATGCCAAGGCACCAGAAACGCATCGTTTCGGATAATGCGCTTTGACGAGCCCGAAAGCTGCACTAGCATCGCCTCGTCTTCGACAAGAGGGGAATGGTGGTGAAGTTTCTCGATGGATTTGGCGAACAGGCCTATGCGCTGCTGCGGATCGTGGCGGGGCTGTTGTTCCTGGCGCACGGCGTGCAGAAATTCTTCAATTTCCCGGTCGATTTTCCGATGCCGCTAAACCCGATGCTGCAGGCGGCGGGGGTGATCGAGCTGGTCGCGGGCGGCCTGATCGTGATCGGCCTGTTCACGCGTCCCGCGGCCTTCATCGCCAGCGGCATGTCGGCGGTCGGTTACTGGATGGTCCATGGGAGCAAGAGCTTCTTCCCGATCGTCAACGGCGGCGAAGCCATCGCGCTCTATTGCTTCATCTTCCTGTTCATCGCGACGCGCGGTGCGGGAATCTGGAGCGTCGATGGCGCGCGGAAATAAACAGCGCCTCGCCCGCCCGCCTTTGCCCGGCGGTTTGAAAATCCCTTACGGCTTCCTATCTGGAACGAGACAGGATTTTTGAACAGGAGGCCGGAGTGGCTGGCGGTTGGACGCGCGATGGCGCGGTTCAGGAGCAGATCGACGACACCGTGACCGATGCGGTGCTGAACGCGCGGCGGGCGATGCCCGCCGGCGAGAGCGCCCGCTATTGCCGTGAATGCGGCGAGGAAATTCCCGAACGCCGCAGGCTGGCGCTGCCCGGCGTGCAGACCTGCGTCCCGTGCCAGTCGGGCCGCGACACGGCGAGAAAACATGAGCTGTTCAACCGCCGGGGCAGCAAGGACAGCCAGCTGCGCTGAAAGAAGGGGCGGCCCCTTGCGGGACCGCCCCAGTCGCGGGTTGCACATGGTGGCCACGTCGGCCAGAATTTTGGGCCAGAATTTTTGGGCCAGAATTTTTGGGGTCAGAGCTTTTTGGTGTTCGCCTCGATCAGCTTCTTCGCTTCGGCGATCGCCTTGGCGGTGGTCAGCTTCTTTTCCTGCACCTCGTCGGCCATGCTCAGCAGGCGGCCGCTGATCACGGTGCCGGTTTCGGCCTCCTCGTCGATCGCGATGCCGCCCTTGGTGGCGGCGGCGCGGTCCCATTCGGCGCGGACGGCCGCCCAATACTCCTTCGTGGCGGCCCAATAATCGTCGGCCGCCTTCACGTCATACTGGTCATATTTGATATAGGTGTTGAGGACATATTCCTGGACGATCGGCACCAGCTTGCCGTCCTTGATCCCCATCTTGGTATTGTCCTGCCAGTGGACCCAGCCATCGGGCGAAGGCTGGTGGCGGTTGATCGAGAGGTAACGGTCATAAACGGGCTTGCGCACCGCGTCGCGGCGCGCGAGCGGGCGCCACGTCCAGTTGGAGCGCCAGCGGCGGACGCCCCCCTGCGTCTCGAACTGGCCCCAGCCGCCGTAGCGCGGACTGTCATCGACCTGATACACCGTCTGCGACCAGCGGCCGGTGCGCATCTTTTCGGGGACGTCTTCCCATGTCCACTGGTTGCGGTCCGAATAGACGAGCACCTTCGCGGGTTCATAGTCCCAGTCCTGCCGCCAATGCTTGATGACGTGGCTCTTGTCGTCGTCGCCGGTGATGACGAGCATGTGCTGAAGGACGATCCTGCGCCCCGTGTCCTCGATCACGCGCACGACCTCGTTGCCGCCCGAGCGCTTGGGTTCGAGGACCTCATAGGTCGGGTCCCAGCGCGTCGATTCCTGCATGTTGAAGCTGACACGGTAATTGCCCGCCATCGCGAGAATGTCGGCGCGGTCCTGTTCGAAATTGGCGGCGGCCTCGCTCGCCGCGATCGGCGGATGCGCGGCGGCGGGCATGGCGGTGCCCAGCAGGAGCAGCGCGGCGGCGAACGTGCGATACGGCTTTTTCATCGGGGCAGTCCTTTCGGGGTTCAGAAGCGGTAGCTGAGCGACACGCTCGCGTTGCGGCCGGGCTGGGTGTAGGCGTCGGTGACCGCGGGCGGGACGAGCAGCCCCGGCAGCGCCGGATCGGGCGGGCTGAGCGGCACGAGCGCCAGGCCGCGCACGTCGCTCCACCAGCTGTATTTCTTGTCGAGGATGTTGAAGATGCCGCCACGCAGGGTCAGCCCGCCGGTAATCCGCACGAAGGCAGTCGCGTCGAGGATGGTGAAGGCATCGGGGCGGAAGCATGTCGACGAGCAGACCCCGGCGGCGCGCGAGGCTTCCTTGCGGCCGCTGTGGGTCATGATGATCTGGCCGCCGAAACGCCCGGCGGGCTCGCGGTAACCGACCCCGGCGACGAGCTTCAGCGGATCGACCGTCGACAGCGGCGACCGCGCCCCGTCGGGGTCGATCACATCGCCCTTGGCATAGGATAGGGCGAGCGTCGCATAGAGGCCGGAGGACGCCCGCCCCTCGAACCGTGCTTCCGCGCCTTTGACGCGGACACGATCGAGATTGATGAATTGATAGACCGCCGGGTCGGCGGGCGTGAAGCTGCCGCTCACCACCTCCTGGCTGATGAAATCCTTGTAGCGCGCCGAGAAGGCGGTGAGGTCGAGGCTGACATGATCGCTGTTGAAGCGCAGCCCGCCCTCGAAGCTCCGACTGCGTTCGGGGCCGAGATCGGGGTTCGGCTTCGACGTGTAGCCGAAAGCCAGATTTTCGAAGAACTGGTTCACTTCGCCGGGCTCGGGCGCCTTGAAGCCGGTCGCATAGTTCGCGAACAGGCGCACCTCGTCGGTGACCTTCCACACCGCGCCGAATTTCGGCGACAGGTGCGAGTCCTTCTGCCCGGCGCCGGTAAACTGCGGCAGCAGCACGTCCCTGCGCGGCGACAGGTCATACCAGTCGAAACGCAGCGCGGGATAGAGCAGCAGGCGGCCATCGGCGATGGAGATTTCGTCGCCGACGAACAGGCCGGCGCGCGTGAAATCGGTGGTGGGAAAGGCGCGGGTCGGAAATGTCTCGCCCATCGGGGGAATAGTGCCGTCGCGCAGGCCCCGTTGGCGCGTCTTGCTGATATCGCCGCCGAAGACGAGGCGATGGCCGATCGCGCCCGTCGCGAAATCCGCGCGCGCGTCGGCGGCGGCGCCGAAGACGCGATTCTCGAAGGTGTTAAGCCGCTCGCGGTCGGCGGCGGGGGTGCGATCCTCGTCGGTGAACTGCACATCCTCGCCGTCCTGCCAGTAGAGCGCGACGCGGGCGAAATCGATCGTGCCCTCGCCTTCCCAGCTCCAATCGAGCGACACGCGCTTGCGTTCGCCGCTGTCCCTGCCCTCGAGGCGATCGACGCTCGAGGTGACAGTGCCCGCCACGTTGCGCGTCGCGGTCACGCCGGTGAGGCCGTTGGTATAAAGATGCGTGCCGAGATATTCGCCGGTCAGGCGCAGCTTGTGGCCGTTCGCGGGATCATAGACGATCCGCGCTAGCGCGGCGTTCGAGTGGCCGTCCTGCGGGTTGGGCAGCGTGCGCTGCGGCCCGGTGCCGGGAACGAGGCCCGACGTCAGCGTTCCCGTGGTGGGTATCAGGACCACCCCGGGATTGGTGCCCTTGTTGTCGAGTTCATTATAGTCACGGCGCGTGTAGGCCGCCATGACCGACCAGTCGCCGCTGCGCCCGGCGAGGATCGCGGTCTCGCTGAACTCGTTGTCGGCGCTGCTGTAGGCGGCGCGGACGAGGCCGCCGATAGTCTTGCCGGTCTCGAGAAAGTCGGCCGGGTCGGCGGTAATGAAGCTGACCGCGCCCGCAAGTCCATCGCTGCCATAGAGCGCCGACGAGGGGCCGCGAAGGATCTCGATCGACTTGATGAGGCCGAGATCGACATAGTCGCCGCGCCCCGCCGCCTGCGCGCCGAAGCTGAAGCCGTCGGGAACGCGGACGCCATCGACCTGGATCAGCACGCGGTTGCCGCCGATGCCGCGAATGTTGAAACCGTCGTTGCCCGCGCGCCCCGTCGCGCTGAGCGCCGCATTGAAGCGCGCGGGCTGGCGCTGGACGCTGACGCCGGGTTCGAAGCGGACGAGGTCGCGGATGTCGGTGACCATTTCGTCGGCGATCTGCTCGTCGCTCTTGACCGTGACCGTGGCGGGCACATCCTCCGCTCTGGTCGCGATGCGCGTCGCGGTGACGACAATCTGATTCTTGCGCGCGAGCCAATATTCGCCGTCGTTGTCCTGCGCGAGGGCCGGCTGGGCGACGGCGGCAAGGGCAAGCCCGAGCGCGCTACCGGCGGCAAGGCGGGTGACGGACGGCGAATGGCGGCTAATCAATTTATTTCCCCCTGTTTGATTGCGATTGATTCGCAATAGCTGCGCTCTAGGAGCGCGAACAGGGAGGGTCAATATGCTATTGCGAATCGTTCTCGTAAAATAGCGGAAACAAGCTCGAAATCATGAAAGACAGGTGGCGACCGGGAGTTGCCGCACTCTCTCCCTTCGTCATTCCCGCGAAAGCGGGAACCCAGGGATGGGTAAGCGGACGGACGCTCTGGGTCCCCGCTTTCGCGGGGATGACGAAGTAAAGAAAGGGCAGCGTCCGCTACCCACCCCAAAGCAGACGCTGTTCTTGCGCTAGGAGCCCGGCCCCTCATAAGCCTCGACGATGCGGCCGACGATTGGATGGCGCACGACGTCGGCGCTGGTGAAGCGGCTGACGTTGATGCCTTCCAGCCCCTCGAGCCGCGCGACCGCGTCGGCGAGACCCGACGTTGCGGGCATCGGCAGATCGACCTGCTTGGGATCGCCGCAGATCACCATGCGGCTGTTCATGCCGAAGCGGGTCAGGAACATCTTCATCTGCGGGATCGTGGTGTTCTGCGCCTCGTCGAGAATGATGAAGGCGTCGGCGAGTGTGCGCCCGCGCATGAAGGCGAGCGGCGCGATCTCGATCTCGCCCGATGCGATGCGGCGCTCGACCTGCTCGGCGGGCAGGCAGTCGTGGAGCGCATCGTAGAGCGGGCGCAGATAGGGATCGACCTTTTCCTTCATGTCACCGGGGAGGAAGCCAAGCTTCTCGCCCGCCTCGACCGCGGGGCGCGAGAGGATCAGGCGCTGGACGCTGCCGGTGATGAGCTGAGCGACGGCCTGTGCGACCGCGAGATAGGTCTTGCCCGTCCCCGCGGGGCCGAGCGCGAAGATCACGTCGTCGCGCGCGAGCGCCTGCATATAGGGGACCTGCGACGGGGCGCGCGGGACGATCGTCTTCTTGCGCGTGCGGATCATCACCGGCGGCGCTTCATTGGCGTCGTGGCGGATGATGCCCGCGAGCGTCGGCTGCGCCGACATCGCGATCACGCCATCGACAAGCCCCGCGTCGACCTCCTGCCCCTGTTCGATGCGGTTGTAGAGCTCGGTCAGCACGTCGCGCGCGCGGGCGGCGGCTTCCGCTTCGCCCTCGATCTGGACGCGGTTGCCACGCGCCGAGATATAGACGCCGAGGCGGTTCTCGATCGCGACGAGGTTGCGGTCGAACTCGCCGAAAAGAATGCCCAAAAGCTGCGTTCGCTCGAATTCCGCGGTCAGCCGGACGCGGTCGCCGGGTTCGGCGGGGGTTGCGGCGAGCGGGCGTTTGGACATCAAGCCTCCTGCAATTGGCGCAAGATCGCGCCCAGACTGTTCGGACCTGCCGAGATGATTTCGACATCGACCATATCGCCGATCGCAAGGCCCGGCGCGGTGACGTGAACCGACTGGAGCCAGGGCGACTTGCCGATGAGCTGGCCGTCCAGCTTGCCCCCTCGTTCGAGGAGCAGCCGCGTGGTGCGGCCGACGGTCGCCTCGTTGAACGCCTGCTGCTGTTCATTGAGCAAAGTCTGCAATCGCTGGAGCCGGTCGTTCATCACCGCTTCGTCGATCTGGCCGTCCATCGTCGCGGCGGGGGTGCCGGGGCGGCGCGAATATTTGAAGCTGTAGGCCATCGCATAATTGGTGGCGCGGACGATAGCGAGCGTCGCCTGAAAATCCTCTTCGCTCTCGCCGGGGAAGCCGACGATGAAGTCGCCCGAGATCGCGATGTCGGGCCGCGCTTCGCGGACGCGCTCGATGACGCGGAGGTAGCTGTCGACCGAATGGCTGCGATTCATCGCGGCGAGGATGCGGTCGCTGCCCGCCTGCACCGGCAGATGGAGGAAGGGCATCAGCTTGTAGACCTCGCCATGCGCGGCGATCAACCCGTCGGTCATGTCGTTCGGATGGCTCGTCGTGTAGCGGATGCGTTCGAGGCCATCCACTTTCGCGAGTTCGCGGATCAGCCCGTCGAGGCCGATCGCCCGGCCCTTGCCGTCTTCGCCGTCCCATGCATTGACGTTCTGCCCCAGCAGCGTGATCTCGCGCACGCCGCCTGCCACCAGAGCGCGCGCCTCGGCGATCAGGTCCGCAAAAGGCCGGCTGATCTCAGCGCCGCGCGTATAGGGGACGACGCAGTAGGTGCAGAATTTGTCGCAGCCTTCCTGCACGGTGAGGAAGGCCGTCGGGCGCTGGTTTCCGCCGCGCTTCGGCAGCGCGCCGAACTTGCTGTCGAGCGGCATGTCGAGGTCGATCGCCTTCTCGCCCTTCTCCGCACGCGCGATCAGGTCGGGCAGGCGGTGATAGGCCTGCGGGCCGACGACGACATCGACCGACGGCGCGCGGCGCGCGATTTCGGCGCCTTCGGCCTGCGCGACGCAGCCCGCGACCGCGATCGTCGGGGTGCTGCCATCGTCGCGCTTCAGGCGGCCGATGTCCGAATAGACTTTTTCCGCCGCCTTTTCGCGGATGTGGCAGGTGTTGAGGACGACGAGGTCGGCGTCGGCGCCGTCTGCGGCGGGGACATAGCCCTCGGCGCCGAGCATCTCGGCCATGCGCTCGCCGTCATAGACGTTCATCTGGCAGCCGAAGGATTTGACGTGGAAGGTCTTGGCGGGAGGGGTTGCGGTCATGCGGCCCCGATAGAGGAATGAGGGGCGGAAATGAAGGGGATTCGGGCGCGGATTTCTTTACGATAAGCCGCAGTCATATATGCTTGCTCCCCCGCGAAGGCGGGGACGCACGATGCTGCAAAGTGGAAGAGCAGATGCCCCGTCATCCGTCCCCTTCCAGCGTGGCCGGCTGATAGCGGACCGGGGCGACATAGTGCGGAAAGGGCCGCAGCGGCTTGCCGAGCGCCGCGACCAGCGCTTCCTCGATCCGGCGGCGCGCTTCGGCGGTGATCGCCTTGCGGCCGGGGAAGTCGCGCGGATGGAAGGGTTCGAGGAAATGGATGTGGAGACGGAAGGTGCCCGGACGCGCGAGAATGCGCCTGGCATTGTCGATCCCTGCCTCGTCGCCGATCCAGCCGATCCACTCGGCGATCGGCCCGTAATCGAGCATCACCGGCTGGACGAGCACCGCGGGCGGCGGCGGATCGAGCACCTGCATCATCGAGGTCTTGAACGGCAGCAGCGACTGACCGTCGGTCGTCGTGCCCTCGGGAAACACCGTCACCGACCAATTGTCGGCGAGCGCCTCGCGCAGCAGATTGATCTGGTCGGCGACCCCGCCGCGATCCTCGCGGCTGACGAAGACGGTGCGATTGAGGCGGCAGAGCCAGCCGATCACCGGCACCCTGCCCAGCTCGGCCTTGGCGACGAAGGCGGTGCCGCTCGCGCCGGCGAGCGACAAGATATCGACCCAGCTTATATGGTTGGAGATGAAGAAGACGTCGCGGCGGAGCGGCGTGCCGTGGCGCGTCACGCGCGCACCGACGATGCGTGCGGCGAGGAAGAGGAACAGCTTCGGAAAAGGCGAACCGTAGCTGACGATCCGGTAGAGATAGTGAAGCGGCACCAGCACGAGAAGCGAAAGGAGCAGCAGCATCACGCGCCACGCGATGCGCGCCTTCCCCCTCAGCGAAATCGGCAGCGGATGCCCCGCGGCGATCGCGGCGCGCTGGGCGGCAGCGTCAGTCTTTCCGATCGAGGCGGACGCCATAAAGCTCCATGCGATGATCGACGAGGCGGAAGCCAAGCCGTTCGGCGATGACCTTTTGCAACGCCTCCAGCTCGGGATCGACGAATTCGATGACCTTGCCCGTTTCGACGTCAATCAGATGGTCATGGTGCGCTTCGGGCGCGGCTTCGTAGCGCGAACGGCCGTCGCCGAAATCGTGGCGGTCGAGAATCCCCGCCTCTTCGAACAGGCGAACGGTGCGATAGACGGTCGCGATCGAAATACCGCTATCGACCTTCGACGCGCGTTCATAGAGCGTCTCGACATCGGGATGGTCTTCGGAATCGGAGATCACGCGCGCGATGATGCGGCGCTGCTCGGTGATGCGCAGCCCCTTTTCGTGGCAGAGAGCTTCGAGGTCGATGGTACCGGACATGCGGGCCTTTCCTGCGGATATGCAGTCGGATCTTTCTTGTTGCGAACTGTATAGGCACGGCCCGCTGATAGAACAAGGGCGGCACCTCACGGCACCGCCCTTCGCCAGTTCGGGTCGGCCGAAATCTCAGGCCTTGCGGCGCTTGCGCCCGCCGCCGCGGCCCTTGGTGCCGAGGCCGATTTCCTTCGCGAGCGCGCGGCGCTTTTCGGCATAGTTGGGCGCGACCATCGGATAGTCGGCGGGAAGGCCCCATTTCGCGCGATAGTCGTCGGGGGTCATGCCATAGTGGGTCATCAGGTGGCGGCGCAGCATCTTGAGCTTCTTGCCGTCCTCGAGGCAGACGATGTGGTCGGGCTTCACCGACGCGCGGATCGACACCGCCGGGACCGGCTTTTCCTCGACCACCGGCTTGTCGCCGAGGTTCGAGAGCGCCGCATGGACGTTGTTGATCAATATGGCGAGGTCCGAAATGGCAACGCTGTTGTTGCTGACATGCGCGGCAACAATATCGGCGGTCAGCGTCACGAGCATTTCATTGGTATCGGCTTGATCCGACATGGGCGGGTTTCCTTTTTTATGCGACATCGCAGAAGAGAAGCCCGGCTTTAGGAGTTTAATATTTTCGGGCGCGCGATTCATGCCATTCTGGATGCAATTCCGCAATGACAGATTTTCGAGCCTAAGCTGTTGAAATTGCTATCGGCGCCGCATGGTGATTGCGTCGCGAACCACCCCATCGCTACCGCGATAATAGTGTGGACGACGGCCGCATTCCAAGAAGCCGGCGCTCTGGTAAAGATGAACGGCGTCATTATCGGACCGCATTTCGAGAAAATATTCCTCGGCGCCTTCGCTTTCGGCCCAGACCTGCCAATCGTCGATCAGCTTGCGCCCGACGCCGCGCCCGCGCCGCGCCGGATCGACGCCGAGCAGCAGCAACTCGCTTTCGGGCCCGGCGATCCGCGCCGCCGAAAAGCCGCACGGCACCTCGCCATCCCAGGCCAGGCAGACGCGCGCCGACGGCAGCGCGAAGAGAGTCAGCAGCTGCGCGGTGCTCCACGCCTCGCCATAAGCGGGGTCGAACGCCGCCTCCATCACGCGCATTACCGCCGAAATATCGCCGATGCGCGCGGTCGCGAGACGAACGCCGCCGCTCATGCCGCCGCCATCGGTTTGGCGTCGGGCGCGCGGCCGTAGATCGGGCGCGGATCGGCGAAGATCGCGCCCGCCGGCAAACGCAAGAAGGCGCGCGCGTCAGGCAGCGCGGGTATCGCCCGCCCATGGCCGCGGCGCGCGACGAAGGCTTCGGCGCGGTTGCCGACGACGAGCGCACCATCGATCAGCACCGCTTCATCGGGGACCAGCGAGCGGACATCGGCGCGCGGCGCGAGGTCGGCGCCGAAAGGCTGGACGAACCATTGACCGTGGCCGCCCTCGACGACGATCAGCACGCCGCCCGCTTCGGCGACGGCATCGGCGGCGCCCGCCGCGACGAGCGCGAGGGTCGAAAACCCCTCCACCGGCACCTGCCAGCCGAGCGCCAGCGCGCGCGCCGCGGCGACGCCGATCCGTACCCCGGCGAAGCTACCGGGGCCGCACCCCACCGCGATCGACGCGGCGCGTCCGCCGTCCGCCAGTTCGGCGATCAGCGGAACGAGCCGTTCGGCATGGCCGCGCCCGATCACCTCATGGCGACAATCGATGACATGCCCCGCCTCGACCAGCGCGACCGAGCAGGCCTCGCTGGCGCTGTCGATGACGAGACGTCGCCGCTCAGGCAATGCGGTTGAAGCGCTCGAAATCGGGGCGCGGGCTGCGCTCGAAGATGCTCGCCGGGTCGCCGTAGCCGAGCGTCGAGATGAAATTGCTCTTCACCTTCGGCTGGCCTGCGAAGAAGGCCGCATCGACCGCGGCATTGTCGAAGCCCGACATCGGCCCGGTATCGAGCCCGAGCGCGCGCGCCGCGAGGATGAAATAGGCGCCCTGCAGGCTCGAGTTGCGGAACGAAGTCGTCTCGGCCAGCGCCGCATTGCCGACGAACCAGCTCCGCGCATCGGTGTGCGGGAAGAGGTCGGGCAGATGCTCGAAAAATTCATGGTCCATCGCGATGATCGCGGTGACCGGCGCCTTCAGGATCTTTTCGGCATTGGCGGGCATCGCGAGCGCGGCGAGCTTCGCCTTCGCCTCGTCCGACACGCACCAGACGATGCGCGCCGGCAGGCTGTTCGCGCTGGTCGGGCCATATTTGACGAGATCCCAGATCGCGCGGAGCTGATCCTCCGACACCGGCCGGTCGAGATAGCCATTATAGGTGCGTGCGGTACGGAACAGCTGGTCGAGGGCGCTATCGGAAAGCGGCTCGCTCATGGGTATCTCCTGAAATGAAATGGTCAGACGGCGTGGACCGCCGTTACCTCGGGCACATAATGTTTCAAGAGGGCTTCGATGCCATTTTTCAGCGTCGCGGTCGATGACGGGCAGCCCGAGCAGGCGCCCTGCATCTTGAGGTAGACATTGCCCTTGTCGAAACCGCGATAGACGATGTCGCCGCCGTCGTTGGCGACCGCGGGACGGACGCGCGCCTCGATGAGCTCCTTGATCTGCTCGATGATGTCGGCGTCGGCCGGGTCGTCGGCGAATCCGCCCTCTTCCTCGCCCGGAACCGAAATGCCGGCGGCGCTCGCGGGGTGGAACAGCGGGATGTCGGCCAGGAAATGATCCATCACGATGCCGAGGATGTCGGGCTTCGCATCGGCCCATTCGGCGCCCGGCGCGATCGTCACCGAGACGAAGTCGCGGCCGAAGAACACCCCGGTCACGTCGCCGAGCGTGAACAGCGCGGCCGCGAGCGGCGAGGCCTCGGCCTCCTCCGGGCTCGCGAAATCGCGGGTTCCCGCCTCCATCACCGCCCGGCCGGGCAGGAATTTGAGCGTCGCGGGATTGGGCGTCGATTCGGTTTCGATCAGCATGGGGTGCATGTGGGATGCAATGGGGCTTTGTGCAAGACGATTGGCTTGCGCTAGAGCCGCGATATGCGCCGTTTCACCCATTTCGCCGCGCTCGACTGGTCGGGCGCGCGCGGTCCGCGCCAGCAGGGCATCGCGCTTGCGGTCGCGAGCGGCGGCGCGGCGCCCGCGCTGGTGCGGCCGGGACATGTCTGGTCTCGCGCCGACATCCTCGAATGGCTAGGAGGCGTTGCGGCGGCGGGCACCGACATGCTCATCGGTTTCGATTTCTCGGCCGCCTTCGCGTTCGAGGATCGCGGCGCCTATTTCCCCGGCTGGG
>NZ_JAYSAH010000100.1:0-22373 GCF_041916015.1 Sphingopyxis sp. | reverse complement strand
GCGGTGACGCGCCGCGCCGAGCGCGCCGCGGTCGCGGCGGGCGCGACACGCGACCTCAACCCGCTCGCCCTCAACTATCTGAACCGCCTGTCGGACCATCTTTTCGTGCTGACGCGGCATATCAATGCCGGCGCGGGCGGCGACATCCTCTGGAAACCCGGCGCGACGCGCTGATCGAATCGTAAGGGTGGCTTTTTGCTCTCTTCGTCACCCCGGACATGATCCGGGGTCTCGCTTGCTGCCGTCGCCGAGCGGGACCCCGGATCAAGTCCGGAGTAACGGGAAGGTGTAGCGCATTCGAGCGCTGCGCCCGGCTTCCTGTTCCCCAAATGTTCTGGACATTCCGGCAGCGCGTAACCATAATCGGGTCCGCAGCGAAACCGAATCGCACTTCGGGGAATTGTCTCAGCATGGCCAGCCGTACCGACGCTTCGCACCGCACCGATCCGCTGGAAGAGCTGGGACGCCGTTTCGCCGCGACCCGCCGCCTGTCGCTCGACCTCGTGGCGACGCTCTCGGACGCCGACGCCAGCGCGCAGTCGATGCCCGACGCCTCGCCCGCCAAATGGCATCTCGCGCACACGACATGGTTCTTCGAAACCTTCGTGCTACGCGATCATCTGCCCGGCTATCGCCTGTTCGACGCGCGCTACCCCTATCTCTTCAACAGCTATTATGAGGCCGAGGGGCCGCGCCACGCGCGCCCGAGCCGCGGGCTGCTGACGCGCCCGTCGCTCGACGAGGTCTGCATCTGGCGCGCGCACGTCGATGCCGCGCTCCAGACCGCGCTTCCCGCCTTGCCCGCGGTCGCGCAATCGCTCGTCGAACTCGGCATTCATCACGAGCAGCAGCATCAGGAATTGCTGCTCACCGACATCAAGCATCTTTTCGCGCAGAACCCGCTCGGCCCAGCGGTGTGGGACAGCGCAATCGCGCGTGAAGTTGCGCAGTTTTCCGCCGATTCCGTACAGGCGGGCGCGCTGCAATGGGTCCGCGGCGCGGAGGGCGTCGTTTCGGTCGGCCATACCGGCGACGGCTTTGCATTCGACTGTGAAGTTCCGCGGTTTTCCGCGCTTCTGACCCCGCACGCGCTCGCCAGCCGCCCGGTTAGCAACCGCGAGTGGCAGGAGTTCATCGCCGACGGCGGCTATCACACCCCGTCGCTCTGGCTCAGCGATGGCTGGGCGTGGGTGCAGGCGGAAAATATCGGCGCCCCCGCCTATTGGGATGAGGGCCGCCACTTCACCCTGTCGGGCTGGCGCGCGATCGACCCCGATGCCCCGGTGACGCACATCAGCTTCTTCGAGGCCGATGCCTTCGCGAGCTGGGCCGGCGCGCGCCTGCCGACCGAGATCGAATGGGAAGCCGCCGCCGCGGCGCTCGATCCGGACGCGGGCCAGCAACTGGGCGCCGCCGGGCCGGTACAGCCCGAAGCCGCGTCCGGCGGCGCGGGTCTGCAGCAGATGTTCGGCAGCGTGTGGGAATGGACCGGCAGCGCCTATCGCCCCTATCCGGGCTTCCGCGCCGCGCCCGGCGCGGTCGGCGAATATAATGGCAAGTTCATGAGCGGCCAGTTCGTGCTGCGCGGCGGCAGCTGCGCGACCCCGCGCGGCCATCTGCGCGCTTCCTACCGCAATTTCTTCTATCCGCACCAGCGCTGGCAGTTCACCGGCCTGCGCCTCGCGAAGGACCTCTAACATGGGTATCGTGCGTCAACTTCGGCAGATTTCCGCCGATGAGGCAGGCGTCGATATTGCCTTTCGCGCCGACGTCCACGCCGGCCTGTCGCAGCGGCAGAAGGCGATACCCGCGCGCTGGTTCTACGACGCGACCGGTTCGGCGCTGTTCGAGGACATCACCGCGCTCCCCGAATATTATCCGACGCGCAGCGAAACCGGCCTGCTGAAGCGTCACGCCGGTGACATGGCGGCGGCGATCGGGCCGGGCCGCGCGGTCGTCGAACTCGGATCGGGCAGTTCGACCAAGACCCCGCTGCTCCTCGCCGCGATCGACCCCGCCGCCTATGTTCCGGTGGACATATCGGGCGATTTCCTGCGCGACAGCGCCGACGCGCTCGCCGCGCGTTTCCCCGGCCTTCCCATCTATCCGGTCGAGGCCGATTTCACCCAGAAGGTCGCTTTGCCGCGCGAGATCTGCCCCATCCCTAAGCTCGGCTTCTTTCCCGGCTCGACGATCGGCAACATGGTCGCGCGCACCGCGATCGATCTGCTCCGGGGCTGGCGCGCGACGCTCGGCGACGGGTCGCTGATGCTGATCGGGATCGACCGGATCAAGGATGTCGGCGTCTTGACGCGCGCCTATGACGATCCGGCGGGGGTCACAGCGGCGTTCAACCTCAACCTGCTCGAACGGATCAACCGCGAGCTCGGCGGGACGATCCCGGTCGAGAATTTCGCCCATCGCGCGGTCTGGAACGATGTCCATGCGCGCATCGAAATGCATCTCGCCGCGGCCTGCGATATGGAATTCACCGTCGATGGCTGCCGCTATCACATGGCGAAGGGTGAGACGATCCACAGCGAGAACAGTCATAAATATGGCCCGCGCGACGCCAATCTGCTGCTCTGCGCCGGCGGCTGGACCCCGGTCGCGACGTGGGACGACGTCGATCCCGCCTTCGCGCTGATCCTCGCCGAGGCAACTGAGTTCCGCTCCGCCCCTTGACGCATGAGCGTCAGCACCTAGAGCGGCGGCGATTCCTCTCATCCGTTCGTGCTGAGCTTGTCGAAGTACCGTTCGTTCTTTCGACGTTGAAAAGCGGCCCTTCGACAAGCTCGGGCCAAACGGTAGGGGAGAGCATGTGCAGGAAGGATTAGCGATATGATCGTCGGCGTTATCGGGGCAGGGCAAATGGGCGCGGGGATCGCGCAGGTGTCGGCAGGCGCCGGCCATGATGTGCTGCTGTCCGACATCGACATTGCCCGCGCCGAAGCGGGCAAGGCGGGCATCGCCAAGGCGCTCGGCCGGCTCGTCGCCAAGGAAAAGATCGGCCAGGCCGACGCCGATGCGCTGCTCGGCCGCATCACCCCCGTCGCCGACCACGCTGCCTTCGCCCCCGCCGATCTCGTGATCGAAGCCGCGACCGAGCGCGAGGAGATCAAGCGCGCGATCTTCGCCAGCGTCGGCCCGCACCTCTCGGCTACCGCGATCCTCGCCTCGAACACCAGCTCGATCCCGATCACCCGCCTCGCGCAGGCCGCGCCCGACCCGGCGCGCTTCATTGGCGTCCATTTCTTCAATCCGGTGCCGGTGATGGGGCTCATCGAGCTGATCCGCGGGCTTGCGACCAGCGACGACACGCTCGCCAGGGTCGAGGCCTATGGCCGCGGGCTCGGCAAGCAAATCGTCCATGCGAACGACGCGCCGGGCTTCATCGTCAACCGCGTGCTGATGCCGCTGATCAACGAGGCGATCTTCGCGCTCGGCGAAGGCGTCGCGACGATGCAGGACATCGACGCCGGCTGCCGCCTCGGCCTCAATCATCCGATGGGTCCGATCACCCTCGCCGACTTCATCGGCCTCGACACCTGCCTCGAGATCATCCGCGTGCTGCAGTCGGGGACCGGCGACCCCAAATTCCGCCCGGCGCCGCTGCTCGTCCAATATGTCGAGGCGGGCTGGGTCGGCAAGAAGGCGGGGCGCGGCTTCTACGACTGGACGGGGCCGGAGCCGGTCCCGACCCGCTGACGCGAAAATCGCCGCGCCGCTCTTTCCGTCTTGAGCGGCTTGCGATAGGGTCAGCGATAGAGGTTGGGGGGCAACGGGAGATCAGCCATGTTTCGCAGCTTCACCACCAGCCTTCTCCTCCTCGCCGCCGCCGCGCCATTGCACGCGCAGGAAGGCGCGCCGAAGGAGTCGACGGTCAAGGATACGGCGAACAGCGTGGCCGAACCCTTCGACGGCAAGGAGGTGCCGCCCAAGCTGCAGGCGATTCAGGGGGCGCCCTATTCGCTCGCCGGCCTCGGCAAATGCGCGGCGATCATTCGCGAGATCACCGAACTCGACGCAGTACTCGGTCCCGACGTCAACGAGACGGTCGACAAGAGCCGGGCGCAGAAACGCGAGGAAACCGCGGGCCGCGTCGCGGGAAGCGTCGCCGGATCGGTCATCCCCTTCCGCGGACTGATCGGCGAGGTCACTGGCGCCAATGCCGAGCGCCGCCGCTATGCCGAGGCGGTCTACGCCGGCACGGTGCGCCGCGGGTTTCTGAAAGGCGTCGGGCTCGAACGCGGGTGCAAGGCGCCCGCGCGGCCCTGACGGGGGAGGGAGATTCGATGCAGGTTGCCGACATTCGTCCGTTCGTCGCCGATGTGCCGCAGGCGGCGCTCGACGATCTCAAGGCGCGGCTCGCGAACACGCGCTGGCCCGAAAAGGAAACGGTCGACGATTGGGATCAGGGCGTCCCGCTCGCCTATGCGCAGGACCTCGCGGCCTATTGGCGTGATCGGCACGACTGGCGCCGGGTCGAGGCGCGGCTGAACAGCCATCCCAATTTCCTCGCGACGATCGACGGGCTCGACATCCATTTCCTCCATGTCCGCTCGGACAATCCCGCCGCCCGGCCGCTCGTCCTGACGCACGGATGGCCGGGGTCGGTGCTCGAATTTCTCGATGTGATCGCGCCGCTTTCGGCCGACTATCATCTTATGATCCCGTCGCTTCCCGGCTACGGCTTTTCGGGCAAGCCGGCCGAAGCCAAATGGAGCGTCGAGCATATTGCGGCGGCGTGGGACGCGCTGATGCTTGCGCTCGGCTATCCCCGCTATTTCGCGCAGGGCGGCGACTGGGGCAGCGCGGTGACCTGCGCCATCGACATGAATCACGCCGATCATTGCGCGGGCATCCACGTCAACATGGTCGTCGGCGCGCCGCCGCCCGACCTGATGGCCGACCCGACCGACGCCGAAAAAGCCTATCTCGCCCGCTTCGGCTGGTATCAGGCCAAGGACAGCGGCTATTCGACCCAGCAGGCGACGCGGCCGCAGACCCTCGGCTACGGCCTCGCCGATTCGCCGGTCGGACAGATGTGCTGGATCGTCGAGAAATTCCACGGCTGGACCGATTGCGGGCACGAACCCGGCGGCCAGTCGATCGGCGGCCATCCCGAAAAATCGCTGTCGCGCAACGCGATGCTCGACGACGTCAGCCTCTACTGGCTGACCAACAGCGCCGCCTCGTCGGCGCGGCTTTATTGGCACAGCTTCCGCAGCTTCGCGGCGGGCGAGATCGGCGTTCCGACCGGGTGCAGCCTGTTCCCGAACGAGATTATGCGCCTGTCGCGCCGCTGGGCCGAACGGCGCTACAAGAATATCGTCCACTGGAACGAGCTCGACCGCGGCGGCCATTTCGCCGCCCTGGAACAGCCGGACCTGTTCGTCGGCGAAGTGCGCGCGGCGCTCGCCAAAATGGAGCTATAGCGGCGTGTAGACCGGGCGGCAGCTTTCGGGAGCGGTGCGCGCGGCGGTGTTCCACGTCACGTCATTGCCGTTGCGGGCGAGGCGCGCGCCGGTCCGGTTCTCATAGACCTGGCCGGTATTTGCCGGAGTCGAGCGCAGCGTCATCGTGCGCCCGCCATTGACCCGGACGATCGCGGCGTTGGGAAGATAGTTCACGGTCAGCTTCGTGCCGCTGCTGCATTGATAGCTGCTGCCGGTACGCGGCGGGGTCGAGGCGCAGGCCGCGAGCGTCAGCGCGAGGGCGGAGGCTGCCGCTATCTTCAGGCTTGCATCCATTGTCGCTCTCCCCCTCAATAACCCGACCGCACGCACAGCACGTCGGCCAGATAAACGCGGCCCGCGACCGTCTCCATATGCTCGCGCGTAGACCCGTTCCAACCGATCGAACGGCACCAGGTATCGGCGGTCTGCGCGGCGCAATTGGCCGTGGCCGACCCGCGGGTACAGGCAAGGAGGCGCGAACTGCCCTGCGACGGCTGGGTGTGGAATTCAGCGAAATTGCCGCGCGCAACCTGGTCGTTCACCGGTGGCTCCGGATTCCATCCGCCCCCGCTGCCGACCGGACGGATCGACTGGATGGTGATACCGCGCAGAATATTGTTCAGCATCGGCGTGTCGCGCTCGACGGTGCGGCAGGTGCCGCGAAAGCGCGTCTTTTCGCAGAGTTCCCAGCGGCCGCTCTTCACGCGGATCGAATTGACCGGCCAGGCGAGCCCGAGATTGGGTTTGGCTTCGCCGATGAACACCGCAGGTCCCTTATAGGCGGCGTCGCGATAAATCGTCGCCTCGGCCGGCCGGAGCATCCGGTCTTCAGGAGCCTGGGCATGGGAAACGGCAAAAACCCCTGCCGCCGACAGGGCGGAGAGCAATATAATGGTCCAGCGATGCGCGATTGTCATGACGACCTCCCCGAATTCACGTCTGAAGGTGGGATCACTCTATACGCAATCATTCTACCAGATTGTTCCCTAAGGAACAAAATGGCGCGTCGTCGGGAACGGGGGCGGTCGCCTTGCGGCGGATGGTTCAGGGCGTCGTGGCTGCGGGCGGGGTGCTCGCCGCCGGCGCGTTGACGAGCGCGGCGGGCGGCGGCGGTGCGGCTGGCGGCGCGATGCCGAGCATGAGCCCGGCGAGTGCCGCCGACATCAGGTTCGACAGGCTGCCCGCGAGCAGCGCTTTCAGGCCCAGCTTCGCGATCATCGGACGCTGGTTGGGCGCGAGCCCGCCGGTCACCGCCATCTGGATCGCGATCGAACTGAAATTGGCGAAGCCGCAAAGCGCAAAGGTCGCGATCGCGATCGACGCCGGCGACAGGCCGGCCTGCACCTTGCCGAGGTCGATGAAGGCGACGAATTCGTTGAGCACGATCTTGCTGCCGAACAGCCCGCCGACCGCGGCGCTTTCGTCCCACGGCACCCCCATCAGCCACATCACGGGGCGGAAGATCGTGCCGATGATCGCCTGGAACGACAGGTCGGGATAGCCGAACCAGCCGCCGATCCCGGCGAGCAGGCCGTTGGCCAGCGCGACGAGCGCGACGAAGGCGAGCACCATCGCGCCGACCGCGACCGCGAGGCGCACGCCGGTCTGCGCTCCTTGTGCTGCCGCCATGATGATGTTCGCGGGCTTTTCCTCGTCGTGGCTCGCCTCGGGCATGATCACCGGTTCGATGCCGAGGTCCTTGGGATCGTCGGGCATGATGATCTTGGCCATCAATATGCCGCCGGGCGCCGACATGAAGCTCGCGGCGAGCAGATAGGGGAGCAGATGCTCGCCGATCATGCTGGCGTAAGCGCCGAGGATGGTGCCTGCGACCCCCGCCATGCCGACGGTCATCACGGTGAAGAGCTGCGACGGGGTCAGGCTGGCGAGATAGGGGCGGATGACGAGCGGGCTTTCGCTCTGCCCGACGAAGATGTTCGCCGCGGCGCCCAGGCTTTCGACCTTGGTGATGCCGGTGATCTTCTGGATCGCGCCGCCGACCCATTTGATCACGAGCTGCATGATGCCGAGATAATAGAGGATCGAGATCATCGAGGCGAAGAAGATGATCACGGGGAGCGCGGCGATCGCGAAGCTGTGCCCGCCCATTTCGGGTCCGGCCAGCGGGCCGAAGATGAAGTCGGTGCCGGCCTTCGCATAGCCGAGCAGGTTCGACACCCCGCCCGACATCGCCTGGATGACGTTCCGCCCCCACGGTGTGCCCAGCACGAGCAGCGCGAAACCGGCCTGGAGCAGGAAGGCGGGGATGACGACGCGCGGCCGAATCCAGCGCCGGTTGGAAGAGAAGAGCAGGGCGATCGCAAGCAATGCGATGATGCCGAGCAGACCGATAAGCCGTTCCATGGTAAAGCGTGCGTCCCCCGCAAGTTTGTTGCGCCCTGTCTAGCGGGCTTTGACGGCGGGGCAAGTCCGGGCCGCTGCGCCATCTTTCCACGCCGCGCAAAACCGACTATCGCGCGCCGATGGAAACTGGCTCTTCGCGCGTCATCGCGCCCTCGTTGCTGCTGTTCGCGATCCTCTATGGCGGCATGGTTCCGCTCGGCGGCTTTCTGGGCGCGAAGCAGGTCGCGCTCGGGCCGCTCGCGGTCGAGGCCGGGATTTTTCCCTTTCTGACATTGATCGCCATCTCGAGCGGCATCGCCGAACTGCATGGGCGCGTCGTCGCCGACCGGATGGTGCGGCTGGGCTTCATCCCGCTCGTCCTCGCGATCATCCTCACCGTCTTCGTGCTCCAGTTGCCGACCGATCCGGGCATGTACGAGCCCGCGAAGGAGGCTTTTCCGATCATCGTCGGGCAGGGCTGGCGAATGATGGCCGCAGGCATATTGGCCTATGGCGTGTCGGTCAGCCTCAACGTCTGGATTTTTGCCCGTATGACCGCGAACAACGGGCGGCTGTTACCGCTCCGCGGTTTCATCGCCGCGGCGCTCAGCCAGATCATCGACACGTTGATCTTCATCACCGTCAGCTTCTACGGCGTCCGTCCGATCGCCGACCTGATGCTCGGCCAGATGATCGCCAAGGTCGTGCTGTCGGCGGTGATGGTGCCGCTGCTCGTGATGGCGGTCGTCGCCATCGGCCGCAAACTCGACGCGAACAACCCCGGATGACGCCTGTGACCGACCCTTCCAAAATGCCCGACCTCCTCGCCAAGGCGGAAACGCTCGTCGAGGCGCTGCCCTATCTGCAGCGCTATGCCGGCGAAACCTTCGTGATCAAATATGGCGGTCACGCGATGGGCGATCCCGAGGCGCAGCGCGACTTCGCCGAGGATGTCGTGCTGCTGAAAGCCGTGGGGATCAACCCGGTGGTCGTCCATGGCGGCGGGCCGCAGATCGGCCGGATGCTGAAGCAGCTCGGGATCGAATCGACCTTCGTCGGCGGGCTGCGCGTCACCGACGCCGCGACCGCCGAGGTCGCCGAAATGGTGCTCGCGGGGAAGATCAACAAGGAGATCGTGAGCTGGATCGCCGGGCTCGGCGGCCGCGCGGTCGGCATTTCGGGCAAGGACGCCAATCTCGTCCTCGCCGAAAAGGTGACGCGCAGCGAGCCCGATCCCAATTCGGGGATCGAGCGCCATGTCGATTTGGGCTTTGTCGGCGAGCCGGTGGCGGTCGATGCGACGATCCTCAAAAACCTGTCGAACGACAATTTCATTCCCGTGGTGGCGCCGGTCGCGCTCGGCGCCGACGGGGCGACCTATAATATCAACGCCGATACGATGGCGGGCGCGATTGCAGGGGCGCTCGGCGCCAAGCGCTTCTTTCTGCTCACCGACGTCGCCGGGGTGCTCGACAAGACGGGGGCGCTGCTCACCGACCTCGACCGCGCGGCGATCGACATGCTCAAGGCTGACGGGACGATCACCGGCGGCATGATCCCGAAGGTCGAGACCTGCGTCGCGGCGGTCGATGCCGGGGTCGAGGCGGCGGTCATCCTCGACGGGCGCATCCCGCACGCGATGCTGCTCGAAATTTTCACCGCACGGGGTGCGGGTACGCTCATTCATCGCTAAGAAGGGCGCCATCGACCTTTTGGCCGGAGACCTTGCTTGTATTTCATGTTCCTTCAGATCTTCGGGATTCTGCTCAACATCCTGTGGTGGATCATCATCGTCCAGGCGGTGATGTCGTGGCTGATCGCCTTCAACGTCATCAACACCCACAATGATTTCGTCGGGCAGCTCTGGTACGTGCTCGACCGGATCACCGAGCCGCTCTATCGCCCCTTCCGCCGTATCATGCCCGACTTCGGCGGGCTTGATCTGACCCCGATGGTGGTGCTGATCCTGCTGATCATCCTCCAGGGCCCGGTGATGAGCTATCTCTATCGGCTCGGCATGCAGGCCGGGATCGCGTGACGCGATGGCGGGGGAGATGACCGGCGGAGCCGATGTGATCGACGGCAAGGCGTTCGCCGCGGGGCTCCGCGACCGGATCGCCGAAGCGGTTCCGGCGTTTGAGGCCGCGACCGGGCGCGTGCCCGGTCTCGCGGTGGTGCTCGTCGGCGCCGATCCGGCAAGCGCGGTCTATGTCGGATCGAAGGGCAAGGCGACCGTCGCCGCCGGCATGGCGAGCTTCGAGCACCGCCTGCCCGCGAGTGCGACGCAGGACGAAGTCGAGGCGCTGCTGGCTTCGCTCAATGCCGATGCCGCGGTCGATGGCATATTGCTCCAGCTCCCGCTTCCCGCCCACCTCGACGAACAGCGCGCGGTCGCGACGATCGATCCCGAGAAGGATGTCGATGGCCTGACCCCGGTCAGCGCCGGGCGCCTCGCGCTCGGCATCGCAGGGATGGTGCCCTGCACCCCCTATGGCTGCCTGCTGCTGCTCCAGGACCGGCTCGGCGATTTGAGCGGCAAGGATGCGGTCGTGATCGGCCGCTCGATCCTCGTCGGCAAGCCGATGGCGGCGCTGCTGCTTGGCGCCAACGCGACCGTCACCATGGCGCACAGCCGCACGAAGGATTTGCCCGCGCTGGTTCGCCGCGCCGACATCGTCGTCGCGGCGGTCGGGCGCCCCGAGATGGTGAAGGGCGACTGGATCAAGCCCGGCGCGGTCGTCATTGACGTCGGCATCAACCGCCTGCCGCCCGCCGATGGCGCCGCGAAAGGCCGGCTGGTCGGCGATGTCGATTATGCCGAAGTCCTGTCGGTCGCTGGCGCGATCACGCCGGTTCCCGGCGGGGTCGGGCCGATGACGATCGCCTGCCTGCTCCGTAACACGCTCGTCGCCGCGCACCGCCGCGCCGGGCTCGCCGATCCGGAGGGTTTCTGATGCGCAACCTGCTCATCGCTGCGACGGCGCTCGCCATGGTCGCAAGCGGGGCCGTAGCAGCCCGCGAACGCAATCGTCCGCTTTCGGCGAATCCCAGCGGTTTCATTGCTGCGGAAATAGCCTTCGCGCGGCTTGCGCAGGAAAAGGGGCAATGGACCGCCTTTCGCGAGACGGCGGCGCCCGATGCGGTGATGTTCGTGCCGCAGCGGGTGAAGGCACAGGACTGGCTGAAGCCGCAGAAGAATCCCGCCGAGGCGGTGAAATGGCAGCCCCATGCGGTCTATGTCAGTTGCGACGGTAATGTCGGGGTGACCACCGGCGCCTGGCAAAAGGGGCCCGCGAACGGCTATTTCACCACCGTGTGGCGCCGCGATCCCAAGAAGGGCAAGATGACGTGGGTGCTCGACCATGGCGATAGCCTGGCGACGCCCCTCACGGCGCCCGATTTCATCGAATCGCGCCAAGCGAAGTGCGGCTCGCGTCCGGCGGTGCCGATCGAGGCGGGCGGGGAGGGCGACGATAGGGTGGTCGGCCTGTCGCCCGACCAGACGCTGGGCTGGACCTCGACCGTCCGCCCCGACCAGTCGCGCCGGGTGACGGTGCGCCTCTGGGACGGCAAGGACATGAAGACCGTCATCGACAATCAGGTCGCGCCGCCGGTGCCCGCCCGGCCATGATCGACCTCTTCGTCTCGGCCTTCGTGACGCTTTTCGTCGTCATCGACCCGCCGGGCTGCGCGCCGATCTATGCCAGCCTGACGACCGGCGCGAGCGCGGCGCAGCGGCGCTCGATGGCGATCCGCGCGACCATTATCGCCGGCTTCATCCTGATCTTCTTCGCGATGTTCGGCGAGGCGCTGCTCAGCTTCCTCCACATCGACCTCGACAGCTTCCGCATCGCGGGCGGCATCATGCTGTTCATCATCGCGATCGACATGGTGTTCGAAAAGCGCACCGAACGCCGCGAGCAGCGCGCCGAAAAGGTCAAGGCGACCCCCGAGGTCGAGGATGTCTCGGTCTTTCCGATGGCAATGCCGATGCTCGCGGGCCCCGGTTCGATCGCCTCGGTGATGCTGCTGGTATCGCAGAACAGCGGCCTCGACCGCGCGCTGGTGATCTTCGGCGCGCTGCTGCTCGTGCTGCTGCTGACGCTCGCGGCGCTGCTGATGGCGGGGCCGTTCATGCGGCTGATCGGCAACAAGGGCGAGGCAGTGATCACGCGCCTGCTCGGCGTGCTGCTCGCGGCGCTTGCGGCGCAGTTCGTGATCGACGGGCTGAAGGCGAGCTTTCCAAGCTTGGCCTGATTTCGCTTTCCACGAAGCGGAAAGTAGCGGCACCGGTCCGCTCCCCCAACCCGGCCTCCCGTTTCAGGATACGCTGTCGGGAGGCCGGGTGGGGGAGCGGGCCGGTGCCGCATCCGGCGTTAGCCGGGAAGATAAATCACCCCGCGTTGTTCACGTCGTTCTGCGTCACCGGCGCGATCCGGATTTCGACGCGGCGGTTGCACTGATAGTCGGCCTGCGTGCGTTCGGGCGTGCATTTCAATTGCGATTCGCCATAGCCCAATGTCGCCATGCGCGCGCGGTTGACGCCGCGGCCGGCAAGATAGTCGGCGACCGATGCGGCGCGGCGTTCGGACAACCCTTGGTTATAGGTGTCGCTGCCCTGCGAATCGGTGTGGCCGTAGACGTCGATATAGGTGCTCGGATATTCGGACAGGGTCGAGGCGACGCTGTCGAGCGCGCTGCGGAACTGCGACTTTACGACCGCGCTGTTGAGGTCGAAGGTGACGTCGCCGGGCATGTTGAGCACGAGCTGGTCGCCCTGGCGTTCAACGTCGATGCCGGTGCCCGCGGTGCGTTCGCGCAGCTTCTTTTCCTGCTGGTCCATATAATAGCCGACCCCCGCCCCGGCGACCGCGCCGATGCCCGCGCCGAGAATCTTCTCGGTACGGTCGCGCCGTCCGCCGACGAGATCGCCGAGCAGATAGCCGCCGAGCGCGCCGCCGATGCCGCCGATTGCGGCCTTGGAGATCGTCTGCTTGCCCGTTTCGGGGTCGGTCACGCAGCCGGTCAGCACGAGCGCGCCGATGCTGGCGAGCGCGGTGAGCTTGATCGTCTTGCTGTTCATATTTCGCTCCCTTTCATTGGCGGCCGCTTGCTGGCCTGCGAACCGCCGTCCGTGTCGATAACATATGCCGCGCCAACTGGTTCCAGAATCCGGCTGAACCGGGGCTGAGCGGGGCCATTGTGCTTTGCCGCCGCCATCGCCTATAGCGGTGCCATGACCGAAACCGACAGGGGCCGGGCGCCCGCGCGCCGCAGGGCCGCCCCCCGATGATCGCCCCATGAGCCCTTTTCCCTGGTCCGACGTCGCGATCATCGCGGTGCTGATCCTCTTGAACGGCCTGTTCGCCATGTCCGAACTCGCGATCGTCTCGGCACGCGATCCGCGGTTGCAGGCGGCCGAAAAGCGCGGCAGCCGGGGAGCGAAGATCGCGCGCCAGCTCGCCTCGGACCCCGGCCGCTTCCTCTCGACGGTGCAGGTCGGCATCACGCTGATCGGCATCCTCGCCGGTGCCTATTCGGGCGCCAGCCTCGGCCAACCGGTCGCCGAGCGGCTCGCGGTCTGGTTCGGGCTCGACGCAGACCATGCCCAGGCGGCGGGCTTCGCGGTGGTCATCGGCATCACCACCTATTTCTCGCTGATCGTCGGCGAGCTGGTGCCGAAGCAGTTCGCGTTACGCGCGCCCGAACCGATCGCGATCGCCATGGCGGTGCCGATGTTCTGGCTGGCGCGCGTTGCCGCGCCGCTCGTCTGGTTGCTCGACAACAGTTCGGCGGTCGTCTTCCGCCTGCTCGGTCTCAACCGCGAGTCCGAGGACCGGGTGACCGCCGAGGAACTCCACCTGATCGTTGCCGAAGCGTCGAAATCGGGGGTGATCGAGGAAAGCGAGCGCGCGATCATCTCGGGCGTCGTCCGCCTCGCCGACCGGCCGGTGCGCGAGGTGATGACCCCGCGCAAGGACGTCGACTGGCTCGATGTCGCGTCGGACGCCGATGCGGTGCGCGCGAAGCTGCTCGAAAGCCCGCACACGCGGCTGCCGGTGGCGCGCGGCTCGGTCGATGACATCGTCGGCATCGTCCAGGCGCGCGACATTGCCGGCGCGCTGTTCCGCGGCGAGGCGCTCGATATCGAGACGCTGACGCGCAGCGCCAAGGTCATCCACGACCAGATCGACGCGATGGACGCGCTCGAGAATCTGCGCGCCGCCGATGTGCCGATGCTGCTCGTCCACGACGAATACGGACATTTCGAGGGGCTGGTGACGCCCGCCGACCTGCTCTCGGCGATCGCGGGCGAATTCGCGTCGGATCAGGATATCGGCAGCGAGCCCTTCGTCACCGAACGCGACGACGGCAGCCTGCTGATCGCGGGGTCGATGCCCGCCGACCAGATGGCCGAACGGCTGGGGATCGAACTGGGCGACGACCGCGACTATGCGACCGCGGCGGGGCACGCGCTCGCGATCCTGAAGCACCTGCCCAAGGAGGGGGAGAGCTTCACCGATCGCGGCTGGAAGTTCGAGATCGTCGATATGGACGGACGCAAGATCGACAAGCTGCTGGTCAGCGCGATTCGGCGGCCCAGGGATGATGAGGCGGAGTAGGCAAGGCAGGCGACGGCAGCATTGGGGTGGTGAGCTGCCATAACTCTTCCCCATGGCTTCGCCACAGGGAGGATCGGGATCTCCCCTACCGGTCGAAAGCCGCTCTAAGCCGCCTCGAAGCGGATCGGCAGGCGCTTCAATCCCCCGACGAACACCGATTCGACCCGCGCGGGTTCACCCGCGAGTTCGAGGCTTTTGAGGCGCGGCAGCAACTCTTCCATCAAAATCCGCATCTCCATCCGCGCGAGATGCTGACCGAGGCAGACGTGTGCGCCGAAGCCGAAGGCGAGCTGCTGATTCTTCTCGCGGTCGGGGTCGAAAGCGAAGGGATCGGCGAAAATCTCCTCGTCGCGGTTGGCCGAGACATAGTTCAGCATCAGCCAGTCGCCCGCGCGGACCGTCTGCCCGCCGATCTCGACATCCTCTTTGGCGCTGCGCATGAAATGCTGGACCGGCGTCGTCCAGCGGATCGCTTCCTCGATCAGTCCGGCCTTGTCGCTTTCGGCGCTGCGGAAGCGCTCGAACAGCGCCGGATTCTTCGCCAGCTCCATGATCGCCCCCGCGGTCGAGGCGCTCGTCGTGTCGTGCCCCGCGGTCGCTACGATCATATAATAGCCGGCCAGCTCGCGGTCGGGGATCTGTTCGCCGCCGACCATCGCATTGGCGATGACCGTCGCGATATCCTCGCGCGGATTGCTCCGCCGGTCGGCGGTCAGCTCGCGGAAGTAATTTTCGAAGTCGGCGATTACATAGTGGAGCATCGCGATCGCCTGCTCGGCGCTCGTGATCTCCACCTTGTTGCGGTTGAGTTCGGGGTCCGTCGATCCGAACAATTGCTGCGTCAGCATCAGCATCCGCGGCTCGTCCTCGGGCGGGACGCCGAGAATGTCCATGATCACGCGCAGCGGATAATGCGCCGCGACGTCGCGCGCGAAGTCGGTCTCGCCGCCGTCATCGGCCAGCATCGCATCGACCGTCGCGCGCGCCAGATGGCGGACGCGGTCTTCGACGATCTTCAGATTCTTCGGCATGAACCAGCTCTGCGTGAGCAGGCGGTATTTCATATGATCGGGGGCATCCATCTGGACCAGCGAGCGGATCAGATGTCCGTCGTTGTTCGGTGTCGCGGCACGCGCCAGCGCCTCGCCGTCGCGGTTGGTCAGCACCGTCGGGCGGATGCCGTTCGCGAAACGCTGCGGGTCGCGGCTGATCGCCATGATGTCGGCGTGGCGCGTGACGAGCCAGAAGGGGTCGTGATCGGGATTCTCCGCGACCGCGAGCGGCGCATTGACGCGCGCCCAGGCCAGCTGCTGATGAAGCCCGTCCCATTCGCCATAAGCGACCGGATCGACGACGGCGGCGGCTACCTCTCCAGGCAGTATAGGTTTTGTCATGAAACCGAAGCTGCCTCAGTTTTTGCCGTCTGTCGAGAGCCATGGACCGCTTGCCGAAAGGGTGCGTTGTCACGGGAGCGGCATGGGCGTAGCGCCCCTGACGGATCATAACCGGGGATCGCAGACATGACCTATTCGACTCGTAACCTTCTCGTCGCCGCCGTCTCGGCCGTCGCGCTTGCCGCCTGTTCGGCGCAGACCGAGGTGCAATCCGCGCCGCCCGCTCCGTTGATGCCCGCGCCGACGGGCGCGCCGCTCGACGCCAGCGTGCCGAGCCAGCTGCCGCGTATCGCGCGTCCGCTCCATTACGACATCAGCGTCACCCCCGATGCCAGGGCGCTGAGCTTTGCAGGTGAGGCCGGAATCGACCTCGAACTCTATGAACCCTCGGCGACGCTGACCCTCAACGCGCTCGACCTGAACTTTTCCGAAGCCACGCTGACCGGCCCCGACGGCAAAGCAATCCCGCTCACCGTCAGCGCCGATGCCGATGCGCAGACCGCGACCTTCAGCGCGCCCGCACCGCTCGCGCCCGGCACCTATCGCCTTGCCACCCGCTACACCGGCGTGATCGGCACGCAGGCGAACGGCCTCTTCGCGCTCGACTATCCCGACAAGGCGACCGGCGCCGAGACGCGCGGTCTGTTCACCCAGTTCGAGGCGCCCGACGCGCGGCGCTTCGTGCCGAGTTTCGACGAGCCGAGTTACAAGGCGACCTTCACCCTGTCGGCCACCGTTCCCGCGGGCGACCTTGCGGTCAGCAACATGCCCGCCGCGAGCGAAACCCCGCTTGCGAACGGCATGAAGAAGGTCACCTTCCGGACCTCGCCGAAAATGTCCTCCTATCTGCTTTTCTTCGCGACCGGCGATTTCGAGCGGCTCGCGAAGAAGAGCGAGAGCGGCGCCGAGGTCGGCATCGTCTCGCCCAAGGGATCGGGCGAACAGGCGCGCTTCGCGCTCGACAGCCTTGCGCCGCTGCTCACCTATTATGCCGACTATTTCGGCCAGCCCTATCCGCTGCCCAAGCTCGACAATGTCGCGGGCCCCGGCCAGTCGCAATTCTTCGGCGCGATGGAGAATTGGGGTGCGATCTTCACCTTCGAGCGCATTCTGCTCGACGACCCCAAGATCACCAGCGAGGCGACGCGGCAGGAAATCTACACGACGCAGGCGCACGAGGTCGCGCACCAATGGTTCGGCGACCTCGTCACCATGGCGTGGTGGGACGATCTCTGGCTCAACGAGGGCTTCGCGAGCTGGATGGAAACCAAGGCGAGCGACCATTTCCACTCCGACTGGCAGCCCTTGCTCGGCCGCGTCGGCGGGCGCGAATATGCGATGGGGCTCGACGCCTTCGCGACGACGCACCCGATCGTCCAGACGATCCGCACCGTCGAGGACACCAATCAGGCCTTCGATGCGATCACCTATCAGAAGGGCGAGGCAGTGATCACGATGCTCGAATCCTACGCCGGCGAGGATGTCTGGCGCAGCGGCCTGCGCGCCTACATGGCGCAGCATAAATATGGGAACACGCGTACCGATGACCTGTGGAACGCGGTCGAGGCGGCGGGCGCCAAGGGGCTGACCGGGATCGCGCACGACTTCACGAGCCAGCCGGGAATCCCGCTGCTCCGCGTCGGCAGCATCACCTGTGCAGGCGGCAACACGACCGTCGCGCTGACGCAGGGCGAATTCTCACGCGACCGCAAGGACAGCATCGAAGGCGAAAAGCGCCGCTGGCAGGTGCCGGTGCTCGCGCGCGCCGGCGACGGCGCGGTCGCGCGGCAGGTGATCGCCGGCGGCGCGGGCTCGCTGACGCTGCTCGGATGCGGGCCGGTGCTGATCAACGCGGGGCAGGCGGGCTATTACCGCACCCTCTATTCGCCCGCCGCGCTCGCGGCGCTGCGCGGGCGCTTCGCCAGCCTCGCGCCGATCGACCAGCTCGGGCTGCTCGGCGACAATTTCGCGCTCGCGAATGCGGGGTATCAGCCGATGGGGGCGGCGCTCGACCTGCTTGCCGTGACGCCGAAAGACGCGAATCAAAAGGTCATCGGCGATGCCGCCGGGCGCTACGAGACGCTCCATGGCTATTTTGATGACCAGCCTGCGGTGCAGAAAGCGATCGCGGCGCGCGGCGGTGCGGCGCTTGCCCCCGCGATGGCGCGGCTCGGCTTCGACGCGCGCGCGGGCGAGCCGGCGCTTGACAGTATCCTCCGCTCCGAGCTGCTCGGTGCGCTCGGCACGATGGGCGATGCCAAGGTCCTCGCCGAGGCGCGCCGCCGCTTCGCATCGCTCGACGGAAATCCCGCGGCGCTCGACGGTCCGCTGAAATCGCGCTGGCTCGGCATCGTCGCGGTGAACGCGAGCGCGGCCGAATGGGACAAGCTGCGCGCCATGGCGAAGACATCGAAATCGGCGGTCGAACGCAGTGCCTTCTACACCTTGCTCGGCAATGCGCAGGACCCGGAGCTCGCGCAGCGCGCGCTCGATCTCGCGCTGACCGACGAGCCCGGCAAGACCACCAGCGCCGCGATCATTGGCGCGGTCGCTCGGCGCCACGCCGGGCTGGCGGTCGATTTCGCGCAGGCGAACCGCGCCGCGGTCGACGGGCTGATCGACGCCTCGGCGCGGGCGCGCTTCGTCGCCGGGCTCGCGGCCTGGTCGAACGATCCGGCGATGATCGCGAAGCTCGCGGCGATGGCGGCACCGCTGCCCGCAGATGCGCGCAAACCCTATGACAAGGCGATCGCGACCCTCAAGGAACGCAGCGTCAGCCGCCCGCGCATCAAGGGCGAGGTCGCGGCCTGGTTGAAGGCGAAATAGCGGTTTCTACCTTCGCATCTCCGCCCGGGCGGAGATGCGAAGGGAAGGACTATATCGCGGACGCGCCCGCCCCGGTCGGGATGGCGGCCTGCCATTCCGCCAGGGCGCGGTGGATCATCGCCTTGAGGGCGGTAGCCTGATCGCGCCAGGCCGCGTCGCAGCCGGGTGACCAGGCTGCTCCTGCGGCATCCGCAAGCGCGTCCACCGCCATATCGATGAAAGCTTCATATTCTTCGGCTCCGAGGGTGCCATAGTTGCGATGCGTCACGACCAGTTCGGCGATCTGCGGCCACACCCAGCCCTCGTCCTGCGCTAGGCCCAACATGGCCTGCAGCGTCTCGTCGGTCATCCGCCGCGACGCTGCGTCGAGATTGAGGAACGCCGGCCGCCGTTCGGGGAAGGCGGCAAGGAAGCGCTCGAACAGCGCATGGCGAATGTCGATCCCCGTCTCCGCGACGGCGAGCAGGCTCGCCTCCATCGCCGAGACATCGCCCGTCATTTGAACAGGCTACCCAAAATCCCGCGCATCAGCTGACCGCCGAACTTGCCCGCGACCTGCCGACCGAGGCTCGTCGCCGCCGAGCGCGCCGCCGACTGGATCATCTTGTCGGCCATCGACGGCTTGGCGGCTTCGCGCGCCGCGGCCTTTTCCTGCTGCAGCCGGATACGTTCCTCGGCGGCCTTCTGCTTCGCCTCTTCCTTTGCGGCGATCGCGGCCTGCTTGTCGGCCTCGGCCTGCGCCTTTGCCTCGACCGCGGCGGCCTGCGCCTGTTCGGCCTTTGCGGCGAGCAGTTCCTCGGCGCTCTCGCGGTTGACCGGCGTATCGTACTTGTCGGCGACCGGCGAGATCGACTTGATGATCGCGCGTTCCTTAGCGTCGAGCGGGCCGGCGCGCGAGCAGGGCGGCTTGATCAGCGTCCGCTCGACCGGCGAGGGCGCGCCGTCGGCCATCAGCAGCGAAACGAGCGCCTCGCCGACCTTCAATTCGGTGATCTCGCGCTCGACATTGACCTTGGGGTTCGGGCGGAAAGTGTCGGCGGCGGCCTTCACCGCCTTCTGGTCGCGCGGGGTGAAGGCGCGCAGCGCGTGCTGGACGCGGTTGCCGAGCTGCGCCGCGACATCCTCGGGCACGTCGATCGGGTTCTGCGTCACGAAATAGACGCCGACGCCCTTCGAGCGGATGAGGCGCACGACCTGCTCGATCTTGTCGGTCAGCGCGGGCGGCGCGTCGTCGAAGAGCAGATGCGCCTCGTCGAAGAAGAAGACGAGCTTCGGCTTGTCGGGGTCGCCGACCTCGGGAAGCGTCTCGAACATCTCGCTCAAGAGCCAGAGCAGGAAGGTCGCATAGAGCTTCGGGCTCGCCATCAATTTGTCGGCGGCGAGGATGTTGACATAGCCGCGGCCATTGTCGTCGAGGCGGATCATGTCCTGAATGTCGAGCGCGGGCTCGCCGAAGAAATGATCGCCGCCCTGCGTCTCGAGCGTCAGCAACTGCCGCTGGATCGTCCCGACCGTGGCCTTCGACACATTGCCATATTTGGTCGTCAGCTCATCGGCATTCTCGGCGCACCAGGCGAGCATCGCCTGCAGGTCGCCCAGATCGAGGAGCAACAGATTCTGTTCGTCGGCGACGCGGAAGGCGATCGCGAGGACGCCTTCCTGCACTTCGTTGAGCCCCATCAGCCGTGCGAGCAGCAGCGGTCCCATTTCGGAAATGGTGGTGCGGATCGGGTGGCCCTGTTCGCCGAACAGGTCCCAGAAGATCACCGGATTGTCGTGATAGGCCCAGTCGGTATCGCCGATTTCGGCGGCGCGCGCGGCGAAAATCTCGTGCGTCTTCGCGGTCGGGCTGCCCGCCATCGCCATGCCCGACAGATCGCCCTTCACGTCGGCGACGAACACCGGAACGCCGACCGCCGAAAAGCCCTCGGCGAGCCCCTGCAGCGTCACCGTCTTGCCGGTGCCGGTGGCGCCCGCGATCAGCCCGTGGCGGTTCGCGCGCTTGAGTACCAGCGACTGGCGCGGCCCGTCGGGGGCGCCGCCGCCGCCGAGGCCGATGTAGATTTCCGTCGCTTCGCTGCCGTCGCTCACTATCGGTTCCTCCGCATGGGACATTCGGCGCAAGGTCTAGAGCGGAGGAGGAAAACAGGCAATCGGCAAAGGCGGGTCAGAAAGTGGGTGCCGCCCCAAGGCGAACCCCGCGCTCAGACCTTTTCGTTCGGAAAGAAGCGTGCGATCACGTCGCTCGCGAGGCGCGCGGGGCGCAGCGTTTCGGCGTCGATGCAGCACCAGCTCGACTTGACCTCGGCCAGCACCTCTTCGCCGCGCTTGATGATCGTTTCGTAGAAGGCGCGCGCGCCCTGCACCTTTTCGAGGATTACCGTCGCGATGACCTGATCGTCGAGAAAGGCCGGCCGACGATAGGTGATCTCGTGCTTCAGCGCGACCCACAGATGCGCCGCGACCGCGTCGGGCGGGGCGATCTTGCGCCAGTGCGCCAGTACCGCATCCTGCACCCAGCTCAGATAATGGGCATTGTTGACATGCCCCATGAAGTCGATCGCGTCGGGACCGACCTTGATGTCGTGGTCGTGGGGCAGGGCAACGCTGGTCATAACGCTGACATTAATGTCAATATTTTGTGACGGAAAGATGAAATTTGCTGGTTTTCTGTTTCCGTTGCACGGAAACGCGCGGCACCAGCCCGCTCCCCCACCCGGCCTCCCACAGGATACTATCGTCGGGGAGGCCGGGTGGGGGAGCGGGCTGGTGCCGCTTCCGACGTCAGTCGGAAAACGTCATCCGCGCCCGCGATAGGGCGCGACGCCCTGGTCGGGGAGCCACAGGCCTTCAGGCGGGGCGCCCGATTGCCAGAAGACGTCGATCGGAATGCCGCCGCGCGGATACCAATAGCCGCCGATCCGCAGCCAGCGCGGCCGCATCTCGTCGAACAGGCGGCGGCCAATGCCGACGGTGCAATCCTCGTGAAAGCCGGCATGGTTGCGGAAAGAACCGAGGAACAGCTTGAGGCTCTTCGATTCGACGATCGTTTCGCCGGGCGCATAGTCGATGACGAGATGCGCGAAATCGGGCTGGCCGGTGACCGGGCAGAGCGAGGTGAATTCGGGCGCCGCAAAGCGGACCAAATATAGGTCGCCGGCGCGGGGATTGGGCACATAGTCGAGCACCGCGGCCTCGGGCGAGGCAGGCAGTTCGCTCGATTGGCCGAGATGTTTGGGTTGAAGCGGGGGATGGCTGGAATCGGACATGGAAACCGTCTAGTGCCCGGCGCGGCGCTTGTCATCCCGAACGGTCGTGCGGGACAGGAAGGCCATGGGTTCAGCGCCGATTCAGCGGCGCGGCGGGATGATGTTTCGGGATCGCGGATTCAAGGATGACGGTGCGTACAATCGGTCGGAAGGAAAAGGCGGGGCGCCTGTCGCTGGCGGCGCTGGCCGCCATGTTGGTGCTCGGCGAAATGCCGCCTGCGTTGGGGCAGGCCGACCAGCCGGCGCCGGCTCCGACGCCCGCACCCTCCTCGACCTTCCGCCTGCCGCCTGCCGACGATGGCCGCAGTTCGGGGGTGCAGGGGCCGTCCGACAACGGCCTGCCGCCCCTCGCGCCCGGCGAGCGACGCGGTCCTCCAACTCCGGCGCCAACCCCAGCGCCGCGCCCCGCGGCGCCGACGGTCGTTCCGACCCGGCCGGTGCTTCCGGCCCCGGCCCCCG
>NZ_JAYSAH010000099.1:0-28901 GCF_041916015.1 Sphingopyxis sp. | reverse complement strand
GGCTTACTTCTTCTTGCCGGCGATCGGCTTCGCCTTGCCCTTGCGGGTGCGCGCATTGGTGTGCGTGCGCTGGCCGCGGACGGGAAGGCCCTTGCGATGACGCAGGCCGCGATAGCAGGCGAGGTCCATCAGGCGCTTGATGTTCATCGCCGTGTTGCGGCGAAGGTCACCCTCGACCGTGTGGTCGGCGTCGAGCGTTTCGCGGATCTGGAGGATCTCGGCGTCGCTGAGGTCCTGAACGCGGCGGCTGTGGTCGATGCCCAGCTTGTCGGCGATATCGACGGCGGTCTTGCGGCCGATGCCGTGGATGTAGGTGAGCGCGATGATCACGCGCTTGTTGGTGGGCAGGTTGACGCCCGCGATACGTGCCATTGTTCTTTCTCCTGCTCCACAGGACTCGCTGGCAGACGAGTCCTATCTCAAAGCGTCTGATTTCCAACGCAAAAAACGGACCACGAATGCGCGGCTGCGCTTCGCCGTCCGGTCAGGCTGTCGGAATGGATGCGCAACTAAGGCGAGTCGGGCGGAAAGTCAAGGCAAGGGACCGCCTTTGCGGTGGGCCGCTGCAGGACGGTCTTGCCGTTAAAGCGACAAAGGATACGGACGCAGCGCCCGAAACTGTCTCCTTTGTCGCCTTAAGCCTCTTTTCGAGGGCTGTATGGATATTGCATTGGCGGACAAGGTAGGAAAGCCCCGATTACGACGTCAATGCCACCGCGCGGTCGTGAAGCCGCCCGACGACGGCCCGGTGAATCCCGGGCGCGCAGGCGATCACGCCGAAGGCTTGCGCGCGGGGGGTGTTGAAGACGAGCGGCTGGCCGAAAGCGTCGGTGACGGTCGCGCCCGCCTCGCTGGCGATCAGCGTCGCGGCGGCGACGTCCCACTCGAACCCCCACCGCAGCGTCGCGACCAGATCGGCGCGGTCGTCGGCGACGAGCGCCATGCGCAGCGCGATGCTGTTCGGCTTCGTCACCATGATCAGGTCGCGGTCGATTTTCGGCAGGCTGTCGGCGGGGACGCGCGAACCGTCGAAGATCATCCGGCGGCTTGCGCGCAGCGCCTCGCCATTCAGTGTCGCGCCGCGGCCCTTTTGCGCGACCCACAGTTCGTCGAGGGCAGGAGCATAAAGGACGCCGAGTTCGGGCTGGCCGTCGACGACCAGCGCGACCGACACGCACCAGCCGGGGCGGCCGCGGATGAAGTCGCGCGTGCCGTCGATCGGATCGACGCACCACATCGCACGGCACGACAGGCGGTCTTCATTGTCGGCGGTCTCTTCGGAGAGCCATCCCGCCTCGGGCACCATCGCGCCGAGCACCGCCTTCAGCCGCGCATCGACCGCGAGATCGACGTCGCTGACCGGATTGTCGTGCGACTTGTGCCACACATTGACCGCCTTGCCCTCGCCGCGCCATCGCGCCATCGCCATGTCGCCGACCTCGCGGGTCGCGGCGATCACGGCTTCAAGGTTGCGGCCCGGCACGGCGTTCAGCTGCTCGCGACGGTCATGCCGTCGATACGCAGCGTCGGCGCGTTGACCGCGTGACGGAATTCGAGGTCGTTCGCCGGGACGAGCGCGGCGAACATGTCGACCAGATTGCCCGCGACGGTGAATTCGGCGATCGGCCCCGCGATCCGCCCGTCGCGAATGACGAAGCCCGACGCGCCGCGGCTATAGTCGCCGGTGACGGGATTGACGCCCTGGCCGATCAATTCGGTGAGGTACACGCCTTCCTCGATATCGGCCATCAGCGCCTCGGGACTGATCGCGCCGGCCGCCAGATGCAGATTGCTCGCGGTGACGCCCGAGGCGCCGCCGCCGCGGCTGGCATGGCCGGTCGGCGCGAGGCCGAGCTGTTTCGCCGAGGCGGTGTCGAGCAGCCAGCCGGTGATCCTGCCGCCGGTCACGATGTCGCGCGGCGCGGTCGGCAGGCCTTCGCCGTCGAAGGCGCGGCTGCGCAAACCGCGCGGGCGGTGCGGATCGTCGCGGATGACGATGCCGCCGTCGAACAGCTGCTGCTCCTCCTTGCCGAGCAGGAAGCTGGTGCCGCGCGCGACCGCGGGCCCGGCGATCGCGCTCAGCAGATGGCCGACGATGCCGCCGCTGATCCGCGGATCGAGCAGCACCGGCACCTTGCCGACGGGCGCCTTGCCGGGGTTCAGCCGCGCGACGGCGCGGGTGCCCGCGCGCTTGCCGATCGCTTCGACGCTTTCGAGGTCGGACAGGTGGTGCGCGCTGTGCCAGCCATAGTCGCGCTGCATCGCGGCGCCTTCGCCCGCGATGACGCTCGCCGACAGGCTGTGGCCACTCGACCCGTAGCCGCCGGCGAAGCCGTGGCTGGTCGCAAGCGCGAAGCGGGTGCGGCTGTGGCTCGCGCTGCCGCCTTCGCTGTTGGTGACGCCTTCGACCGCGCGCGCGGCCTCCTCGACCGCCAGCGCGGCTTCGCGCAGCGCCTGCGGATCGGCTTCGCTGCCGTCGTCGAGGTCGAAATCGGGGACCGGCCCCTTGAACAGCAATTCCCCGGGGGCGAGGCCAGCATAGGGGTCCTCGGGCGCTTCGCGGGCCATTGCGACGCAGCGCTCGACGAGCTTGGCGAGTTCGCCTGCATCCATGTCGGCGGTCGAGACGCTCGCGCTGCGCTGGCCGACGAAGACGCGAAGCGAAATATCCTGGCCTTCGGAGCGCTCGACATCCTCGAGCGCGCCGAGGCGCATCGAGACCGAGGTGGCGGCGTTGCAATAGTAAAGCGCGTCGGCGGCGTCGGCGCCGGCCTGGGTCGCTGCGTCGCAGAGCATCTGCGCGCGGTCGAGGGCTTCGGAAACGGTCAGCATCTCCGCGCCCTATACGGCGCGCGCGCCAGCGTCAAAATCTATGTCGGCAAACCGAAGGGCGTCGAACCGATTTCCCTTCGTCACCCCGGACTTGATCCGGGGTCCATCATAAGCGGCGTCGCGTGAATGGATGTCGGATCAAGCCCGGCATGACGAAAGCAAAGAGGATTCAGCGGGCGATCGCGGCGATGGCGTCGGTTGCAGCCATCGCGCCGCTGACCCACAGGAAGGGCAGCGTCAGCGCGGCGATCCACAGGCGGCGGACGTCGCGGCGGAAACGTGCGTGCAGCCCCCAGCTGGCGAGCGCCTGGCGGCTGAGATGATACCAGCGGCGTTCGGTCATCCGCGCGGTCGGAACCCCGAGCGCAAGGAGCATGATGAGCGCTACGAGGATCAGGACCGACGGCGCCCCGGCGGCGACGGCGCTGGTCACGAGCCAGATCTGAAGCGCGGCGAAGGCGATGAGCGCGGCAGCGGCATGGACGGTCATCCGGCGCCCCAGGCTGCGCGCCGGCGGAACGCTTGCAGACGATCGGCGCCAGAGGCGCGGTCCGAATGTCGATGCCATGTTTTCAGCCCCTCCGGCTGGCGATTCCCAGAAACGCCACGTTTTGCCCCTAAAATTCCCGAGTCAAGACACTCTGCCAGCGATTCGTTAATTTTTGCATTCACTTCGTCGCGGATTCGCAACGAAATCGCGCCAGAGTGCCCAAAACGCGGCCATATCGGCACTATCCATCCGGCTTGACGGGCCTTTTCGCGATGAACCGTGCCGTTGGTCGATGGTCGATCGGTTTCCGTCGAAACCTTGCATCCGGTGACGAGACGGTTAGCGTTAGGGCCCTCTCACCTTGGCAAAAAATGGGGACATCATCCATGCGATATCTGGCAGCGCTCGCCGCCTTGGTTCTGCCGCTTGCGCCTGCTTTCGCCGCCGAAGGCGACGGAGCGGCGACCGAGCCCAAACCGGCGGGGCTGATCGCCGACGGCGTTCCCGCCGTTCCCGTCGAGCTCACCGCCGCGACGCGTCCCTATATGGAATATCGCGGTGCGGCCTTCGTCGGCTGGAATCCCGCCGACAGGTCGATGCTGATCGCGACGCGCTTCGGCAACACGGCCCAGCTTCACCGCGTCGCCCGGCCGATGGGCGCGCGCGAGCAGCTCACCTTCGAGGCCGAGCCGGTCGCGCACGGCGGCTGGTCGCCGTCTGGCGGCGACATGATGCTGGTCGAGAAGGATGTGGGCGGGAGCGAATTCTATCAAATCTATGCGATGAAGGACGGGCGGCTCCAGTTGCTCACCGACGGCAAGAGCCGCAATTCGCTCGATGCGTGGAGCAAGGACGGCAGCTTCGTCGCCTTCACCTCGACCCGGCGCAACGGGCGCGACAACGACATCTATGTGATGAACCCTCGCGATCCTGCATCGGCGCGGCTGGCGGCGCAGGTCGACAGCAACGGCTGGGCGGTCGCGGGCTTCGCGCCCGACAAGAGCTGGGCGCTGGCCGCGCGGTCGGCCTCGGTCGAGAAGACCGACCTGTTCCGCCTCGACCTTGCGAGCGGCAAGATGACGCCGATCGGCGATCACAAGCAGAAGATCGCCTTCGAGGGCGCCACCTTCGCGCCCGACGGCACGATCTGGGCGACGAGCGACGCCGGCAGCGACGTGCTGCGTCTCGGCACCCTCGATCCGAAGACCGGGGCCTTCACGCCGCGCGGCCCGGCCGAGACATGGGATGTCGAGGCGTTCGACATTTCGCCCGACGGGCGCTTCATCGCCTATGCGATCAACGAGGCGGGGGTGAGCCGGCTGCGCGTGCTCGACGTCGCGAGCGGCGCCGCGCGGACGATCGAGGCCCTGCCCGCGGGCGTGATCGGCCATCTCGAGATCGCGCCGTGGGGCGCGATCGGCCTCGGCTTTACCTCGGCACGCAGCGCCGCCGACGCCTATAGCGTCGATCCCGAAACGCTTGCCGTGACGCGCTGGACGCAGAGCGAGACCGGCGGCCTCGACGCCGCGCGCAATATCGAGCCCGAGCTGGTCACGATCAAGAGCTTCGACGGGACCGGGATGTCGGGCTTTCTCTATCGCCCCGATCCCGCGAAATTCCCTGGCAAGCGGCCGCTGATCATGCACGTCCACGGCGGGCCCGAAAGCCAGTGGCGCCCCGAGTTCCTCGGCAGCACCAACTATATCGTCAACGAGCTGGGGGTCGCCTATTTCTACCCCAACGTCCGCGGCTCGACCGGCTATGGCAAGCGTTTCGTCGGGCTCGACAACGGGCCGTTCAAGCGCGAGGACAGCGTCAGGGACATGGGTATGTTCCTCGACGCGCTGGCGAAGGACCCCGGGCTCGACGCGACGCGCTTCGGGCTGACCGGGCGCAGCTATGGCGGCTATATGTGTTATGCCGCCGCGACGCATTTCGCCGACAAGCTGCGCGCGAACCTCTGCGTCGTCGCCATCTCGAACTTCGTGACCTTCCTCGAAAATACGCAGGAATATCGCCGCGACCTGCGCCGCGTCGAATATGGCGACGAGCGCGATCCCGTGCAGCGCAAGAAGCTCATGGAAATCTCGCCGCTTACCCGCGTCGCCGACATCGGGAAGCCGCTGTTCGTCGTCACCGGCGCCAACGACCCGCGCGTCCCGGCGTCGGAGGCCGAGCAGGTCGTGGCCGCGGTACGGGCGAACGGCGGCACCGCCTGGCACCTGGTCGCGACCAACGAGGGGCATCAGTGGGGCAAGAAGGAGAATGTCGATTACACCTTCTGGGCCTCATTGCTCTTCTGGAAGCAATATCTGCTGAACTGACGCTTGACCGCGGCGCGGGCCGGGGCCTAGCGCATCCGGCGGACCCTTATCGTAAGGAGATGCGATGCGCCGGCCCAAGCTGCTGGACACGATGCGCGATTACAGCTGGCCGCTGTTTCGCGCCGATGCGCTGGCCGGGATCAGCGTCGCGCTCGTCGCGCTGCCGCTGTGCATCGCAATCGCCATTGCGTCGGGCAGCACGCCCTTCGTCGGCCTCGTCACCGCGATCGTCGGCGGCTTCATCATCTCGGCGACGAGCGGCAGCCGGGTGCAGATCGGCGGGCCGACCGGCGCCTTCATCGTCGTCGTCTATGGCGTCATCCAGAACCACGGGATGGACGGGCTGATCGTCGCGACGATCATGGCGGGGATCATCCTGACGATCGCCGGATTCTTTCGCGCCGGCCGGCTGATCGCGCTGGTGCCCGAGCCGGTGATCGACGGCTTCACCATCGGCATCGCGACGATCATTGCCGCCAGCCAGCTTCAGGACGCGTTCGGCCTGACGGCGGGGAAGGTGCCCGCCGACATGATCCCGAAGATCGAGGCGCTGTGGGCGGCACGGGCGACGCTGAGCCCAACGGCCTTGGGCATCACGGCCGCGACCGTCGCCGCGATCCTGTTGCTGCGCCGCTGGCGTCCGCGCTGGCCGGTGCTGGTGATTGCCGTCGGTCTCGCCTCGCTGGCCGTCGCCGCCTTTCACCTGCCGGTCGATACGGTCGGGTCGCGGTTCGGTGCGCTGCCGTCGGGGATTCCGGCGCCGCATTGGCCCGAGGTGACGGCGGGGCGCCTCGTCGAACTGCTGCCCGCGGCCTTCACCATCGCCTTTCTCGCGGGGGTCGAATCGCTGCTCTCGGCGATCGTCGCCGACCGTATGTTCGGCGGCCATCACCGCCCGAGCGCCGAACTGCTCGCGCAGGGTTATGCGAATATCGTTTCGCCCTTGTTCGGCGGGCTCCCCGTCACCGGCGCGATCGCGCGCACCGCGACCAACGTCCGCGCAGGCGGGCGCACGCCGGTGGCGGGGATGGTCCACGCGCTGGTGATCCTCGCGGTGCTGCTCGTCGCCGGCAATCTGGCGGGGGCGTTGGCGCTGCCTGCGCTTGCGGCGGTGCTGCTCGTGACCGCGCTCAACATGGCCGAGCCCGAGAAATGGCGCGAGCATCTCGCGCTGCCGCGCGACGAGCTTTTCCTGCTCGTGCTGACGATGCTGCTGACGGTGTTCGCCGACCTCACGATCGCGATCGGGGTCGGAGTCGCGCTCGGGCTGTTGCTGCGCTGGTGGAAGGGGCGCGGGGCCGCGCCATGGACGCCGCGTGAAGGGTGAGCGACCGGGTTTCCTGAATCAACCGTGTCCCCGCAAAGGCGGGGACCCATCTCCCGCTGGTTCAAACTAGCGCCGACCGGAGATGGGCCGTGTCGGGAGGCGCGTGACTCCCGGCACCCTTCGCGGGCGGAACACAGCTGGTTTTTCCGCTTACCGCTTCGGCGGCACCGGCAACTCGCCCGCCTGGGGCTCCGCGGTCGCGGGTGCAGGCGCCTGACCGCTGGCCTGGCGTTCCAGCTCTTCGGCGGCTTTCTGGCGCTCGGCGAGCTCCTTTTCATTGGCGACCACTGCCGCCTCGACCTCTGCCGCCGCGGCGTCGATGCCCGCAATGCGCTTGGCGCGTTCGTCGGCGATCATCGCCTGCCAGTCGGTCTTGTCGGCCGCCTGACGCTCGGCCTTGGCGCCCGCGAGGAGCTGCTGCGTGCAGCCGGTGAAGCCGCCAAGCCCGACGGGCGAACAGCTGTCGATGCCGAAGCGGCCGACGCGTTCCATCGAGGTGACGCGGTTCAGCCACGCCTGATTGCGCGGGTCGAGCGGGTCGCCGCCGCGGAAGATCTGCGGCACGCGATAGCGGTCCTGTTCGGGCAGGCGGTTGCAGACGACGATCTCGTCGGGGTTCGACTGCTCGCACTTGTCGTTGCCATAGACGATGACCTGATTGATCTTTTCGGCGTTGCTCGTGTCGGCGCCCTGCGCGAACGCCGGCTGGGCGATTGCGGCTCCCGCGAAAAGAAGCATGGTCAGCGGCAGGCGGGTCATCGTCTTTTCCTTCATCCTGTTTGAACGCGGCTTGGCACCGAAAGCCTGCATCCGTCCTGAACGGGCAGACATGGGTCGAACTTTATCAGATACGCTTGGAGAGCGCGATGGCTGCGCGGCAGCCTGCACGGATCGCGAGGCTGAGCAGCGGATAGCCGGGGGCGCTTTCGGCGCCCGCGGCGAGCGCCGCTTCCTTATGCTCGAGTTCCTCGGCGCGGAAATCCTCGACCGCGGCGCTGAGTTCGGGGTCGCTGTCGCCGAGTTCCTCGATCTGATGGCGGTAATGGCGGTCGATCTCGGTCTCGACCGCCGCGGTGCAGGCCATCGCGGCGCGCGGCCCCATCGCGGCGGTGACCGCGCCGAGCGCGAAGCCTGCGACGTTCCATACCGGCTGGAGCGCGGTCGGGCGGACGCCGCGCCGCGCGACCATCGCGTCGAAAAACTTCCGGTGCCGCTCTTCCTGTTCGGCCATATGGGCGATCTCGCGCGCCATCGGATGACGGTCGCCCATCACCGCGAGCTGGCCGGCGTAGATGCGCGTTGCACCATATTCGCCCGCCTGATCGACGCGGATCATCGATGCGGTGCGGTCCTTGCTCATAGGACCGATGTGGTCCGGCGGCGGAGCAAGGTCAAGACGAGCGCCGCGGCCCCGAGCGAGAAGATCGCGTTGAACCCCGCCAGCGAGATGCCGAACAGCCGCCATTGCGCGACGTCGCAGCGAATGATCGGCGCCGCCATGATCTCGTCGAGCGAGATTGGGCCGCTATGGCTGGTGCTGCATGTCGTCAGCCCTTCCCACAGGCCATATTCGACCCCGGCGTGGAAGATGCCGATCAGGCCGCTGATCGCGATGGCAAGGGCCGCGAGCCCGGTCAGCAACCGCATCGCCTTGTCGTTGCGGTTCAGAAGCAGGGCGAGCAGCGCCAATATGATCGCCGCCTGATGCGGCCAGCGCTGCCAATAACACATCTCGCAGGGATGAAGGCCGAAGCCGAACTGCGACAGGAGCGCGCCGCCGTAGAGGAGCAGCGGCGCGGCGAGCGCGACCAGCGGCGCGGCAAAGCGGGATTGGAGCATCATTAGACCTCTAAAGCCGCGAGCGGCATTTGTCAGAATCGTCATTGCGAGGAGCGAAGCGACGCGGCAATCCAGAGTCGCATAAACCGCTCTGGATTGCTTCGCTTCGCTCGCAATGACGAGTGGAGGAATTCAACGTCATCAAGCTCCCAGCTGCGTCATCCTAATTGCGCGCGGTCGGCTTGGCCGCCGGCTTCACGGCCGGCTTGCTCCCCGCCGCCATGCGCTGCGCCGACGGATTGATCCGCCCGATCGTCTGCAGCGCATAATAGAGCTGATAGTCGTCGATGCCCTTCGCCTTGAGGTCGGCGGCGCTTGCGGTGAAGCGCGGGTCCTCCTTCTCGTCCTTTTCGAGCAGGCTGTTGTCGACCTTCTTCTCGTTGATCAGGTGCCGGCGAAGATCGCTTTCGCGGAAGCGCGGGCGGTCCTTATAGTCGGGGTCCGAAAGCTGCGGCACGCGAATGTCGGGTTCGATCCCGCCTTCCTGCACGCTGCGCCCCGAGGGCGTATAATAGCGCGCGGTGGTCAGGCGGAGCGCGGTGGTGTCGGTCAGCGGCAGCACCGTCTGCACCGATCCCTTGCCGAAGCTGCGCTCGCCCATGATCACGGCGCGATGCTGGTCCTGCAGCGCGCCCGCGACGATTTCGGAGGCCGAGGCCGATCCGGCGTCGATCAGCACGATCATCGGCGCGCCGCCCGCAAGGTCGCCGGGCTCGGCGAAATAGCGTTCGATATCGCCCTTCTTGCGCCCGCGCTGCGAGACGATCTCACCGCGGTCGAGGAAAGTGTCGCTGACCCCGACCGCCTCGTCGAGCAGCCCGCCGGGGTTCGAGCGGAGGTCGAGCACCCAGCCGCGCGGTTTGTGGCCGAGCGACTTTTCGACCGATACCATCGCGGCGCGAAGGTCGCGGGTTGCATCGGCCGAGAAGCTGGCGATCGTCAGCACGCCGACATCGTCCTTCACTTCCCATTTGACCGGCTTCACGTCGATGACCTCGCGGGTCAGCGTCATCTCGATCGGCTTGTCCTGCCCTTCGCGGACGACGGTGATCTCGACCTGGGTGCCGGGCTTGCCGCGCATCTGCTCGACCGCCTCGTCGAGCGTCATGCCGAAGATCAGCGTCTTGTTGATGTGGGTGATATAGTCGCCCGCCTTGACGCCGGCGCGGTCGGCGGGGGTGTCGGCGGTCGGCGCGATCACCTTGACGACGCCGTCCTCCATCGTGACCGACAGGCCGAGCCCGCCATATTCGCCATCGGTCTGGGTGCGGAGGTTCGAATAGTCGCGCGCGTCGAGATAGCCCGAATGCGGGTCGAGGCTGGCGAGCATGCCGTTGATCGCCCCCTCGATCAGCTTGTCGTCGCTGACCGGCTCGACATAATTGGATTTGACCTCGAGGAAAACGTCCATGAAGCGCGAGATTTCTTCCTGCGTCGAGGCATCGACGGTCGCCATCGCGCCGGTCGCGAGCGGGACGAGCGCCAGCGTCGAAAGCGCGGCGGCGCCCTGCCACAGCGCGAAGCGGCGCTTGGGAGAGGCGGTCTTGGTCGAATCGGTCATGGTCGTCTTTCAATCGCGCAGGCGTGAACCTGCCTTATAATCCCCGGCGCGCCATCGTCCTACGGATTTTTGGAGGCGTCAAGCGGTGCTTCCCGATGGGGGGAGCGCGCGTCACCCCAGCATCTGCGCGATGTCCACCGGGCGTCCGGCGCGGCGGAGCTCGATCGTGATGCGGCTGTCGCCCGATCCGGCGCGGCCGATCGGCGCGCCGGCGTCCAGCGTGTCACCGACCCCGGCGGACAGCGCGATCATCCCCGTGACCAGCGTGATCCAGCCGCCGCCATGGTCGATGATGACGATCTTGCCATAGCCGCGATAGTCGCCCGCGAAGCTGACGCGGCCGGGCGCGGGGGCGACGACCTGGCCGCCGGGGCGCGCCGCGATCGTGATGCCGCGCGATCGCACCCCGCTGTCGTTCACCTCACCGAGCCCGGCGACGATGCGCCCGACGACGGGCAGGCGATAGGCGCCGCGCGTCAATTGGGCCTCGGCGGGCGCGGGCGCCGCAGGCTGGATGGCGGCGCTCGTCGGGTCGCGCGGGCGCGGCATCGGGCCGGCGAGCTCGGCGAGTTCGGCGCGCACCGCGCTGTCGGCCTCGAGCGTGTCCATCAGCTCGACGATGTCGCGCGCCTTCTCGCCAAGGCCGAGCGCGCGGTCCGATTCGAGCTGCGCGCTGCTCATCAGTTCGCGCGAGCGCATCCGGCCTTCATTCTCCAGCCGGGTGAGCGCGTCGCGGCGCTGGGCAAGCTGCGTCTTGCTCGCCGCGAGCGCCCGGAGCGCGATCGTCTGTTGCTGCCGCGTCGTGCGAAGCTGGACGAGTTCGCGGCGAACGCCGGCGGTGCGCCGCGCGATCACCGGCATTGCGGCGTCGATGACGGCGCGGGCATGGACCATGTCGGTCAGCGATCCCGGCTGCGCGAGCACGCTGACCGGCGGCTGGCGCGAAAGCTGCTGGAGCGCGGCGGTGAGTTCGAGCAAAGGCTGCTGCTGCTCGGCGAGCCGTGCCTCCTGCGCCTTCAGGCGCTGCGCGACGAGCGCGACGCGGGCTTCGCCGGCATTGATGTCGGCCTCGGCCGACTGGATGCGTGCCGCGAGCGCGGCGCTGCGTTTCTTGAGCCGGTCGGCCTCATCGCGCGCCGCTGCCGCCTGCGCTTCGAGCGTGTTGCTGCGCGCCATCGCGTCGGCCGACTGCTGCTTCGCGGTCAGTAACTGCTGGCGCTCGCGGGCCGCGATCACCTCGGGGTCGAAGATGTCGTCGCTTTGCGCGAGGGCATAGGCGCCGCCGGTGACGGCGAGACCCAGCAGGAGCGGGGCGGCCCAGCGCCTCACTGCCGTCCCTCGCGGTGATAGGGGTGGTTCGCGATGATGCTGGTCGCGCGCCACAATTGCTCGGCGAGCATCGCGCGCGCCATCAGGTGCGGCCAGGTCGCCCGGCCGAAAGCGATGACCTTGTCGGCGCCCTCGCGCTCGTCGGGCGTGAAGCCGTCGGCGGCGCCGAGGCAGAAACGCGCCTCGCGCACCCCGCTGTCCCGCCATTTTTCCAGCAGTTTGGCAAATTCGAGCGACGACATCTGCTCGCCGCCCTCGTCGAGCAGGACGGTGCGGCTGTTGTCGCTCGCGGCGGGAACGCGTCCGCCGGTGTCGGGAAGCTCCGAAATCCTCTGCGCCCAGGTCACGCGCTTCATATAGCGCTCGACCAGCTCGGCCTCGGGGCCACGCCCGATACGTCCGCGCGCGATGATGTGGAGAAGCATGACGCCTCGCCTACGTTAGCGAGGCGGAGGCGTCAATTTACCGCAGTAACCGGCGGCGCGTCGCCGAACGACCACATGCGCTCGAGGTTGTAGAAGCTGCGCACCTCGGGACGGAACAGGTGGACGATGACATCGCCGGCATCGATCAGCACCCAGTCGGCGTTGGGCAGGCCCTCGACGCGGACGGGACGGCCCGTTTCCTGCTTGATGCGCTGCGCCAGCTTGTCGGCGATCGCCGAGACATGGCGCGTCGACCGGCCGCTCGCGATCACCATATGATCGGCGATGCTGCTCTTGCCGGCGAGCGGGATGGAGATGGTTTCCTGGGCCTGGTCCTCGTCGAGCTGGTGAAGGATCAGGGCGTGGAGTGCCTCCACGCTGTCGTCCGAAGACTTCGGGGCAGGTGCGGCGCCGGGCGCGGCATCCTTACTGGCGGCTATCAAGCGGTTTCATTCCTTTCATCCATGGCCAGGCGCGAATGCGTCAGCGGGTCGCGCAAGGCGCGGCCTGCATAGCTTTCAAACCAGCGGGGGTTGGCCTGCCGTATTGCAGTTGCGGATCGCACGTCGGGCGAAAAACGCAGGAACACGAGGGCAGGCGGTCTCCAGTCTGTCCAAAGACGTTTCTGGTCCGCGGGCCGGACAAAGCGCCGCAGCCAACCCATCGCCTGTGCGGCATGGGTGCGGCCATTATAGCCCGGACGCGCGATCACCGCAATCGGCATCAATCGCGCGATCCCCCGCCAGTCGCGCCAGCGGGGCAACCCGGCGAGGTTGTCGGCGCCCATGATCCAGATGAAGCGGCGGTTGGGATAGCGCCGCACCAGCTTTTTCAGCGTATCGACCGTATAGCGCGTGCCGAGTTCGGCCTCGATCGCGGTCGCGCGGATCGGCGAACGCCGCGCCATGCGCTGCGCCGAGGCGAGCCGCGCGGGAAGGGGCGCCATGCCTTTTGCGGGTTTCAGCGGATTGCCCGGCGAGACGAGCCACCACAGCTCGTCGAGCCCGAGCGCGTCGATCGCGTTGAGGCTGATCGCGCGGTGCCCGCCATGTGCGGGATTGAAGCTGCCGCCGAGGAGGCCGGTGGTGATCATGGCGACGGGTGCCAGTCCTCGCGATAATGGCGGATCCTTACCACATGGATCGCAGTCTTCTCGACGCGATAGAAGAGAAGGAAAGGCGAATCGCCGACCCGCCATTTGCGATAGGAGGTGCCTTGTACGGCAGGCCCGGCAAAAGGGTTCGCCAATAGAAAGCGCGCGGCAGCGACGGCGTTTCTCGCGGCACGATTCGCGAACTCCAGATCGAGCCCGCTATAATGGTCATCGATGCGCGCCAGATCCTGCCGAGCGCGCTTCGTCCAGATGATCGTCGATTCCACGGTTTAGGAAGAAGGGCCGCTTCGTTTCGCGATACGCTCCTCAAGCCAGGCTTCGACCTCTTCTTGAGTGTATATGCGACCGGCGGCGATGTCGTCTTCCCCAGCCTTGACGAATTCCAGGAACTCGGTCTCTCGTTCCACATATTCGCGCACGGCTTGCGCCACCAGCCATGACCGCGAACGATCGTACCGTTCCGCGAGTTGATCGAGACCGTTTAAAACGCCTGCGTCGATCCGGGCTGAAATAGGGGAAGTCGCATCCATGATTCAGAATGTATCGCTCGTATACAAATGATTCAAGGCTCTGTGATGAGCACCAGTTCCTCGGGACCGACGGGCCGCCACAAGCGAATCCTATCGTTCAGGGCCGGACCTGCCCCGTGCCGCGCACCAGCCATTTATAGGTGGTGAGCCCTTCGAGCGCGACCGGGCCGCGCGCGTGGAGACGGCCGGTTGCGATGCCGATTTCGGCGCCGAGGCCGAATTCGCCGCCGTCGGCGAACTGGGTGGAGGCATTGTGGATGACGATCGCGCTATCGACCTCCGACAGGAAGCGTTCGGCCGCGGCCTTGTCCTCGGTGACGATGGCGTCGGTGTGGCGGCTCGAATGCGCGTCGATATGCGCGAGCGCGCCCGCAAGGCCGTCGACCAGCGCGATCGAGACGATCGCGTCGAGATATTCGGTGTCCCAGTCGCCCGCGGAGGCGGGGTCGGCGTGGGGGCTCAACGCCGCGATGTCCTTGTCCCCACGCACTTCGCAGCCCGCCGCGACCAGCGCATCGACGATGCCGAGCGGTGCGGGGTAGGCGCGGTCGATCAGGATCGTCTCGATCGCGCCGCAGATGCCGGTGCGGCGCATCTTGGCGTTGACGGCAAGTTCGACCGCCTTTGCGGGATCGGCGGCGCCGTCGATATAGAGATGGTTGATCCCGTCGAGATGCGCGAGCACGGGCACGCGCGCTTCGTCCTGCACGCGCGCGACGAGGCCCTTGCCGCCGCGCGGGATGATGATGTCGACAAGGCCCTGCGCGCGGAGCAGCGCGCCGACCGCGGCGCGGTCCTGTGTCGGGACGAGTTGCACCGCGTCGGCGGGCAGGCCGGTTTCGGCGAGCCCGGCGGCGAGCGCCGCATGGATCGCGCGGTTGCTGTGCACCGCCTCGCTGCCGCCGCGCAGGATCACCGCATTGCCCGACATCAGGCCGAGCGCCGCGGCGTCGGCGGTGACGTTGGGGCGGCTTTCGTAGATGATGCCGACGACGCCGAGCGGCACGCGGACGCGGCTCAGCTCCATGCCGTTCGGGCGCACCGCGCGGTCGATCGTCTGCCCGGCCGGATCGGGCAGCGCCGCGACGGCCTCGACCGCATCGGCGATCGCGCCGAGCCGGCCTTCGTCGAGGCGCAGCCGGTCGAGCATCGCCGCGGTGAGGCCCGCGGTCTTGCCCGCCGCCATGTCGCGGGCATTGGCGTCGAGGATTGCGGCCGCCTGCGCGCGCAACTCCGCCGCCGCCGCGCGGAGCGCTGCCGCCTTCTCTTCGGTCGTCGCGACGGCGAGTCGCTTCGCGGCGGCGCGCGCGCGCGCGCCCATGTCGGCGTTCAGGGCATCGGCGTCGTCGAGGCGGGGCGCGGAGAGGGCTTCGGCGTTCATGGCGCTGCCCCTATCATGTTTCGCCCGTTCCTCGAAAGCCCCGTTGCGCGGGCCGCGAAGCATCCTTAGTCAGGGGCGCATGAGCGGGGACATCGAAAGCATCGGGGCGGCGATCACGGCGGGGCTGGCAAGCTCGGCGGTCGAACCCAAACATGGCGGTGGGCATGGGCACGGCGGCGCGCGCTGCCTCAATTGCGGGACGAGCCTCGTCGGCTCGCATTGTCACCGCTGCGGACAGCGAGTCGATATCCACCGCAGCTTCGGCGCGATCGGCCATGATCTGGTTCATGCGATCTTTCATTTCGAGGGCAAGCTCTGGAACACCTTGCCGCTGCTCGCCTGGCGTCCGGGCGATCTCACACGCCGTTATATCCATGGCGAGCGCGCGCGTTTCATTTCGCCGCTCGCGCTGTTCCTGTTCGCTGTTTTCCTGACATACGCGGTGCTCGCGATGGTGGGCGCCGGCAATTTCACTTCGGGCGTGAACGATGGCCTCGGGCTCGACAAAGCCCTTGCGGAACAGACGCGCACCTCCGCGATCGCGGACAGTATGCAGGACGAGGTCGACCGGATCGATGCCGAGCTTGCCAAAAGGGATTTGTCCGCGGCGAAACGTCAGGAATTGCAGACCGAACGCGTAACTCTGCAGAAAAGCGCCGAATATCTTGGCGTCGCGCGCAGCCGCAGCGAGGAAGAACGGGCGGCCGATCGCGCGGCGGGGCCGCCGGTCCTCGACGATCCGGTTCAGCAGGTGAAGACGAGCACCGAATTCGTCGCGCGTAACAAGGTCAACACCGGCGTGCCGTTCATCGACCATGGTATGGAGAAGGCGTTCGCGAATCCGCAGCTCATTTTATACAAGCTGCAAGCGAATGCGTATAAATTTGCCTGGGCGCTGATTCCGCTGTCGCTGCCTTTCATGTGGCTGCTCTTTCCCTTCAGCCGACGCTTTCACACCTACGACCATTTCGTCTTCGTGACCTATTCGATCAGCTTCATGTTGCTGTTGTTCGTCGTCGTGCGACTGCTCAATCTGACCGTCCTCGGCGATTGGGCAACGGTCGCCGCGATATCGTACGTGCCGGTTCACATGTATCGCCAGTTACGCGGCGCCTATCGCTCGTCGCGTCTCGGATCGCTCATTCGAACGGCTTTGCTGTTTTTCTTCTGCCAGTTTGCCGTGATCGGCTTCATGCTGCTGCTGCTCGCGCTCGGCATGTCGGGTTAAATGCCGAACCGTAACAAAGGCGGTGCAGGGCGCTGCGAAACGGGAGAATGATCATGCACCGGCTTTGGGGTGAAATCGACCGCCGCCTGCTCATCAAGCTCGGTACTGCAGGTCTTGCCGCTATGGCGCTGCCGGGCGCGGTGTTGGCAATGGCTGCGCAGGGCTTCACCCATGGTGTCGCGAGCGGCGAGCCGGCAGCGGACAGCGTGCTGCTCTGGACGCGTTACGCCGCGCCGTCGGATACCAGCCTGACGGTCGAACTATCCGAAAGCATCGATTTCGCGCGCGTCGCCGGCGGTGGAACCGTCATCGCAACCGGGGAACGCGATCATACGGCCAAGATCGCCGTCGACGGCCTCCGGCCCGGACGCTGGTACTATTACCGCTTCATCGCCCCCGACGGCACGAAGTCGCCGGTCGGTCGCACCCGGACGCTGCCGCAGGGGCCGGCGAGCGCTTTCACGGTCGCGCTCTTTTCCTGCGCGAACATGCCGTTCGGCTGGTTCAACGCCTATGGCCACGCAGCGGCGCGCGGCGACATCGATCTCGTCGCGCACGTCGGCGATTATTTCTATGAATATGCGGCCGGCGACTATCCGTCGGCGAAGGAAGCCGTGCCGGGGCGGCTGGTCCAGCCGACGCACGAGGCCGTGGCGCTCGCCGATTATCGCCTTCGCTATGCCGCCTATCGCGCCGATCCCGATCTGCAGCGGCTGCACCAGATGTTTCCGATGATCGCCCAATGGGACGACCATGAATTCGCCAACGATACCTGGAAGGGCGGGGCGGAAAACCATAATGACGGCGAGGGAAGCTGGGCCGACCGCATGGCGGCCGCCGAGCGCGCACACAGCGAGTGGATGCCCGTCGCCGACACGCGCTGGCGGGCCTATCAGGTCGGCGACCTCGCGACGATATTCCTCCCCGAGACGCGGGTCACCGCGCGCGACGAACCCTTCGATCTTGGTGCGATCCTGAAAGGGAAGAGCGATGTCGCGGCGACATTGAAGCAGTTCGCGGAAGGCGCCTACCGCGACCCCGCGCGCCAGCTCATGGGCGCCGAACAGGAGCAATGGCTGTTCGACGGCTTCGGAAAGTCGGTGAAGGCGGGCACGCGCTGGCAGGTGCTCGCGCAACAGATCGTGATGGGCAGCGTCTTCACGCCGCCCGAATCGCGAAACTGGTTCGGGGCCGATCAGCCCGATTATGTGAAGCGCCGCGTCGAGGTGGCGCAGCTCGCCGCGAAGGCGGGACTCCCGCTCAACATGGACAGCTGGGATGGCTATCCCGCCGCGCGCGACCGCTTGCTGGCCGCGGCGCTGCGTGCCGACGCGAATCTCGTCACCCTGTCGGGCGACAGCCACAATGCCTGGGCGTTCGACCTGACCCACGACGGCCGGCCCGCTGGAATCGAGGTCGGCGGGCACAGCGTCACTTCGCCGGGGTTCGAGGCCTATACGCCCGGCATCTCCGACGATGTGCGCGTGTCGGCACTGCGCGGATCGTCGCCGCAGCTTCGCTGGGCGAACACGCAGGATCGCGGCTATGCGACCGTGGCGCTCACGCCCGAGACGGTCATCGCCGAATGGCACAGCGTCGCTTCGGTCCGCACGCACGATCTCAAGCTTTCAAGCTCGCACCGGATGACCGCGACGCGCGGGCGGCGGGCATATGATGCGGCTTAGGTTCTAGCCCCGTCATTCAGCTATAGGGCGGCGCATCCTCGAATTCGGCGAACCAGGGATAATCGTTCGCGACGCTGGCGGTGAAGTTCGGCGGGCGCTTTTCGAGGAAGCTCGTGACGCCCTCGGCGGCGTCGGGGCTGCGGCCGCGCGAAAAGATAACGCGGCTGTCCCAGCGGTGGGCGCTCATCGGGTGCGGGGCGCCCATCATGCGCCAGAGCATGTGGCGGGTGAGCGCGACCGAGACCGGCGCGCTGCCCTCCGTCATCTCGCGCGCCTTGGCGATCGCGGCGTCGATCAGGTCGCCGGGGGCGTGGACCGACTGGACAAGGCCCTTTTCGTGGGCTTCGGCAGCCGAGATCAGGCGGCCCGAATAGCAAAGGTCGACCGCGTTCGCGATCCCGACGAGGCGCGGCAGGAACCAGCTCGACGCCGCCTCGGGCACGATGCCGCGGCGCGCGAAGACGAAGCCGTAGCGCGCGGTCTCGCTCGCCAGGCGGGCGTCCATCGGCAGCGTCATCGTCGCACCGATGCCGACCGCGGCGCCGTTGATCGCGCCGAGCACCGGCTTCTTCGCCGCGAAGATGCGCATCGACACCCGCCCGCCGCCGTCGCGGACGAGAGGATGCGACCAGTCGATCGTCCCGTCCGCGGCGACCGGGCTGTCCGATCCGTCGCCATGCTTGTCATAGTCGAAGGTCGCCGCCCCGGCGCCGAGGTCGGCGCCCGCGCAATAGGCCTTGTCGCCATGGCCGGTGAAGATCACCGCGCGCACCGCATCGTCTGCGTCGCATTCATCGAGCGCGGCGATGATCTCGCCCATCATATGGCCGGTGAAGGCGTTCATCCGGTCGGGCCGGTGGAGGGTCAGAAGGGCGATGCCGTCCTGCTTGTCGAGGCGAATCTGGTCGAAGCTCATATGTCTCTCTCCTTGGGGATTGGGGCATGGTTGCAAGGGGGAAGGGCGAAGGCAAGCTCTAGTTTACGTAAACGTAAGTGGGTAGCGGGACAGGTGGTGCGATGCCGGGGATGACGCGCGCTCGCTTTGCCGCTATAGGCGCCCGGACCGCCCCGGCGCCGCGCCTCTTTCTGAGTCGCCTGCCGGGGTCATTCATTTGGTTCCGACAGAAAGTAAGCGCCCATGGCCCGTCGCCGCCAGATCTACGAAGGCAAAGCGAAGATCCTTTACGAGGGTCCCGAACCCGGCACCTTGATCCAGTATTTCAAGGATGACGCGACCGCGTTCAATGCGCAGAAGCGCGGGACGATCAACGGCAAGGGCGTGCTCAACAACCGGATTTCGGAGCATGTCTTCACGCTGCTCGGCAATATCGGCGTGCCGCACCATTTCATCCGCCGCCTCAACATGCGCGAGCAGCTGATCCGGCAGGTCGAGATCGTGCCGATCGAGGTGATCGTGCGCAACGTCGCCGCGGGCACGCTGTCGAAGCGGCTCGGGATCGAGGAGGGGACGCAGCTTCCCCGCACGCTGATCGAATACTGCTACAAGGACGACGCGCTCGGCGATCCGCTGGTCGCCGAGGAGCATATCGCCTGCTTCAACTGGTGCAGCCAGGACGAGCTTCACGATATTCAAGATATGGCGATCCGCATCAACGACTTCATGTCGGGCATGTTCGCGGGGGTCGGCATCCGCCTCGTCGACTTCAAGCTCGAATTCGGGCGGCTCTATGAGGGCGATTACAGCCGCATCATCCTCGCCGACGAGATCAGCCCCGACGGTTGCCGCCTGTGGGACATGGTCTCGGGCGAAAAGCTCGACAAGGACCGCTTCCGCCGCGATCTCGGCGGCGAGGTCGAGGCCTATCAGGAGGTCGCGCGCCGGCTCGGCCTGCTGCCCGAGGGTGGTGACAACGCCGTGCTCGACCTCGAAAGCCACCGCAAGAAGAAGAGCTGAGGCAGAAAACGTCGCCCCGCGAAGGCGGGAGCCGCTGGAGATGCAATGCAAGGCCGATAACGGCCCCCGCCTTCGCGGGGGCGACGTGCTTGGCCAGTATCTTTAATCCTTGATTTACCATGACTTGCTACCCCCGCCGCATGACGGGGGTCACTTCATGGTTGCGGCGGCGGGTGTTTCCGCCGGTGCCCGGGGATATCCGGGACGATGTCGCGCTGTTGCGCGCGCACCGCGTCGAGACGCTGACGCCCGCGCTGTTCCTGACCCTCGCCGCGACCACCCCGACCGCCATCTATGCCGGGGTCGAAAGCGTGCATCCGGTGGTGCGGATCGGTTTCCCCATCATTCTTGCCAGCGTCTGCCTGATCGGCGTGTTCGTCCTCTGGCGCAACCGCGGACGGCGGATGAGCCCGCGCCGCGCGCGCCGCGTCATCGCCGAATCGACCGTGCTCTCGGGCATCATGGGCGCGATGTGCAGCCTGTGGACCGTGCTCAACTGGCTCGCCGCGCCGCCGTCGGCGCACAGCTATTATGCGATGATCATGGCGATGGGCTCGCTCGCGACCGCCTATTGCCTGTCGTCGATCCGCTTCGCCACCTTCGTCAACCTCGCCATCGGGCTCGTGCCGATCGCCGCGCTGATGCTGACGTCGGGCCGTCCGCCCGAGGTCGCGGCGGGAACCAGCCTCGTCGTCGCGACGATTTTCCTGCTGCGCATGGTCGTCCAGCAGCACGGCCAGCTCGTCGACCTGCTCCAGCTTCAACGCCAGATGCGCGAGCTGGCGCACAGCGATCCGCTGACCGCGCTTCCCAACCGCCGCGCCTTCGACCTCAGGCTCGACGAAGAGATTGCACGGGCGCGCGAGGGCCAGGGCTTTTCGATCGCGCTGCTCGATCTCGACGGCTTCAAGCCGGTCAACGACCAGCACGGCCATGCGGTCGGCGACCAGCTGCTTTGCGAGATCGCGGTGCGGCTGCGGCGCGCGTGCGGCAAGGATGCGATGGTCGCGCGGCAGGGCGGCGACGAGTTCGCGATCCTCGTCCCCGCCGGCTCGCCGCTACTCGAAACATCGCTCGCCGGTCATATTCTTGCCGCGCTGGCCGCACCCTACCGGATCGAGGGGCGGCCGATCCGCGTCGGCGCAAGCATCGGGGTCGCGGCCTGGCCCGCGGACGGACGCACCAGCCGCGCATTGTTCGAGGTTGCCGACCGTGCGCTCTACGCGGCGAAGGCGGTTGATCGCACGGCCAAGTCGTCGGTCGAAAGCGGAGCGCTCCGGGCCTGAGCGCAGCTTGACCGCGCACGCGGGCGCGGGCAGATCGGCGCGATGACCTCCCCTTTGCTCCGGCGCGCATCGGCTGCGCTGTCGCCCCTCGTCCTCCTCGCCATCGGTGCCTCGCCGCTTTTCGCCAAGGAAAACGCGAAGCTCGCCGCGACGGCCGCGACCAATCCGCAAAGCGCCGCGGCAAAAGCCTGGAACTTCGCCGCCAGCGACATTCCGGTCGATCCGAACATCGTCTTCGGCGTGCTGCCGAACGGGATGAAATATGCGATTCTCAGGAACAGCACGCCCAAGGACAGCGTCGTGCTGCGGATGCGCTTCGACGTCGGCAGCTTCGCCGAGGCTGACGACCAGCGCGGACTCGCCCATTTCCTCGAACATATGGCGTTCAACGGATCGACCCATGTTCCCGAAGGCGAGATGATCAAGCTGCTCGAGCGCAAGGGGCTTGCCTTTGGCGCCGACACCAACGCCTCGACCGGCTTCGACCAGACGGTGTACAAGCTCGACCTGCCCAATGCCTCGGACGATCTGGTCGATACCGGGCTGATGCTGATGCGCGAGACCGCGAGCGAGCTGACGATCGATCAGGGCGCGATGGACCGCGAGCGCGGCGTCATCCTGTCCGAACGCCGCGCGCGCGACACCTATCAGCTCCGCAACCTGATCGACCAACTGGGTTTCCAGATGGAGGGGATGACGGTCGCGAACCGCATCCCGATCGGCACCGAAGAGGTGATCAAGACCGCGCCGGCTTCGCGCATCCGCGATCTCTACGACCGCTATTACCGCCCCGAGCGCGCGACGCTGGTGATGGTCGGCGATTTTGATCCCGCGGCGATCGAAGCCAAGATCAAGGCGCGCTTCGGCGACTGGAAGGGACGCGGCCCCGCCGGCGCCGATCCCGCGATCGGCAAGCCCGACTATGCGCGCGCCGAGGCTGCCGACGATTTCGTCGACCCCGCGATCCAGGACACGGTCGGCATCGTCGCGCTGAAGCCGTGGGTGATCGAGGCCGATACGAAAGCGAAGCGTGCGCGCAAGCTTGCCGAGGATATCGGCGAGGCGATCGTCGGGCGCCGCCTCGCAAAAATCGCGCTCGACGAGAATTCACCGATCCTCGGCGGCTATTTCGGCGATTCCGAAGGCTGGAAGGTCTTCGAGCAGATCGGTATCGGAGCGGTCGCGAAGGAAGGCGCGTGGCAGGAGGCGCTCGCGCTCGTCGAGCAGGAAATGCGCCGCGCTGCGCAGTTCGGCTTCACCCAGGCCGAGGTCGACGAGCAGCTCGCGATCCGCCGCACCGCATTGAAGACCGCGGTCGCGGGCGTGACGACGCGGCGCAGCGATGGTCTCGCCGATGCGTTGGTCGAGGCCGCCGATGGCGATTTCGTCGTCGTCCGTCCCGAAACCAGCCAGACGTTGTTCGATGCCACGGCGCCGGGGCTGACTGCCGATGCCATCACTGCCGCCTTCCGCAAGCAGATGCAGGGCTTCAGCGCGCCGCTCGTTCGCGTCACCGCGAAGACGCCGATCGACGGCGGCACCGGCGCAATCCTCGCGGCGCTGAATGCCTCGCAAAAGGTCGCGGTCGCCGCGCCCGCCGCCGCGACGAGCGCGAAATTCGCCTATGACGATTTCGGCACCCCCGGAAAGATCGTCAGCGACACCCGGATCGCCGATCTCGGCATCCGCCGCATCCGCTTCGCGAACAATGTGATGCTCAACATCAAGACGACCGATTTCCAGAAGGACCGCGTCTATCTGTCGCTGCGCGTCGATGGCGGCAATCTGCTCGCGACACGCGACGATCCGACCAAGGTCGCTCTGATGGGATCGTTCGTCGTCGGCGGGCTCGAAGCGCACAGCTTCGACGAACTGCGCACGATCTTTGCCGGGAAGACGGTCGGGTCGAACTTCGGGTCGGACACCGACGCCTTCGGCGGCGCGGCGCTGACCTCGCCCGAGGATTTCCGGCTGCAGGCCGATCTCATGGCCGCCTATCTGACCCATCCGGGCTACCGCGCCGACGGGCTCGCGCTGCTCCGCCGCGCGCTGCCGCAGCAATATGCCGCGAACGACGCGACTCCCGCCGCGGTGCTGGCGCGCGACGCGGGCGGCATCCTCGCCGACAATGATCCGCGCACGCAGACGCCGCCGCTCGCGGCGATGATGGCGCTCGACTGGAACAAGCTGAAACCCGCCGTCGCCGACAGCCTGGAGCATGGCGCGATCGAGGTGGGCGTCGTCGGCGACATCGACGAGCAGGCGGCGATCGACGCGATCGCGGCGACGCTGGGGGCGCTGCCCGAACGCCGCGCGACGTTCGACCCGCGCACCGATGCGCGCATCCGCAATTATGCGACCGACCGCAGCGAGCGCACCTTGATCCACAAGGGGCCGGCCGAACAGGCCGAGATCCGCGTCTATTGGCCGGCGCGCGACGACAGCGACCTCAAGGAGGCGATGGGCCTCAACCTGTTGTCGCGGGTGATGCAGCTGATGCTGACCGAGGAACTGCGCGAGAAGCTCGGCGAAAGCTACAGCCCCGGCGCGGGCGCGAGCCTGTCGGACGAATTTCCCGGCTATGGCCATGTCTATGCGGCGAGCAATGTCGATTACAAGGATCTGGCGACGACGCGCGCCGCGATCTTCGCGATCGCGAAGGATTTGCGCGACAAGCCGGTCGATGCCGATCTGATCGACCGCGCGCGCAAGCCTTTGCTCGAGGCGATGACCAAGGCGCGGCGCGAGAACAGCTATTGGCTGCCCTATGTGTCGGAGGCGACCAGCAAGGAAGCGCGGCTCGACCGCAGCCGTCAGAGCCTCGCGATCGTCGCGGGCGTGACGCCGGCCGAGTTGCAGGCGCTGGCGAAGCGCTATCTGATCGACGACAAGGCGCTGGTGATCAAGGCGGTCAGCGACAAGGCAGGGAAATAGGGGCGGCGCACACTCTGGGTTCCTGCTTTTGCGGGAATGGCGAAGATGGGGAGCCCGGAAGCCATCCCGGACCGGCGGTTTCGCCCGGCGTGCATTCGTCAGCCGGCGTCGTCGCTTTCCTCGACCCGCCCCTTGAACCCCTGCGCGATCACATAGAGTTCGGGCGAGCCCTTGCGGCTTGCGGGGGGCTTTGCATGCTTCACCGTTGCGAAATTGCGTTTGAGGACGGTCAGCAGCTCGCGGTCGGCGCCGCCGGCGAACACCTTCGCTACGAAGGCGCCGCCGGGCAGCAGGGTCTGCACCGCGAAATCGGCCGCGGTCTCGGCAAGCGCGATCGTGCGGAGGTGGTCGGTCTGCGGATGGCCGACGGTGTTCGCCGCCATGTCCGAAATGACGAGGTCGGGGGCGCTGCCGAGCGCCTCGATCAGCTTGCCGGGCGCGGCGTCGTCCATGAAGTCCATCTCGAGGATCGCCACCCCATCGATCGGTTCGCAGGCGAGGAGATCGATGCCGGCGACGCGCGCGCGCGGGTTTGCCTTGCGGACGACCTGCGACCAGCCGCCGGGGGTGATGCCGAGGTCGACGACCGCGCGCGATTTCTTGAGGAAGCCGAACTTCTCGTCGAGCTCGATCAGCTTGTAGGCGGCGCGCGAGCGATAGCCCTCGGCCTGCGCGCGGCGGACATAGGGGTCGTTGAGCTGGCGCTGCAGCCAGCGCGTCGACGAGGCGGTGCGCCGCCGCGCGGTCTTGACACGCTCGTGGAGGCCGCCGCGCCCGCCGCCGCCGCTCTTCGAACCGCCGCGGCTCATTTGCGATGCTCGCGCCGGGTCACCGGAATATCGCGGCCCTGCATCGCCAGCGTCCGCAAAATGCCCTCGCGGATGCCGCGGTCGGCGACCCCGACGCGCGCGGCGGGCCAGAGGTCGATGATGCTCTCGAGGATCGCGCAGCCCGCGACGACCAGGTCGGCGCGCTCGCGGCCGATGCAGGCGATCTCGGCGCGGGCGTCGAGGCTCGCCTCGGCGAGGCGGCGGCTGATCCCGCGCAGCGCGTCGGCGGGAACCGCGATGCCGTCGACCGCACGGCGATCGTAGCGCGGCAGGTCGAGGAAGACGCTGGCGAGCGTCGTCACCGTGCCGCTGGTCCCGAGCAGGCGCAGCGGTTGCCCGGCAAAGCGCTCGGCGAGGCCGGCGAAGGCCGAAAAGGCCTCCTGCGTCACTTCGCGCATCCGGGCATAGCTCGCCTGCCGCGCGGCGAGGCTGTCCTCGCCCGGCGCGGCATGCTCGGTCAGCGAGACGACGCCCCACGGCACGCTGATCCAGTCGTGGATCTTGACGTCATGGTCGGACACATCGACATGCATCAGCTCGGTCGAACCGCCGCCGATGTCGAAGATCAGCGCCGGGCCATCGCCGGGCTCCATCAGATTGTGACAGCCGAGCGCAGCGAGTCGCGCCTCTTCGGCGGCCGAGATGATGTCGAGCGCGATGCCCGTTTCATGTTTCACGCGGCGCGCCAGTTCGACGCCGTTCGCGGCGCGGCGGCACGCCTCGGTCGCGACCGCGCGCGACAGGGTGACGTGGCGGCGGCGCAGCTTGTCGGCGCAGATGGCAAGCGCGGCGACAGTGCGGTCCATCGCGGCGTCGCTGATCCTTCCCGTCGCGTGCAGCCCTTCGCCGAGGCGCACGATCCGCGAAAAGGCGTCGATCACGACGAGTTCGCCATCCTGTGGACGCGCGATCAGCAGCCGGCAATTGTTGGTGCCAAGGTCGATCGCGGCATAGCTGCGGGGCCGGATGAACGGCGCGTGCGGGGGCGGAGATTCCCCCTTCTGTCTTCGCTTCGCCGGCGGGCCCATCTTCGAACCGGGCCGCGGCGATCGCCCTGTTGGCGCTGCCATTTGCCGCATGGCTATGTTGACCTGTCTTGTCTCACGCATCCGCCAATCTGCGGATGTGCACTTGTCCGCGAACCTAGGCTTCGCCGGGCGGGATGGCAACCCCGGCCCGCCGACGCAAAAGCCCCGCCCGGCGCGGGGGCCGGACGGGGCGAGGGGGAAGAGACTTTATTGGGGGTCGGGCCTGCCGCTGCACCGGCAGCCGTCATTCCCCGTCAGGGATGGGGGCCGGGACCGCCCTTAACGGCGACAGCCGTCATTGCCCTTGTCGATGGCGCGGCCGGCGAGGGCGCCGACGGCGCCGCCGATGATCGTGCCGACCGTGCGGTCGCCGCGGCCCGCGATCTCGTGGCCGGCAAGGCCGCCCGCGATCGCGCCGATCACGGTCCCGCCGGTGCCATTGTCGCACTGGCGATAATTGCGATAGTTGCGGCGGTCGTAACCGCGGTAATCGCGACGGTCATAGCTGCGATAGTCGCGGCGGTCGTAGCGGCGGTTGTCGCGGTTGTAGCGCGCGTCATAGCTCGAATAGCCGTCACGGTCGTAATAGCCGTTCTGCGCCGCGGCGGGCGCGGCAAGGCCCAGCGTCGCGGTGGACATCAGGGCGGCGATCGAGAGGGTCACCATCTTTTTCATCATCGTTCTCCTTCTTTCGTCGTCAGGCCCTTCGGGGGCTGTGGATCGATGATGCCCTTCTGCCCGATTCGCTTTGAGTGAAGCCTGAACATCGCTGTCGGCTGGCGTTCATCTTGCAGCCTTCGGACGAGCGCCCTATCGCCGCGGCGATGCGCCGCTTTCTCCTCGCTGCCCTGATCTTCGTGACGCTGGGACCCGTGCCCGGAACACGGCAGCATTTTCCGGTGGCCGATACCCGCTCGCAAGCGGTTGCCGCGCGTCCGCTCGCCTATCCGGCGGACCGGACGGGACCGCTGCGCTTCGTGCGCGGCTGGCGCCTCGTCAGCCCGAACGGCGCCTTCGGCGGCTTTTCGGCGCTCGCGATTCTCGGCCCCGGCCGGTTCCAGCTGGCCGCCGACAATGGCTGGCGAGCGCGGCTGACATTGCGGCCGGACGGCACCGTCATCGACGCGCAGATCGTGCCCCTGCCGTTCGGGGATGGACAATCGCAGCGCAAGTCGCAGCGCGACGTCGAAGCGATGGCGTTCGACCCGGCAAGCGGCAAAAGCTGGATCGCGCTCGAAGGAAGCAATCAGGTCTGGCGGCTCGACCCGGCGCTGGCGCGCATCGAATCGCGCGCGCACCTGCCAAAGCCCGATTGGCCGGCGAACCTGGGGCCCGAGGCGATGGTGCGTCTCGCGGACGGACGGACGGTGATTTTTTCGGAGGATGCCGACGACGATCCGCGCGGCCGCGCGGCGCTGCTCTTTGCCGGCGATCCCGCCGAGCCGGGTACGAAAGCGATCCGCTTTTTCTACGATGCGGAAAGGAAGGGCCTCGTCAGTGACGCGGCGCTGCTGCCTGACGGGCGCATCCTGCTCGTCCATCGCCGGCTGGGCTTCGATCCGGTCTTCACGACGATCCTCGGTGTCCTCGATCCGGCGGATATCCGGCCGGGCGCGACCCTGACCTCGCAGGCCATCGGCCGCGTTCCCGCACCACTGGCGGACAATTACGAGGGCATAGCGGTCAGCGTCCGCGACGGCCGGACCTATGTGTGGCTGGTGTCCGACGATAATTTCAACAACTGGCAGCGCACCCTGCTTGTCGAATTCGAGCTGGCCGGGCTCCCGTTATCGGGAATGGCGGACAGCAAAAAGGCCGCGCGGTAAACCGGCGGCCTTCTGCGATTCGAAAGGCGTGAAAGCTTATGCGGCCTTTTCGGCCAGCTTCTTCGCGACTTCCTTCTTCACCTTGCGGGCGTTCGCCGACAGCTGGTCGTCGCCGGCCTTCAGCAGCCAGTTGTCGAGGCCGCCGTTGTGCTCGACCGAACGCAGACCGTGGGTCGAGACGCGGAGCTTCACGCCCTTGCCGAGCGCGTCCGACAGCAAGGTCACATTCTGCAGATTGGGCAGGAAGGTGCGCTTGGTCTTGTTGTTGGCGTGGCTCACATTGTGGCCAACCTGGCGGCCCTTGCCGGTCAGTTCGCAAATGCGCGACATGATCTTCTTCCTCGAATCAATGGGCGGCGTCCGGGGTGTGCCAGATGGCACCGAAAGAACCGGATAGGCCGGGAAAGGCGCGCGCTTATCGGCTTGCCGGAGATTCGTCAAGCGAATAGGGCGCATTCATGCCCGCCTTCCCGCTCCCCGAACCGATGCGCCGCGCGCTCGATCTGGCGCGTATCGCCGCCGAATGGGGCGAAGTGCCTGTTGGCGCGGTGATCGTCAAGGATGGCGTCATCGTTGCGGAAGGGCACAATCGCCCGCGCGAATCGCATGATCCGACCGCACATGCCGAAATCGTCGCGATTCGCGCCGCGGCGGCGAAGCTCGGCCACGAACGGCTCGACGGCTGCGACCTTTATGTGACGCTCGAACCCTGTGCGATGTGCGCCGGGGCGATCGCCCACGCCCGGATCGCGCGGCTCTATTATGGCGCGGACGATCCGAAGGGCGGCGCGGTTGCGCACGGCCCGCGCACCTTCGCGCAGCCGACGATCCACCATCGCCCCCAAATCTATGATGGTATCGGCGAGAATGAGGCTGCGACGCTGCTGAGGGATTTTTTCGCCGTGCGGCGGTGACGACGGCGGTCTGTTTTGGGGTGGGTAGCGGACCATCCCCTATTTCCGTTCGTGTCGAGCGAAGTCGAGACACGCTTGGGAAGCGCCAGCCTTCGCGTGTCTC
>NZ_JAYSAH010000098.1:0-4320 GCF_041916015.1 Sphingopyxis sp. | reverse complement strand
GACGCGCCGCACCGTCTCGCCGCCGAGTGCCGCGCGGTCGATCCCGAGCGCGTCGAGGCGCGCGCGCGTCTGCCAGCTCAGGAAGCCGCCGCACAGCGCATCGCCGGTCTCGCGCGAGCGTTCGAGCAGCAGCACCTTCGCGCCCGCCCGCGCGAGGCCGATCGCCGCCGCCGACCCGGCGGGTCCGGCGCCGACGACGATCACATCATTCACCGGATGCGCTCGACGCAGAGGCGATAGGGAAAGCTGCGGAAGATCCGGCATTCGGCGGCGGTGTCGGGCAGCGCCTCGGCGAGCATCGCCTGCCACTCGCCGCGGCGAAAGCTGCGCCCGACCGACAGCTGCCCGTCGCGGCGCACGATCGGATCGACGAAGGCGAGGCTGGCGAGGAGCGGATAGCCCGCGAAGGGCAGGCGCCGGCGGTGGAGGTCGTTGACCAGCCAGCCGCGCGCGGATTCGCTTTCCATGAAGCGCAGAAAGCCGCTGCGCTGTGCCGGCGTCATATGGTGGGTGACGAGGCTCGACAGGATGATGTCCCACCCCTGCCCCGCGAGGTCGCGATAATCGCCGGTGATCAGCCGCGCGCGGCCGCCGAGCCGCGCCTCCGCGACGGGCGCGCTCTTCGGGTTGAGGTCGATGCCCACGAGATCGAGCGGCACGCCGTGCGCCTCGCCCCAGCGCGCGACCGCCGCGAGCATGTCCCCCGCGCCGAAACCGACGTCGAGGATGCGCCACGGCTTCGCACTGGCCCCGCGTGCGCGGACGCGGCCCAGAAAGCCGAGCGTGGGCCGCCTCGCGAGCGTCAGCCCGTTGATCCGCGACAGGTCGGCTAGCACTTTCGCATAGCGCGCGGGCGGCAGTTCGGCGGCATCCATCTCCTCCTCGCGCTCGATCGGTTCGGCGAGGCTGGCAAAGGGGTTCATGCCGTAAACCGGATCGCCTCGGCGGCGAGGCCGGGGCCGAAGGCGATCGCGATCCCCGGCCCGCTTGCGCCGCGCGCCATCATCGCGGCGAGCACGAACAGGATCGTCGCCGACGACATATTGCCGAAGCGCGCGAGTACCGCGCGGCTGTCCGCCAGCGCATCGGGCGGCACTGCCAGCGCATGTTCGACCGCGTCGATGACCGAGCGGCCCCCGGCATGAACCGCGAGCAGCGGCAGCGCGCCACCCTCGCCGAACAGCTCCTGCTGCACCGCCGGATCGGCGAGTGCCTCGCGCAGCCGCCCCGGCACCTCGCCCGACAGATGCATTTCGAAACCCTTGTCGCCTATGTCCCAGCGGATCAGGTCGGCGCTTTCTTCGAGCGCGAGGCTGCGCCCCTCGCCGAGCGCCAGCCCGTGCGGCTCTGCGGAGACGATCCCCGCCGCCGCGCCGTCGCTGAATTGCAGCATCGCAAGCAGAGGCTCGGGCTGGTCGGCGAGGCTGAGGTGGAGCGTCGATAGCTCGACGCTGACGACGAGCACGACGGCATCGGCGTCCGAGCGCACGATGTGCCGCGCGGTGCGGAGCGCGGTGACCCCGGCATAACAGCCCATGAAGCCGATCAGCACGCGCTCGACCGTCGGCGAAAGGCCGAGGCGGCGCGCGAGAATCTGGTCGATCCCCGGCGCGACGAAGCCGGTGCAGCTCGCGACGACGATATGGCTGATGCGCGCCGGATCGAACGCGTCGCCGAGTTCCGCGATGGCCTGCAGCGCCAGTTCGGGCGCATGCTCGGCATAGGCCGCCATGCGCGCCGAGGTCGGGGGCAGGCCGGGCACGTCGTAAAAGCCGCCCCGCGCGACCGGCGATCCGCCGCTTGCCGTGGGCGGGAGCACCGACCAGCGATGATCGATCCCCGATCGCGCCGCCATGCGCGCGAACAACGCGCGGAGGCGTTCGTCGGTCAGCCGTGGGGCCGCCCAGTCGATGAACGCCGCATGGATGTCATGATCCGGCACCGCCGTGGCGAGCGCGTTGAGGCGGGGAAGAACGGGGCTGTTCATGGCGCTGGTTAAACCGAAAAGGGGCGGCACCGCCAGCCGATAAGCACCCGACCGGCTTTACCGCGGATTAACCATGGAGCGGCTAGGATGCCGCCCCGTGACGCTGCGCCTTTTATCCCCGTTTTTCCTGTGGCTTGCCATTCCCTCGGCGGCTTCGGCGCAGTGCATGCTCTGCGGCAAGCCGGACGGCGGGCCGATCGCGACGAGCCGCAAAGCCGAGATGCCGCTTCATATCGACATCGAAACCCAGCTCGACATGGGCCGCGTCGCGGCGGGTGCGGGCAGCGGCGAGGTCGAGCTCGACCCCGTCACCGGCGCGCGCCGCGTGCGCGGCGACGTTCGCGATCTCGGCGGCTTCGCGGTGTCGGGCACGGTCACGGTGCGCGGCGAGCCCGGCGCCGAGGTGCGCGTCTTTCTCCCCGCGTCGGTCGATCTCGAAAGCGGCAGCGGCGGCACCGCGCGCGTGGTGGGTCTGGCGACCGATCTCGCCGCCGCCCCGCGCCTTGGCCCAGATGGCCGTCTTCAATTCCGCTTCGGCGGCCGGCTGCAGGTCAGCGGGGCGAGCGACGGTGACTATCGTGGGCGGATTCCGGTGACGGTGGAATATCAATGAGAGCGGCGGTCCGGTTTCTGCGCCAAAGGGTGGAAACGCGATACTGGCTGTGACAGATAAGGGCCATGGACGAGATTCCGCACCGGCCCGGCAAGCTGACGCGCGAACAGCAAAGAGCGGTCAAGCAGCGCCAAAAGGACTTCGCAGCCGCACTCAAAAGCCAGGCACGCGCGGCGCATTGGCGCTATGCCGGGGGCTGGATATTTCGCCAGTCGGGCGACTGGTTCGTCGATGTGCTTCCGTGGCTTTTGCCGGAACGCGGGGCCGGGCTTCGGCTCCTGATCAAACCGATGGCGCTCGATCCGCTCTTTTGGGATATCGTCGGCGCGAGCGAAAATCATTCGCTCCCGCTCTCCTTTCGCGCCAACGGGGCATGGGTGCTGCGGCCCGCCACGATCGATAGCCAGGCCGGACTCGATCAGGCCGATGTGGAACTGCTCGCCACCGAAGTTCTCGGGGTCGCCGACCGGCAGACAGAGGCGCTTCTCGAAACCATGTCCCTTGAATCGATGCTGGCGGCGTTGCCGGACAAGGACGATCTTTTCGGGCAGCAACGCGTGCTTGCCATCTGCCTTCTTATCCTTGCCGGACAAACGGAAACGGCATTTGACCTTTGCCGGATAAGCAGCAGCGAAGATCACCCCATAGTCAGGGGCAGCGGGTTCCTGACCCGGAATCCCGATGGCTCGGTATCGACCTTTCTCGATCAGGCGCGCGACTGGATTGCCCGCGAGCGGCGTGGTGCCTTGAGGATCGTTTAGCGCTTTCATCGCCCGAAGGAGAATGGGCAACGCCTCTTTATGGGCGCGTTCCGAACAATGCCGTCCCAACCCGCACATGCGTCGCGCCCAGCATCACCGCGCTCTCATAATCGCCGCTCATGCCCATCGAGCGGAGCGGCAGGCCGTTGCGCTCGGCGAGTTCGTCGAGCAGCGCGAAATAAGGCGCGGGTTCGACGTCGGCGGGCGGGATCGCCATCAGGCCTTCGATGGTCAAACCCGCTTCGGCGGCTTCGGCGAGCAATGCGGGGAGGTCGGCGACCGCGCAGCCGCCCTTCTGCTCCTCGTCGCCGATATTGACCTGCACGAACAGTTGCGGCTGGCGGCCCAGCTTTGCGCAGGCCTTGGCGAGCGCCTGCACCAGCGAGGGGCGATCGACCGAGTGGATCGCGTCGAACAACTCTACCGCTTCCTCGGCCTTGTTCGACTGGAGCTGACCGATCAGGTGGAGCGTGATGCCGCCCGCCTCGGCGCGGAGCGCGGGCCATTTCGCCGCGGCTTCCTGGACGCGATTCTCGCCGAAATGGTGCTGGCCGGCAGCGATCAGCGGACGGATCGTGTCGGCGCCGTGCGTCTTCGACACCGCGATCAGGGTGATGTCGTCCGCTTTGCGCTGCGCGCGCCTGGCCGCTTCCGCGATGTTCGCTTTCACGTCTGCCAGCCTGTCCGCGGCGTCTGCCATATGCTTTTCCTTGATGAGCCTGCGTTGCGCGCGCCCGCGACGCGCCTATAGGAAGGGCGATGGTCCGGCGCCACCCTTTCCCTGACATCTGGCTTTTCAGCGACGAGCGACTCGCGGCGGGCATGGCCGAAATCGCGGCGATCCTGCCGCCCGGCAGCGGCATCGTCGTGCGGCACGGCAGCCTGCCGCCGGGCGCGCGCTGGCGGCTGCTGCGCCGGCTTGCCCGGACCGCGCGGACGCGGGGCTTGCTGCTGCTGCT
>NZ_JAYSAH010000097.1:0-8859 GCF_041916015.1 Sphingopyxis sp. | reverse complement strand
GTGAGGCTTATCGGTTACGCAGCCAGAGCGAGTGCTTCGTTATCGTTAGCACTTATAGGTTTGAGCCTTGAACGGGTTACTCAGCCCGGAAGAAAACATCGTCTTTGAACACACGTCGATCCTGGTTCGGCCCCGTCAGAAGCCCGCGCGCCCATCAAAGAAGCGCGGGTTTGTGGTGGAGCCGCCGGGTACTGCCCCCGGGTCCGCTGTGTCTATTCCACGACACCATTTATCCTCATAGCCGGCCGAAACCGGCATGACCCATATAGGGAGCCCGCCCGCGCTTGGAAAGGGCGCGGACGGGCCGTTCGTCCCGTTAGGGGTTCTAATCCCTATTTCTTCCGCAATTCGTCGCGGATTTCGGTGAGCAGATCGACCTCGCTCGGGCCCGCGGGCGCATCGGGACCGCGGCGCGTGACGCGGTTCACCATCCTCACCAGCAGGAAAATGATCCACGCCAGAATCAGGAAGTTGATTACCGCGGTGATGAAGGCGCCATAGCCCACCATCGCAACGCCCGCCTTCTTGAGCGCGGCATAATCGGTCGCGGCGATTCCGTCGGGAACGCTGCCAAGCAGGATGAACTTGCTCGAAAAATCGACTCCGCCAAAGATCCAGCCGACGAGCGGCATGATCAGGTCCTCGGTCAGCGAGCCCGTGATCGTCGCGAACGCGCCGCCGATGATGACACCGACCGCGAGATCCATCACATTGCCCTTGGCGATAAATTCCTTGAATTCCGACAACATCTTGCTGCTCCCCAGATGAGATATTCGGTGCGGCGAAACTGCCGCGACGATTGCACAAAGGCAAGCGCGATCCTATTATGTGTATTGTTGCGGCAAAACGCCGCCGGAGGGAGCCTTGATAACCATGACCTATCGTTCTGCCCGCTGGATGATCCTTCCCCTTGCCGCCGTCTCGCTGTCCGCCTGCGGCATCAACAGCGTTCCCACCAAGGAAGAGGCCGCAAAAGCCAAATGGGCTAATGTCGAGGCCGCCTATCAGCGGCGCGCCGACCTGATCCCCAATCTCGTCGAAACCGCCAAGGGCGCGGCGAAGATCGAGCAATCGACCCTCGAAGGCGTGATCCAGGCGCGCGCCTCGGCGACGCAGGTCAAGCTCAGCACCGACGATCTCGAAGACCCCGCGAAGGTCCAGGCCTTCCAGCAGGCGCAGGGCAATGTGTCGAGCGCGCTCGGCCGCCTGCTCGTCACCGTCGAGCAATATCCCGACCTCAAGAGCCAGGCGCGCTTCGCCGACCTGATGACCCAGCTCGAGGGCACCGAGAACCGGATCAACATTTCGGTCCAGGACTATAATGCGGCGGTGCAGGATTATAACACGACGATCCGCACCTTCCCCGACATCATCGGCGCCAAGATCGTCCATGGTGCGAAGCCGATGACACCGTATAAGGCGATCACCCCGAACGCGAACGTCGCGCCGAAGGTCGATTTCGGTCAATAAAGGTGCGCCCGGCCGCCCTTGCCGCTCCGCTCGCGATCCTGTTGGTCGCGGGCGGATGCAAGGCGGCGCCGGAGCCGGCCGCCGCGAAGGAAACGGCGGCGTGCGACGGCGTCCCACAGATGGCGCTCGCGGGCCGCGTAACCGACGCGGCCGATATTCTGAGCGCCGAGGAGGAAGCACAGCTGTCCGATCGCCTGCGCCGGTACGAAGCGCGGACGAAGCATCAGATGGTTGTGGCGACGACCAGCAGCCTCCACGGCGCTCGCGTCGATAATTTCGGCACCTGCCTCGGCAACCGCTGGAAGATCGGGCGGAAGGATCATGACGACGGCATCGTCGTTCTGATCGCTCCCAACGAACGCCAGATGCGGATCGCGACGGGCTTCGGCATGGAAAAGATACTGACCGACGACAAGGCACTGGCGGTCATCCACCAGATGACGCCTTATTTTGCCAAAGCGGATTATGCAGGCGGCCTGTCGACCGGAATCGACGCGATTGCCGCTCAGACCGGAGATACACCATGAGATCGCTCTTGCTCGGCTGGGCGCTCGGCCTTTCGCTGCTCGCGGCCCCCGCGACCGCGCAGACCTTTCCCAAGCTCACCGGCCGCGTCGTCGATCAGGCGGACATCATTCCGCCCGCCGAGGAGGCCAATCTCGATACCCAGCTCGAACAACTGGAAAAGACGACCGGGCACCAGCTCGTCGTCGCGACGGTCAAGGACCTGCAAGGCTATGACGTCGCCGACTATGGCTACCGGCTCGGCCGCGACTGGCAGATCGGCGACAAGGAGAAGGACGACGGCGTCGTCTTCCTGATCGCGCCCAACGACCGCAAGATGCATATCGCGGTCGGCTACGGCCTCGAACCCGTGCTGACCGATGCGCTGTCGGGCCGCATCATCCGCGATACGATCACCCCGAAATTCAGGGACGGCGACTTTCCCGGCGGCATCCAGGCGGGCGTGAACGCGATCGCGCAGCAGATCCAGCGTCCGCCCGAAGAAGCCGCCGCGCGCGCCGCCGCCGCCGACAAGGCCGAGCGCGACCGCGCCGACGACGGCGACATCGGCGGCCTCGTCTTCATCGGCTTCATCGTCTTTTTCTTCTTCATCCTGCCGATGCTCTCGGCGCTCGGCGGCCGTGGCAAGCGGCACCGCAAGAACCGCCCGTGGGGCGGCGCGCCGATCATCATCTGGGGCGACAACGACTGGGGCGGCGGCAGCGGCGGATCGTCATGGGGCGGCGGTTCGAGCTGGGGTGGCGGCGGAGGCTTTTCGGGCGGCGGCGGCAGCTTCGGCGGCGGCGGCGCCTCGGGTGGCTGGTAGGGAGCAGAGCCATGAAAGTCAGCCACGTCAGCGAAGCCGATCATGATCTCGTCACCGCCGCGGTCGCCGCAGCCGAGACGAATACCAGCGGCGAAATCGTCACCGTCATCGCGGCGCAGTCGAACGACTATGACGATGTCGCGCTCGTCTGGGCGAGCGTCATCGCCTTCCTCGCCATGTCGGTGATCGCGCTCTTCCCCGATTTCTATCAGGGGCTCTATGACCGGATCACCGGCGGCTGGGGACACGAGCTCACCGCCAACCAGTGGCTCGGGACGGTGATCGCGGTCGGGGTGCTCAAATGGATCGGCGTGTGGCTGATCCTGCTCTGGCGCCCCCTGCGCCTGTGGCTGACCCCGCGCGCGATCCTCGCGGGCCGGGTGCGCGCCCGCGCGATCGACCTGTTCAAGGTCGGCACCGAAGCGAAGACGCTCGGCCGCACCGGCGTCCTCCTCTACGTCAGCCTCCGCGAACACCGCGCCGACATCGTCGCCGACGAAGCGATCGCGGCAAAGGTCGCGCCCGAAGTCTGGGGCGATGCGATGGCCTCGCTGATTGATCTGGTCCGCAAGGGGCAGCCCGGTGCGGGCATGGCCGAGGCGGTGCGCCAGATGGGCGCCGTGCTGACCGAACATTTCCCGCGCGGCAGCGAAAATCCGAACGAACTGCCCGATCGGCTGATCGAACTCTGATCCTCGTCATTGCGCGCGGAGCGACGCAATCCAGAGCGGTTTACGCGGACGCTGTTTTGCTTCGCTCCGCGCGCAATGACGAGCGTAGATGCGAAAGGAACCTCCATGCCCATCCCCTCCCCCGACACTCCCATCGAAACCCGCTGGGAAGGCCGCTTCATCACGGTGAAGCAGCAAGGCTCATGGGAATATGTCTCGCGCTCGCGTGGCATCCACGCCGCGGTGATTCTTGCGATCGACGAAGCGGCGGACGGGCGCCACGTCTTACTCGTTGAGCAATATCGCGTGCCCCTGAAGGTCCGCTGCCTCGAACTCCCCGCGGGGCTGGTCGGCGACGACAGCGCGGGCGAAGCCGCCGAAATCGCGGCACGGCGCGAGCTTGAGGAAGAAACGGGTTACCGCGCCGCCGACTGGCGCACGGTCGGCGAATTCTATAGCTCGCCCGGCATGGTGAGCGAGAGCTTCACCTTGCTCGTCGCCAAGGGGCTGACGAAGGTCGGCGAAGGCGGCGGGGTCGATGGCGAAGACATCATCGTCCACCGTGTACCGCTGGCGGGGATCGAAGAGTTCATCGCCGCAAAGCGCGCCGAGGGCTGCGGCATCGACGTCCGCGTCGCGATGCTGCTGGCGGGCGGATTACTCGGCTAACTGCTGCCGTCGACCGATAAACCATGCTTGGTAGCTCACATCTTCGTCATTCCCGCGAAAGCGGGAACCCAGCGTGAGGTCAGCCGACGCACGCCCTGGGTTCCCGCTTTCGCGGGAATGACGAAGGTTGGGAATGGCCGCTCCTAGCGAAGCGGTCATCACGCGGGAGGGGCTATTTGCCTACCGCCCCCCGAACCGCCAGCGGAGCAGCGGCCGCGCCAGCACCAGTCCCGCCAGAAACCCGCCGACATGCGCCCAGATCGCGACCGCGCCGAACCCGCCGCCGCCCGCGAAGCCGAGCGCGAGTTGCAGGGCGATCCACGCCGCGGCGAGCCAGAGAGCGCGCACCCAATGCGCCGGGATCGGCCCGATCGCCGAAGTCTGCGTGCGGCTGAAGATCAGCGCGAACACCGCGAGCAGCGCCGAGATCGCACCGCTGGCGCCGATCATCGGGATCGCCGAGCCCGGATCGGCCAGGAATTGCGCGAGCGCGCCGGCATAGGCCCCGGCGAGCAGCAGCACCGCGACGGCCTTGCCGCCCAGCGGCGCCTCGAGCTGGCGGCCGATGAACAGCAGCATGACCATGTTGAAAATGAGGTGCAGCCAGCCGCCGTGCAGAAAGGCGGAGGTCAGCGGCGTCAGGGCGAACGGCACCATCGCCCCGGGCGGCAGGATCAGATCGGTGCCGAAACGCGCGGGAACGAAGCCCGCGCGCATGATCGCCTGCTCCTGATAGCCGGTGATCGTGAGCAGGATGAACAGCACCACGCAGACGAGCGCAAAGCCCGTGACCAGCGGCGCATCCTGCTGCTTCATCGTCGGTGCCTCCCGGCTCAGACGAATTCGATCTTGGTCACCAGATAATATTTGTCGCCCGCGGGCACGGTCACTTCGACTTCGTCGTCGACCTTGCGACCGATCAGCGCGCGGCCGAGCGGCGAATTATAGCTGATCTTGCCATCCTTGGCGTCCGCCTCGGCCTGACCGACGATCTGATAACGCACCGGCTTGTCGTCCTCATCGGCGAGGGTGACGGTCGCGCCGAACACGATGCGGTCGCCCGACAGCGTCGTCGGGTCGATGATCTGCGCGCGCGACAGCCGGTCCTCGAGGTCGCCGATCGAGGCTTCGACCTGGCCCTGACGCTCCTTCGCGGCGTGATATTCGGCATTTTCCGAAAGGTCGCCATGCGCGCGCGCTTCCTCGATCGCATCGACGATCAGGGGGCGCTCGGCTTTCAGAGCCGCGAGCTGGGTGCTCAGCTTCTCATAGCCTTCCTGCAGCATCGGAACCTTTTCAACGCTTGCCATTATCCTGTTGTCCTTCGTCAATAATCCGCCGCCAGCGAAACTTCGCCGGGGCGGCCGAGCCGCTTTTCCGTAATGTCGGGGAGGTGGAGCGGTCCCTCAATAATAGTCCTGAAGCGGCTTCACTTCAAGAGAGTGCGCGCGCAGCGCCCCGATCGCATGGGTCGCCGCATCGCTGGCCGCTGCCGTCGTATAATAGGCGACGTCGGCCGCGAGTGCCGAGGCGCGGATCGATTGCGAATCCTGCAGCGACTGCCACCCTTCGGTCGTGTTGAAGATCAGCTGCACGTCGCCGTCCTTGATCCGGTCGACGATATGCGGCCGCCCCTCGGCGACCTTGTTGACCCGCTCGACCGATATGCCCTGCTCGGCGAGATAGGTCGCGGTGCCGCCGGTTGCGATCACCTGCCAGCCCCAGTCCGCGAGCCGCTTCACCGGCTCGACGATGCGCGGCTTGTCGCTGTCCTTGACCGACACGAACAGCCGCCCGGTCGTCGGCAGGCGGTCGCCCGCGCCGAGCTGCGCCTTGGCGAAGGCCAGATTGAAATCGCGATCGATTCCCATGACTTCGCCGGTGGACTTCATCTCCGGCGACAGCACCGGATCGGTGCCGGGGAAACGCGCGAAGGGGAAGACCGCCTCCTTCACCGCGACATGCGCAATGTCGCGGTTGATCGCCGGCAGGTCCGCGAGCTTCTCGCCCGCCATCACACGTGCCGCGATCTTGGCGATCGGCGAGCCCACCGCTTTCGCGACGAAGGGCACGGTGCGGCTGGCGCGCGGGTTGACCTCGATGAGATAGACCTCGTCGCCCTTGACCGCGAACTGGATGTTCATGAGGCCGCGGACCTCGAGCGCGCGGGCAAGCGCATCGGCCTGCCGCTCGATCTCGGCGACGATCTTGTCCGGCAGGCTGTACGGCGGGATCGAGCAGGCGCTGTCGCCCGAATGGACGCCGGCTTCCTCGATATGCTGAAGCACACCGGCGACAACCACGTCAGTCCCGTCACACAGCGCATCGACGTCGACCTCGATCGCGTCGCGCAGATAACGGTCGATCAGCACCGGCGAGTCGCCCGACACCTGCACCGCGGTCTCGATATAATGTTCGAGCTGCGCCTGGTCGTCGACGATCTCCATCGCGCGGCCGCCGAGCACATAGGAAGGGCGCGTCAGCACCGGATAACCGATGCGCGCCGCGACCGCGACGGCTTCCTCGCGGCTGCGCGCGATGCCATTCTCGGGCTGCTTGAGGCCGAGCTTGTTGACGAGCGCCGCGAACCGCTCGCGGTCTTCGGCGAGGTCGATCGCGTCGGGCGAGGTGCCGAGGATCGGTATGCCCGCTTCTTCGAGCGCCTGCGCCAGCTTGAGCGGCGTCTGCCCGCCGAACTGGACGATCACCCCGACAAGTTCGCCCTTCGACATTTCGACGTGCAGGATTTCGAGCACATCCTCGGCCGTCAGCGGCTCGAAATAGAGGCGGTCCGACGTGTCGTAATCGGTCGACACCGTCTCGGGGTTGCAGTTGACCATGATCGTTTCATAGCCCGCCTCCTCCAGCGCGAAGCACGCGTGGCAGCAGCAATAGTCGAACTCGATCCCCTGCCCGATCCGGTTCGGACCGCCGCCAAGGATGACGACCTTGCGCCGGTCGCTCGGGTTCGCCTCATTCTCGGGCTCGCCGAAGGTCGGCGCTTCATAGGTCGAATAGAGATAGGGCGTCTTGGCCGCGAACTCCGCCGCGCAGGTGTCGATCGTCTTGAACACGGGGCGCACGCCGAGCCGATGGCGCAGCGCACGCACTTCGCCCTCGGTGACGCCGCCGGTCATCGCCTTGACCGCTTCGTGGATCAGCCCGCTGCCGCGCGCGGTTGCATGGCTCGCGCCGGGCTGCAAATTCGCCGATTGCAGCGCCAGATAGGCGAGGCGCTTGTCCGAAAAGCCCATCGCCTTCAATCGCCGCAGCCCCTCGGCATCGCGCGGTAGGCCGTTCTCGCAAACCTCCTGCTCGGCGGCGACGATCTCGGCGATGCGTTCAAGGAACCACATGTCGTAACCCGCGACGCGGTTGATCTCTTCGAGCGGCAGCCCCTCGCGGATCGCCTGCGCGGTGTTGAGCAGCCGGTCGGGGGTGCGCTTGGCAAGTTCGCTGCGGAGCTGGTCGTGGCTCGCGCCCTTGAGGCGATCGACGAAGTTGAAACCCGAAAGCCCCGTCTCCAGCCCGCGCAGCGCCTTCTGCAAACTCTCGTGGATCGTGCGCCCGATCGCCATCACCTCGCCGACCGACTTCATCGCGGTCGACAGCGTCGCCTCGGCGCCCTTGAACTTTTCGAAGGCGAAGCGCGGAATCTTGGTGACGACATAGTCGATCGTCGGCTCGAACGACGCCGGGGTCACGCCGGTGATGTCGTTCATGATCTCGTCGAGCGTGTAGCCGACCGCGAGCTTCGCGGCGACCTTGGCGATCGGGAAGCCCGTCGCCTTCGACGCGAGCGCCGACGAGCGCGACACGCGCGGGTTCATCTCGATCACGATCAGGCGGCCGTCCTTGGGGTTCACCGCGAACTGGACGTTCGACCCACCGGTCTCGACCCCGATCTCGCGCAGCACCGCGATGCTCGCGTTGCGCATGATCTGATATTCCTTGTCGGTCAGCGTCAGCGCCGGGGCGACGGTGATGCTGTCGCCGGTATGCACGCCCATCGGATCGACATTTTCGATCGAACAGATGATGATGCAATTGTCCTTGCGGTCGCGCACCACCTCCATCTCATATTCTTTCCAGCCGAGGAGCGATTCCTCGATCAGGACTTCGGTGGTCGGCGAGGCGATCAGGCCGCCGCGGACGATATGTTCGAATTCCTCGCGGTTGTACGCGATGCCGCCGCCGGTGCCGCCGAGCGTGAACGACGGGCGGATGATCGAGGGCAGCCCGGTGCGTTCGAGCACCGCGAACGCCTCGTCGAGCGTGTGCGCGACGCCGCTGCGCGCGCTCTCCAGTCCGATCTTGTCCATCGCGTCGCGGAACTTCTGCCGGTCCTCGGCCTTGTCGATCGCCTCGGCATCGGCGCCGATCATCTCGACGCCGTACTTGGCGAGCGTGCCGTCCTGCGCGAGCGCGAGCGCGGTGTTGAGCGCGGTCTGCCCGCCCATCGTCGGCAGCACCGCATCGGGGCGCTCCTTTTCGATGATCTTGGCGACGATCTCGGGCGTGATCGGCTCGACATAGGTGGCGTCGGCGAGGTCGGGATCGGTCATGATCGTCGCCGGGTTGGAGTTGACGAGGACGATGCGATAGCCCTCCTCCTTCAGCGCCTTGATCGCCTGCGTCCCCGAATAGTCGAACTCGCACGCCTGACCGATAACGATCGGGCCGGCGCCGATGACGAGGATGGATTGGATGTCGGTTCTT
>NZ_JAYSAH010000096.1:0-24536 GCF_041916015.1 Sphingopyxis sp. | reverse complement strand
GAAGTCGAGACACGCTTGGGAAGCGCTAGCCTTCGCGTGTCTCGACTTCGCTCGACACGAACGGGAATAGAGGGCGGTCTGGAATCCACCCCAAAAGAGACATCCGCAACCTATGTCGCGATCGTCAGTAAACGCGCGCCTTCGGCTTGATATATTCGGCGTCGTCCGACAGCGTATATTCGTGGACGGGGCGGTAATCGAGCTTCACGCCGCCGCCCCCCCTCGCCTTATCCGGGCCGCCCCAGCCGTCGAACCAGCTGATCGTGTGCTTCATCCAGTTCGCATCGTCGCGGTTCGGGAAATCCTCGTGCGCGTGGGCGCCGCGGCTTTCCTTGCGGTTGAACGCCGAATGCATCGTCACCGTCGCCTGCGCGATCAGATTGTCGAGCTCGAGCGTTTCGATGAGGTCGGTGTTCCAGATCAGGCTGCGGTCGGAGACGTGGACGTCGTTCATCCGCTCATAGGTCTTGGCGAGCTTTTCCTTGCCCTCAGCCATCAGTTCGTCGGTGCGGAACACCGCGGCGTGCTGCGACATCGCGCGCTGCATCTCGGTGCGCACCTCGGCGGTCGGCGAGCCGCCGTTCGCATTGCGGAAATGGTCGAGGCGGGCGAGCGCGAGGTCGGCGCTGTCCTTGGGCAGCGCGGGCTGCGCGGCGCCGGGGGTGACGATTTCCTTGAGGCGATGGCCGGTCGCGCGGCCGAACACGACGAGGTCGATCAGGCTGTTCGAGCCCAAGCGGTTCGCGCCGTGGACCGAGACGCACGCCGCCTCGCCGACCGCGAACAGGCCGGGGACGACCGTGTCGGGATTGCCGTCCTTCAACGTGACGACCTCGCCATGATAGTTACAGGGGATGCCGCCCATATTGTAGTGAACGGTCGGCACCACGGGGAGCGGCTGGCGCGTCAGATCGACGCCCGCGAAAATCTTGCCGCTCTCGGTGATCCCCGGAAGCCGTTCGTGCAGCACCGCCGGATCGATATGATCGAGGTGGAGGTAGATATGGTCCTTGTGCGGGCCGACGCCGCGGCCCTCGCGGATTTCGAGCGCCATCGACCGCGACACGACGTCGCGCGACGCCAGATCCTTCGCCGAAGGGGCATAGCGTTCCATGAAACGCTCGCCTTCGGAGTTCGTCAGATAGCCGCCCTCGCCGCGCGCGCCTTCGGTAATGAGGACGCCGGCGCCATAGATACCCGTCGGGTGGAACTGGACGAACTCCATGTCCTGGAGCGGCAGGCCGGCGCGCAGCACCATGCCGCCGCCGTCGCCGGTGCAGGTGTGCGCCGAGGTCGCGGTGAAATAGCAGCGGCCGTAACCGCCGGTCGCGAGCACGACGGCCTGCGAACGGAAGCGATGGATGCTGCCGTCCTCCATACAGAGCGCGATCACGCCGCGGCACACGCCGTCCTCCATGATCAGGTCGAGCGCGAAATATTCGATGAAGAAGTCCGCGTCATATTTCAGCGACTGCTGATAGAGCGCGTGGAGCATCGCGTGGCCGGTGCGGTCGGCCGCGGCGCAGGTGCGCTGCACCGGCGGGCCTTCGCCCATATTCTGCATATGGCCGCCGAACGGGCGCTGGTAGATGGTGCCGTTGGCGTTGCGGCTGAACGGCACGCCGGCATGTTCGAGCTCGTAGACCGCGGCGGGCGCCTCACGCACCATATATTCGATCGCGTCCTGGTCGCCGAGCCAGTCGGAACCCTTGACGGTGTCGTACATGTGCCACTGCCAATGGTCGGGCGTGTTGTTGCCGAGGCTGGCGGCGATGCCGCCCTGCGCCGCGACGGTGTGGCTGCGGGTCGGGAACACCTTGGTGATGCAGGCGGTCTTGAGCCCCGCTTCGGCGCTGCCCATCGTGGCGCGCAGGCCCGAACCGCCGGCGCCGACGACGACGGTGTCGTAAACATGGTCGATGATCTTATAGGCTTCGGTCATCTTACATACCCCCCGGAGCGAGCCCGGCGGCGGGCGCAAGCGCGATGCGGACGATGGCGAAGATGCCGAAAGCGGCGCCGCCGATCGCGTAGAAATTCAGAACGACGATCGCGAGCAGCTTCGCCGCTTCGCCATGCACATAATCCTCGATCATCACCTGCAGGCCGAGGCGGAAGTGCCAGAAGACGCTGACTACGAGCAGGATCAGTGCGAGCGCGACCGTCGGGTTCGACGCCCAGCGGTGGATCGCGGCATGGTCGCCGAGCGGCAGGCGGATCAGCGAGACGACGAACCAGGTGACGAGCAGGACGTTGCCGAGCGCGGTCAGGCGCTGCTGCAGCCAGTGGCCGGTGCCGTGATGCGACGGGCCGAGCCCGCGGACGCGGCCGAGACGAGTTCCGTTACCCATTGAGCGTCTCCGCGATCAGATAGAGCCAGGTCGCGGCGGTCGCGAGGATCGCGCCGGCGAAGACGAGGAGCGACCAGAGCCTGTTGGTCTTGAGCTCATAGCCCGCGCCCGTATCGAGCACGAAGTGACGGAGACCCGAGAAAAGATGCTGGAAGAAAGCCCAGGTCAGCCCGATCAGCACGACCTTGCCGAGGATGTTGGTGATCTGATGCAGCATGCCGACTTCCGGGCTCGGGTCTTTCCAGACGCAGGCGACGAAGGCCGCATAGGCATCGGGACCCGCCGCGATCGCGCCGAGCCACCAGAGGAACATCAGCGCGCCGACAATGGCGAGCCCGTCGCCGGTGATGCGGTGAAAGATCGAGACCGCCATCGAAGGCGACCATTTATACACCTGAAGGTGCGGCGAGAGCGGCCGTGCGCTCGGTTGCTTGCCAGCCATATCAGCCCCGTTTTGTGACTCTATCCGGTCGATGGGCGCGGGTTAAGCGTTCCCGCCGCGATATGCAATTGCTTAGGGGGCGCAGGACGAAGAATTTGGGCCCCGCCCGCGTCCCCACCCTTTCGAGGCTTGCGCGCCGGGATAAACTCCTCTTGTAAAGCAACAGCTTCCTGCTCCGAAAGGCCTGCCATGCTTCTCGCCACCCTTCTGCTCGCGGCGCAGGCGCCCGCCGCCGCGCTTCCCGAGATCGGCTTCGACCGCGCGATGGCCGACAAGCAATGCGCCGTCGACGTCAAGGCCGACGATCTCGACGGGCGGGTCGAATGCCTCGATTATCAGCTCCGCGGCCGCCGCTTGTGGGTGCTGCTGACCGCCACCGAAGCCACCAGTACGCAGACGGACAGGGACGAGTGCAACAGCCGCTGGACCGAGGACGGCGTCACCGACTGGCGGATGGCGGGATCTTGTCTGGCCGAAGCGGGCGACCCGCTCGCCGCCATGAAGGGCAAGCGCGATTTCGACGCGAAGGCGCTGCGCGCCCTCTGCTCCGAACCGCGCGACACGAGCCTGCCGCCGCCGCCCGGCACCGACGGCCGCGATCCGGTCGAAGAATGCGTCTTCGACAATGCCGTCGATTACCGCATCTTCCACCTGCTCGAAACGGCCTATGGCGGCGTGATCGGCAAGAGCTTCGCCCATTGCCGCGCCGACTGGACCGAAGAGGGCGTCATCAACTGGCGTATGGCCGAACTCTGCGCCCAGTTGCAGGTCCGCGCGTGGGAGCGGCTGGCGGACTGGCGGTAGGGGTGGCGTCGGTGTTCGACCGAGAGTTGCCGCACTCTCTCCCTTCGTCATTCCCGCGAAAGCGGGAACCCAGGGATGGGTAAGCGGACGGACGCTCTGGGTCCCCGCTTTCGCGGGGATGACGAAGTAAAGAAAGGGCAGCGTCCGCTTCCCATCCCGAAGCCGACAAAAAGGGCGGCACGAAGGCCGCCCTGTATCCCCCGCTTGCGCGGGGATGATGCATATTCATGCCGCGCGGCCGTGCCGTGCGGAAAGAGGCGTCACTTGATCTTGTCGCGGTTCGCGTAGAGCAGCGCCGCGAGCACCGCCGCCGATCCGATGCCGATCCCCGCCGCGGCGGCGGTTTTCCAGCCGCGCTTCTTGTCGCTCTTCGCCGCCGCCTCCCTGTCGGCAGCTTCGGCCTTGTCGGCCGCCTCCTTTTGCGCCTGCAATTCGCGCGCGGCGCGGATCACTTCATTCTCTTCTTCCTCGTCGTGCGGGGGAGGCGGCACTTGGTCGGTCATCGTTCGCTTACGTCCTTTTCGTCAGGCGCCCTCAGGCAAGTGCCTGCTCGACAGGCACATAGTCCGTTCCGACCGCTTCGGCCACGGCCTCGAACGTCACCTTACCATTCCAAACGTTCAACCCCTGCGCAAGATGCACGTCGCGTTTCAACGCTTCTTTCCAGCCGAGGTCGGCGATGCGCAGCGCGTGCGGCAGGGTGACGTTGTTGAGTGCATAGGTGCTGGTCCGCGCGACCGCGCCCGGCATGTTCGCGACCGCATAATGGACGATGCCGTCAACGACATAGGTCGGGTCGGCGTGCGTCGTCGCGTGGCTGGTCTCGAAGCAGCCACCCTGATCGATCGCGACATCGACGAGCACCGAGCCGGGGCGCATCGTCTTCAGCATGTCGCGGGTGACGAGCTTCGGCGCCTCGGCGCCGGGGATCAGCACCGCGCCGATGACAAGATCGGCCTCGGCGACGCATTCGGCGAGGTTCGCGCGGTTCGAGAAGCGGGTCTTGGCGCGCGCCTCGAAGAAGGTGCCGACGCGTTCGAGCACTTCGGGGTCGCGGTCGAGGATGGTGACGTCGGCGCCGAGCCCCGCCGCCATCTGCGCCGCGTTGAAGCCGACGACGCCGCCGCCGATCACGCAAACCTTGCCCGGCGCGACGCCCGGCACGCCGCCGAGCAGGACGCCGCGGCCACCGTGCGCCTTTTCGAGCGCGGTCGCGCCGGCCTGAATCGACATGCGCCCCGCGACCTGGCTCATCGGCTTCAGGAGCGGCAGGCCGCCGTGCGGGCTGGTGACGGTTTCATAGGCGATGCAGATCGCGCCCGACTTCATCAGGTCGAGCGTCTGTTCGGGGTCGGGCGCGAGGTGAAGATAAGTGTAGAGGATCTGGCCGGGGCGCAGCATCGCGCGCTCGACCGCCTGCGGTTCCTTGACCTTCACGACCATTTCGCAGGTTGCGAAGATTTCTTCGGCGGTCTGAACGATCTCGGCGCCTGCCTGCTCGTAGAAGCGGTCGTGCGCGCCGATGCCCTCGCCGGCGCCGGTTTGCACCAGCACGCGATGCCCGTGCGCGACGAGTTCGCGCGCGCTCTCGGGGGTCAGGCCGACGCGATATTCGTGATTCTTGATTTCCTTGGGGGTGCCGATGATCATGGTTCGCTCTCCGAAAAACAGCGGCCGCGGCGCCCTTTTTCAGACATCCTCAGCCTTCGGAGAAACATAACAGCGAATCACCGGGATTTGCTTGCATATCTTCGTTCACTTTCGGATAAGTGCGCAATAATTTTGCGCCTTTCATTCCGGATACGCGATATGCTTGATCGAATCGACGTGAAGCTGCTCGACCTGCTGCAACGCGATGGCCCCAAGCCCGTCGCCGATCTGGGCGACCGCGTCGGCCTGTCGCCCTCGGCCTGCCATCGCCGCATCCGGGCGCTCGAGGCGGCGGGTATCATCACCGGCTATGCCGCCCGCCTCGACCCCGAGGCGATCGGCATGGGGCTGGACGTTTTCGTCGATATCACCCTGACCTCGCAGAGCGAGGAGGCGCTCACCGCGTTCGAGAGCGCGGTCAAAAGCTTCGACGAGATATTGGAGTGCCAGCTTCTGTCGGGCGCCTCGGACTATCGGCTGCGCGTCGCGGCGCGCAACGTCGCCGACTTCGACCGGCTGCACCGCCATTGCCTGTCGCGCCTGCCCGGCGTCGCCGCGATGCACAGCGCCTTCGCGCTGCGCACGATCAAGGCGTTCGAGGGCTATCCGGTGCGAGGCGACGCCCTGCGCTGAGGCGAAAATTCCGGTCGCTGGTTAACACCGCCTTTACCATCCGCCCCGCATATCCCGGTGACACGGCGATGAATGCGGCGCCAGAACCCGCACGTCCCCCATTTGGTCAGGCCGTTTTGGTCAGGGAAGCAGGATCATGGTGAAGGAAAATCCGATTCACAGGCAGCAGATCGATCCGGTGCTGATGGCCGATCGCTTTCCCCATTATGACCTCGACGGCCGGCTCGCCGCGGATGCGGCCGAGATCGGGGCGATCGTCGCGGGGCACGAAGAGGCCGTCGCGCGCGCCTATTGGGATGCCTTCAATGCGCTGCCGTCGATCGACCGCCCGATCGAGGGCGAGCTTTATGCCTCCTACGTCCGCGGGAGCGCGCGGCATACCATGGTCAAATATGGCGATCCGGCGGGCCAGGAGGTCGCGACGATCGCGTGCCAGAACACGCATATGGCGCGGCGCGTCAAGCTGCCGCTCGCCTCGGTGATTTCGTGCATGGCGCAAAGCCAGCGGCTGACGATCGAGCATGTGGTCGCGGCGTGCGGCGACGACGCCAACCGCATCGTCCGCCTGACGAGCGCGGTCAACCGGCTCGGCCTGCTCGAATATGATATCATGCAGCGCTATGCCGAGAAGCTCGACCGCGCGGTGCTGTCGGGCGAGCGTCAGACGCTCGCGGGCGATTTCGATCGCTCGATTGCCTCGCTGGTGCAGGACACGGATTCTGCGCGCCAGCAACTCGCGCGCCAGGCGGCCTCGGCCGATCAGGCGGCGAAAGGCATGATCGCCAAGACCAGCGAAGTCGCCGCCGCGTCCGAGCAATCGGCGATGGCGATGCGCGAAGCGGCCTCGACCGCGGCGGGCCTGATCCGCGCGATCGAGGATGCGCGCAGCGAGGTCGAAGCCTCGGCCAGCGTCGCGACGCGCGCCTCCGAGCAGGCGGGCGAAGCGGTCGCGATGTCCGAGGCGCTGTCGCGCCACGCCGAATCGATCGAATCCATTTTGGGCCTGATCCGCGAGATCGCGGGGCAGACCAACCTGCTCGCGCTCAACGCCACGATCGAGGCGGCGCGCGCCGGCGAATCGGGCCGCGGCTTTGCCGTGGTCGCGCAGGAAGTGAAGAGCCTCGCCAACGAAACCGCGCGCGCGACCGACGATATCGCGGGCAAGATCACCGCGATCCAGCAGGCGACGCGCGGCTCGGTCGCCGCCAACCAGTCGATCCAGGCGACGATCGTCGAGGTCCAGACCTCGGCGCAGCGCATTCGCGACGCGATGGACGCGCAGGCGCAGACGGTCACCTCGATCACCGCCGCGGTCGACGAGACCGCGCTTGCCGCCGACTCGATGTCATCGACGATCGCCAGCATCCGCAACGATTCGGGCATGGTCGCGGGCGAGATCAGCACGCTGAGCAGCGAGTTCGCCAAGATGGGCGACCGGCTCCAATCGCTGGAAAAGGCCGCCAGCGAGTTCAGCCGCCGCGTGGCCTGAGCTTGGCAATCGCTCCCCGCCTGCCGTAAGGCGGGCGGATGAGCTGGATCGTCTCCCTTCCCTGCACCCGCGCCGAAGCCGAGGCGCTGTCGGGCGAAATTCCCGAACTCGATGCGATGCCCGAAGCGCCGGTCGTCGTCACCCGCGAGATCGACGAAGATGCGGGCCTGTGGCAGCTCGACGCCTATATGGACGCGAAGCCCGGCGCGGCGCTGCTCAAACTGCTGCAAAGCCTGATCCCGAGCGCCAGGGGCAAGAAACCGGTCGTCGAGGAGCTGGTCGAACAGGATTGGGTCACGTTGTCGCAGCAAGGGCTCGAACCCGTGCAGGCCGGGCGCTTCTTCGTCCATACGAGCAGCTATGCCGACCGGGTGCCGCCGGGCACCGTGTCCTTCCTGATCGACGCCAGTCAGGCCTTCGGCACCGGCGGACACGACACGACCGCGGGATGCCTCGCGATGCTCGACCGGCTGGCGCGGGCAGGCACGAGCCCGCGCAATATCGCCGACATCGGCACTGGCACCGGCCTGCTCGCCTTTGCCGGACACGCGCTGTGGCCGCGCGCGCGGGTGATCGCGTCGGACATCGACCCCGCGAGCATTTTCGTGACCAAGGACAATGCCGCGATCAATGGCGTCCCCTTGGGGCGCGGCGGCGGGCGGCTGGCGCTCGCGGTCGCGCCGGGGACCGACCATCCGGCGATCCGGCGCCGCGCGCCCTATGATCTGGTCGTCGCGAATATCCTTGCGGGGCCGCTGATCACTCTCGCCCCCGACATCGCGAGCGCCACCGCGCCGGGCGGCCATGCGATCCTGGCCGGGCTGATCGCGCGGCAGATGGAGCCGGTGCTCGCCGCCTATCGCGCCCACGGCTTTCGCCTCGCGGCGCGCGGCGGCAGCGCGGAGTGGCCGTGCCTGCTGCTCGTCAAGCGCCGGCGTTACGGCTGGCGGCGGAAGGAACGCGCTTTCCACCGGGCGAATGCATCGGACGCGACGTTCGGGAGCTGGTGAGAATCGTCATCGCGAGGAGCGCAGCGGCGAAACGATCTCCAGCCATCGTCAAGAAAGGCTGCCAGCTGGAGATTGCTTCGCTCCGCTCGCAATGACGTGGCTATTCAGGCTTTCGCCGCCGCATAATCCTGCGTGCCGCGCGTGATCACCTCGTCGCCCGCCAATATGTCGGCGATCGGGATCGGCGGCAGCGCGGCGTTGGCGGTATAGAGCGGCGCGAAATCGGTGTTCACCGTCACGTCGAGCAACTGGCCCAGACTGTCGATGACGAAATAATTCTGCTGGAAATCGTCGATCCGGTAATCGGTGCGCATCACCCGCGCGAGATCGAAGCCGATGCGGTTCGGGCTGTCCGAGTCGAGTGCGAAGACGCTCTCCGCATAGCTCGACACGATTCCCGCGCCATAGATGCGAAGCCCGCCCGCCTCGCGGATCAGCCCGAATTCGACCGTATACCAGTAAAGCCGCGCAAGCTGCTTCAGCGCGTCGAATTTGAGACTGCGCAGCCCCCCCTCGCCATAAGCGACCATATAGTCGGCGAACACCGGGTCGGCGAGCATCGGGACGTGGCCGAAGACGTCGTGGAAGACGTCGGGTTCCTGGAGATAGTCGAGCTGTTCGGGGGTGCGGATGAAATTGCCCGCCGGGAAACGCCGGTTCGCGAGATGGTCGAAAAAGACATCGTCGGGCACGAGCCCCGGCACCGCGACGACCTGCCACCCCGTCGCCGCCGCCAGCCGCGCATTGAGCTCGCGATAGTCGGGAATGCCCGGCTTTTCGAGCCGCAGCACGTCGATGCCGCGCAGAAACGCCTCCGACGCGCGCCCGGGCAGCATCGCCGACTGCCGCGCGAACAGCCGGTCCCACATCGCATGTTCGTCCGCGGTGAAGGCGTCCCAGTCCTGCGGACAAGTCCAGTCGGCCGCAGCGCCCGGCGGCGGCGTGTCGTGGACGTGGGTGTCGGGGTTCTTCATGCGGTGATCTCTAGCATGAAATGGTTTCAGGTGAAACTTTATCGTTCTTGGGGCATCAGCCGAATCTGCCCATAGCCGGTTTCGACCAGCCCGCGCGCGGTCAATTCGCGCAGCGCCGCGCCCAGCGTGACGCGCGACACGCCGAGCAGGTCGGCGAGCTGCTGCTGGGTCGCTTGCACGGTCGCGCCGTCGCCGCCGTCCGCCGCCATCATGCCGAGCAGCCGCAACAGCCGGTCGGCGCTGCTGAGCCGCCGCTCGGCGTCGATGATGTCGAGCGCCCCGGCGAGCTGGCGGCCGAGGCTGCGGAGCAGCAGCTCGGCCCATCCGACATCGGCGGCCATCAGCTGGCGGAGCAGCGGACGGTCGATCGCAACGAGCCGCGCCGGGCCGCTGGCGAGCGCATCGGCCTGCCGCGGCACGCCGGTGAAAAAGGCGAGCTCGCCGAACAGGTCGCCGGGGCCGAGCACGGCGAAGGCGGTGAAGCCGCCGTCCTCGGCATAGCGGCCGACGAGGACATGCCCCTCGACCACCGCCCAGAAGGCGTCGCCGGCATCGCCCTGCTGCTGCACGAACTGGCCGTCGGCGAAGCGCCGCGCGGGCGCCATCGCGACCAGCCGCTCGCGCTCGGCAGGCGACAGCCGCGTCCGTTCGGCGAGATCGAAATGATAAGATCTTTGCATTTCTGCCGCCCGATGTGTGGCAAAGGCGTGAGAAAGGCAAGGCCAGCGAAGGCCGGAACGGGAGAATCGGGATGCAACTCACTACGACGCAATCGAGCCTGATCGTCGCGCTCATCTATCTGGGCTTCTGCCTGATCGAACTCGCGCGCACGCGCTTTTTCGCAAAGACCGAGCAGACGCGGCACGACGGTATCGTCGAGATCGTCAGCACCTTTACGCTGACGATCCTGACCCAGCCCGCGATCCTGCTGACGGTCGGCGCGATCGGCCACCGCTTCTTTCCCCAATATGAGGGCGCGCTGGCGTCCCTCCCCTGGTATGCCGCGCTCGCGCTGTTCCTCGTCTGCGAGGATATGATGCAATATTGGTGGCACCGCGCGTCGCACAGCACCGCCTGGCTCTACAACCTCCACCGCGCGCATCACAACGCCCGCTACATGAGCGTGCGGCTCGTCTACCGGAACAACCTCCTCTATTATGCGATGATGCCGAGCATTTGGTTCGCAGGCGTGCTCGTCTATCTGGGACTCGGCTGGTTCTATGCCTTTTACCTGATCGTGAAGATGCTGGTGATCATCGGCGCGCACAGCGACGTCGCGTGGGACGCACCGCTCTATCGCATCAGGGCGCTTGCGCCGGTCATGTGGGTCGTCGAGCGGACGATCAGCACCCCCGCGACGCATCATGCCCATCACGGGCGCCACGCCGACGACCCGGCGGTCCACTACAAGGGCAATTTCGGCAATCTCCTCTTCTTCTGGGACGTCTTGTTCGGCACCGCGAAGATCACGCGCCATTATCCCGCCAGCTATGGCGTCGAGAATCTGCCGCCCGCGACACTGGGGCAGCAATTGCTCTGGCCGATCCTGCCCGAGAACAGGGATATGGACGCGGTGATCCCCGGCGCGACCCCCGCGCGCGCCGAAGCGCGGGCGGTCGCGGCCGGGGGATAGCGGGTCAGAAGCGCGCGCGAAGGCCCGCCGACACCGCGCGGCGCTCGACCGGGTAGTATATCGCCGAGGCGTCGGTCACCGCAATCGCCGCGCTGATGTCGCCGATCGCCTTCTTGCCGGTGATGTTGCGGACATCGACGAAGGCATCGAAGCCCGCGGCGATCCGCGCCCCGCCGGTCAGCCCGAGCAAGGCATAGCCGGGCGTGCGCCGCTGGTTGCGGTAGTCGGCGAACGGCCCCTGCGGCACCCATTCGAGGTTCGGCGCGATGTGCAGCGCCTCGTCGCCGATGCGAAGCTCGGCGCGGTAGCTGTGGCGCGGCACGATCGGCAGGCGGTTGCCGCCGAACTCGGCGTCGCGGCGGAAGCGGAAGTTGCTGTAGGCATAGACCTGTCGCAGCCGCAGCCAGTCCATCGGGCTCCATTCGAGCGCCGCCTCGATCCCCTCGTGCCGCGTCCGCCCGGCGTTGAAGGTCGAGGCCGGGATGTCGGGCCCGACCGTATATTGCAGCATCTCGCCCCTGAGGTCGGCACGATAGGCGCTCAGATCCCAGGCGAAGGCACCCGACCGCCCGCGCGTGCCAATCTCCGCCGTCCACGCGCGCTGCGGGCCCAAGGGCACGAAGCTTGCGATCTGCGCGAGTTCGTTGAAGCCGGGAAATTCGACCGAGCGGCTGTAGTTGGCGTAGAGTTGCACGTCCCGCATGGGCTCGTAGAGCAAACCGATCTTCGGCGAAAAGGCATCGAAATCGGCGCGGCCGCGCGTGCCCGCCTGCGCCGGCGCGGCGGTATTCGCGTTGATCAATTGCCGCCGCATCCCGTCGGCATAGACCCCGCCCGCGATCAGCGAGAGCGCAGCGACCGGCTTCACGCGCACCTCGCCATAGAGCGAGGCGCTGCGCGCATCCTGATCGGCGTCGAAGGTCAGTGCGCCGCGCCGCCCCGCGACGTTGACGAAGCGCTTCGATTTGATGTCGCCGACGCGTAGCTCTCCGCCGAAGGTCGCCTCGACCCGGTCGCCCGCATAATCGAAGCGGAAGAAGGTGCCGCGGTCGCTGCTCTCCTGATCGACGACCTGAAAGATCGGGTGATAGAGCGACTTTGCGTTGAGGAACGCCCCGGCTTCGAGCGTGAGCGCCCCCCAGTCGATCGTCGTCCGGTTCTGAAGGCGCAGCGAATCGATGTCGCGCTGCTGATTGCCGGTCAGGCTCGCGGCATTGGCGAGGCGCGGGGTCGTGAGCGCCTGATCATAGGTCAGCGCGCCGGGGAGCTGCTGGTCGATGTTGTTGACGCTCGCGTAGAAGCGCGTCGTCACCGCGTCCGACAGCTTGAGCCCGACATTGCCGTGGAAGCGCAGGCTCCGCCGCTTCGCCTGCTGGCGGTCGCCGTCGGAGGTGTCGGCGCTGATCGCGCCCCATGCATCGACGCGCTCGCCCGCGACGCCCGCCGCGATGAGGCCGCGCAGCATGTCGAAGCTGCCCGCGTCGGCGCGCAGGTAGATCCCCTCCGCGGTGCGCCCGGTCGGGGTCACGCCGTTGATCGCGCCGCCGAGCGTTCGCGATCCGAAGCGCAGCGCGTTGGCACCGCGATATACCTCGAGATGGTCGAAGAAGATCGGCTCGAGCTCCTGAAAATCGCCGTTATCGTCGGCGAGGTTGATCGGGATTCCGTCCTGCAGCAGCGTCAGGCCGCGCATATGGAAGCCGCGCGACAGGCCCGAACCGCGGATCGAGATACGCACCTCCTGCCCGTAACGCGGCTGGAGATAGACGCCGGGGGAGAAGGCGAGCGCGTCGCGGAGCGACACGACGCTCTTGTCGGCATAATCCTCATAAGAGACGATGTCGGTGCCGCCGGGCGTCTTCGCCGCGCGTTCTTCGGCGGCGGTGGTCGCGGCGGGGGCGGTGACGATGATCGTCTGGTCGGCCTCTGCGGCGCAGACGGGTACGGAAAAGGCGAGCGCCAGCAACGGCGCCGCCCGGAACATAGGGGAGTTCATGGAATATCCTTCGCTTGAATGCAGGCAAGGGCCGCGCTGCGTTCAATACGCGGGGCGGCCGGTCAGACTGGATCAGGCGAAAGCGGGTGGTCCGGTACTCGGAGGCAGCGGCGAGGCGATTCCCGGCGCGAAGCCGAGCGCGGGGACCGCAACGGGCGCGGGTTCGGCGGCGGCGAGCGCTTCGGGCAGGACCGGCGTATCGGGCGTCAGCGGCGCGACCGCGAGCGCGCCCCAGGGGCAATGCTGCTGTGCCTGTCCCTGATGGTCGCCGGCTTTCTCAAGCGGGATCGTCATCGTTCCGCCGGGGTTCGCGGGGTCCGAACAGACGCGCACGGTGATCGTGCCGCCCGCCCCGCTCTCGATCATCCAGCCCGGCGCGACGAAAACGCGCGCCGCCAGCGCCAGCAGCACGGGCAGCAGCAGGATACCGGGACGGCGAAAGGCGGCGAGAAGGCCCACGCCGTGCGCCTTATGGCGCGCCGCATCCGCTGGCAAGCGGGCAGATTGCCCACCCCCGCCGTGTCATTGCGAGCAAAGCGAAGCAATCTCCAGCTATCGACCTTGTGCGAGGCGGATAGCTGGAGATTGCTTCGCTTTGTTCGCAATGACGAGATTTACTCCGCCGGCGTCTCGTCGGTCTTCTTGCCGGTGCGCGTCCAGGGATAGAGGAACTGGCGCCAATAGCTTTGCGGCACATCCTCGGGAATGCCGTAATTTTGCGGCCAGCGCCCCTTCGGCAGATGGAAGGTGCCGAATAATTTGTCGAGGAAGGAGAAGTGGATCGCGAAATTGACGTCGAACGCCTCGCGCTCGAGCCCGTGGTGCCAGTGGTGGAAGCGCGGCGTCGCGATCCAGTGGCCGAGCCGGTCGAAATCGCCGCCGACATTGGCGTGAAGCAGCGACGACCAGACATAGACGAAGCCGATATAGGCCTGCATCACCGAGGGCGCGAAGCCCAGCGTGAACAGCGGCAGCGAGGTGATCGAGCGGAGCAGGATGATCTCGACGAAATGCATCCGCGACCCCGCAAGCCAGTCCATCGACTTCGCGCTGTGATGGACGGCGTGGAAACCCCACAGAAACGGGATTTTGTGGAACAGGCGGTGGAACCAATATTGCGCGAGGTCGGAGACGACGACCACGATCCCGAACTGCACGATCCATGGCAAGGCCGCGACGCCCGCACGGAAGGCGTTCCAGCTGCTGGTATGGTCGTTGACGAAGGCCTGCGGCGCGAGCGCGAGGAAGCTCAATACCTGCACGAACATCGTGCTGACCAGATAGTAGAAGAGATCCTCGCGCCATTCGATGCGGAACAGCCGCTGCGCGCGGCGGTGCGGAAAGGCGCGCTCGAGCGGCGCGAACATGAAACCCGTGACGAGCAGGTTGACGACGAAGAAGTCGAGCCCGAAGAAAATGCCCCAGTCGCGCGTCTCCTGCGGCTGGACGTTCGCGCCGCCAAGCAGCGCGGCGCCGAGCCCGACGATCAGCGCGGTCAGCCCCAGCGCCTTGCGCGGGCGCAGCAGCAGGCTGAGCAAAGCGAGCGCGTAGCTGACGAGCAGGGTCAGATGCACGACCCCGCGAAAGCCGGTCCAACCCTTTACCGCGGCGAGCTCGGGCGTCGCGAACCAGTCGGGGAAGCGCAGCGCGATCACCATGAAGAAGCCGCTGATCGCGAAGAGAAGCCCGAAGAAGCCCGACAGCCAACCGCTCCCGAACCGCCGCACCTCGGTGTGCGATTCGAGATCGCGCATCAGCGTCTGAAGATAGTCATTTTTGGCCATCGAGCCCCCGCTCATCCTTTCCGTCCGTCATGCTGAACTCGATTCAGCATCCATTCGGCGCATCGTCAGTGATAGCGAGCACTGAATGGACCCCGGATCAAGTCCGGGGTGACGAAGACGCCCATCAATGGCTAGCCCGCCGCCGCGACGATCGCCGCCCATTCACCCTCGTCGATCACGCGGATGCCGAGCGCGCTCGCCTGCTTGAGCTTCGATCCCGCGCCCGGACCCGCGACGACGAGGTCGGTCTTGGCGCTCACCGATCCCGCGGCCTTGGCGCCGAGCGCTTCGGCCTGCGCCTTCGCTTCGTCGCGGCTCATCGTCTCGAGCTTGCCGGTGAAGACGACGGTCATGCCCGAGACTTCGCTGGCGCGCGTCTCGACCACATAAGGGGGCGGCGAGACTTCGGAGAGCAGATCGTCCCACAGGTCGCGGTTGTGCGGTTCGTGGAAGAAGTCGCCGAGCGCCTCGGCGACCGCGGGCCCGATGCCGTCGGCGCGGACTTCGAGGATCGCCTTGATCGCCTCCATCTTGCGCGCGGTGAATTTGCCGTCGGATTCGCCCTCGACCCGCGGATTCGCATCGAGCCAGGCCTGGATTTCTGCGGCTTTCGCGGGAAGGAGCGCGATGTCGCCGAGCCCCTTCAGCAGATCGCGCGCGGTGACCGCGCCGACATGGCGGATGCCCAGCCCGAAGAGCAACCGCGCGGCATCGGGTGTGCGCTTCGCCTCGATCGCGGCGAAGAGATTGTCGACCGACTTCTCCTTCCACCCCTCGCGCCCGAGCAATTCGTCGCGATGGCTCTTGAGCCGGAAAATGTCCGCCGGCCCCTTGTCGAGCCAGCCGAGGTCGAGAAATTCCTGAAGGCTCTTCTCGCCGAGCCCCTCGATGTCGAGCGCGCCGCGGCTGACGAAATGGCGCAGCCGCTCGAATTTCTGCGCGGCGCAGATGAGGCCGCCGGTACAGCGCACGTCGACCTCGCCCTCCTCGGCGACCGCCTCGCTGCCGCAGACCGGACAATGGTCGGGGAAGACGTAGGGTACGCGAGGCTCGTCGCGGGTCAGATTGTCGACAACCTGCGGGATCACGTCGCCCGCGCGCTGGACGACGACGCGGTCGCCCGGCCGCACGCCGAGGCGGCCGATCTCGTCGCGGTTGTGGAGCGTGACGTTCGAGACGACGACGCCGCCGACGGTGACGGGGGTGAGCCGCCCGACCGGGGTCAGCTTGCCGGTGCGGCCGACCTGAATGTCGATCGCTTCCAATGTGGTCTGCGCGCGTTCGGCGGGGAATTTATGCGCGATCGCCCAGCGCGGCGCCTTGGCGACGAAGCCGAGCCGCGCCTGCCAGTCGAGCCGGTCGACCTTGTAGACGACGCCGTCGATGTCATAGGGCATCTCGGCGCGTTCGGCCTCGATCATCCGGTAATGCGCGAGGACGTCGGCCACATTGTCGAACCGCTTCAGCAGCGGCGAGACCGGGACGCCCCACGCCGCGATTCGCTCCATCATCGCATATTGCGTCGCAGCCGGGACCGCACTCGCCTCGCCCCAACCATGCGCAAGGAAACGCAACGGGCGCGACGCGGTGATATTCGAATCCTTCTGGCGCAGCGAGCCCGCCGCGGCGTTGCGCGGGTTGGCGAACTGGCGGACGCTCGACGGATCGAAATCCTGTTCGCGCTGGGCCGCGAGCACCCTGCCCTCGTCCATCAGCCGCGCGTTGAGCGCGGCGAAATCGGCCTTCGCCATATAGACTTCGCCGCGAATCTCGAAGACGTCGGGCGCTTCACCCCTCAATTCCTGCGGAATGTCGGCGATGTGGCGGACGTTCGCGGTGACGTCCTCGCCCACCGCGCCGTCGCCGCGCGTCGCGGCCTGCACGAGGCTGCCCTTTTCGTAGCGCAGCGAGCAGGACAAGCCGTCGATCTTGTCCTCGGCGGTCAGCGCCACGCTCTCGCCTTCGCCGAGGTTCAGGAAGCGCCGCACGCGCGCGACGAATTCCTCGACATCCTCGGCCGCGAAGGCGTTGTCGAGGCTCATCATCCGCACCGCGTGCGTCACTTTGGCGAGCGGCGAACCCTCGACCGCGGCGCCGACCTGAACATTCGGACTGTCGGCGCGGATCAGGTTCGGGAAAGCGGCTTCCAGCGCATTGTTGCGCCGCACGAGCGCGTCATAGTCGGCGTCCGAAATCTCGGGCGCATCCTCGGCATGATAGCGCCTGTTGTGATGGGCGATCTGCTTCGCGAGCCGCATCAGTTCGTTGGCGGCTTCGGCTTCGGAGAGCGATTCAATTTCGGTCATGTCCATAATCAAAGCCCCTCCCCTTCACGCCCGCTCCATCGCGAGCGCTTCGGTCGGCAGTATCTGGATTCCCTCGAACGCATGGTCCGCATAGGGGCCGGCGGGATCGACCCAGTGGAGGAAGAGGTGCGCCGACCAGCGGTTGGGATTGGGGGTCATCCGTCCGTGCAGCCGGTGGACGCCCTGATAGAGTACTGCGTCGCCCGGCAGCATCGGCACCGAGCCATAGGCCTCGTCGCCGAAATCGGCGTCGGCGCGCTGGCGCGGGGTTTCGATATGCTGCGACCCGACCTCGAGCGGCCACGCCTTGCCGTCGCTCGCCGCAAGCAGCAGCGACAGGCTGTGCTCGCACGCGTAGCGGTCCGAATGGATGCGGCAGATATCGCCCTGGCGGTACATGCGGAAATAGCAATAGGTCGGGCGGAGATCATGGCCGACGATCGCGCTCACCGCCGGGGTCATGCCCCAGAGAAAGGTCGAGAGCGGCAGATAATGCGTACCGTATACCTCGACCGCCGCCGCGCTGAGCAGATCGTGCTTCTGCTTGAGCCGGTCGAACGAGACCCCGCCCCGCACCAAGTCCGACTTGAGCATGGTGAGGAGCGCGTGCGTGACCTCGGCCGGTACGAAACCGGGCAGCGCCAGATAGCCCTCTTCCTGATATCGGCCCGAACTCATACCGCCTCCAGCAATCTTTCCGCCTGCGCGCGCGCCTCTTCGGTGACTTCGGCGCCCGACAGCATGCGCGCGATCTCCTCGCGGCGGCCGGCGTCGTCGAGCGCGCGGACGCCGGTGCGCGTGACTGTCCCCTCGCTCGATTTGGCAATGACGAAATGGCCCGCGCCCTTGGCCGCAACCTGCGGGCTGTGGGTCACCGCGAGGAGCTGCTTCCCTGCGCCCGCCAGCCGTGCGAGCCGCTCGCCGATCGCACTGGCGACCGCGCCGCCGACGCCGCGGTCGATCTCGTCGAAGATGATCGTGTCGGCGCCGCCCTCTTCGGCGAGCGCAACCTTGAGCGCGAGGATGAAGCGGGACAATTCGCCGCCCGACGCGATCTTCGCGAGCGGTGCGAAGGGCGCGCCGGGGTTGGTCGCGATCAGAAACTCGACGCGGTCGATGCCCTCGGCGCCCCAGCGTTCGGCGGGAAGCCGCTCGACCAGCGTCCGGAAGCGCGCGGCGTCGAGCTTCAGCGGCACAAGCTCGCCCGCGACCGCGGCGTCGAGCCGCGCTGCAGACTTGGCCCGCAAATCCGAGAGCGCAGTTGCCGCGTGGGTGTAGGCGGCGGCAGTTTCGGCAACGGCGGCCTCCAGCTTCGCCAGCCCCGCGCTGCCGCCCTCGATCGCGTCGAGCCGCGCGGCGAAGTCGCCCGCGAGGTCGGCGAGTTCGTCGGGCTGGCACCCGTGCTTGCGCGCCATCGCGCGCAGTTCGAACAGGCGCGTCTCGGTCGCCTCCAACCGCTCGGGATCATATTCGAGTGCGCGCGCCGCCTCATGCAGCTTGGTCTCGGCTTCATCAGCCTCGATGATCGCACGGTCGAGGCCCGCGAGCGCTTCGGCGAGCAGCGCATGATCGCCCGCCAGCCGGTCGAGCCGCCGCGCCGCGCCGCGGAGCAGCGCGGGACCGCCGTCGCTGCCGTCGAACGCTTCGAGGATTATGCCGAGGTCGCCGGCGATCTTCTCGCCCTTCTGCATCGCGGCGCGCGCCTCGGCGAGTTCGGCCTCTTCGCCGGGCAACGGGTTCAGCGCGCGAAGCTCGGCGACGCAATGCTCCAGCCATTCGCGGTCGCGCTCGGCCTCGGAAATCGCGGCCCGCGCGGCCGCGAGCCTTTCCTCGGCCGCGCGCCAGGCGGCATGGGCGCTCGCCACCGCGCCCGTATCGGCGCGGGCATAAGCGTCGAGCAAGGCGCGATGCCCCGATGGCGCGAGCAGGCCGCGGTCGTCGTGCTGGCCGTGGATTTCGACCAGATAGCCCCCGACCTCGCGCAGCAACGCCGCCGAGCAGGGCTGGTCATTGAGAAAGGCACGGCTGCCGCCGTCGGCCTTCAGCGTGCGGCGGATCAGCAAGGGCTCGCCCGGTTCGAGCGCGACCTCATTTTCCGCGAGCAGCGCCGCGAGCGGGGTGCCTGAGGCGGGCGGGGTGAAGCTCGCGGTCACCTGCGCCTTGTCGGTGCCCTGCCGCACGAGCGCGCTGTCGGCGCGCATCCCGAGCGCGAGCCCGAGCGCGTCGAGCAGGATCGACTTGCCCGCCCCGGTCTCGCCAGTGAGCACGCCGAGCCCGGCCTCGAAATCGAGGTCGAGCCGTTCGATCAGAACGATGTTGGCGATGGACAGCGCCGTCAGCATGTCCCGCCCTTACCGCAGAACAAAATGCGAATCTACGGACAGCGTATCAGCTGCCCGGCGCGTGCTTCTGCATCAGCTTGTAGGCGCGGTCGTACCATTTGCTGCCCGGATAATTGGCGCCGAGCACGGCGGCCGACTTCTTCGCTTCCTCGGGAATGCCGAGCGCGAGGTAGGATTCGGTCAGGCGATAGAGCGCCTCGGGCGTATGGCTGGTCGTCTGGAACCGGTCGACCACCTCGCGGAAGCGGATCGAAGCCGCCAGCCAGTTCGAGCTGCGCTGGTAGAAACGGCCGATCTCCATCTCCTTGCCCGCGAGATGGTCCTCGACGAGGTCGAGCTTCAGCCGCGCGTCGGCGGCATAGCGGCTGTCGGGATAGCGGCGGATCACCTCGCCCAGCGCGTCCTTCGCCTGCTGGGTGATCTTCTGGTCGCGGGTGACGTCGCTGATCTGCTCATAATAGGAAAGGCCGATCAGATAATAAGCGTAAGGTGCGTCCTTGTTGCCCGGATGGATCGCGAGGAAGCGCTGCGCCGCCTCGATCGCCGGGGTATATTCGCGGTCCATATAATAGGAAAAGCTGCTCATCAGCTGCGCGCGGCGCGCCCAGGGCGAATAGGGGTGCTGACGCTCGACCTCGTCGAACAGCGCGGCGGCGAGCTTGTACTGCCTGCGGTCGAGCCGGTCCTGCGCCGCGCGGTACAGCGTGTTGACGTCGCGCGCGACGTAGCGGGTGTCCTTCTTGACGCCCCCGCCCCCGGCACAGGACGCCAGCATCGGCGAAATCACAAGAGCGGCGGCGGCGAAGCGCACGGCGGCGCGAACGGAGGGGCGCTGAGTCATGCGCGCGGTATAGCCACAGCGCGGATGAACGCAAAATAAATGATAGGCGCTTCGTCGGGTTCGCGCACCGCCGCATCAAGGTCCGGATTCAAGGTCGGGGCGCGGCCTTCACGACGCACCCCTGCGGTGCATCGGCGGGCGCGGCTATGCGGCGGGCCGAGAGGATCTTGAACTCGGGTTCGAGCATCTGGCCGATCATCACCCCTTCGCCCTTGGCCGGCGAGACCGGCGCGGCATAGATTTTCTCCGCGACATCGAGCCCCGAGACCAGCTCGCCGAACACCGCGAAACCGGCATTGTCGCCGCTGGCTGACGGATCGGCGTCGAAACCCGGAATGTCGGACAGCAGGATGAAGAAGTCGCTCGTCGCATCGCCCGGTGCGAGCCGCGCCATCGCGACCGCGCCCTTGCAGTGGGTGAGCCCGGTGACAGTCGTCGGCTCGTGCGCGATCGGCGGATAGTTGAGGCGGGCATCCCCCCGGTTGCCGCCCTGTACAAGTGCATTGCCCTCGCCCCAGCTGCGCGTCGTGCGATAGAATTTGAACACGGTCGCCATCCGCTTGCTGTCGACATAGCGCAGGAAATTGGCGGCGGTGATGGGCGCGCGCCTGTTTTCGATCCGGATGACGATCTTCCCCGCGTCGGTGACGAGTTCGACATAGGGCCGCGTGTCGGCTTCGACCGGCGCCGTGACCGGCGCGGGCACCGCGGGCGGCGGGGGCGGCAGCTGGGTGGTCTGCGCGGGGACGGTCTGCGCCGCGGCGGCAAGCGACAGGGCAAGGAACGAAAACATCATCGAATCTCTCTGAGCGGACAATAGCTGAGGCAAGGCTAGCCGCAGTTCGCGGGCTCGCCAAGCCGATCCACGGAAGCTTTATTCAACCGAACGGTTGACAATATAGTTCGACGCGCCCATATTAAACCACATGGTTGAACATGATTCGCAAACGCTCGACACCATCTTCCACGCGCTCGGCGATGCCACGCGGCGCGCGATGCTGAACGAGCTGGCCGCAAGCGAACGGACGGTCGGCGAACTCGCCGAACCCTTCGCCATGTCGCTCGCCGCGGCATCGAAGCATATCAAGGTGCTGGAGGCCGCCGGGCTGATCCGCCGCGACGTGCGCGGGCGCACCCATGTCTGCAGCCTCGAGCCGGTTCCGCTGATGCGCGCCGACCAGTGGCTCGGCCTCTATCGCCGCTTCTGGACCGACCGCCTCGACAGTCTCGAGCGGCTGCTCCGCGAGGCCCCGCCCACGCCCCCGAAGAAACCCCTCCCCGGACAAGAAGGAGACTGACGATGACTGCCATGCTCACCGACGAAGCTTACGGCACGCTGACCGAGCCCGCGACGCTGACCCTCCAGCGCCTGCTCCCGGGCCCGATCGAGCGCGTCTGGGCCTACCTCACCGACGGCGAGCTCCGCCGCCAGTGGCTCGCCGCGGGCGCGATGGAGGAAAAGGTCGGCGCGCCGGTCGAATTCGTCTGGCGCAACGACGAGCTGACCGACCCGCCGGGCGCGCGGCCCGACAACATGGCCGAGGAGCATCGCATGACGTGCGAAGTCACCGCGATCGACGGCCCGCACAGCCTGTCGGTCAGCTGGGGCAGCACCGGCGGCGTGACCTTCACGCTCGAAGAACAGGGCGACGAGGTGCTGCTGACGATCGTCCACAAGCGCGTCGAGGACGTCACCGTCCGCCTCAACGTCAGCGCCGGCTGGCACGCGCATGTCGATGTCCTCGAAGCGCGGCTGCGCGGCACGACGCCGGCGCCGCACTGGGACAATTGGGTGCGCCTGCGCGCCGACTATGCCGAACGCTTCGCCCTTTGAGCAGCGGACAGGCTTAAGGGAGGGGGTCGCTGATGCGGCCCCTTCTTGCATTCAGACTTCCCACTCCGACGGATCGGGCTCGGCGCCGATCAACGCCAGGCCGTGCGCGATCGAGGTCAGTTCGCCGCCCGCGGCGATCCGCTCGCGTCCGAAACGGCGCTCGAAGATCGCGCGGATCGCGGGGATCAGCGACGAACCGCCCGTCAGGAAGACGCGGTCGATGGCGCCCGCCTCGACCCCCGCCTTCGCCAGCGCGGCGTCCATCGCCGCCTCGATGCGGACAAGGTCGTCGGCGATCCACGCCTCGAAATCGGTGCGGCGGATGTCGGCGGCAATCTCGACCCCGCCGCCGGTGAAGCGGAATTCGGCCGCCTCGCTTTCGGACAGCGCGCGCTTGACCCGGCCGACCGCGTCGTAGAGCGGAAAGCCCTGCTCATGCTCGATCAGCGCGATCATCCGCCCGATCGGCTCGGGATCGACCGCGTCGCGCTGCAACCGCCGAAGCTCCTCGATCGTGCGCCGGTTGCGCATCATCGCGAGCCGTGACCAGTCGGCGAAATCGGTGAAATAGCCGCCCGGAATCTCGAGGATCTTGTCGAACGAGCGATACTGCCCGCCCTTGCCGAGCAGCGGCAGGACGAGCTTGTCGACGATGCGCTGGTCGAAGCGGTCGCCCGCGATCGCGACCCCCGCCGAGGCCAGCGGCGCGCAGCGGCGCGCGGCTCCGGGCTCGGCGATGCGGACGATCGAAAAGTCGGTCGTACCGCCGCCGAAATCGGCGACGAGGATCGTCGCAGGCTCGGTCAGCCGCGCAGCGTAGCTGTGCGCCGCGCCGAGCGGTTCATAGACATAATGAAGCTCGACCCCGAAGCGGTCGAGCATCAGGTCGTAACGCTGCCGCGCCAGCGCGGGGTCGGCGCGCGCGCCGGCATATTCGACCGGCCGCCCGACGATGACGCGGCGCGGCCGTTCGTCGAGGCGGCCGCCGGCATGGCGGACGAGCCGCTGGAGGAACAGCCGCCCCATATCCTCGAAGCGGAACGGCTTGCCCCAGATCAGCGCCCGCTCGAACAGCGGGCTTGCCGCGACGCTCTTGAACGACTGCACGAAGCGGCTGTCGAGCGGCGACTGGAGATATTCGGCGATCGCCCACGGCCCGGCTTCGGACGCGATCCCCTGCCACGCGCTCTCCTCTTCCCAGAAGCAGAGCGCCGAACGGAACACCGGGCCCGTCGCCTCCTCGCCCGCGAAGTCGATGAGTTCGGACCCGCCCTGCCCGTCGGCAAGCGCGACGACGCTGTTGGTGGTGCCGAAGTCGAGGCCGAGCGCGCATGCAGCCCTATTGCTGTCCATTGATCTGTCCTGTGCCGGCCGGGGTATCGCGAGGGGCGGCGCCTATTGCACGGACGGGCAGAGGGAGCAAGCCGCGGCGCCTTCGCCTCAGGCCTCTAGCCGCCTTCCGCCAGTCCCGTGGCCAGCATCTCCAGCCCGCGCCGCAACCCGGCGCGGTCGATCGCGCCGCCGAGCGACACGCGCAGTGCGCGAACATCGCCTTCATCCGCCGCGAAAGCATCGGCAGGAATCGCCATCAGCCCGCCAGTGCGCGCGCGCGCCGCGACCTGCCCCGGATCGGCGTCGGCGGACAGCGGCATCCACAGATGATAGCCGCACGGATGCGCGGCGTGGCTGTCCGGCGGCAGGATGTCCGCCGCCATCGCGAGCCGCGCCGCTGCCTCTCCGCGCGTCTCGGCGATCAGCCGGTCATAGCTGCCGTCCTCGAGCCAGCGCGTCACGAGCGCGGCGTTCAGCGGCGGCGGCATCACATTCGTCTGATGCACTGCGGTCGCGAGCGCCAGCGCATCGGCCACCGACGGCGCGCGGACATGCGCGACGCGCAGCGCCGGCGAAATCACCTTCGACACGCTCGCGACATACCAGCCGAGCTCGGGGGCATGGCTCGACAGCGGCGCCACCGGCGTCTCGGCCAACTGCCCATAGGCGTCGTCCTCGACGATCCGCACCCCGTGCCGCCGCGCCACGGCAGCGAGCGCCGCGCGTTCCTCCGCGTCCAGCGTCGCGGTCGTCGGATTGTCGTTGGTCGGCACGACATACAGCGCCGACACCTTCGTCGCCCGGCACAGTGCCTCAAGCGCGTCCGCCGCGACCCGCGCCAGCGGCGCAAGCCGCAGCCCGGCCTTTTTCGCGATCGCGAGGAACCCCGGATAGACATGCGTCCCGCACGCGACGACATCGCCCTTCGCGAGCGTGGCATCAACGATCGCATGCAGCGCATTCTGGGCGCCCGCGGTCACCACCACCTCGTCGGCGCTGCTCGCCAGCCCGATCCGGCTGAAGATCGCCGCGCCCGCCGCGCGGTCGGCCTCGCGCCCGCCCGCCGGCGTATAGTGCAGCCGCCCGCCCGCGCCCGGCGCGCGCAGCAAGGCGCT
>NZ_JAYSAH010000095.1:0-49896 GCF_041916015.1 Sphingopyxis sp. | reverse complement strand
TTTCAGCATCGGACATCGGGGGACTTTGCGGGCGCTGCATCGCCTGCGCGGTCCCCGAAGCCAACAGCAACATTGCCAAAGTCGTCATTCGCATAGGAACCTCCGCGCTGGATCGACGCCCGTTTATGCAATAGGGATGCCATGGTTTGTGACGTGGCTCACAGCAGAAATTGCGCTTTCCTACCGTCGCTCGCAGACTTAGTCTGCAAATGACACACAGCACCCGTCATTGCGAGCGGAGCGAAGCAATCCAGGGCGTGCGTAAACCGCCCTGGATTGCTTCGCTCCGCTCGCAATGACGATCGGCAAGTTTGGGGCGGAGGGAAGGCGAATGAGGGGTGGAAACCGGCTGGGCGCGCTCGTTGCGATCCTTTTTGTTTTCTGTGTTACCCCTCGGGCCTCCGCGCAGGGCCCGTGCGGCACCGCGCCGCTGAACGGCGACCGGGTCGCGCTGCTGATCGGCAACAGCGCCTATAATGACTGGGAATGGCCGTCGCTGAAGAATGCCGTCAACGACATCGATTATGTCTGCGACGCCTTTGCCAAGGCCGGAATATCCCCGCGCATCGTCCGCAACGCCGACAAGGCCACGCTCGACGCGGACCTCGCCCAATTCGCGGACGAGGCGAAGGGCGCCAGGTCGGTGATCCTCTATTATGCCGGGCACGGCTTCGAATATGGCGGACGCAACTGGCTGGTGCCGATGGACGCCCCGCCCGCGACGCGGCGCGCCGATGTCGAGAAGCGCTATCTGTCGATCGAGGCATTGGTAAAGCGCGTCGTCCCGCCGGGCGCCTTCACCTTGCTGTTCGTCGATGCCTGCCGCACCGCCGAGCCCGTCGTCCGCGTCGAGGACGCCGATGTGGCGAAGGGCGAAGCGGGGTCGGCGCCGCTCGGGTTGCTCGACATCGGGCAGGGCGCGGTCTTCTATTCGACGGCGAAAGGTCGCCCCGCGCTCGATTATGCGCCCGTCGGATCGCCGGTCAGCCCCTTTGCGGCGGCGGTGGTCAAGGAACTCGCCATTCCGGGGCTCGAAATTTCCGACTATTTCAAGATCGTCTCGCGCGACGTCTACAAGCGGACCTATGGCATGGACCACGGGCCGCAGCAGCCCTTCCATTACGGCAGCTGGTTCGACGATTATTATCTCGTCGCCCCGCCCGAAGTGCCCGCCGAGACGCGCGGCGGGATGCTCGGGTCGTTGTCGGCGGCGCCTCCCGCTCCGCCCGCGCCTTCGGTCGCGCGCGGCGCGGCGGCAAAGCCGCTCGCGGATATCTCGCTCGACCGGCTTGCGATCGAGGACGAGCCGGTGCTGATCGCCGATGTTCTGTCGCACCATCCGGCGGCGGAGCTGGTCGCGCTCGCCGACGGCGGCGATCCGCTGGCGCAGCATCTCGCGGGCTATATGTTCTCGCTCGGCGTCGGGGTGAAGAAGGATGTGCCGCGCGCCCGTGCCTATCTCGAACGATCGGCGGCGCAGGGCTTTCCGGCGGGGCAGCAGGAACTCGCCTATCTGCTGCTCGAAAACGACCCGACGCCCGAGAATGTGAAGCGTGCCTATGACCTTTATGTCGCTTCGTCGAACGCGGGCTTCTCCAAGGCGAAGACGCATCTTGCCTATCGGCTTGCGGTGGGCACCTTCGGCCCGCCTGATTTCGCCCGGTCGCAGGCGCTTTACGCCGAGGCGGCGGCGAAGGGCCATCCGGCGGCGATCTTCGCGCTGACCGTCTTTCCCGACACGCGCGCCGCGAACATGGCGCGGCTGCGCGCGATCGCCGACGGCGGCAATCCCGAGGGTAATCACTGGCTCTGCGAAGCGCATTTCGCCGACCATACGCTGGCGCAGGCGATCGACGATTGCGGGATCGGCGCGCGCGCGGGCTTCGCGGGATCGCGCGCGATCCTCGCCTGGGCCTATGCCAAGGGCAGCGGCGTCACGGCGGACGCGAAGGAGGCGGCCTATTGGGCCAAGCTCGCGCGCGATCTGCCCGAACTCAGAAAGGATCAGCGCGAGTTGATTGCGGGAATTGGCGAATAAACCCTCTCCCCTTGGGGGAGAGGGATGCGAAGACTTGGCAGCTTGCTGCCTAGTCGAAGCCGGGTGAGGGTGAGGAGGTCGAGATCAAAAGCAACGTCGCGACCCTCATCCAACTGCGCCTAGCACCTGCGGCGCAAGGCTCCGTATCCTTCTCCCTCAAGGGGAGAAGGAATCAGCAGGGATAGCTCACCGCCATCACTTCCCACTCCTTCGGCCCCGCGGGAAGCTGCACGGTGCGAAGGTCGCCGACCGCGGCGCCGCGCAAGGCGCGGGCGAGGGGGCTGTTCCAGCCGATCCGGCCTTCGCCGGCCTCGGCCTCGTCGTCGCCGACCAAAGTGACGATGCGGCGGGCATCGTCGTAATCGGCAAGTTCGACGGTGGCGCCGAACCAGATGCGGCTCTTGTCGGGCTGCTCGGCGGGGTCGACGACGCGCGCCGCCTTCATCCGCCGCGCGAGGAACCCGAGCCGCCGGTCGATCTCGCGCAGCCGCTTGCGGCCGTAGATATAGTCGCCATTCTCGCTGCGGTCGCCATTGCCCGCCGCCCAGCTGATCACCTCGACGAGCTTCGGGCGCTCCTGCCCCAGCAGCGCGTCATATTCGGCGCGCAGCGCGGCGAAGCCCGCGGGCGAAATGATGTTGGTCTTCTCCCCCGCCACCGGCGCCTATCCCGGATTACGGCGGCCGAGGTAGAAGCTGAGCGGCGCCTTGGGCAAGCTGCGCCCGTCGCGCAGCGTATCGTAGACGACGGCATTTTCGAGCACGCGCTGGACATAGTTGCGCGTCTCGAAGATCGGGATCGCTTCGATCCAGTCGACCATGTCGATGCCGCCGCCGCGCGGGTCGCCATTGGCGCGCAGCCATTTGTTCACATTGCCCGGACCGGCGTTGTACGCCGCGACCGCAAGCGGATAGCTGCCGCCGAAATAGCTCAGCATCTGCTGGAAATAGGTCGAGCCGAGGGTCAGATTGTAATTGGTGTCGGCGGTCAGCGACCCGGCATCATAGCTCATGCCGAGCTTGCCTGCGACTTCGCGTGCGGTTCCCGGCATCAGCTGCATCATCCCGCGCGCCCCGGCATGGCTGATCGCCTGCCGGTCGAACTGGCTTTCCTGCCGCGTGATCGCGTGGATGAAGGTCCAGTTGCCTTCGTGACCGCTGGGCACGCGCACGGTCGGGAAGCCCGACACCTCGACCGCGTCGAGGCTGTTCGCCTGCGCGCTGCGCCCGATCATCACGCCGAGGTCAGGGCGTCCGATTGCGGAGGCGAGCTGGCCCGCGAGGACATGGTCGGCGGGCGTCGTCGCGCGTTGTGCGATCGCGCGCAGGAATTGCGACTGCTCGCGCCACGCCCCGATCTCGCCGAGCGCGCGTGCCGCGCGCACCAGCCGGTTGTCGTCGAAGGCCCGCCGCTCGTCGCCGTTGACCGCGATCGTCGGGTTCGGCGTCGGCTTGGGCTGCGGACGGCCGAGGCGTTCGAGCGAGAGCTGGCCGTAGAACTGGTCATAATGCTGCGCGGCATCGTTGAAATAGCGGTTCGCGGTATCGCGGTCGCCCGCCGCGAGCGCCGCCCGGCCCGCCCAGTAAAAGCCCTTGGTCCGCGTCTGCGCCGAGCGCGCCGCTTCGCCATAAGCGGCGTAGAGCCGCACCGCTTCGGCGGGACGGCCGAGGCTCTTGTAGGCAAGCTGGCCGGCAAGCCAGGCGAGCGACGTGTAATCGTCGCGCACGCCGAGCGGCGCTTCGCGGATCACCACGCCGGGCGCGAAGCTGTCGTCGATCTGCTTTGCGATATTATAGGCGGTGAGTCTGTCGCCCGCGGCATCCGCCTGCCGCGCATTGGTGAGCAGCGTCTCGATCCACTCCTCGGTATCGGTCGGCGCCCTTGCGAGCGAACGCGGCGCGGCGAGCAGCGAACGCGCTTCGCCGACGCGGCCCGCCTTGCGCAGCCAGGTCGCCTTGTCGGTGATATAGCCCGCGTCGGTGCGGAGGATCGACGGGTTCTGGCTTTCGACCGCCGACGCCTGAAACGCCGCATCGACCGCGCCGCTGCGCATCGCGAGGCGCGCCGCGAACATCGCGCGCTTTTCGGGCGAGACATAGGCGAGCTGGCGGCCCGCCGCGATCGTCGATCCGGTCCACAGCAGCCGGTCCATCCGCGCGTCATGATCGGCAGGGGTGAAGGCGCCGGGGAAGAAGCTCAGCGCGCGGCTGACCTCCATCTCGTCGATGATGCCGCCCGTCCACGCGCGGCGCGCGGCGGCATTGGCATCCTCGCGGCGGCCGGTCGCGTTGAGCGTGATCGCATAGCGGAGCTCGCCGCTTGGCGTGCGCGGCGGATAGGCCTGAAAGAAGGCGAGGGTGCGCTGCGGATCATAGCTGTCGAGCGCAATCGCCTTTTCGGCGCGCACGCGCAGCTTGTCGGCGTCGGGCCAGTCGCGGTTCGCCATCAGGAAGCGCGAAAGCTGGTCGAAGGATGCGGTGCTGGTCGCGGTCAGCCGCCGCCATTCCATCACCGCATCGCCGACCGAACTGGTCGACGGCGGCGGCCCCGACGAGGCGGCGAGCCCCATCTGGGCGCGATACCAGGCCATTTGTTCGGGGGTGAGTTCGCTGGCTTGAGCGACGGTGGGAAGGGTGAGAGCCAGGGCCAAAGCCAGGCGGGAAATCGAAGGCAGCGAAATCATGCCGGGCATCTTAGTAGCAAACTCCTTGCGGGGCGCTGAATAGGCGTCCAATAGAGAGCGCGCTTCGATCTTCTATCGGTCGAGCGGAGTCCTTGTAAAGGAGCAGAGCATGTTTTCCGGGTCGATTCCCGCCTTGGTGACGCCATTTCGCGACGGTGCGTTCGACGCCCCGGCGTTCAAACGGCTGGTCGAATGGCAGATCGACGCGGGAACGAGCGCACTCGTGCCGTGCGGGACCACCGGCGAAAGCCCGACGCTGAGCTTCGACGAACATTATCGGGTGATCGACGCCTGCATCGAGGCGGCGGCAGGGCGGGTTCCCGTGATCGCGGGCTGCGGGTCGAACGACACCGCGACCGCGATCCGCCATATGCGTTACGCCAAGAAGGCTGGCGCGACTGCGGCGCTCGTCGTCGCGCCTTATTACAACCGGCCGACGCAGGACGGGCTGCTCGCGCATTTCAGGGCGCTGGCCGATGCGAGCGATCTGCCGATCGTCGTCTATAACGTTCCGGCGCGCACCGTCACCGACATCAGCGCTGAGACGATGTGCAGGCTCGCCGAAATTCCGTCGGTCGTCGCGATCAAGGATGCGAGCGGCGACCTCGCGCGCGTTACGATCCAGCGCGCGGGGGCCGGGGCCGATTTCTGCCAGCTCAGCGGCAACGACGACCTGTGGCTGCCGCACGCAGTGCTCGGCGGGGTCGGGTGCATTTCGGTCACCGCCAATGTCGCACCGCGCCTCTGCGCCGATTTCGCCGCGGCTTGCGCGTCGGGCGACTGGTCGGAGGCGCTGGCGCTGCACGACCGGCTGTTCGACCTGCACAAGGCGATGTTCTCCGATGCCTCGCCCGGCCCGGTCAAATATGCGCTGTCGCGCATCCACGACTGGTTTTCGCCCGAAGTGCGCCTACCTATCATTCCGGCGTCCGAAGCATCGCGCAAGGCCGTCGATGCCGCATTGGTCGCGGCGGGAGTAATCCAGGTTTAATTCAATGGCCCGTCCGCAGTCCGCCGCAGAGTTCGACAAGAAGAAGGTCGTCGCCGAGAACCGGCGCGCGCGCTTCGACTATGCCATCGAGCAGGTGTTCGAGGCGGGAATCGCGCTGCAGGGGACCGAGGTCAAATCGCTGCGCTTCGGCGAGGGGACGATCGCCGAAAGCTATGCCGAGGTGACGGGCGGCGAAGTGTGGCTGATCAATGCGAACATCCCCGAATTCAGCCATGGCAACCGCTTCAACCATGAGCCGCGGCGGCCGCGCAAATTGCTGCTCAACGGGCGCGAGATCAACAAGCTGCACGCGGGCGTGATGCGGCAGGGGATGACGCTCGTCCCGCTGTCGGTCTATTTCAACAGCCGCGGCCGCGCCAAGGTCGAACTCGCGCTCGCCAAGGGCAAGAAGGCGCACGACAAGCGCGAGTCGATCAAGGAACGCGACTGGAAGCGCGACAAGGAGCGGCTGATGAAGGACCGCGGATGAGCGGGAAGGCGCCCAGGGACAAAGCGGTCGTGATGAACTGGATCCGCCGCAACTCGCCGACGCGCGAGGAATTGCTCGCGAGCCGCTTCGTCAAACCCTTCGCGCACCGCGTCGCGCACAGCCATTTGTGGCGCTTCACGCGCACGTCGGTGCGCCGCGGCACCGCGCTCGGGCTGTTTGTCGGCATCTTTTTCCTGATCCCCGGCGTCCAGATTTTGGGCGTCGCGCTGCTCGCGCTGCCGTTCCGCGCCAATATCCCGATCGGCGCGGCGATGACCTTTCTGTCGAACCCGCTCACGACGCCGCTGATCCTCGCTGCATCCGTGTGGCTCGGCAACACGCTGTTCGGCCTGCACACGCATGTCGCCGATCTCTACATTCTCTACGACGAGGGTGCGTCGCTCGGCGAATGGTGGAACTGGGTGTCGGCCAACGTCGGCCCGACGCTGCTCGGCGGGCTGGCCGGACTGTTCGTCATATCGGTCGTGTCGGCGGTTGTGGGTTATATCCTCGCCTCGCTGATCTGGGACAACTGGATTCGCCTGCGCTGGCGGCGCAAGATCCGCCGCGCCCGCGACCAACGACTTGAGGCATCGACCAGCGACACCGCCGCCGGTTGAACCCTGCCGGCCGGCGGGCCTATAGTTTACCCATCGTGAAATCGCGCCGCCTGCATCGCGGGGTGCTTTTCGCCTTATCTATTTGGGGAATATCATGATCATGAACCTTTCTGCGCGCCTGCTGGCGACCGCCGCGCTTGGCGCGATGCTGTTCGGCGCCGCGCCCGCCACCTTCGCCAAGGACAAGGCGGCGCCCGCGCCCGCCGCCGATGCCGCCGCCAAGCCCGAAATCGGCGACTTCGGCTTCGACCTTACGGGCATGGACAAGAGCGTCCAGCCGGGCGACGATTTCTATGCCTTCGCCAACGGCACCTGGGCCAAGAATACCGCGATCCCGGCCGACAAGTCGAATTACGGCATGTTCACCGCGCTCGCCGACCTGTCGCAGAAGCGCACGCAGGAGATTCTCGAGGCGGCGAAGGGCGACCCGAACAGCATGATCGGCCGCGCTTACGCCTCCTATCTCGACTCGGCGGCGGTCGAGGCGAAGGGCCTCGCGCCGATCCAGCCGTGGCTGAACAAGGTCCGCGCCGTCGACAAGGCCGGGCTCCCCGCGCTGCTCGCCGAGGCGGACCGCAGCGGCGTGTCGCATTTCTTCGGCGGCTATGTCGGGCAGGACGACAAGAATCCCGACGTCTATATCTACACGATGTTCCAAGGCGGGCTCGGCATGCCCGACCGCGATTTCTATCTGAAGGACGGCGAGCGCAACGCGAAGCTGCAGGCTGCCTACCTCAAGCATCTCGAAAATGTCCTGACGCTCGCGGGCGAAAAGGACGCTGCGGCGCGCGCCAGGGCGATCTATGATTTCGAGAAGCAGGTCGCGACCGTCCACTGGGACAAGAACGACAGCAGCGACGCGACCAAGGTCTATAACAAGATGACCGTCGCCGAGCTCGCCCAGGCGGCGCCGGGCTTCGATTGGGCCGCCTTCATCCGCGGCATCGGGGTCAAGGAAGATTCGATCCTCGTGTCGCAGCCGAGTGCGCTCACCGGCGAGGCGAAACTGATCGCCGACGCGCCGATCGGCGTGCTCCGCGATGCGCTGCTCGTCCGCAGCCTCGACGGCTTCTCGGGCGAGCTGCCCGATGCGGTCGCGCAGGAAGCCTTCTCCTTCTACGGCACAGCCCTCTCGGGCACGCCGCAGATGCAGGAGCGCTGGAAGCGCGCGGTCGATTTCACCACCAACAATATGGGTGAGGCCGTGGGCCAGGATTATGTCGCGAAATATTTCCCGCCCGAGACCAAGGCGGCGATGGACGTGCTCGTGAAGAATGTCCTCGCGGCGCTCGACACCCGCATCGGCAACCTGACCTGGATGCAGCCCGCGACCAAGGTCAAGGCGAAGAAGAAGCTTGCGAACTTCACGACCAAGATCGGCTACCCCGACCGCTGGAAGGACTACAGCAAGCTCGACATCCGCGCCGACGACCTGTTCGGCAATGCGCTGCGCTCGAACCAGTTCCAGCACGACGACAATATCAGCCGCCTCGGCGGGCCGATCCGCCGCTGGGAGTGGGGGATGACCCCGATGGAGGTCAACGCCTACGCCAATTTCGGGATGAACGAGATCGTCTTCCCTGCCGCGATCCTGCAGCCGCCCTTCTTCGATCCGAAGGCCGACGCCGCGATCAACTATGGCGGCATCGGCGCGGTCATCGGTCACGAGATCAGCCACCATTTCGACGATCAGGGCGCGAAATACGACGAGACCGGCAAGCTCGCCGACTGGTGGACGCCCGAGGACGTCAAGGCGTTCGAGGCCGCGGGCAAGGCGCTCGTCGCGCAATATAACGCCTATGAAGTGCTGCCCGGCGAGCATCTCGACGGCACCTTCACGCTCGGCGAGAATATCGGCGACCTTGCCGGCCTGACGATCGCCTACGACGCCTACAAAAAGTCGCTCGGCGGCAAGGACGCGCCGGTGATCGACGGACTGACCGGCGACCAGCGCTTCTTCCTCGGCTGGGCGCAGGTGTGGCGCCGCAACTATCGCGAACAGAATCTGGCGCAGCGGATCACCACCGACCCGCATTCGCCGTCGATCCAGCGCGCTTGGGTCTCGCGTAACCTTGACCCTTGGTATAAGGCCTATAGCGTCAAGCAAGGCCAGAAGCTCTATCTGGCGCCGAAGGATCGTGTCCGCATCTGGTGATGCGCCCATAGAAAGAGTGTCAATTGACCGCGCAAAGCCTGCCCTCCGCTGAGACCGATTTCAGCAGGGGGGCGGGCCCTGCCGCGGGCGCCTTTTCCGGGCGCGCGGCGCTGTCGCAGTTCGATCTCGCGATTCTCGCCGCCCTCGCGCTGCTGTCGGTCGGGCTGCTCTTCTGGGCGACGCGCGACGCCGTGCTGGCAGCGGGTTTCCTCGCCGGGCTCGCGGTCGCGGCGGGCGGCGTCCTGCTGGCGCGGCGGCTGTTTCCCGCGGCGATCGGCGCCGAGACGCCGCTCCCCGACTGGACGATGCTCCGCGCCGCGGTCAATCACGACGATGTCGCGATCGCGGTGACCGACCGCGGCGGGCGCCTGGTCTGCGCCAACGACCTGTTCGCGACGTGGATGGGCGGCTTCGTCACCCCGCCGGGGCTGCCGCTCGACGGGCGCGGCGCCGAGCTGCTCAAAAATGCGGGCCGGACCGCGTGGCGCGATGGTGAGGGCCGGGTCGACGAGATTGCGGTCGGGCCGTTGCAATTGCAGGCGCAGGTGATGCGATCGGGGCAGGCCGAGGATTATCTCGTCTGGCGCTTTTCCGCGCTCGAACGGCTCGACCTCGCGACCGAGGTGATGCGCCATCTCGACGGTCCCGCCGGGCGGACGCTGGGCGGAGCCGGAGTGATGGCGGCGCTGGTCAGCGCCGAAGGGCGGCTGCGCGTCGCCAACCAGGCCTTCCTGCTCCGCGCGCTCGATGAGGGCGGTCAGGCGCATTATGCGGGCCGCGATGTCGCCGCGATGCTGCGCCTCGACGATGCGGGCTCGCTCTATTTCGCGCGCGAGGGCGACCGCGCGACCCCGGTGCGGATGCTGCAAATCCCGCTCGCTCCGGCCGACAGCCACGGCCCGATGCTGCTCGCGATGCTCGACGAGGAGATGGGGCCCGCCGATCGCGGCACCGCGCAGGCCTATGTCGAGACCTTGCTCTCGCTGCTTCCCTTCGGGCTGGCACTCGTCGATCGCGACGGCCGCTTCCTCTACATGAACCGCGCCTTCGGCCGCGCCGCCGGGATCGGCGACGGCAAGCCGCCGCGCTACCCCGGCGATCTGGTGGTCGGCGAAGACAAGGGGCCGCTCGCCGACATGATCCGCCGCCACAGCAGCGGCCAGCAGGTCGGCGGCGACCTGTCGATCCGGCTGATCGGGCAGGGCGACGATCCGGTGTCGATGCGCGTCGTCGGGGTGCGGGGACTCGGCGAGGCGGCGGTGCTGCTCAGCCTCAAGGATTCGAGCGAGGAATCGCGGCTCAAGCGCCAGGTCGCGCAGGCATCGAAGATGCAGGCGGTCGGGCAGCTTGCGGGCGGCGTCGCGCACGACTTCAACAATATATTGACCGCGGTGCTCGGCGCCTGCGACCTGATGCTGATGCGCCACACCCCCGGTGACAGCGACTATGACGACATCCAGCAGATCCGCAGCAACGCCAACCGCGCCGCCAGCCTGACGCGGCAGCTGCTCGCCTTCTCGCGCCAGCAGACCTTGCGTCCGCAAATCCTCCAGCTTCCCGATGTGATTTCGGAAGTATCGCACCTGCTCAAGCGCCTGATCGGCGATACGGTGCAGCTTTCGGTCCATCATGGCCGCGGTCTCGGCGCCGTCCGCGCCGACCCCGGTCAGCTCGAACAGGTGATCATCAACCTCGCGGTCAATGCGCGCGACGCGATGGCGGGTGCGGGCACGCTGACGATCGAGACCTATCCGGTGTCGGCGGCGGACGTGCGCCAGATGGGCAATGAGTTTATGCCCCCCGCCGACTATAGCGCGCTCAAGGTCAGCGATACCGGCAGCGGCATTCCCGCCGAGGTGCTGCCCAAGATCTTCGAGCCCTTCTTCACGACCAAGGATGTCGGAAAGGGGACGGGGCTCGGCCTGTCGACCGTCTATGGCATCATCAAGCAGTCGGCGGGCTTCATCTTCGCCGACAGCAAGCCGGGGCAGACGAGCTTCACCATCTATCTGCCCGTCCACCGCGCGGGCAGCGACGCGCCGGCCACGCCTGCGCCGGCCGCGAAGCCGAAGAAGAGCCAGTGGGGCAGTGGCACGATCCTGCTCGTCGAGGACGAGGATATGGTGCGCGCGGTCGCGGAACGCGCGCTGACCCGAGCGGGTTACAGCGTCGTGACCGCCTCGCAGGGGGAAGAAGGACTGGAGCGCTTTGCTGCGATGGACAAGATCGATCTGGTCGTCAGCGACGTCGTGATGCCGACGATGGACGGCCCCGCGATGGTGCGCGCGATGCGCGCGAAGCGCCCGGCGCTGCCCGTCCTCTTCATGTCGGGATATGCCGAAGAGCAGCTCCGCCAGTCGATCAATATCGACGACGTCGCCTTCCTGCCCAAACCCTTTTCGGTGGCGCAACTGACCGAGGCGGTGTCGGCGGCGCTCGACGAGGCGGCGCATCGGGTGAACCATGGCTGAGGGGCGCATCCTGCTCGTCGAGGACGATGTGCTGATCGGCATGATGCTGGCCGATATGTTCGACGCGCTCGGCCTGCCCGAACCCGCGCAGGCGACCAGCAACGAGGAGGCGCTCGCGATCATCGGGTCCGAATCGCTCGCCGGGGCGCTGGTCGACATCAATCTCGGCGACGAAAAGGGCTGGCCCATTGCCGATGCCTTGGCGGCGCGCGGCATTCCCTTCGCCTTCACCTCGGGCGGCGGCGACGTGATTCCCGCAGACCATGCGCACCGCAAACTGGTGACCAAGCCGTTCCGGATCGGCGATATTGAGGCGGCGATTGAGGAATTCGGGGCCTGAAGCATCGCCCCCGCGCAGGCGGGGGCCGCGGTCGTCCTTGCCCGTCACTGCTGCGTAGACCTCCAGCGGCCCCCGCCTGCGCGGGGGCGACGACTATTTTTGTTCCCCTCTTGTTCCAAGGGAACAAATGTGGCACATGAGGCAGGCGTTGCGATGCTTCCACCGTCGCTCTAGAGCAGGAAAGGGACAGCAAATGGCCGGACAATTGTCACTCGTCGAATCGGGGAAATCAGTGAACGGAACGGACAGGCAGAAGGCGCTCGACGCCGCGCTCGCGCAGATCGATCGCGCGTTCGGCAAGGGCTCGGTAATGAAGCTGGGTTCGAAGGAAGCGATGCAGGTGGAGGCGATCTCGACCGGATCGCTCGGCCTCGACATCGCGCTCGGCGTCGGTGGCCTGCCGCGCGGGCGCGTCATCGAAATCTACGGCCCCGAAAGCTCGGGCAAGACCACGCTCGCTCTGCACACGCTCGCCGAAGCGCAGAAGACGGGCGGCACCGTCGCCTTCGTCGATGCCGAACATGCGCTCGATCCCGTCTATGCCCGCAAGCTCGGGGTGAACATCGACGAACTGATCGTGTCGCAGCCCGACACGGGCGAGCAGGCGCTCGAAATCGTCGACACGCTGGTGCGCTCGAACGCGATCGACGTGCTGGTGGTCGACTCGGTCGCCGCGCTCGTCCCGCGCGCCGAGATCGAGGGTGAGATGGGCGACAGCCATGTCGGCTTGCAGGCGCGCCTGATGTCGCAGAGCCTGCGCAAGCTCACCGGCTCGATCAGCCGTTCGCGCTGCATGGTGATCTTCATCAACCAGCTGCGCATGAAGATCGGCGTGATGTACGGCAATCCCGAAACCACGACGGGCGGCAACGCGCTCAAATTCTACGCCTCGGTTCGCCTCGACATCCGCCGCACCGGCCAGATCAAGAACGGCGACGAGATCGTCGGCAACACCACCCGCGTGAAGGTGGTCAAGAACAAGGTTGCGCCGCCGTTCAAGCAGGTCGAATTCGACATCATGTACGGACAGGGCATTTCGAAGATCGGCGAAATCCTCGACATCGGCGTCAAGGCCGGGCTGGTCGAGAAATCGGGCGCCTGGTTCAGCTATGATTCGATCCGCATCGGGCAGGGCCGTGAAAATGCGAAGAATTTCCTGACCGAGAACCCCGAACTTCGCGAACGGCTGGAAGCCGCGATCCGCGGCCGCACCGATGCGGTGGCCGAGGAGATGATGGCCGGCCCCGATGACGATGACGGCGATATCTGACCGTCCAGACTGACTGCCATCCGGCCGGTTTCCTCTCCTGTGAACCGGCCGGCCGACGGCGGCGGGCCCCGCGGCCTCTTTGCGGCCGCATCGCACCTGCATCAGCCCCTCTCCAGCAGGTCGGCCCGCCCGCCGTTGATCGAGTTTTTCTTGGGTCTAAATCTTTGTTTTCCGGACGTACCAGGTGACAAGTTTGACAAGTTTTCGTTGACGGGCCGGCTTTCGGGGGATCGGATCGATGATCCTTGCGTCGCCTTTGTCAGCGGTTACAAACACGCCATGCCCGCGATCCGCCTTTTCGGCCTGCCGACCGATATCAACAGCAGTTTCGAGCGCGGTGCGGCGGCGGGTCCCGCGGCCATTCGCGCCGCGCTGCGCAGCGATCGCGGCAATCTCGCCAGCGAACTCGGCCCCGAAATCGGCATCGACATCGCCTTTGCCGACGACGGCGACTTGCCGCTGACCGAAGATACCGCCCGCGACGATGCGGCGATCCGCCGCCATGTCGCGATGCTGCGCGAGGATGGCGAGGTGCCGCTCGCGCTCGGCGGCGACCATGCGGTGACCTTTCCGCTCGTCGAGGCTGCGGCTGCCTGTTTCGGCCCGGTGAATATCCTCCATTTCGACGCGCACCCCGACCTTTATGACGATTTCGGCGGCAACCCGCGCAGCCATGCCTCGCCCTTCGCGCGCATCTGCGAAGCGGGCCACGCGGCGCGGCTGGTGCAGGTCGGCATCCGCACGCTGACGCGGCATTGCCGCGAGCAGGCGGCACGATTCGGGGTCGAGATCGTGCCGATGGCGGGCTTCACGCCCGACGCGGTGCCGGCCCTCGACGGCCCGCTCTATATTTCGATCGACCTCGACGGGCTCGACCCGTCGGCGGCGCCCGGCGTCGCGCATCCCGAACCGGGCGGGTTGACGGTCCGCGAGCTGCTGGCCGTCCTCCATAAGCAGACCGCGCCGATCGCCGGTGCCGACATCGTCGAGCTCCACCCGGGCCGCGACGTGGGCGGTGTCACCGCGATCCTCGGCGCCAAGCTGGTGCGCGAACTCGCCGCGCTGATCGACCGCAACGGCCCCTGTCCGTCCTGATATCCGAAGGAGAGCGCCATGTCCCTGATCCTCCATCATCTCAATAACAGCCGCTCGCAGCGCATCCTGTGGCTGCTCGAAGAGATTGGTGCGCCCTATGAGGTCAAATTCTACGACCGCGACCCGGTCACCAATCTCGCGCCGCCCGAGCTGCTCGCCGTCCACCCGCTCGGCAAGTCGCCGGTGCTCGAGGATGAGGGGCGCACCATTATCGAATCGGCGGCGATCGTCGAATATCTTTGCGACTATCATGGCGGTGAGCGGCTGGTCCCGGCGCGCGGTACCGACGATCATGTCCGCCATCTGCAATGGATGCATTTTGCCGAGGGGTCGGCGATGACGCCGATCCTGCTCCGCGTCTACACCGCGCGGCTCGGCGAGGCCGCGGCAGCGCTCGAACCGCGCATCGCGCAGCAGCTCGATTCGCATTTCTCCTATATGGAGAGCGAGGTCGGTGAAGGCGGACATTTCATCGGCGACGAACTGTCCGCGGCCGACGTGATGCTGAGTTTTCCCGCCGAGATCGCGATCATGCAGGGCATGGCGCCGCGCTATCCGAAGCTCGCCAATTTCGTGAACATGTGCCACGACCGACCGGCGTGGCGGCGCGCGCGCGAAAAGGGCGGCGCCTATTATGGCTATTGAACGGGCGGGGCGCCTCGCCGTGCTTGCGGCGGCATTGCTCGCGGGCGTCCAGGCCTCCGCGGGCGCGCCGCCGACACTTGCGCCCGAGATCGAGCGCGAAACCATCGCCCCCGAAGGCGTGGCCTTCAAGCCGGCGCCCGCCGACGAGGAGGGCGCGATCGACCGCTTTGCGGAATATGCGAAAGCACTGGCGCGGCGCGACTTTGCCGCCGCCTATGCGATGCTGCGCCTGTCCTTCCAGGCGTCGAACCCGCGGCTCGAGTGGGAAATGAACATGCGGAAGCGCGCCGCGCTGTGGGCCGACGGCCAGATCCGCATCCTGCGCCTCAGCTGGTATCCCGATCCGCCGGGGCAGCCGGCGGGGCTCTATGCCGCCTTCGACTTCCGCGGCGACCGCACCGATGGGACGATGGATTGCGGCTATGTCGTCGTCCATCGCGCCGATCCGCTGAGCGCCTTCACCGTCGTACGCATCGACACCTCCGAAGTGCCGCCCGAGCTGATCGAGGATGGAGTCCCCAAGGCCGACGTCCTGCGGCAACTCCCATGTTATCTGGGCAAAGGCATCGCGACCGCCTTTTGACGCGCATACCGAAATTGGCCTTGCGCGGCACCGGGGCAGGACGCCATATTCGGCCGGGGTGCCGAAACGGGGGTGGGCGAAATGGTGATGATGACGATGGCGCTGCTCCTGGCGGCGTCGGCTCAGCCCGATATCCATATCGCGGCGGTTTCCGGACAGAGCTATGTCGCGTCGGTCGATACGATCGCAGCCAGCGATCTGACCCCGGTCACCGACCGGATTCGGGCTTCGGCAAAATTGCGCTGCGGCAAGCTCGACGTGCGGTTCGGCCGTTTCAAATATGACAATCGCGTCGACCTGAAGACCAATGTTTCGATGATCGACAATATGAAGCAGAATTTCTTCTGCTTCGACCCGGTGACTGACCCTTACAAGCCGGTGCCCGCCGACTGGACGGCGAGTGCGGCGGAGACGGCGAGCGCCACGGTGTTCGTCACCCGCTTCCTCGACCAGTTCGATACGGGAGATGCAGCCAGGGGGATGGCGATGATGGACCCGCTGATCGAAATCACGCGGGCCGACTGGGATGGGCTTCGCGCCGATGCGATGCGGAATCGCACCGGAGCGGGCACGATGACGCCGAAGTTCATCGCGTGGCTCAACAATCCTGATGGTGCGGCTTATCCCGGCGCCTACGCCTATTTTTCCGTGATCGATGACCATCCGGGCATCGCCGGAACCTGCGGCGGCATCTTGTTGCAGCGCGTGCGGGAGAATGAATATCGTGTCTCGCAATATGACGTGCGCTATATCGCGCAGGCGCTGGTCGAGCAGCAGGGCCTGACCGACGAGCAGCTTAATGGATTGTGCAGGCGCTGACCCCTGTGCGTAACGCTTGAGAAACGCGGCGCTCCGCACTAGATCGCGCGCATGACATCGACCAACGACATTCGCCGCTCGTTCCTCGACTATTTCGGGGAAGCGGGGCATCATATCGAGCCTTCGGCGCCGCTGGTGCCGTACAACGACCCGACGCTGATGTTCGTCAACGCAGGGATGGTGCCATTCAAGAATGTGTTCACGGGGCTGGAGAAGCGCCCGTACAGCACCGCAACCTCGTCGCAGAAGTGCGTGCGCGCGGGCGGAAAGCACAACGACCTCGACAATGTCGGCTATACGGCACGGCACCATACGTTCTTCGAGATGCTGGGGAATTTTTCCTTCGGCGACTATTTCAAGGAACAGGCGATCCACCATGCGTGGACGCTGATCACCAAGACGTGGGGGCTGGCGCCCGAAAAGCTGACCGCGACCGTCTATCATACCGACGACGAGGCGTTCGACCTGTGGCGCAAGATTTCGGGGCTTCCCGAGGAGCGGATCATCCGTATCCCGACCAGCGACAATTTTTGGTCGATGGGCGACACCGGGCCGTGCGGGCCGTGCAGTGAAATCTTCTATGACCATGGCGACCATATCTGGGGCGGCCCGCCGGGATCGCCGGAGGAAGACGGCGACCGCTTCGTCGAGATCTGGAACCTGGTGTTCATGCAGTATGAGCAACTGCCGGGCGGCGAACGGCTCGACCTGCCGCGGCCGAGCATCGACACCGGCATGGGGCTGGAACGCATCGCCGCGGTGCTGCAGGGCGTCCACGACAATTATGACACCGACACGTTCAAGGCGCTGATCGCGGCGTCGGTCGATTTGACCGGGGTGCCCGCCGAAGGGGCGACGCAGGCGAGCCACCGCGTTATCGCCGACCACCTGCGCGCATCGAGCTTTCTCGTCGCCGACGGCGTGCTGCCGTCGAACGAGGGCCGCGGCTATGTGCTGCGCCGGATCATGCGCCGCGCGATGCGCCATGCGCACCTGCTCGGCGCGAAGGACCCGCTGATGCATCGGCTGCTGCCGTCGCTGACCGCCGAGATGGGCGCAGCCTATCCCGAGTTGATCCGCGCGCAGCCCCTGATTTCGGAGACGCTGGAGCGTGAGGAGATCAAGTTCCGTCAGACCCTCGACAAGGGACTGAAGCTCCTTGACGAAGCAACGGTCGGGATGGGCAAGGGCGACACGCTGCCCGGCGATGTGGCGTTCAAGCTCTACGACACCTATGGCTTCCCTTATGATCTGACCGAGGATGCGTTGCGCGCGCACGACATCAATGTCGATCGCGCGGGCTTCGACGCGGCGATGGCGCAGCAGAAGGCGGCGGCGCGCGCGGCGTGGAAGGGGAGCGGCGAGAAGGCGTCGGACGAAATCTGGTTCGACCTCGCCGAGACGAACGGCAGCACCGAGTTCACGGGTTATACCTCGACCGCGGGCGAGGCGACGGTGATCGGGCTGGTCCGCGACGGCAAGCCGGTCGATGAGGCCAAGGCGGGCGACACGGTGGTCGTGCTGACCAACCAGACCCCCTTTTATGGCGAGAGCGGCGGCCAGATGGGCGACGCGGGGACGATCGCGACGCTGGAGGGCGCGAAGGCGAGCGTCAGCGACACCGGCAAGCCGCTCGGCCGTCTGCACACGCATCAGGCGAAGCTCGAGGTGGGGACGCTGAAGGTCGGCGATACGGTTCAGCTTACCGTCGATGCTGCGCGGCGCGACCGCATCCGCGCCAATCATAGCGCAACGCACCTGTTGCACGCGGCGCTGCGCAATCGGCTTGGCGATCATGTGACGCAGAAGGGCAGTCTGGTCGCCGAGGATCGCTTCCGCTTCGACTTTTCGCATCCCAAGGCGCTGACGCCAGAAGAGATTGCGACCATCGAAGCCGATGTGAACGCGCAGATTCGGGCGAACGAGCCGGTTTCGACGCGGCTGATGACCCCCGACGACGCAATTGCAGCGGGGGCGATGGCGCTGTTCGGCGAGAAATATGGCGACGAGGTGCGCGTGCTCAGCATGGGCAAGGCGGACGACCATAGCTATTCAGTCGAGCTTTGCGGCGGCACCCACGTTCGCGCATTGGGCGACATCGCGTTGTTCAAGATCGTCGGCGAAAGTGCGGTCTCCTCGGGTGTGCGGCGTATCGAGGCGCTCACCGGCGAGGCGGCGCGTGCGTGGCTCAACGGCCGCGACGAGGCGCTGAAGGCGGCGGCGGCGGCGCTCAAGACCTCGCCCGACGAAGTGCCGGCGCGTGTTGCCGCACTTGCCGAGCAACTCAGGAAAGCCGAGCGCGAACTGGCCGATGCCAGGAAGGCGCTCGCCATGGGCGGCGGGGCCGGCGCGGCGGCGGGGCCTGCGATCGAACAGGTCGGCGACACCGCCTTCCTTGCGCAGGTCGTCGACGGGCTCGATCCCAAGGAACTGCGCGGCACGGTCGATGGCCTCAAGAAACAGGTCGGCAGCGGCGTCGCGATGCTCGTCGCGGTCAACGACGGGCGCGCGTCGGTCGCGGTCGGAGTAACCGACGACAAGGTTGCGAGCCATAGTGCCGTCGATCTCGTCAAGGCCGCGGTCGCGGCGCTGGGCGGGCAGGGCGGCGGCGGTCGCCCCGACATGGCGCAGGGCGGCGGCCCCGACGGCAAGGCGGCGGACGACGCGGTCGCAGCGGTGATTGCGGCGCTGGCGGCAACGGTTTGAAACCGACCAGGAAAACGCGGCGCACCGATCATGCCGAACGGTTGATCGATGCGCCGCTGGTCGATGTGTTCGCCGCGTTCACCAGCGCGGAGAAGCTGGCACGCTGGTTGCCGCCCGAAGGCGCGACGGGGGAATTCGATCGTTGCGATCTGCACGAGGGCGGCGGTTTCCGGATGCGGTTGACCTTCGACGACGCGCAAGTCGAGACCAAGAGCGACGACGATAGCGATATCGTCGAGGTGCATATTCCGGTGCTCGACGACGGACGGCTGATCGTCTGGGAGGTCGAATTCGAGTCCGACGACCCGCGATTTTCGGGGACGATGGCGATGCACTGGTATCTGTCGCGCAAGGGCGGCGGCACGCTGGTGACGATCGATGCGCATCAGGTGCCGCCGGGAATTTCGGCGAAGGATCATCAGGCGGGGTTGAATTCGTCGCTGGCGAATCTGGCAGCGGTGGTGGAAGCTAGGCGTTAGTCCCTCCCCTTCAGGGGAGGGGATGAATTTAGCCCTCCACGCCCTTTGCTTTCCCCCACGCCCGCGCAGCCGTGTAGCCGAGATAGCCGGTGCCGAAGAGCGCGTAGAGTGGCTCGGGGATGCCAGCGAGATAGGCATTCATGCCGTCGGCGATGCCCTTTGCCATCTCCGGGCGCGCGGCGGCGATCAGGCCCATCGGGATCGCCCAGAGCAACAGGGCGTACATGACATAGAGGAAGCTCGGCCGCGCGCGGCTGGTCCACGGGTCGGCGCTGCCCGCCTCGGCGACGATCGCGGTCATCCGCGTCTTGATTGCCTCCATCTCCTGACTGCCCTCGAGCTTCAGCAGTTCGAGCTTGGCGCGGTCGCGCGCTTCAGGGTCCGGAATGATCTTGTCGATCAGCTTCGCGACGGGGCCGATCAGGCCTTCGATAATGCTCATTTCGATTCTCCATCATGCCAGGAAAACTGCGGAACTTCATTCGCGATTCGCACGTTGGGCGGCATCAGTTCTCGCCGATGCGGTTGGCGAGCCAGCCATAGAGGAAGGCCTCCTGGCTCGGGCGGCGTTCGGCGAGCGCGATGTAGCGTTCGCCCTGCAGCGCCTCCATCGCGCGCAGAAGGACCGTCTCGCCGCCCTTGCCGCGCACCTTCAGGAAGCCATCGAGCGCCGACAAAGTGCGCGGGCCGATCTCGCGATCGACCGCGATGTCGGGATAATCGCGCGCGGTGCGGTTGAGCGCGTTGAGAGCGCGCTGGAGGAAGCCCGCCGCGATGGCGGTGCCCATGTTGACGCCGGTGTCGAACAATTCGGCGGCGATTTTCGGCGCCCGTAGCGCGACGCGGTCGAAGCCGGGGCGCAGCCAATAGAGGCGGCGGTAGATCGACGCGGCCTCGGCGCGCGGCAGGTCGCGCATCGCGCCGGCATAGCCCTGCGCGCGCGCGACCGCCTCGGTGATGCCCCAGCAGGTCGGGCCGCCGCGGTCGGCGGGGTGGTTTACATATCGGCCTTCGCGGTCGATGACGGCATCGATCAGCGCGTCGGCGCCCGAAGTCGATGGGTCGGGTTTTGGCATGATTCGTTCCTTTCGGTTCATTGAATTCATTAAACGGACCATATGGGAACAATGTAGGAAAGGTTTTTCTCGATGCGGGCTTTGCAGGTCAGCGAACTTCTGCCCGGTCATGGCGGGGTCGGGCTGGTCGATCTGCCCGTGCCCGCACCGGAGCCCGGCGAGGTGCGCGTGCGGGTGCGGGCGGCGGCGGTGAATTTTCCCGACCTGTTGATGACGCGCGGGGATTATCAGCTGAAGCCCGATCTCCCCTTCGTCTCCGGTCTCGAATTTTCGGGCGAGGTCGATGCCGTGGACGAGGGCGTTACCGGCTGGCGGGTCGGCGACGCGGTGGTCGGCGGCAACCGCTTCGGGGCGATGGCCGAATATTGCGTGGTTCCCGCCGCGGCGCTCCGGCCGAAGCCCGCGATACTGGGGTGGGACGAAGCCGCCGCTTATCCGGTGGCCTATCTGACCGCCTATGTGGCGCTCGTCCGGTGCGGGCGCGTCGCGCCGGGCGAGTGGGTGCTCGTCCACGGCGCGGCGGGGGGCGTGGGACTGGCGACGGTCGATCTCGCCAACGCGCTCGGCGCGCGGGTGATCGCAGCGGCGAGCAGCGCGGAGAAGCGGGCGGCGGTCGAGCGGCTTTATGCGCCCGATGCTGTGATTGCCGCCGGGCCGAGGTTTCGCGATGCGGTGAAGGCGCTGACCGGCGGCAGGGGCGCCGATGTGATCTTCGATCCGGTCGGCGGCGATGTCTTCGACGAATCGACGCGGTGCATCGCGTTCGACGGGCGGCTGCTCGTCGTGGGCTTCGCATCGGGCCGGATTCCCGAGGTTTCGGTCAACATGCCGCTGATCAAGGGCTTTTCGGTCGTCGGGGTCCGTGCGGGCGAATATGGCCGCCGCTTTCCCGAGCGCGGGATGGAGAATGTCGCGGCGATCGACCGGCTCGCGGCAGAAGGTCGTATCCGGCCGCACGTCCATGCGGCGCTCGACCTCGCCGAGTGGCGCGCCGGGTTCGCGATGCTCGAACGACGCGAGGCGATCGGGAAAGTCGTGCTGCGTCCGTGACGAAGCGAAGGGCGCTGCCATAGTTTTGCGACATCCGCGGCCCCATGTCCGCGCCGGGGTACCCGGCGGTTTCGCCAATGACGATGAAAAAGGACAGATTATGAGGAAATGGACGATGATCGCCGCTGCGTTCGGCGCGGCCTTGCCCGGGCTTGCCGCCGCGCAGCCGCCGCAGGACGGCGGCCGCATCTTCGCGATGATGGACGCGAATGGCGACGGCAAGCTCGACAAGGCCGAGGTGACCAAGATGGCCGAAATGCGCGCCCAGCGGCAGGGCGACCCGTCGCTCGCCGCGCCCGAAAAGGTCGATGCCTTCTTCAAGCATCTCGATGCCAATGGCGACGGCTTCATCGACAAGGGCGAGATGGAAGCGATGCGCAAGGCGCGCGCGATGCCGCCGCCGCAGGAAGAGCCGCAGGACGCCCCGCAGGAGGCGAACTGAGCCGGAGGGGGCGGCGTCGATCGCGACGCCGCCTCAGCCGACTGCGATCCGGATCGCCTGAAAGAGGAAGGTCGCGCCGATCGACGTCACGAGCCAGCGGCGGCTCGTGCGGAAATACGCGTCGCTGATCCGGTCGAGAATGACGCCGCCGACCATGATACCCGCCATCGACGCGAGGATTGCGGTGGCGGTCGCGCCGAGCGGGATCGCGTCGCGCGCCGCGGCACTCAGCAGCACGCCGCCGTAAAAGACGATCTTCGAGGCGTGACCCATCGCCTGCATCACCGCTTTCGTGGCGACGATCTGGTGCCGGCCGAGCCGCGTGTTGATGAACAGCATGTCGGTCACCGGCCCCGAGACCCCCGCGACGAGCGCGATTCCGGTCGAGACGAAACCGCCGCCGAGCGCTTGCCCGCGATTGGCGGCGTCGAGCGGCAGCCAGCCTTCGGGCAGCCAGACGAGGATCGGCATCAGGCCGAGGCCGAGAAAGACGTAGAATTTCGTGGGTGCGAACAGGACGAGTGAGAAAAAGCCGACCGCGGCGGCAGCGCCCGCCCCGAACCACAGGAGAACGGGCCAGACGATATGCCGGCGGTGCAGCAGGGCGCGCCAGCTGTTCGAGGCGAACTGGATCGTGCCGTGCAGTGCCAGCGCGGCGGCGACGGGCAGCAGCCACGCGAGGACGCCCATGAAGACGAGGCCGCCGGCCATGCCAAAAATGCCTGAGAGGATCGATGTCAGAAAGGCGGCGACCACGATCAGGATGCTGGTTTGCATCGTCCGCCGCTTTCCGTCTGAACCGCTTGTATCGCGGTTCGAATTGGTCGGGACGAGAGGATTCGAACCTCCGACCCCCACACCCCCAGTGTGATGCGCTACCAGGCTGCGCTACGTCCCGACCGGCCCGATTGGGCAGGCGAGGCCCCTAGCGCGGGTTGGCGGGGGATGCAAGGCTCTCCTGTGCAATCGTCGCTGCCGCCTTGATCTCTCCGCCCGCACCCCCATGTCTGCCGCGCCTGCATTGGGGGAAGGCGCGCAGCGAGCGGTTGCGTCGAAATTCCTCGCGTGATAGGCGCCGCGCCATTATTTTGCGTGCCCGTTCCGAGGGAAGGGCGATGCTGAAAACAGAAAGTCTTTCATTCATGTCGACCAATCTGCTTCTGACCCAGGCGGCTGGATCCGGGGGCGGGGCCGCCGGTTTCATCATGCTGGTGCCCTATCTGCTGATTTTCGTCGTTTTCTGGTTCTTCCTGATCCGCCCGCAACAGGTGCGGATGAAGGAGCATCGCGCCAAGATCGCGGCGGTGAAGCCGCGCGACCAGGTCGTGACCGGCGGCGGCATCGTCGGCAAGGTGACGCGGGTGGACGATGATTTCGCCGACGTCGAAATCGCGCAGGGCGTGAAGATCAAGGTCGTGAAGTCGACGATCTCCGACGTCCTCGCGCCCGGCGCGAAACCCGCGAACGACTGATGCCTTTGGCGCTGCCGGAAACGGCGGCGCCCAGACCAACCGGAATTTCCCTATGCTCGATTTCCCGCGCTGGAAGACCATCGGCATCAGCATCATCCTGCTGCTCGGCATCCTGTTCGCCATTCCCAGCTTCCTGCCCGAAAAGACCTTCGACAAGCTGCCCTCGATCGCGCAGATCAAGGTCAATCTGGGCCTCGACCTCGCCGGCGGTAGCCACCTGCTGCTCGAAGCCGATGTTTCGGATCTCCAGAAGACGCAGCTCGCCAATATGGAAAAGACCGTGCGCGCCGCGATGCGCGGCGAGCGCGGGCCCGACGACGACATCGCGATCGGCGAACTGTCGACCGCGGGCGGCAAGATCAGCTTCCTCGTCCGCGACCAGGCGAAGCTCGACGAAGCGCGCGACCGTCTGTTCAAGGAGACAGGTGGCGCGGGGATGACGGGCCAGCGCGACTGGCGGATCGATGTCATCGATACGACGCGGATCGTGTTGACGCCAACCAGTGCAGGGCAGGCGCAGGCCATCAAGAACGCGATGGATACCGCGCGCGATATCATCGACAAGCGCGTCAATGCGCTCGGCACACGCGAGCCGACGATCATCCGTCAAGGCGACGACCGGATCGTCGTCCAGGTGCCGGGCCTGCAGGACCCGCAGCAGCTCAAGGATCTGATCGGCAAGACCGCGCGGCTCGAATTCCGCATGGTCGATGCCAATGCCGACCCGAACGAGGCGGCCGCGGGCCGTGTTCCGGTCGGCAGCGAGATCGTCCCCTATGCCGAAGGCGCCAGCGCCGGCGCGCCGTTCGAGGTGCTTCGCCGCCAGGTGATGATCAGCGGCGAGCAGTTGCTCGACGCCAAACAGGGCTATGACGCGCAGTCGGGGCAGCCGGTCGTCAACATCCGCTTTGATTCGGCGGGGTCGGCCGCCTTTGCCAAGGTTACCGCGCAGAATGTCGGCAAGCGCTTTGCGATGGTGCTCGACGGCCGCGTGCTGTCGGCGCCGTCGATCAACGAGCCGATCCTCGGCGGCAGCGCCCAGATTTCGGGCAGCTTCAGCGTCGCGAGCGCGAACAACCTTGCGATCTCGCTGCGTTCGGGCGCGCTGCCGGTGAAGATGACGGTGGTCGAGGAGCGGACGGTGACCCCCGAACTCGGCGCCGACTCGATCCGCAAGGGCGTGATCGCGGGGATCGTCGCCACGGTCTCGGTGCTGACGCTGATGATCCTCGTCTATGGCCGTTTCGGCATTTATGCGAACGTCGCGCTCTTCTTCAACATCTTCCTGATCGTCGCGATCATGGCCTTCTTCAACGCGACGCTGACCCTGCCGGGCATCGCGGGCTTCGTGCTGACGATCGGCGCCGCGGTCGATGCGAACGTGCTGATCAACGAGCGCATACGCGAGGAATTGAAGCGCGGGCGGCGCGTCTTCCAGGCGGTCGAACTCGGCTATTCGGAAGCGAGCCGCGCGATCTTCGACGCGAACGTCACCAACGTCATCGCGGCGTCGCTGATGTTCTGGTTCGGCTCGGGTCCGATCAAGGGCTTTGCGGTGGTGCTCACCATCGGCATCGTCACCAGCGTCTTCACCGCCGTCACCGTCACGCGCCTGTTCGCCTCCCGCTGGCTGCACAAGACGCGTCCGACGACGATCAACATTTAAGGAAAGGGCGACATCATGCGTTTGCTGAAACTCGTCCCCGACGACACGAACATCGACTTTCTGAAGTGGCGCAAGGTTGCGTCCGCGATGAGCTTCATCCTCGTCGCCATCTCGATCGCGCTCGTCGCGGTGAAGGGGCTGAACCTGGGCGTCGATTTCGTCGGCGGCCAGTCGGTTCGCGTCGAATTCCCCGGCGCGATGCCGCCGATCGATGAGATTCGCGAGAAGGTCAGCCACATCGGCCTCGGCGAACCGACGATCCAGCAATTCGGATCGGACAAGGCGGTCTCGATCCGCACCGCGCTGCCCGAAGGCGACAAGACGGTCGCCGACCGCGCGGGCAAGCAGCTCGTCGCGGGCATCCAGAAGGCGTTTCCGGCCGCGCACACCGGCTCGGTCGAAACCGTGTCGGGCAAGGTATCGGGTGAGCTGATCAACACCGGCGCGCTCAGCCTGGCGCTCGCGATGCTCGGCATCTCGATCTATATCTGGATTCGCTTCGAATGGCAGTTCGGCGTCGGCGCGCTCGGCCGCCTGTTTCACGAGGTGGCGCTGACCTTTGGCTTCTTTGCGGTAACGCAGTTGCAGTTCGACCTGAACAGCATCGCCGCGCTGCTGACCATCGTCGGCTATTCGCTGAACGACACGATCGTCGTGTATGACCGCGTGCGCGAAAATCTGAAGAAATACCGCAAGATGGAGATCGTGCCGTTGCTCAATCTCAGCATCAACGAAACGCTGTCGCGTACCGTGATGACCAGCGTGTCGGTGATGCTGGCGCTCGCCATGCTGCTGATCTTCGGTCCTGACGTGATTTTCGGCTTTACCGCCGCGATGCTGTTCGGCGTGTTTGTCGGCACCTATTCGTCGATCCTGATGTCGACGCCGGTACTGGTGTGGCTGAAGGTCGGCCCGCACAGCTTCGTGCCGCGCACCAGTGCGGCGACCGAAGGCGCCGAGCGTGTGACGCGCAAGGATGATGGCGCGGTGGTGTGATTTTATCCGACTGACGTCGGAAGCGGCACCGGCCCGCTCCCCCACCCGGCCTCCCCAATGATAGTAACCTAGGGAGGCCGGGTGGGGAGCGGGCTGGTGCCGCGCTAACTACGCCCCGCGCAGCGGCGGAGATGCTCCGCCAGCTCGCGGCCGTTGCGGTTCCAGTCGAAGCGGCCGGCGAGACTGGCGGCGACGTCCGCCTGCGACGGCGGGACGGCGAGGATCGAGCGCACCGCTTCGGCGATCGCCTCGGGCGTTCGCTCGACGATGCGGCCCGCGGCGGGCGAGGTGACGAGTTCGGCGGCGCCGCCGGCATCGCTGATGACAATCGGGGTCCCGCAGGCGAGCGCCTCGACCCAGGCGTTGGCGAGGCCTTCGCTGGCCGATGGCATGACGACGACGTCGGCGGCGCGATAGAGTTGCGGCAGATCGGCATTCGCGACCGCGCCCATCAGATGGACGCGATCGGCGACGCCGAGACGCTCGGCGAGCGCGCGGTAACGCCCCTCTTCCTCGCCAGTGCCGGCAAGCCAATAATGGACGCCGGGGAGCGCTGGCAACGCTTCGATGACGAGCGCCTGGCCCTTGCGGGGGATCAGCGCGCCGACGGTCGCGATTGCGGGCTGGCCGTCCATGCCGAGCGCCATGCGCGCCGCCGCGCGGTCGCCGGGATGGAAGCGCGCAGTATCGATGCCCGTATAGTGGACCGTGATTTTCGCCGGATCGAGGCCGATCACCGCCATGTCGCGGCGCATCGATTCGGAGACGGCGAGCAGCCCCTCCGCTCGATGTCCCGCTTTGACAAGCCGAACTTTCGTTGCCGCGGCGTGGCCGAAATGGCTGATGTCGGCTCCGCGCGCCTTGACCGAGAAGGGCAGGCCGAGCGTTTCGGCGACGCGCATCGCGGCGGGGCCATCGGGGTAGAAGAATTGCGCATCGACGACGTCGAAGGACTGGCGGCCAACGGCAGACAGCACGGCCTTTGCGACCCGCGCCGGGTTGAAACGCGCGCCATAGCGTGGGACCAGCGCGAAGCGCGGACGGTGGACCGTGAGGCCGTTCCATTGCTCGCGGTGCGGCAGAGCGCGAAGCGCGCGATAGCGCCGATGCAGCGAGAGCGGGAAAGACGGCAGTCCGACCGGCGCCACGACGGTGAGGTCGATTCCGGGCTGCGCCGCGAGCGCGCGCAGACTTTTTTCGACGAACAGGCCGAAGTTCGGGCGCGCGGCGTCGGGGAAAAGGGTAGCGATGGAGAGGATGCGGAGAGGCTTCACGCCACTTGTCCAATTAGAGCGTCATTGCGAGCGAAGCGAAGCAATCCAGAGCAGGCGTAAACCGCTCTGGATTGCTTCGCTTCGCTCGCAATGACGATGGGTTGGGACATAGGATGTGCTTACAAGGAACGGATCAGCCGCACCGCCACGGCGGCCCATGGCGGATTACTGACCACCTGTTGCCGCTGGCCGGTGCCGAGCGGAAGCAGGTGGAGCTTTTCGCCATCGACATTGAGGAGGCGCGCGAAGAAAAAACGGCCGGCGGGGCGGGGGACGAGCAGGTCGCGGTTGAGCGCGCTTGCCCAGTCGCCCTCGATGCGGCGGCACCAGATTTCGTCGCCTGCGCGATAATCGCCGATCGAGGAGGTGACGCGTACCGCCACCATATCCTCGCCCGGACGCGCGGTGAGCGCCTGCTCGATGCGCGTCGGCGCCTGCGCGCCATCGGCGCCGAGGTGCGCGGTGATCGTAAGCTGCGTGTCCTGCGGCAGCTGGACGAGTTCGGCGGCCTCGACTCCGAGCGCCTTGGCGATGCGATTCATCCAGCCGAGCGACAGCGTGCGCGTGCCGGTTTCAAGGCGGCCGATCGTCTGCGCGGTGGTCGGCGGGTCGCAGCGCTGGCCGACGTCCTCGAGCGTCAGCCCCTTGGCGCGGCGCACCGCGCGGATACTGTTGATCATGGCAGGTCTCCGATAACCAAATCGGTTTCTTCTTTCCTACAAAATAATCCAATGTCAAGCGGGTCGTGTGATGAAGGAGAATCGCATGACCGCACGCCGCCTCGAAACGCGCGTTCATCCCGACGACCGACTCGATCCCGGCAAGGCGGGGCCGCAGATGATGCGGCATGTAACGGTCAATGTCGCCGAAAGTCCGATCGCGTGGCTTGCGTCGCGCGGGATGTTGACGCCGGAGCAATTACAGGCGGGGGAGCGGCTGCGCGCCGATTACGAGCGCGCAGGACTGGCGGCGCGCGTGACGATGCGCTGGGATGCGGCGCCGCCGGCGAAAGGCCGCGGCGGAGCACGGGCTTCCGATGCGTCGCTGGCGCGGATCGACGCCCACCGGCGCTTTCATGCGGCGGTCGATCATGTCGGGCCGGGGCTGGCCGATATCTGCTGGCGGGTGATCTGCGCAGGCGAGGGGATTGGCGGGGCGGAAAAGGCGCTCGGCTGGCCGGCGCGGTCTGGGAAGCTGGTGTTGGGACTGGCGCTCGATCGGCTGGCGCGGTTTTACGGGGTGCGGTGATGGGCCCGGCCGACCTCCGGCGATCGGCAGGCGACCTGCCGCGCCTTTCATAACCTCGTGATTCCCGAGAAAACGGGTATGACGAAATCGGGTTTAACCTTTCACCCTTCCGGCCGCGTCCAGATCCAGCTCCCCGTCACCCCGGCCGCAATTACCGGTGCCATCACCCATGGCCAGGGTGAGAAGATCGCCGCCAACAGGATGCTGACCGCGAATGCCGCGGTCGCCGCCATCTTGCCCTTTCGGCTGATCGCGCCCTTCTCGCGCCAGGCGACGATATGATGCCCGAAATGCGGGTGGGTCAGCAGCCACGCTTCGAGACGCGGCGACGAGCGCGCGAAACAGAAAGCCGCGAGGATGACGAACGGGACCGTGGGTAGCAGCGGCAGAAATGCCCCGATCGCGCCGAGTCCCAGCGAAGCCCATCCTGCGACCAGATAGAAATGCCGTTTCATCACGGGCTGGCTTAGCGGATTTGGGTCGTTGCGCCACCTGTATCGTCGCCCCCGCTAAGGCGGGGCCGCTGGAGGCCTTGTCCCCCGCCGGCGACGTAAAACGACTGCGGCCCCCGCCTTCGCGGGGCGGCGCTTACCCCCGGCCGATCAGCTTCTGCGCCATCCGGTCGGCGACGGCCGATGCCGGCGTACCGCTCGCCTTGCTCTCGGCCCAGATCTCGGCCAGCCGGCCGGGGATCAGGCGGATGCGGCTCTCCACTTCCTCGCGGCTGCCCTGCCCCAGATATTCGAGGGCGACGTTGATGATCCCGCCCGCGTTGATCACATAATCGGGAGCATAGACGATGCCGCGGTCGTGGACGCGCTGGCCGTCGGCCGCGGTCGCGAGCTGGTTGTTCGCGCCGCCCGCGACGATCGGGACGCGCAGCTTTTCAATGCTCCGTTCGGTCAGGATCGCGCCGAGCGCGTTGGGGCTCAACACATCGGCCTCGATCTCCATGATCGCCGCCGAATCGGCAAGGTCGGCGCCCAGTTCCTCGGCGAGCGCCTTCGCGCGTGCCAGATTGACGTCGGCGAGGGTCAGCTTCGCGCCTTCGGCAGCCAACCGCCGCGCGACGCCGCCGCCGACGCTGCCGACGCCCTGAATCGCGATCCGCACGCCTGCGGCGCTGTCGGTACCGAGACCTTCCCGAATCGCCGCCTTGATGCCCAGATAGACGCCAAGCGCGGTGAACGGCCCCGGATCGCCGCCCGCTTCGCCGCTCGCCACGGGAAGCCCGCTGACATGCTTCGTCTGCTTGGAAATCTCGACCATGTCGGCATCGGTGATCCCGACATCCTCGGCGGTGACATAGGCCCCGCCCAGCGACTCGACCGCGCGGCCGAATGCCGCGAGCAATTCGGGGGTCTTGGCGCCATTCTCGTCGGCCAGGATCACGCCCTTGCCGCCGCCCATCGGCAGCCCCGCCATCGCATTCTTGTAGGACATGCCGCGCGACAGGCGGAGCGCATCGGTAATCGCCGCCGCCCGCTGCGGATAGTGCCAGTAGCGCACGCCGCCCGCGCCGGGGCCGAGATGCGTCGAATGGACCGCGATAACCGCCGTCAGCCCGCTCGCGCGATCGCGGAACATATGGACATGTTCATGATCGTCGAAATCGGCGAAATCCCAGACAGCAGACATGCGCGCCTCCTCGCGTTAGAAAATTACGTCATTGCGTAATAATCCGTCCGGGTCCGGGTGTCACCCCAAAAGCTGCTATGCGCAAAGATAGAGAAAATGGGGCGACCAATGGGGCTCGAACCCACGACCTCCGGTACCACAAACCGGCGCTCTAACCAACTGAGCTATGATCGCCACACGCCGGGCGAAACCGCCTGCGACAGCGCGCGGCGATAGGCGCGCCCTCTCCCTTCGTCAAGCATTGTTCGCACGCCCCCCGCATCCCTAAAAGCGCACCATGGCTGGCAACGAACATGTCGATATGGCGACCTCGGGCGCCGACCGCACCGCCGGCCGGCTCGCTGCGGTTCCCGGCATCCGGCGCGCGCCCTCGCCGAAGCTCCAGCAATATATGCTCCCGCGATTCCTTGATGCCGAAACCTGCGCCGGGCTGATGGCGCTGATCGATGGCGACGCCCGCCCATCGACGATCGCCGACCCCAATGGCGACGAAGCCTTCCGCACCAGCTCGACCTGCGACCTTGATCACCGCCTGCCCCTGGTCATCGCGGTGAACCGCCGCCTCCACGATCTCACCGGCATTCCGCTCGCCTACGGCGAGCCGCTGCAGGGCCAGCGCTACGATGTCGGCGAGGAGTTCAAGGCGCACACCGATTATTTCGATCCGGACGGCGCGGACTGGGAAACCTATTGCGCGGTGCCCGGCCAGCGCAGCTGGACGCTGATGATCTACCTCAACGAGCCGCCCGCGGGCGGGGCCACGCGCTTCCTCTCGACCGGCAAGATGCACCAGCCCGAAACGGGCAAGCTGCTCGCGTGGAACAATGTCCGCATCGACGGCACGCCGAACCCCGAAACGCTCCACCACGGGATGAAGGTGCGCAAGGGCCGCAAATATATCATCACCAAATGGTTCCGCGAACGGCCCTGGCCGTGGGCGGAGGGGGAGCTGGGCTAAGCCAGCCCCCTTCCTCCGGAAGTTTTAGCGAACCAGCCGATACTGAAAACTCAAGGTCAGCGTGTTCGCGACCTGCCCCGGCTCGACCGGGGTCGCCTTGCCGGCGGCGTCCATCGCCTGCATCCGCACCATCGGCATCGGCGGTTGCGGCCCACCGAAGCTGCCTTCACTGAGCGACACCAACTCGGCGCCGCGATAGCCCGCGAGCCGCGCGTAATCGGCCGCCTTCGCTTCGGCTTCCTTGATCGCCGCGCCGCGTGCGCCGACGAGCTGCGCGTCGGGGTCCTTCATCCCGAACCACGGCCCGTCGACATTGGTCCCGCCCGCGGCGACGAGCGCGTCGAGCAGCGGCCCGATATCGTCGATCTTCGACGTCGTCGCGCGAACACTGTTCGAAACCTGATAGCCCAGGAAGCGCGGCGGCTGGCCGTCGCCGCGGTTGTTGTAATCATATTGCGGCGACAGGTTGATGCCGCTCGTCTGGATATCCTCGGCCTTGATCCCGCGCGCCTTTGCGGCGGCGATCAGCTTGTCCATCGCGGCGGCGTTGGCACGCATCGCTTCGACCGCAGTCGGGGCGGTCGTGGTGACGCCGGCGCCGACGGTCGCCTGATCGGGACGCGAGCGCACTTCCTGGCTGACGCTGAAAGAAAGAATGGGCCCCTGTGCCGTCGCTGTCGTCACCGTCGATCCTCCCTGTTGGGCCGTGGCGGGCACCGCCGCCATCAGCGCGATACCGGCAGCCATAGCGGTGAGCATTTGCTTCGTCATTTCATTCTCCTGTGGACCGGAGTTCCGGCCGTAACTGATGACCACTCCGTAACGCTGACGGAGCGAACCCGTTCCGGCCTTTGCGTGGGATACGCTTGCATGATGCTGAACGCGCCAGTAGCGAGCCGTTCATCATGGCAGCACCGATCTTATCATATGAAGGCCTCGGCCTGGTTCAGGGCAGCGGCTGGCTGTTCCAGGACCTCGACATCTATATCGGCGCGCGCGACCGCCTTGCGCTGATCGGTCGCAACGGCGCGGGCAAGACGACCTTGCTCAAGCTGCTCGCAGGCAGCATCGACGCCGACAAGGGCAAGCGCACGATCGTCCCCGGCACGCACGTCGTCCTGCTGGAACAGGAGCCCGACTTCCGCGGCTTCGCGACGCTGATGGACTATGCCGTCGCGGGCAACGACGGGCCGCCCGAGCATGAGGTCGCCGCCATCGCCGACCAGCTCGGCATCGATATGAGCCGCGAGGCGGCAAGCGCCTCGGGCGGCGAACGCCGCCGCGCCGCCATCGCCCGCGCGCTCGCGCAGAACCCCGACGTGCTGCTGCTCGACGAGCCGACGAACCACCTCGACCTGGCGGCGATCGACTGGCTCGAAAACTGGCTGGCGCGCTACACGGGAGCCTTCGTCGCCATCAGCCACGACCGCACCTTCCTCACCCGCCTGACGCGGCAGACTTTGTGGCTCGACCGCGGCAGCATCCGCCGCAAGGAAATCGGCTTCGGCGGCTTCGATGCCTGGATGGAAGGGGTGTTCGCCGAGGAAGCGCGCGCCGCCGAAAAGCTCGATGCCAAGCTCCGGCTCGAGGCGCACTGGCTCGAACGCGGTGTCACCGCGCGCCGCAAGCGCAACCAGGGCCGGCTTGAGAAGCTGATGGAAATGCGGGCCACCCGCGCATCGATGATCGGCGGCCCCGGCGTCGCCAAGCTCGGCCTCGCCAACGACGATGTCCGCTCGAAATCGGTGATTGTCGCCGATCATATTAGCAAGCGCTTCGGCGATCGCACGATCATCAAGGACTTCGATTTTCGCGTCCAGCGCGGCGATCGCATCGGCATCGTTGGCGCCAATGGCGCGGGCAAATCGACCCTGCTCAAGCTGCTCACCGGCGAAATCCAGCCCGACGAGGGCACGGTCACGCTCGCTCCGACGCTCGACGGCATCGTGATCGACCAGCAGCGCAGCCTCCTCTCGCCCGAAAAGCGCGTCCGCGACATCCTCGCCGACGGCGGCGACTGGATTGAGGTGCGCGGGGTCAAGAAGCATGTTCAGGGCTATTTGAAGGACTTCCTCTTCGATCCCGCCATCGCCGAGGCGAGCGTCGGCGCATTGTCGGGCGGCGAGCGATCGCGCCTGCTGCTTGCACGCGAATTCGCCCGCGAATCGAATCTGCTCGTCCTCGACGAGCCCACGAACGACCTCGACCTCGAAACGCTTGATCTGCTCCAGGAAGTCATCGCCGACTATGAAGGCACGGTGCTGCTCGTCAGCCACGACCGCGACTTCCTCGACCGCACCGTCACCGTGACGCTCGGCCTCGACGGATCAGGCAAGGTCGATATTGTCGCCGGCGGCTATGCCGACTGGGAAGCGAAGCGCGTGAAGCCCGTCGCCGCGAAGGCGAAGACCGCAACCGGCGAAACTATACCTCCTCCGCCGCCACAGGCGCGCAAGAAGCTCAGCTACAAGGACCAGCGCGACTACGATCTGCTGCCCACGCGGATCGAGGAAATCGATACGGAAATGGCAAAGATCGAGGCCGAGTTATCCGACGGCAGCCTTTTCACCCGTGACAATGCGCGCTTCACCGCGCTGACCAAGCAGCTCGATACACTGCGTGACGAGAAGGGCGCCGCCGAGGACCGTTGGCTGGCGCTGGCAGAAGAGGTTGAAGCGCTGGGGTAAACAGCTTTCGGGTGGGAGTAGCATCCTCTCTCTTCGCCATTCCCGCGAAAGCGGGGACCTGAAACATGCGTCGGCCGACCTCGAACACCGGATTCCCGTTTTCACGGGGACGCCGCTGCTGTAATTCGCCGGGAGCCGCCATTTTGGCTTCGAACAAGAGCGGGCATTGCTCATCGGGGTGGCGGGTTAGGGGCGGCTCAGGTGGACGCCGTCGTTGAGGCGGGCTCTCCGGATGGATAATTGTGCGAGCGAAGGTTTGCAAAACAGACTGGAAATCGGCTTCGGTCCTACCTATAGGGCCCCGAAGTCGATGTTTGGCCCGCGAGCGCCAATCGGCACGCGGGTGTGGCGGAATTGGTAGACGCAGCGGATTCAAAATCCGCCTCTGGTAACAGAATGCCGGTTCGAGTCCGGCCACCCGTACCAAATGTTTCCGGCAGATCCTTGCGACTTGCTCAGTTCCAGTTCGGCTCGATACGCATCGGCCACTTCTTTTGCCGGGCCTGAAATTGACTTCGCTCAATGGTTTTTGCGAGACTCCGTGCCAAGGGCGCAAGGGTTGACGGCGTGCGCCCGTCAGGCGACAGGGCGTCGCCGGGTCGCGCCGGGCAATTCACTGGACCGATAAACCGGCCTCACCTAAAGACGACGCGAGACCGATGCACGCTTACGCCAATCCGACCCGCTTTCTGGCGATCGCCAAGCCGCTGACGCCGTGGCTGTTGTGGCTGGGGCTTGCGCTTTTGCTCGCGGGCGCCTGGGCGGGACTTGCAGTGGTGCCGGGCGAATCGAAGCAGGGCGACACCGCGCGCATTCTTTATGTCCATGTGCCCTCGGCGTGGCTCGGCATGGGCGGCTGGACCTCGCTCGCGATCACCGGCCTCGTGCAGCTCGTCTGGCGCCATCCGCTCGCCGGAATCGCGGCGCGCGCGATCGCGGTGCCCGGCATGTTGTTCACCGCGCTTTGCCTCGCGACGGGATCGATCTGGGGCAAGCCGACGTGGGGAACCTGGTGGGAATGGGACGGACGGATGACCTCGATGCTCGTCCTCCTCTTCCTCTATGCGGGCTTCGTCGCGCTGACGACGGGCGACGAAGGGCAAAGACAGGGCGGATCGCTGTCGCGCGGTGCTGCCATTTACGCTCTCGTCGGCGCGATCAACATTCCGATCATCAACCGTAGCGTCGTCTGGTGGAACAGCCTGCATCAGGGGCCGAGCATCACGCTCGGCGGGTCGAGCATCGACGGGGCGCTGCTATGGCCGCTGGGCTTGACTCTGCTCGGCTTTTCGCTGCTGTTCGGCGCCATCGTCCTGATGCGGATGCGGCGGATCATCGCCGACAATCGCGTCGCGGCGCGGCTGCGGCGGCTCGCCGACGACGACGAGGGGCTTTGAGATATGACGGGGGTGATCAGCGGGGGCGGGCAATGGGCCTATGTCGCCGCTGCCTATGGGCTGACCGTGCTGCTGACCGGCAGCGTGCTGTGGGCGAGTTGGCGCGCGATGGCAAAGGCCGAAAAACGTAGCGACGCGCTGCGCGGGAACCGCAAATGAAGGCAAAGCATCAACGATTGATCCTGGCGGCGGTCGCGCTATGCGGTGTCGCGGGCGCGGGCGTACTCGCGGCGAGCGCGCTGCGCGACGAAGCCGCCTATTTCCGCACGCCGGGCGAGGTGAAGGCGGGGAAGGCCGCGGTCGGCGAGCCGATGCGGCTGGGCGGCATGGTCGCCGCAGGCAGCATCAAGCGCCAGAGTGATGGCCTGACGATCGATTTCGTCGCGACCGACGGCAAGGCATCGATCCCCGTGCAATTCAAAGGTATCGTCCCCGACCTGTTCGCCGAGAACTCGGGCATGGTCGCCGACGGCCGGCTGCGTGCTGATGGAGTCTTCGTGGCCGACCGCATCCTCGCCAAGCATGACGAGCGCTACATGCCGCCGCAAATGGGCGAGATGCCCAAGAATATGAAGCTGGTGCCGGGGGAATGATCGCCGAACTCGGTCTTGCCCTGCTGTGGATCGCAGCGGCTCTTGCGTGTCTGTCGCTGGTTGCGGGCATCGTCTATGTGCGCACCGGCAAGGACGAGCTTGCGGCGCTGGTGCGGCCGGCGAGTGTCGCGCAGGGCGTGCTTACCGCCGCCGCCTTCGCATTGCTCATCACGCTATTCGTCCGTTCGGACATGTCGGTCGAACTGGTCGTGCGCAACAGCCACAGCCTGAAACCGATGCTGTTCAAGGTTGCGGGCGCGTGGGGCAATCATGAAGGATCGATGCTGCTTTGGCTGACGATCCTCGGCCTGTCCGGCGCGCTGGTTGCGATCTTCGAGAAACGCCTGCGCAAGGATACGCTCGTCGCGACGCTCGCCGCGCAGGCAGCGCTGAGTCTTGGCTTCTTCGCCTTTTTGCTCTTTGCATCGAACCCGTTCAAGCGGCTGCCGGTCGCGCCGCCCGACGGGCAGGGGCTCAACCCGCTGCTGCAGGACCCCGGCTTGGCGTTTCATCCGCCGACGCTCTATATCGGCTATGTCGGAATTTCGGTCGCTTTCAGCTTCGCGGTCGGTGCGCTGATCACGCGCGAGATCGGTCCGGCCTTCGCGCGCGCGATGCGGCCGTGGGTGCTGGGGAGCTGGATTTTCCTGACGCTCGGCATCACCGCAGGCAGTTACTGGGCCTATTATGAGCTCGGCTGGGGCGGCTGGTGGTTCTGGGACCCGGTCGAAAATGTCTCGCTGATCCCGTGGCTCGCCGGGGCGGCGCTGCTCCATTCGGTGAGCGTCACCGCAACGCGCAACGCGCTAAGGGCGTGGACGGTGATGCTGGCGGTGGTCGCCTTTTCGATGTCGATGGTCGGCACTTTCATCGTCCGCTCGGGCTTGCTGACCAGCGTCCACAGCTTTGCGGTCGATCCCGAGCGCGGGACCTTTCTGCTCGCGTTGATGTTCATCTACATCGGCGGCGCGCTGACCCTGTTTGCCTTTCGCGCCGGCGCGGTCGCCGAGGGCAAGAAATTCGCGCTGATGAGCCGCGAGGGCTCGCTGGTGATCAACAATCTGCTGCTGACTACGATCCTCGCGCTCGTGTTGCTCGGCACCCTCTATCCAATCGTCGCCGAGGCGATGGGTGAGAAGATTTCGGTCGGGCCGCCCTATTACAACAAGGTCGCGGGACCGCTGGCGCTGATCCTGTGCCTGGTGATGGTCGCGGGGCCGCTGCTCAGCTGGCGCAAGGATGACGGCAAGAAGCTCTGGTCGCGCTTGCCGGTCGCGGTGCTGGCGGCGATGATCGTGCTGTTCGCGCTGATCCTGTTCGGCGGCAAGGTCGGCGTGCTGCCCTTGCTCGGCATGACGGTGGCAGGACTGGTCGCGGTCGCAAGTCTGGCGCCCTTGTGGGGCCGCAACCTTCGCCGCACACCGCTGCCGACATGGGGCATGGTGATCGCGCACTTCGGGGTCGCCGTGGCTCTCGCCGGAATGGGAGCGGAAAGCGCTTTCATCAAAGAGAAGCTCGTTGCGGCAGCACCGGGCGAGACTGTGCAGATTGCCGATTTCTCCGTCAAATTCGCGGGCGTAAAACCGATCGCCGGGCCGAATTATACCGCTATCCAGGGCACGCTGATTGCAGCGACCCCCTCGGGTGCGTCCTTTGCGTTGCATCCAGCGGCGCGGACTTTTCCCGGCCTGATGGGCGGGCCGCCGACCGAGACCAACGAGGCGGCGCTGCTGACCCGGCCGGGCGGGCAGCTTTATGCGGTGCTGGGGCAGCCGGTGACCGGTCCCGATGGCCGCGCCGATCGCTATCAGCTTCGTCTGTGGTGGAAGCCGCTGGTGTGGTGGATCTGGCTCGGTGGCGCGCTGATCGCGGTCGGCGCGGCGCTGTCGCTGCTCGGGCGCGCCCAATTGCTCGAAATCTGGCGCGCGCGGCGGGCGCGAAAAGCGCAGGAGCGTTTCGCATGAGGAGCCGCTGGGTCCTGTTCGTGCCGCTGGCGATCATGGCGCTGCTCTTCGGCGCCTTCATCTATCGCCTGACGGTGCCGAACGACACGCTGATCCAGTCGCAATGGATCAACAAGCCGATGCCGCTGTTCGACCTGCCGCCCGCGACCTCGGGCGTGGCGGGGCTCAAGAGCAGCCAGCTTGCCGACGGGCGGCCGCGGCTGGTCAATGTCTTCGCGAGCTGGTGCATCCCGTGCCGCGCCGAGGCGCCGCAGCTGGAAGCCCTGAAGCGGGCGGGCGTGCCGATCGACGGCATCGCGATCCGCGACCGGCCCGAGGATGTCGCACAGTTCCTGCAGGAAAACGGCAATCCCTTCGACCGTATCGGGTCGGATCAACAGAGCAGCGTGCAGATCGCGCTGGGCTCGTCGGGGGTTCCGGAAACCTTCCTGATCGACGGCAAGGGGATTATTCGCGAGCAGATTCAGGGGGTTATCCTGGCCGAGCAGGTGCCCGAGATCGTCGCGAAGCTGGAGAAGATGAAGTGAAGGGGCGGCTGGCTTTTGCCGCGCTGCTCGTGTTGTTCGCGGCGCCGATCGCGGCGCAGGATCGCCTGCCGCCCGCGCCCTATGCCTATCAGCAGCTTCGCGATCCGGTCGAGGAGGCGAAGGCCAAGGAACTGATGGAGACGCTGCGCTGCCTCGTCTGCCAGGGGCAATCGATCGCCGACAGCGACGCCCCGCTCGCGGGCGACATGCGGCACGAGGTGCGGACGAAGATCGCGGCGGGCGAAAGCCCCGATGCGATCCGCAAATGGCTCGTGGCGCGCTATGGCAATTGGGTGAGCTATGATCCGCCGTTCGACGCGGCGACCGCGCTGCTGTGGCTCGGGCCGCTGCTCTTTCTGGCGCTTGGCGGCTGGCTCGCCTTCGGGCGTTTCCGGCGTGGCGGGGATGATGGGGAGGGCGCGGCATGATCTGGCTGTGGATCCTGCTTGCCGCGGTGTTGGCCCTTGGCGGCATCTTCTGGCTCGGCAAGCTGCCTGCTGCATCGCGACCGCTTGCGGGCGCGGCGGTGATGCTGGGGCTCGCGGGCTATGCGCTGCAGGGGAGCCCGGCGCTTCCCGGCCATCCCGTTGCGGTGGCGGCCGAACCCGAAGGCTTTGGAGAGGCGATCACCGACCGACAGCAGGGAATGGCCAATCGCTTCGGCCCGGCGGCGCAGTGGATCGGTATGTCGGACGGTTTCATGCGGACCGGCAAGACCGAACTCGCGGCGCAGACGCTGGAAAAGGGGCTCGACAAATATCCCGACAATGTCGATCTGTGGGTCGGGCTCGGCAATGCGCTCGTCGCGCATGGCGGCGGGGTTATGTCGCCCGCCGCGGCGCTGGCTTTCGACGAGGCTGCGAAGCGCGACCCGAGTCATCCGGGGCCGCCCTTCTTTGCGGGGTTGGCGATGGCGCAGAGCGGTGACTTCAAGGGCGCGGAGGCAGTCTGGAGCCAGCTTTTGGCGCGCTCGCCCGCCGATGCGCCATGGCGCGCGGACCTCGAGCTTCGGCTGTCGCAGCTTCGCGAGGCGATGGGACCCGCGCTGCCGCCTGAGTCGGCGAACGGCCCCTGAATGCGTCCCGATTTGGAACCTGTTTTCTCTTCGCAGGCTCGTCTAAAGGCGCGCAATGACTGCTGAGTCGCACCAGGGGGCGGGCGGCGCGGAAAGCGCTGTCACCGCCGCCGCCGAAACGGCCCATTACGGCCACGGACATCATGGCGATAGCAAGCTGAAGCTTGCCGTCGGCGCGGTCGGCGTCGTGTTCGGCGATATCGGGACCAGCCCGCTTTACGCCTTTCGCGAAACCTTCGCCGGCCATCATTCGATCGAGGCCGACCGGCTGCATATCTATGGCGTGCTGAGCCTCGTCTTCTGGTCGATGATGCTGGTCGTGACGTTCAAATATGTGCTGACGATCATGCGCGCCGACAACAAGGGCGAAGGCGGCAGCCTCGCGCTGCTGGCGCTGATCAGCCGTTCGTCGGAGGGCAAGCGGTGGACGTGGCCGATCATCCTGCTCGGGGTTTTCGCGACCGCGCTCTTCTATGGCGACAGCATGATCACGCCTGCGATGTCGGTGCTCTCAGCGACCGAGGGTCTGCAATATGTGAGCCGCGGATTCGAGCCCTATATCGTGCCGATCGCGCTGACGATCCTGATCGGGCTGTTCGCGATCCAGTCGCGCGGCACGGCGAAGGTTGGGATGCTTTTCGGCCCGATCATGCTGCTCTATTTCACGATGCTCGCGGTGCTGGGAGTGATCCACATCGTCGATCATCCGTCGATCATGATGCACACGCTGAACCCGATCAACGCGCTGCGCTTCTTCCATTATGACGGATTCACGGCCTTCATCGCGCTCGGCGCGGTCGTGCTCGCGGTCACGGGCGCCGAAGCGCTCTATGCCGACATGGGGCATTTCGGGCGCGGACCGATCAGCCTCAGCTGGGGCGCGATCGTCCTGCCCGCGCTGATGCTCAACTATATGGGGCAGGGCGCGATGGTGCTCGCCGCCGAAGTCGCGCCGACCGCGCAACTCGTCCAGGACCCCTTCTTTCTGATGATGCCCGAGGCATGGAAGGTCCCCGTCGTCATCCTCGCGATGCTGGCGACGATCATCGCGAGCCAGGCGGTGATCTCGGGCGCCTTTTCGCTCACGCAGCAGGCGATCCAACTCGGCTTCATGCCTCGCCTGCGCGTCGATCACACCAGCGCTTCGGCGCAGGGGCAGATCTATATCCCCGTGGTCAACTGGGGGTTGATGGTGATGGTCATCCTGCTCGTCCTCTTCTTCGGCTCGTCGAGCAACCTTGCGGCGGCCTATGGCATCGCGGTCACCGGCGCGATGTTCATCGACACCTGTTTGATGAGCGTCGTGCTGTTCGTGCTGTGGCGCTGGCCTGCATGGAAGGCGCTGCCGATCCTCGCGGTCTTCTTCATCGTCGATATCGCCTATTTCGGCGCGAACCTGATCAAGGTGCCTGACGGCGGCTGGGTGCCGCTGGTGATCGGCCTCACCATCTTCACGATGCTGACGACCTGGTCGCGCGGGCGCAAGCTGATGCAGCAGGAAATGGCCGAGGGCGCGATGCCGATTCCGGTGTTCGTGAAGTCGGCAGCGAACAGCGCGACGCGCGTGCCGGGGACTGCGGTGTTCATGACCTCCTCGTCCGACGGCGTACCGCACGCGCTGCTCCATAATCTCAAGCACAACAAGGTGCTGCACGAACGCATCATCCTGCTGACGATCAAGATCGCCGACGTGCCCTTCGTGCAGGAAGAGCGGCTGTGCCAGCTCGACGATCTGGGGCAGGGGTTCCACCGGCTGGTGCTGAACTATGGCTTTATGCAGCCGGTCGATGTTCCCGAAGCGCTGAAGCGCGTCACCGGCTGCGGCGGTGAGTTCAAGATGCTCGAGACGAGTTTCTTCCTGTCGCGACAGACGCTGATCGCGGCAAGCAAACCGGGGATGCCGATCTGGCGCGAGAAACTGTTCGCGTGGATGCTGCGCAACTCGGAAAGCGCGATGGAATATTTCCGCCTGCCAACGAACCGCGTGGTCGAGCTGGGAAGCCAGGTCGCGATCTGATCCCGATCATTAACTTACCGAAATGTCAGAATAAGCGTTTGAACATTCCGGTAAGTATTGCGATGCAGGGTCGATCCCTCAGGGAGGGCGACCAGCATGCAAGCCGACACCAGCACCCCCTCGATCGTCCCGGCTGTGCCGGACCCCTACATCCTGATCGTCGGGCGGCTGGCGGGCGGCGATGCGGAAACGTGCTTCCGGCGGATAGGGCTGCGCCCCTGTTCGATCGAGGCTGAAGGAAAAGCGGGAGCCGCCGGGCTGGCCTTTCGGTTGCATTTCGGAGCAGTCTCGGCCCGGATCGATCTCGCCTCGGCCGATGCTCTCGACGAGGCCGATCCCGGGCATCCGGCGACGAGCTCGCTCGCCGCGCGTCTTCCCGCCGATTGGCGGTCGGCGCAACAGGCGTGGATGCTGATACCCGAAGAGGTCGACAGCGGCGGTCCGCCCGATGTGCGGGCGACATATCTCCGCGAATTCTTCAAGATGGCGGTGCTGCTGGTCGACCTGTTGGACGCCAGCCATATCTTCTGGTCGCCGGCGCGCCTGTGGTCCGACGCGCCGCAATATCGGAGCGCCGTCGCCGAGATGCTGTCGAGCGGGATGCCGCCGGTTCTGCATCTGGTCGCATTTCGCCGCATTGAAGGTCCGAGCAGCGAGCTGGTTCGGACACGCGGGCTGGCCCTGTTCGGGGGACAGGAGATCGAGAGTCCGATTCCTCCCGGCTGGACCGTGGCGGAAATGGTCAAGCGGCTGGCGCGGCTGGCGCTCGATATCATATTGAACGGGCCGGTTCTGGATGCGCGAGGTCTGCGCGGGCTGGGACCCGGAGAATGGGTGTCGCTCGTCCCGATCCCCGATGGTGCCGGAGCGCGGAAGACGGTCCGGGTGGAATTCGGCAGCGATCGTTGACGATCTGGCGGTGGCAAGGCGCGCCGCCGCCGCCCATCGGCTATCAGCGGCATCATCTCGTCCCCGTTGCGTTGCTTCGCCGACCGCAGATGACCGCGATGTTCGATCGGCTGGTCGCCGAGGGCTTCTCGCTCCATCGCTTCGCGCAGAACGGACAAATGCTGCCGGCTTGCGAAAGGGCGGCGCTTTCGTCGGGGCATGCGCTGCATCGGGGGCCGCATCACGGTTATAATGACGTGATCGCGGCGCGCGTCGAACAGATTCGCGTACATTTTGCGCTGCATGCGCCGGCCGATTTGCGGGCTGCGCGGCGCACCGCGGTGATGCGGCTACGGCTCTTGCAGGACACGACGCGGCGCGCCCTGACCGACCGGCACGGCGGTGCCTTCTGCCTCAACCGGCGCGACCCGATGCGGCTGTTCGCCGACCGGCCCTATCTCGACGATGCGATCGAGCGGCTGTTCGGCGACGCTACAGCCTGACCTTGCCCTGCAGCTCGGCCCAGGCGTCCTTGTACTGGGCTTCGAGCTCGGCGACGAATTCGGAGACCGGGCGCACGCCGCGGACCGCGCCGATGCCCTGGCCCGAGCCCCAGATGTCCTTCCACGCCTTCGCCTTGGTGTTGCCGCCCGAACCGAAGTTCATCGTCTTGAGATCGCCTTCGGGCAGATTGTCGGGGTCCATTCCGGCCGAGACGATCGACTGGCGGAGATAATTGCCGTGGACGCCGGTGAAGAGGTTCGAATAGACAATGTCTGCGGCGCGCCCTTCGACGATGCCGTTCTTGTAGCCGTCCTCGGCATTGGCCTCGGCGGTCGCGATGAAGGCGCTGCCGATATAGGCGAGGTCGGCGCCGCATGCCTGCGCGGCGAGGATCGAGCGGCCGTGGCCGATCGCGCCCGACAGCGCGACGGGGCCGTCGAACCATTCGCGGATTTCCTGCACCAGCGCGAAGGGCGATTGCCGCCCGGCGTGGCCGCCCGCACCGGCAGCGACGGGGATCAGGCCGTCGGCGCCCTTTTCGACTGCCTTGCGCGCGAAGCGGTCGTCAATGACGTCGTGGAGCGTGATGCCGCCCCAACCGTGCACCGCCTGATTGAGCTCCTCGCGCGCGCCGAGCGAGGTGATGGTGATCGGCACCTTCCATTTTTCGCAGGTCGCGATGTCCTGCTCGAGCCGGTCGTTCGATTTGTGAACGATCTGGTTGACCGCGAAGGGGGCCGACAGGCGATCAGGATTGTCGCGGTCCCAGGCTGCCAGTTCCTCGGTGATCCGGTGCAGCCATTCGTCGAGCAAAGATTGCGGGCGCGCGTTGAGCGCTGGGAAGCTGCCGACGACGCCGGCCTTGCACTGGGCGATGACGAGATCGGGCCCCGACACGATGAATAGCGGCGAGCCGATAACGGGCAGGCGCAGGCGGTCGAAGATCGGGGGAAGGGCCATGAATCAGTCTCTCCGGTTGCGGCTTGAAACTTACCTTAACGTAAAGGGAAGGTCGCGCAAGAGGGATCGATCGGCCTCTGGGTTCGCCCGTCGCCGCTTGCAGCCGACGGGCGGACGCGACATTGTACGAGACGGTTCCGATGGAGAAGCGACAATGGCTGGATCGATAGGGCCTCGTTCGAAGATAGGCGGCGTCCCGCCAGCTTGCGCCGCTCATCGGTGGTTGCGGGGAGGGCGCTTGCTGTTCGCCGCTGCGCTCCTTTCGGCGACACCAGCGATTGCACAGGAGGCCCCCGCCGAGGCGGCGGCCGATGAGGTGCCTGCGCCGCTTGCTGCCGTCGAAACGGTGACGAAGATTGAGGCCGGCGGCACCGTGACGATGACCCATAATATTGTCCTCGCGGCGCCGGCTGAGGAGGTGTGGGCTGCCATTTCGACCCCTGAGGGATGGGAGGGCTGGGCCGCGCCCCTGGCTCGCTGGGCCGAGGGCGAGGCCGACATTCTGGAGACGAGCTATAATCCCGACGAGCTGCCTGGCGGGCCCGGCGCGATCTGGCAGCAGTTCGTCGCACGCATTCCCGGGCGGCTGCTGGTGTTCCGGACGATCAAGGTGCCCGACGATTTTCCGAACGGTGAGGCGTATAAGCGGGTCACATCCTTTCTGGAGCTCGAAGCCGACGGCGCGCGGACGCGGCTGAGGCTGACCTCGACGGGCTATCCCGGCAGCGAAGGCGGCCGAGCGCTTCTCGGCTTCTTTGCCAAGGGCAATATAGTGGCGCTGCAAGCGCTTCAGCGCCATCTCGCCGAGCCGGTAGAGCCCGAACCTGCCGCCGATCCGCCGTCCGGATGACGGCGGATCGGGCGGACGGCGTGTCTCAGAAGCGCTCGCCAACCATTTCCTCGCTCTTTGCCCACAGCGCCTTCGCATTGTCGGGGTCGAGCGCGTAGGAGCGGAAGCCGGCGCGCAGACCCTCGCCGTCTGCCAACTCGGCGACATGGCAATCCTCGAGGTAGCGGCCGCCGATTTCATCGGGCTCGGCGACGGTGGCGGCCCAGACCGAGGTCGCGGCACCCTGCGGGATCGATTTGAATTCGAAGGCATCGCCGCCCGCCGCTTGCGCCGATGCGTTGATCTGCTCGACGAGCGCCGCGAGCGCGCCGTCGTCGAGGTGGCGGGAAAGCTCGGTCTGGATGCCGCCGGGATGGAGCGCGGCGGCGCGGATGCCGCGGCCCCGGTGGCGCCGGTCGAACTCGACAGCGAAAAGGATGTTCGCGGTCTTGGCGCGGCCATAGGCGATCCACGGGTCATAATCGCCCCGGTCGAAGTTCGGATCATCGAGGTCGATGTTCGAGAAGCGATGCCCCGACGAGGCGAGGCTGACGAGCCGGCCGCCGTCCTTGATCAAGGGCGCGATGCGGTTGACGAAGGTGAAATGACCGAGATGGTTGGTGCCGAACTGGGTCTCAAAGCCATCGGCGGTCTTGCCGAATGGCGCGGCCATCACGCCGGCGTTGGTGATGATCACGTCGAATGGCCGCCCGTCGGCGAGGAGACGATCGGCGGCGGCGCGGACGCTGGCGAGCGAGGCAAGGTCGAGAGCGATCAGCTCGAAGCTGCCGCCGCTCGCCGCTGCCGCTTCGCGGATCGCGCCGGTCGCGGCTTCGGCTTTGGCAAGATCGCGCGCCGCGCCGACGACATCGGCGCCGTGGGCGACGAGCGCCCGCGCCGTTTCGACGCCGAGCCCGGCGGAAACGCCGGTGACGAGAAAGCGCTGGCCCGCAAGGTAGACGCCCGCAAGCACGTCGTCGGTGGTCGATTTGGCATTGAACCGGGTCATGAGGGACTCCTTGGATTGCAGGGCGAGGGGGAAGAGGGGAATGCCCTGTCCCGGCCATGATAGGCGGCCGCGGCGATTTCGCGCTGCCCGATCATGGCGTTCGCTTGCCTATTTCTATCAATGCAAATAGCCGGAGCGGCGGGCGGCTTGCACATCGAACGCGCCGGGCCGATGGTCCCCTCATGCAGGAAACGCTCGACTCGATCCGCACACAGGTGATGCGGCACGTGGATTCCTCTTATTATGAGGCGCCGATCCCGCGCGTCATCATCAGCACCATGACCGAACCGACGAGCGGCATGGTCACGATCTACGAACCCGTCACCTGCCTGATCCTGCAAGGGACGAAGCAGGTCGCGATCGGCGACGCGGTGATCGATTATGATGCGTCGAGCTATTTCGTCGCTTCGCTCGACCTGCCCGCGGTCGGCCGCGTCCTCGAGGCGAGCCCCGAAAAGCCCTATGTCGCGGCGGCGCTGCGGATCGACCGCGCGATCCTCGCCGATCTGATCGCCAGCATGGATGCGGGAGCGATCGGCAGCGAACCGCCCGCAAGCGGGCAGGCGGGTTTCGCGGTTGCCGCGGTGACCGCCGAATTGCTCGACGCCTGGGGCGGGCTCCTGGCGTTGCTCGACCGGCCGGGCGATATCGCGATGCTGGCGCCGATGCGCGAGCGCGAAATCCTCTATCGCCTGCTGCAGGGGCCGCTCGGTCATCAGCTCTGCCAGATTGCGATCGAGGACAGCCGCCTGTCGCGGGTACGGCGCGCGATTGCATGGATGCGGGCGCATTATGATCAGGCGCTGCGCACCGCCGCGCTCGCCGAGATTGCCGGGATGAGCGGCGCCTCCTTCCATCGCCATTTCAAGGCCGCGACCGCGATGAGCCCGCTGCAATATCAGAAGACGTTGCGCCTGCATGCCGCGCGCCGCCTGCTGGCGGGCGGGGCCGAGGCGAGCCGCACCGCTTATTCGGTCGGCTATGAGAGCGCCTCGCAGTTCAGCCGCGAATATGCCCGGGCGTTCGGGGCGCCGCCGTCGCGCGATGCCGAACGGCTGCGCGGCATGGGGGCGCTCGGCGCGGCGATTTGAGGCATCAGCCGGGAACAAGCGCCTTGCCCATGCGGATCAGCGGCACGCTAATGCCGTTCGGGCCGGGCGCCTCGACGCGCTCGATCGGGGTATAGCCGCAGGCGCGGTAGAGCGGTTCGCCCGACAGCGTCGCCATCATCTCGGCGCGGCGGAAGCCCGCGGCGCGCGCCGCATCCTCGCAGAGCGTCATGACCAGCCGCCCGACGCCGCGGCGGGCGAAATCGGGGTGGGTGTACATGGCGCGGATGCGCGCCGCGTCGGTGGCCGGGTCGAGCGGGGCGGGGTCGCGGAGGCCGGTGCTGTGGTCGCCGCCATAGAGGGTGGCGCGGTGCGACCAGCCGCCGCAACCGGCGATGCGCTTGCTGCCCCCGGCCGCATCCTCGACGATGAAATAGGTGCCGTCGGCGATGAGCTGGGTATCGAGCCCCATGACGGCCTTGCTCGCGGCGATCTGGGCGTCGCTCAGAAAGCCCTTTTGCAGTTCGGCGATGGCGAGCGCCATCACGGCGCGGAGAGCGTCGAGGTCGGCGGGGGTGGCGATGCGGTGCGTGAAGGGGCGGTAGGTCGGCATGGCGTCGCCATGGCCAGCGCCTGCCGTCACGGTCAACCGCGCGCCGCCGCGGCGTGCCGGTCCTTTTCGGCGCGCAGCTTTTCGGTGTGGAGCAGCTTGTCGGCCATCGCCTGCCACGCCGCGGCGGCGCGCAGATTGCGGTCGCGGACCTGGGTCAGCGGCGAGGCGTCAGCCTCTGCGGTGCATTTTTCGGCCTGCGCGATGTAGAAGTCGATGGTGGCCGACATGGCTGCTCCTTTGAAGAATCGGGTCGATCAATCGACCATATCGGCGATCAGGCGCCGAAGCTCGCGGCGCGACAGCGTCGGACGGCGGCGGCGCGGCGGGGTCGCCGTCTGCGCCTTGCCGGCCAGCGACAGCGCGGGCAGAGCGGGGAAAATCGAATTGTTGTTATGAAACATAGTCATCATCTTTATCTTTGATTTGAGTGTTCTGGTTGTTGGAAGCCGGCGCGGTTCGCCGGCTCCTGCGGTCAGAGCCCGCGCCTCTTGCGCTGGCTCGGGGGAACCGGCCCGCCCCCGCGTTCGCGGTAGACGAGGCGGCCCTTGCTGAGGTCATAGGGCGTCATCTCGACGCGCACGGCGTCGCCGACGACCGACCGGATGCGGAAACGCCGCATCCGGCCCGCCGTATAGACGATCACCCGATGACCGTTTTCGAGTATGACGCCGAAGCGTCCGTCGGGCAGGATCTCGTCGATCTGCCCCTCGAAGGTCATGAGTTCCTCTTTAGCCAAGATCAGGCCGACTGGAGGTTCACGGCCGACACCTTGCCGTTGCGGCCGGTTTCGAGTTCGTAGGAGACGCGCTGATCCTTGTTCAGCGTGCCCATTCCGGCGGCCTGGACGGCGGTGATGTGGACGAAGCTGTCGCCCGAGCCGTCTTCATTCTCGATGAAGCCATAGCCCTTGTCGGTGTTGAAGAATTTTACGGTGCCGATCGGCATGGGGTGTTTCCTTTCACGAGAAACGGGAATCCGCCGGCAAAAGCACCGGCGAAGCTGGTAGCGTGTGAAGGGAAGATAGTGCCCCGGAAGGGCCGTAAATTTCCGTCGCAGGCGACGATAGCGTCCCGGATATGGGCGGTTTTCCCAGAAAAGTCAAGGTTGGCGGATTTTGAGGCCTTCTCTTCGCTCTGTGGAATTGCGGAAATTTGCGCGCAGAGGCGCAGAGAGCAAGGCAATCGGGTTCACGCGGAGACGCGGAGCCGCGGAGGAGATCGCGCGGGGCCGAATGGCCCTTCCAGTCCTGCCGCGGTCGGGCTTGGCGCGAGGGGCGGGAGAGAAGCCGCTTCGCGGCAAGCACGATCTCTCCGCGCCTCCGCGCCTCCGCGTCTCCGCGTGAACCAATTTCTTGCCCTCCGCGGTCTCTGCGCCTCTGCGTGAAACAGGAATGGCGCCCACCGCGGGGTTCAGCCCGTCGCGGATTTGCGGGTCCCCGCGCTCTCCGGTGCCGGATCATTGGCGGGGCTGGGGAGGCCGAAGAAGGCGCGGCGGGCGGCTTCGCCGGCGCGGCGCAAGGGGGCATGGGCCTCGGCGAGCGCGGCCTCCCAGGCGATTTCCTCCTCGGCATCGAGCGTGCGTTCATAGTCGGCATCGCCGAACCGGCCTTCCTCGAGGCCCAGGAAGCCTTCGGGCGGCGGGAAGTTGGTGCGCAGCTCGCCGGTTTCATCGTCGTGCCAGACGGTCATCGCCTCGGCTTCTTCCTCGGGGGTCGGTTCGGCTTCGGGAGCCTCGCCAGAATCGTCGGAAAACTGCGCAACTTCATTCGCGATTCGGGTGTCGCGCCAGAGGGTGGCGAGGGGGTTGGTGCGGTTGTCGCGGCCGGCGAGCCAGAGCGCGAGCGCGGCGGCCATTCCGTTTGCCGGGGTGCCTTGGGGCGCCGCTTCGGAGGTCCCCTCGGCCTCGGCGGAGCTGCGAGCGGCCTCGGCCCTGCCGCTTGCGGCGTCTGCAACGTCGAACAGCGACAGGAAGCCCGGCCAGTCGCCGGCGATGACTTGTGCGAACATCTCTTCCCCCGCGCGTGCCCGCGTTTCGACCATGCGGTCGAGCCGCGCGAGCATCGCGAGGCCAAGGCGGCTGTCGATGCGGCGGCGTTTATAGAGGCTGCGGTCCTCCTCGCGCATCACGGTGGTCGTCTCGTCATGCCCCCAGATCGCGCGGTCGAGCAGTTCGTCCACCAGCCGCCCGCGCGCGATCAGCAGCGCCGCGGCACAGCCGAGCCGGAACGCCGCGCCCTCCGCGCGCTGCTTGAGCTGATAGACGGCGGCGGGCGACATCGAGACCCTTGCCGCTGAAATCTTCACCGATCCGGTCGTGGCGAAGCTTTCGAGAAAGTCGCGCTGGAGCCGCGGCGTCCAGTGGTAGCTGCCGGGGGCGGAACTGTAGCAGGCGTCGTCCATCGATTCGTCCTTTCGGTGAGGTGAAACCGATTGAATGAACCATATGGGTACAATGTAGGAAAGGGGGTGGACGTCCTATTTTAATCGATTGCCAACCTACATCGCATCGTCATCCCGGTTCAAGTCCGGGATGACGAAGGCCTGAAAGCGACCGGGAGGGGACAAGCCAAAGCTATACTC
>NZ_JAYSAH010000094.1:0-21541 GCF_041916015.1 Sphingopyxis sp. | reverse complement strand
TCGAGCGAAGTCGAGACACGCGAAGGCTGGCGCTTCCCAAGCGTGTCTCGACTTCGCTCGACACGAACGGGAATAGAAGGCGGTCTGGAATCCACCCCAAAGCCGACCTTGACCGGCTCAAAAAACGCTGTCCTACATCATCGCGCCGTGTCAGCCTCCGCTCGGCTCTTTGACATCACCAGCTTCCGCAAAACGCCCTTAAAGCGACAAAGGAGACAGTTTCGGCCTGCGCATCGGTGTCCTTTGTCGCCTTAAGGCCACAAAGGACACAATTTCGATGCGCGCATGCGGGGCTTTTGTGGCTTTAAGCGCCTTTCATCCCCGCTATCGTGGCGCCGATCAGCTATGCAAAAAGTGCATGACGTCGCCGTCCTGCACCACATATCCCTTGCCCTCGGCGCGCAGCTTGCCCGCTTCGCGCGCCCTGGCTTCGCCGCCGAGCGCGACATAATCGTCATAGGCGATCGTTTCGGCGCGGATGAAGCCCTTCTGGAAATCGCTGTGGATCTCGCCCGCCGCCTCGGGCGCGCTCGCGCCCTTGTGGACGGTCCAGGCGCGCGCTTCCTTGGGGCCGACGGTGAAGAAGGTCAGCAGATGGAGCAGTTCATACCCCGCGCGGATCACGCGCGCGAGCCCGGTTTCGTGCAGCCCCATTTCCTCGAGGAACATCATCCGTTCGTCGGCGTCCATGCCGACCAGCTCGCTCTCGATCGCCGCCGAGACGATCACCGCCTGCGCGCCTTCGGCCTTGGCGCGCGCGAAGACGGCTTCGCTGTGGGCGTTGCCGGTCGCGGCATTGCCCTCTTCGACGTTGCAGACGTAGAGGACGGGCTTGGTCGTCAGAAGCTGCGCCTGCTTCAGGATGCGCTCCTCCTCGACGTCCTTCGGCTCGGTCAGGCGCGCGGGCTTGCCGGCGCGCAGCAATTCGAGCGCCTGGCCGAGCACCGAGGCCGCGGCCTTGGCCTCCTTGTCGCCGCCCGTCGCCTTCTTCGCAAAGGCGGGAACGCGCTTTTCGAGGCTTTCGAGGTCGGAGAGCAGCAGCTCGGTCTCGACCGTCTCGGCATCGGCGACCGGATCGACCTTGTTCTCGACATGCTGGATGTCGTCATCCTCGAAGCAGCGCAGGACGTGGACGATCGCATCGACCTCGCGGATGTTGCCGAGGAACTGGTTGCCGAGCCCTTCGCCCTTCGATGCGCCGCGCACCAGCCCCGCGATATCGACGAAGGCGAGCTGGGTCGGGATGATCTTCTGGCTGCCGGCGATCGCCGCGAGCTTGTCGAGCCGCGCGTCGGGGACGGCGACATTGCCGATGTTCGGCTCGATCGTGCAGAAGGGATAATTCGCCGCCTGCGCCGCCTGCGTTTCGGTCAGCGCGTTGAACAGGGTGGACTTGCCGACGTTGGGCAGGCCGACGATCCCGCATTTGAAACCCATAAATTCTCCATGGAGTACCGGCATCCGGCCGTTGCTTGCCCGCGCCCCTAGCGCCAAGCGGCGCCGGATGCCAGCCCGGAAGCCCGTTGCGCCGCGTTCATCCGTGCGGCGATAAGGCGGCGATGATGAGGAAAGCCGGATTCGCAGCCGCACTGGTCGGCGCATCGATGCTGGCGGCGACGGCTTCGGCCGCGCCGGGCGCGTTCGAGCGTGCGGTCTTCGACCAGCTCAACCATTTCCGCGCCGACCCGGCGGGCTATGCCGGAGAACTCGAAAGCTATCGCCCGCGGTTCGACGGCAGGCTGCTGATCAGCGGCGGCGGGGACGAGATCGATATCATGACCAACGAAGGTGTCGCCGCGGTCGACGAGGCGATCGACGATCTCGAAGGGCAGAAGCCGTTGCAGCGACTGCAATGGAGCGACCTGCTTGCGCGCGCGGCGGCAGACCATGTCGCTGCCCAGTCGCGCTCGGGCGCCGTCGGCCATTATACGAACGGGCGCGGCCCCGGCGAGCGGATGGTCGCGCGCGGCGGCGGGCGCTATGTGAACGAGGTGATCACCTATGGGCATCACAGCCCCGAAGGGGTGATCGACCAGCTGCTGATCGACGACGGCGTGCCGGGCCGCGGCCACCGCTTCAGCCTGCTGCGCGCCGAGCGCCGCTATGCCGGTGTCGCCTGCGGCCGCCATCCGGTCCACCGCACCATGTGCGTGATCGTGATGGCGGAGACCCCCGACGGCTCGCCGCCACCACCGCCCGGGCGGCCATAAGGGGCCGCGCGGGTCAGCCGTTCAGCCGCAGCGCGAGGTCGTTCTGGAAGCGGACATCGTCGCCGTCGGCCAGCCACGGCGCCTCGGCGGCGATTGCGCCGAGCAGATCGGTCAGCGGCTCGACCTCGCTCTTGTGGTAATTGCCGAGGACGTGGCCGGTGACGCGCTCCTTGTGCCCCGGATGGCCGATGCCGATCCGCACGCGGCGGAAATCGTCGCCGATGTGGGCGATCATGCTGCGGATGCCGTTATGCCCCGCCGCGCCGCCGCCCTGCTTCACCTTGACCTTCATCGGCGCAAGGTCGAGCTCGTCGTAAAAGGCGGTGACGTCCTGCGGCGTCAGCTTGTAGAAATCCATCGCGGCGCGCACGCTGCGGCCGCTTTCGTTCATGAAGGTGCCGGGTTTGAGGAGCAGGATGCGCTCGCGGCCGATGCGGCCGTCCTGCAGCCAGCCCTGGAACTTCTTCGCCGGGGCCGGAAAACCATGCATGTCGGCGATGACGTCGACGGCCATGAAGCCGACATTGTGACGGTGCATCGCATATTGGGGCCCGGGATTGCCGAGGCCGACCCAGAGCTGCATGGCATGGCCTTTCCGGGTCAATGGAAACGCCCCTCCCGCAAACGGGGAGGGGCGGTCCGAAATGCTCAGGCTTCTTCGCCGCCTTCGCCGTCATCCTTCGTCGTGTCGCCGTCGCTCGACTTGAGCGCCGACGGGGCGACGATGGTCGCGATGGTGAAGTCGCGGTCGGTAATCGCGCTTTCGACGCCCTTCGGCAGCGCAACGTTGCTGATGTGGATCGAATCGCCCACGTCGAAGCCGGTGACGTCGATCGAAATCTCGTCGGGAATCTTGTCCGCGTCGCAGACCAGTTCCAGCTCGTGACGGACGATGTTCAGCACGCCGCCGCGCTTCAGGCCCGGCGAGGCTTCTTCGTTCGCGAACACGACCGGCACCGCGACATGGACCTTGGCGTCCTTGGCGATGCGCAGGAAGTCGGCGTGGATGGGACGATCCTTGACCGGGTGGAAAGCGACGTCCTTGGGCAGCGTGCGGATCTGCTTGCCGCCGACGTCGATCATCACGACCGAGTTCATGAAGTGACCCGTCATCAGCTGCTTCATCAGCAGCTTTTCTTCGACGTGGATCATCAGGGGTTCTTCCTTGCCGCCATAGACGACGGCGGGAACGCGGCCGTTGCGACGCAGGTCACGCGAGGCTCCCTTGCCTCCGCGTTCGCGCGTCTCGGCCGTCAGCGTCAGCTGATCGCTCATATATATTCTCCGAGTTCGGTTACACAGTTCCGCCACGCCTCCAGGGATGACCATGACGGAAGCGCGGGCGCATAGCGGGGATAGGGCGGAAATGCAAGCGGGCGTGGTTGTTGGCGGTTTGGTTCCCCGATAACAGCCGTCGTTCCCGCCTTCATGGGGCGACGCTTCTCCGCGCGGCATGGAGCGCGGCTGCTTCCCGCCCCGGGCCCGGCCGTCATCAACCCATTTGCCAATGCCGTATTGCCGGTGTAATACGGATCTTCGCGCATGTTCGACTTCCTGAAATCCAGATCCTCCGTTCCGCCGCTGCCGCCTGGCGAAACCCCGGCTGCGCCCTATCCCGACCCGCTCGCGCCCGCGGCCCCGCTCCCCCCTGCCGAAAGCCGCCTCCGCAAATGGATGCGCCTCCTGTCGCGCGGCTTCGCGATCTTCGCGGTCGCCTTCATCCTGCTCGTCGGCTGGCTTGCGCTCACCGCACCCTTGTCCAAATCGCTGCAGCCGATCGCGCCGCCCGAAATCACCTTGCTCGCCTCCGACGGCACCCCGATCGCACGCATGGGGGCGATCGTCGACGCGCCGGTCGATGTCGCGAAGCTGCCGAAGCATGTCCCCGGCGCCTTTATCGCGATCGAGGATCGCCGCTTCTACAATCATTGGGGCGTCGATCCGCGCAGCGTCGGCCGCGCGGTCTGGTCGAACCTGACCGGCGGGCGCACGCAGGGCGGCAGCACGATCACCCAGCAGCTTGCCAAATTCACCTTCCTGACCCCGAAGCGTACCCTCGGCCGCAAGGCGCGCGAGGCGCTGATCGCCTTCTGGCTCGAAGCCTGGCTGACCAAGGACGAGATTCTCGAACGCTATCTCTCTAACGCCTATTTCGGCGACAATACCTATGGCCTCCGTGCCGCCTCGCTCCATTATTTCTCGCGCCAGCCCGAAAAGCTGACCCCGGCGCAGGCGGCGATGCTCGCGGGGCTGGTGCAGGCTCCCTCGCGGCTCGCGCCGACCAAAAACCCCGATCTCGCGGCGAAGCGGATGAAGCTGGTCGTCGCCGCGATGGCTGACACCGGCTATCTGGCCGCCGCCGAGGCCAGGGCAATCCGCACCCCGCGTATCGACGTCCGCAACCGCAACACGCTGCCCACCGGCACCTATTTCGCCGACTGGGCGCTGCCCGAGGCGCGCCAGCTCAGCGACGTCGGCTATTCGCGCCAGACGATCCGCACCACGCTCGACGCGCGGCTGCAGGGGATCGCGCGCCGCGTCACCGCGCGCGCCGCGCCCGGCAAGGCGCAGGTCGCGATGGTCGCGATGCGCCCGAACGGGGAGGTCGTCGCGATGGTCGGCGGCCGCGACTATGCCGCCTCGCCCTTCAATCGGGTGACGCAGGCGCGGCGCCAGCCGGGCTCGACCTTCAAGCTGTTCGTCTATCTCGCCGCGCTCGCCGACGGGAAGGAGCCCGACGACCTGATCGACAACCGCCCGATCGATATCGGCGCCTATCAGCCGAAGAATGCGGGCGGCGTCTATTCGGACACGATCACGCTCGAAAACGCCTTCGCAACCTCCAGCAATGTCGCCGCTGTCCGCCTGTTCCGCGAGGTCGGCGACGACAAGGTGATCCGCATGGCGCGCGACCTCGGCGTGACTTCGCCGCTCGCGAAGGGCGATCCCAGCCTCGCGCTCGGCACGTCGAGCATGACCCTGCTCGAACTCACCGCCGCCTATGCCGCGGTCGCCGCGAACAGCTATCCGGTCGTGCCGCACGCGTTCGAGGAGGAGGAGCCGGGCTGGTTCGAACGCTGGGTCTGGGGTCCCGACCATTTCTCGACCCGCGTCCACGACGACATCGAGCAGATGCTGCGCGCCGCGGTCAATCGCGGCACCGGCCGCGCCGCGCGGCTGCCGCAGGCCAATTTCGGCAAGACCGGCACCACCCAGGACAGCCGCGACGCGCTGTTCGTCGGCTATGCCAATGGTCTGGTCGTCGGGGTCTGGATCGGCAACGACGACAATACCCCGCTCCACGGCGCCGCGGGCGGCGGCATCCCCGCTCGCATCTGGCGCGACTTCATGCTGCAGGCGAGCGGCCGTGCCGCCGCACCGGCGAAGAAGGCGTCGCGGCCGACCGATCCGGGTGGCCCGGTCCAGCCGCTCGACATTCCCGATATCCCGGATGTCCCGATCGCCGACAAGACCAGCGTCGGGCTCAAGGACGGCAATGCGGTGATCAGCACCGAGATCGGCGGCACGAAGATCGACCTCAAGCTTCCGATCGGTGACCGCCCGCCGGTCCCTCCGCCGCAGCCGTCGCCAGCGCCGCAATAGCCGCTTCCGTTGCCGAAATTCCGCTGTCCTACACGGCGCCGTCGCGATACCGTCGGATCATGATCCGTCTTACCGCCGCCTCATCGGGTGAAATGCGATTTGCGAGTGAAGTTAGGCAGTTTTCCGCCCTTTTTTCGGAGTGACCCTTTTCCATGCTGAGCGTCGAAACCCATGAAGCGAGCCCCTGGCCCGACGCGCTCGACTGGGAGGCGCGCGCCGCCGAAGCGGCGGCCGCGGCGCTGGCGCTGACGCCATGGGCGGGGCTTGCCGACGCCGCCCCGCTTGTCGAGATCGCGGTGCGCCTCACCGACGATGAAGAGGTCCGTGCGCTCAATCGCGATTTCCGCGGCAAGGACAAGCCGACCAACGTCCTCTCCTTCCCGCAGGTGCAGGCCGATCTGCTCGACACGCTCAGCAACAGCGACGACGGGGAAATCCTCCTCGGCGACATCGTCCTCGCGCGCGAAACCTGCGCGCGCGAGGCGGCGGAGAAGGGAATTTCGGTCCCCGATCATGCGACCCACCTGATCGTTCACGGCACGCTCCACCTCGTCGGCTACGACCATATGGACGATGTCAGCGCGGCGGCGATGGAGGCGCTGGAGGTGAAAGCGCTTGCATCGCTGGGCATCGCCAATCCATATGCGGATCAGGATTAACGGAGGAAAAGCGACGCCCATGCCCGACGATCAGGGATCTTCGAACCGATCGGAAGAGGACAGTAGATCCGGCCTGCTGGCCGGATTGAAGACATTGCTGTTCGGCGGCGACAAGGAACCGTCGCTTCGAGAGCAGATCGAAGAGGTCATCGACGAGGCCGAGGAAGAAGGCGAGGAGCGCCGCGGCGGCAGCAACGCGGTCGGCGACCTGTCACCGATCGAGCGCAAGATGGTCCGCAACCTTCTGCACTTCGGCGAGCAGACGGTCGACGACGTCGCGGTGCCGCGCGGCGAGATCATCGCCGTTCCCGAAAGCGCGAGCTTTGCGGACATCGTCGCGCTCTTCGCCGATGCCGGGCACAGCCGCCTGCCCGTCTATCGCGAGACGCTCGACGAGGTCGTCGGGATGATCCACGTCAAGGATGTGTTCGCGGTGCTCGCGGCGGGGAAGCAGCCGCCGCCGCTGCTCGACCTGATCCGCCAGCCGCTCTACGTCCCGCAGTCGATGGACGTGCTCGATCTGCTCGCCGAGATGCGCGCGAAGCGCACCCATCTCGCGATCGTGATCGACGAATATTCGGGTACCGAGGGGCTCGTCACCTTCGAGGATCTGGTCGAGGAAATCGTCGGCGAGGTCGAGGACGAGCATGACGACGAACCGACCGCGCTCTTCGTGCCGGGCGAAAACGGCTGCTGGGAAGCCGACGCCCGCGCCGAGCTCGACGACATCGGCGAGGCGATCGACCCGCGGCTCGCCGAAGTCGAGGAGGATGTCGACACGCTCGGCGGGCTGTCCGCGGTGCTCGCGGGTCATGTTCCGCAAGTCGGCGAAATCCTCCATCACCCGAGCGGCTGGCGCATCGAGGTGACCGAGGCCGACGAGAGGCGCGTGCACCATTTGCGACTGCATCCGCCGGTCGAGGTCGATCCCGAGGCGCCGCTCGACAAGCCCGAGGATTTTTGATCGAAAGCCCCGTCGTTGCGAGGAGCCGAAAGCGACGCGGCAATCTCCAGTCATCGGCCGTTGCGCGAGGCCGATGGCTGGAGATTGCTTCGCTCCGCTCGCAATGACGATTATGGATAAGCTCTGGCGTGCGCTGATTGCCTTTACCCGACCAAAGGACTAGCGGAGGGCGGATGGAAGTTTCGGATCTTCGCATCGCGCTGTTCAGCGGCAATTACAATATGACGACCGACGGTGCGAACAAGGCGCTCAACCGGCTCGTCGGCTATCTGCTGTCGCAGGGGGCCGCGGTGCGCGTCTATTCGCCGACCGTCGACGACCCCGATTTCGCGCCGACCGGCGACCTGGTCAGCGTGCCGTCGATGGCGATCCCCAATCGTCCCGAATATCGCATCCCGCTCCATTTCTCGGCGCGGGTGCGGCAGGACATCGCGCAATTCGCCCCCAACATCCTCCACATCTCCAGCCCCGACCGCGTGTCGCGGCAGGCCGCGGCGTGGGCGCGGCGGCGGAACATCCCGGTCGCCTGCTCGGTCCACACGCGCTTCGAGACTTATTTCCGTTACTATAACCTCTCCTTCCTCGAACCACTCGTCGTCGCGTGGCTCCGTCGGCTCTACCGCCGCTGCGACGCGCTGATCGCGCCGTCGGAAAGCTTCGCGCAGGTGCTCCGCCAGCAACGGATGAACTACGACATCGGCATCTGGACCCGCGGCGTCGAGCGCGACACCTTCACTCCCGGTCGCCGCGACATGAGCTGGCGGCGCAGCTGGGGGATCGCCGACGACGTGCCGGTCATCGCTTTCCTCGGCCGGCTGGTGATGGAAAAGGGGCTCGACGTCTTCGCCGACACGATCGACCAGCTCCAGCGCCGCAAGGTGCCGCATCAGGTGGTGGTGATCGGCGAGGGGCCGGCGGGCGACTGGTTCGAATCGCGGCTGCCGCAAGCCAAGTTCGTCGGCTTTCAGGGCGGCGAGAATCTCGCCCGTGCGCTCGCTTCGTGCGACATCTTCTTCAATCCCTCGGTCACCGAAACCTTCGGTAATGTGACGCTGGAGGCGATGGCGTGCGGCCTGCCGGTCGTCGCTGCGCGTGCGACCGGCAGCGCGAGCATCGTCAAGCACGGGCAGACCGGCTACCTCGTCTCGCCCGGTGCGATCAGCCTCTTCGCCGACGATCTCGAACATTATTGCCGCGACGCCGAACTGCGCGCGGCGCATGGCGCGGCGGCGCGCGCCGAGAGCGGTGCCTATCAATGGGACGCGATCAACCAGTCGGTTGCCGACACCTATCTGCGGCTGATCCGGCAGAAGCAGCGGCGGGGCTAGGATGGCGGACGACCTGTTCGCCGATCAGGAACCCGGCGCGGCACCCGCCGCCGATGGCTCGGGACCGCTCGCCGAACGGCTGCGGCCGAAGATTTTGTCGGAGGTCGTCGGGCAGGAGCATCTGACCGGCCCCGACGGCGCGATCGGCCGCATGGTCGCCGCCGGCCAATTGTCGTCGATCATTCTCTGGGGTCCGCCGGGCACCGGCAAGACGACGATCGCGCGGTTGCTCGCCGAAGCGGTCGGCATGCGCTTCGCGCCGCTGTCCGCCGTCTTCTCGGGCGTCGCCGATCTCAAGAAGGTGTTCGCCGATGCCGAGAAGATGGCGGCGGCGGGCAAGCGGACGCTGCTCTTCGTCGACGAGATTCATCGCTTCAACCGCGCACAGCAGGACGGCTTCCTGCCCTATGTCGAGCGTGGCACCGTCGTGCTGGTCGGCGCGACGACGGAGAACCCCAGCTTCGCGCTCAACGCCGCGCTGCTCAGCCGCGCGCAGGTGCTCGTTCTGAACCGCCTCGACGAGACCGCGCTCGGCACGCTGGTCGCGCGCGCCGAGGCGGAGGAAGGCAAGCCGCTGCCCGTGACCGACGACGCGCGCGACGCCCTGATCGCGAGCGCCGACGGCGACGGGCGTTTCCTGCTCAACCAGGTCGAGACGCTGTTTTCGGTGACGATCGAGCAGCCGCTCGATCCCGGCGAGCTGTCGCAATTCCTCCATCGCCGGATGCCCGTCTACGACAAGGACCGCGACGGCCATTACAATCTGATCTCGGCGCTGCACAAGGCGATGCGCGGGTCGGACCCGCAGGCCTCGCTCTACTGGCTCGCGCGGATGCTCGTCGCGGGCGAGGAGCCGCTCTACGTCCTTCGCCGTATCACCCGCTTCGCGAGCGAGGACATCGGCCTCGCCGATCCGCAGGCGCTGGTGCAATGCTTGGCCGCGAAGGATGCCTACCAGTTCCTCGGCTCGCCCGAGGGCGAACTCGCGATCGTGCAGGCCTGCCTCTATTGCGCGACCGCGCCCAAGTCGAACGCCGCCTACGCCGCGCAGAAGGCTGCATGGGCCGCGGCGCGCGAAACGGGCAGCCTTGCGCCGCCGTCGAATATCCTCAACGCCCCGACCAAGCTGATGAAGGATCTGGGCTATGGTGCGGGCTACAGCTACGACCATGACGCGCCCGAGGGCTTTTCGGGCGACAATTACTGGCCCGACGAAATGGCTCCGGCGACCTTCTATCGCCCCGTCGATCGCGGGTTCGAGAAGCGCATTGCCGAGCGCATCGCCTGGTGGGACGAGCGCCGCCGCGAACGCGGGAAGGAATGACGATGGCAGGCGCGCGCTTCGACAGCTGGGACGATGTCGTCGCTTTCGCCTGCGCGCTTCCCGACGTCGAAATGGCGCCCTTCTATGACACGCCCTGCCCGAAGCTCAACGGTAAGGCACTGGCCGCGCCGGGGCGCGAGACGGGCAGCTTTGCCGTGATGGCGAAGCCCGACGAAAAGGGCATCCTGCTCGAAACCGATCCGGCGACCTTCTGGCAGACCCCGCATTACGAGGGCTGGCACGCGCTGCTCGTCCGCTTCGGATCGGACGACCCGGTGCGCGTCGCCAACGTCATCCGCCGCGCCTGGTGGGACCGGGCGAAGAAAGCGCAGCGGCAGGCGTTCGGCGAGCGGCCCTAATCCATCCCGGGATAGCGGTTGAACGTCGGCATCTCATCCAGCTTTTCCATCCAGCCGATCCGCTCGGCAACCTGGATCTGCGCGCCGGCGGGGATCAGGCCGGGGTCGTCGAGCGTGCCCGACTGGACGTCGATCTGCCCCGGAAAGATCGCCTCGTTGGTATAGAAGAGTCCGGTGCCGCAATCGCCGCAGAAATGGCGGCGGCCATGTTCGGACGAGACGTAGATCTTCGGCGTGCCGCTCATTTCGAGGCTGGTCCTGCTGACCAGCGCCCAGCCGACCATCGGTGCGCCCGCGTGGCGGCGGCAGTCGCTGCAATGGCAGAGCGCATGATGCTCGACCACCGTCGGCATCGAATAGCGGATCGCACCGCAATGGCATTGGCCGCTGGCGCGGGCAGGGGATTCACTCATCGCTCTCTCCTCATTCATGAGAGGAGAACATATCATAAACATTTATGGCGGTGCAAGGACTCCGGCGGTCAATCGCCGAGATCGACCTTATGTTTCTGCGCCCAGTCCATATATTGCCCGCGCGGATCGGCCGCGGGCTGCGCGAGGATCGCGCCGATGTCGGTGCGCAGCTTGCCGAGGTCCAGCGATCGGATCATCGCCTTGACCGGACCGACGCCCGCCGGCGTGATCGACAGGCGCTCGATCCCGAGCCCGAGCAGCGCCATCGCCTCGAGCGGCCGCCCACCCATCTCGCCGCAGACGCCGAGCTGAACCTTGCTGCCCGCGACGATCTTCACGACGCGCGCGAGATAGCGCATCACCGTCGGCGACAGCCAGTCGTACCGCTCGGCGAGCCGCGGGTGGGCGCGGTCGGCGGCGAAGAGGAACTGCGTCAGATCATTCGTCCCGATCGACAGGAAGTCGAGATGCGGCAGCATCAGGTCGAGCGTCTCGATCAGCCCCGGCACTTCGAGCATCGCGCCGTAGCGGATCGCGACCGGCAATTTCTTGTTGTGGCTCGCGAGCCAGGCCCGCTGCTTCACGAACAACTCGCGCGCCGCCTCATATTCCCAGGGTTCGGACACCATCGGAAACATGACGTTTAGTGTGCGGCCCGCGGCGGCTTCCATCAGCGCGCGCGCCTGAACCTTCAGCAGGCCCTCGCGTTCGAGCGCGAGGCGCAGGGCGCGCCAGCCCATCGCGGGATTTTCCTCCTGCGCGCTGTCGTCCATGTTCATATAGGGCAGCGCCTTGTCGCCGCCGATGTCGACCGTCCGGAAGATCACCGGCCGGTCGCCCGCCGCGTCGAGCACGTCGCGATAGAGCCGCTGCTGGCGTTCGCGCTGCGGCAGCGTTGCCGAGACGAGGAATTGGAATTCAGTGCGGAACAACCCGATGCCGCGCGCGCCGGTCAGATCGAGCGCGGCGATATCCTCGCGCAATCCGGCGTTGATCATCAACTCGATCGGAACGCCGTCCTTGGTCACCGCGGGCAGGTCGCGCAGCGCGGCCAGATTGGCGCGGCGCTTCTGCGAGATTTCAAGCTTGGCGTCGAAAGCCTCCTGCACGGCGGGCGTTGGGCGGACCTGCACCGTTCCCGCGCCGGCATCGAGCAGCAGCAGATCGCCGTCGCGGATCGAGGTGCGCACGTCGCGGACGCGGCCGATTACCGGCACCCCCATCGCGCGCGCGACGATGATGACATGCGCGGTCAGCGACCCTTCCTCGAGCACGACCCCTTTCAGGCGGCGGCGGTCATATTCGAGCAGCTCGGCGGGACCGAGGTTGCGCGCGATCAGGATCGAATCCTGCCGAAGGCCCATCTGCGCCGCGGTGCCCATCTGCCCCGACACGATGCGGATCAGCCGGTTCGACAGGTCCTCGAGGTCGTGCATCCGGTCGCGCAGCAGCGGGTCGTCGATCTGGCGCATCCGCATCCGCGTGCGCTGCTGAACGCGCTCTATCGCCGCCTCGGCGGTCAGGCCGCTGTCGATCGCCTCGTTGATCCGGCGCGACCAGCCCTCGTCATAGGCGAACATTTTGTATGTCTCGAGCACCTCTTCCTGCTCGCCGCCGATGCCGAACTCGGCTTGGCTGGTCATGCGGTCGATCTGTTCGCGCATCTTGTCGAAGGCGGCATAGACGCGGTGGCGTTCGGCCTCGATATCGTCGGCGACGGTGTGCTCTATGGTGATGCGCGGCTGGTGGAAGACCGCGATGCCCGCGCCCATGCCATCGACCAGCTTCTGCCCGGTCAGCCGCTGCGCCGACTGGTCTGCCGCGGCGGCGTCGATCCGGGCTGCGGTATCGACGAGGTCGGCATTGGCGATCAGTTCGGACAGCACCATGGCAACGGTCTGCAGCGTTTCGATCTCGATCTCTTCATAGCGGCGCGGGTCGCTATGCTGGACGCAGAGCACGCCGACAGCTTGCTCGCGGCGGATGATCGGCACGCCGGCGAAGCTGTGGAACAATTCCTCGCCGGTTTCGGGGCGATAGGAAAAGTCGGGATGGGCAGCGGCCTCGTCGAGATTCAGCGTCTCGATCTGCGCGGCGATCGTGCCGACCAGACCCTCGCCGAGCGCGAGGCGGGTGACGTGCACTGCCTCCTGCTTGAGCCCGCGGGTCGCGTAGAGTTCCAGCGTGCCGTCGCGCAGCAGGTAGATCGAGCAGACCTCGCTGTGCAGGCATTCGCCGATGATCCCGACGACCTGGTTGAGCTTGCTCTGTGCGTTGGTCCGCGCCGCCATCACCTCGTGCAGCCGGGTCAGGATCGTGCGCGCCGATTGGGCGGCGGTCGTCGGCGGGGGCGGGGCATTGGTCATGTCCCGCCCGTGCTAACAGATGCCGGGCCCCGCCGCCAAGGGCGCGCGCGAAATTTCCTCTCCGCTCAGGCTCCGGGGTTGGAGGCCGGCGGCGTCGAGGCGGGCGTCGTCGTCGGGGTCGCCGGTCCATAGGCGGTCGCGGGCGCTGCCGGAGCGGTCATGATCGCCGGGGGCGGCGCATATTTGGCATCCCATGCCGCCGCGTCGAGTTGATACTGGGCATAGGCCTCGTAGAAATCGAGGAACGGCTGGTCGAGCCGCGCGAGCTCCGTGGGCGACTGGGCGATCACCTGCGCCGTGGGCGTCGAGGAGACGAGCTGCGCGACTTCGTTCGCGCGGGTGCAGAAGGCGCGCTGCGCGGGCGGCTGTGCGAAATAGTTGAACAGCTGGGTCGACAGCCGGTCGCGCTCCTTGATGCCGTTGCTCTTGTTCGCCTTGCCGAGGTCGGTGATCACCGTCTTCTCGGTCGACTTGATGACCTTGGCATGGGTCTTGATGATATTGTTATAGGCGGACACGAGCGTCGCTTCCTCGGTGCCGCGGCACCCGATCGCCGCGACGTTGAGCGCGATCTTGAGCTGCCAGAAGGCGCGGTCGCCCGAAATATTGCTGTTCGCGGTCACGAACCGTCCGTCCATCCCGCGGCCGGGCAGAATCTGGGTGAGCGAGGCGTTGCCGGGGGGCAGCGGGCGCGGCGGAATCACGATCGCGACCGGCGGCGGCGGGGGAGGCGACGGCGGCGGCGTCTTGGGCGCGCAAGCGGCGACGCTTGCGAGCAGTCCGGCGGCGATGATCTTGCGCGACAACTTCATGAATCCTCTCCCCAACCGCGAAACCCTGCGGCATCAACCCCGTGCGCGCAACGCCTCGTCGGCCTGTTGCACCAAAGCTGCGATAATATCGGCGACGCTCTCTTCACGGGTTACCATACCCACAGATTGCCCTGCCATTAACGAACCGCCCTCGACGTCGCCATCGATGACCGCGCGGCGCAGCGCGCCCGCCCAATAATGCTCGATCTGGAGCTGTGCCTCCATCATGTCGACGGTCCCAGTGTCGAGCAGGTTTGCGACCTCGCGCTGCTTCGCGGTAAAGGCTTCGGTGCCGTTGTTCTTCAGCGCGCGCACCGGGATGACCGGAAGGCGCGGGTCGATCTGGACGCTCGCGACCGCGTCGCGCGCCGAGGCGCGGATGAAGGCCTTCTTGAAAGCGGGGTGGGCGATGCTTTCGGTCGCGCAGACGAAACGCGTGCCGAGCTGGACGCCCGAGGCGCCCATTTCCAGATAGCCCGCGATCGCCTCGCCGCGTCCGATGCCGCCGGCGACGAAGATCGGAACCTCGCCCGCGAGTTCGGGCAATATTTCCTGCGCGAGCACGCTCGTCGAGACGGGGCCGATATGGCCGCCCGCTTCCATCCCCTCGATCACCAGCGCATCGACGCCCGAGCGGACAAGCTTTTTCGCGAGCGCGAGCGTCGGTGCGAAGCAGATGACCTTCGCCCCCGACGCCTTGATCGCTTCCAGGCTGCCCTTGGGGGGCAGACCGCCCGCGAGCACGACATGGCCGACCGCATGCTTCGCGCACACGTTGATCAGGTCGAAGAGCTGCGGGTGCATGGTGATCAGATTGACGCCGAAATTGCGCGTCGCAAGCGCCTTGGTCGCGGCAATCTCGGCATCGAGTAGTTCGGGGGTCATCGCACCGCACGCGATCACGCCGAAGCCGCCCGCGTTGCTGATCGCGCTGACCAGATTGCGCTCGGAAACCCAGCTCATCGCGCCGCAGAGAATGGCGTAATCGCTGCCGAGAAGTCCCGTTCCACGTGCCATCAGATCGTTAATTTTGCTCATCGTCAGCGCCTTTGCCAGCACAGCGCGGCGGGCGCAATCCATTCGGCGACGATGATCATCGGCTGGTCGCGGCGCTGAATCCATTCGGCGCATCAACTTCACCTTTGGGCGCAGAAAGCAAATTTGGGTATTGTCTACTAAAACACTTGGGATAATGCTCTCTCGACTCAAAAACGGGAAAGGCAGACCATGAGCGCAACCAAAGAACAGTCGAAGGGCGAAAGCGGCGCCACGCCGCGCGCGGTCCAGACCGTGCTCGATGCACTCGAAAAGCTGAAGTTCGGCGCGATCCAGCTGACCGTCCACGAAGGGCGGCTGGTGCAGGTCGATGTGACCGAACGGCACCGCTACCCCAACTGAATTCACACAGCTCCCAACGGGGATCGTCCCCACTTCCTGCCGCAGACCGGACCGCCGGATGTGGCAATTTTCGTGCAACTTCAAAGCAACAGGAAAATTGTCATGACCGCAAAATACCCCTCCGCGCGCCGCCGCTTGCAGGCCTCCTTGCTAACCCTTTCGTTTCTGCTCGCGCTGGGGGCGACACCCGCCGCGGCCGAAGAAACGGAAGCTGGCGCTGCCGTCGCGGTATCGACGGCCGGGGCGGCCGAAGCCGCCGATCAGAGCGATGATGGCGTCAGCCGCGGCGATGTGATCATCGTGACCGCCCGCCGCCGTCAAGAAACAGCACAAGAAGTGCCGCTGGCGATCTCGGTCGTCCGCGGCGATTCGATCGAGGCGACCGGCAACTTCAACGTCGTGAAGCTCCAGCAGCTCGCTCCGACGTTGCAGGTCTATACCTCGAACCCGCGCAACACTTCGGTCAACATTCGCGGTCTCGGCGTGCCGTTCGGCCTGACGAGCGACGGCTTCGAGCAGGGGGTCGGCATCTATGTCGACGACGTCTATAATTCGCGCGTCGCCGCGGCGACCTTCGACTTCCTCGACGTCGAGCAGGTCGAGGTGCTGCGCGGGCCGCAGGGCACGCTCTATGGCAAGAACACCACCGCCGGGGCGATCAACATCACGACCAACCAGCCGACCTTCGATTTCGAGGGCCGCGCGGAATTGAGCGTCGGCAACCTCAATTACCGGCAGGCCAAGGCGGCGATCTCGGGCCCGCTGTCGGACACCGTTGCTGCGCGCCTCGCGATCGCCGCGACCAGCCGGCGCGGCACGCTCTATAATGTCACGAGCGAGCGCTGGATCAACGAGCAGGACAATCTCGGCATCCGCGGCCAGTTGCTGTTCAAGCCCAGCGAGACTCTCAGCATCACCCTCTCTGGCGACTACAGCAAGCAGGACCCGGAAGGCTACGGCACCACCTATGTCCGCGTCGGCCGGACGCAGCGGGCGCTTTCCCGCCAGTATGACGCGCTCGTCGCGGCGGTGAATGCCGCCAACCCCGGCCGCAACTATGCGGTGCCGAGCACCAACCCCTATGACCGGCTGACCGACCTCGACGCCAACCTCAACGCCGGCAACAAGATCGGCGGCGTCTCGGCGCGGGTGAAGTGGGATGTCGGTCCCGGCACCTTCACCTCGATCACCGCCTGGCGCTTCTGGGACTGGCAGCCCGAGAACGACCGCGACTTCACCGGCCTGTCGATCGTCTCCAAGTCGCAAAACCCTTCGCAGCAGGACCAGTACAGCCAGGAATTCCGATACAATTACGAAGGCGACAAGATCGACTTCGTCGTCGGGCTGTTCGGTTTCAAGCAGCGGATCGACACGCAGGGCACCGAGCAGCAGGGCGCCGATGCCAGCAAGTGGAGCCTGACCGGCGCGCTCGCGAACGATCCTGGCGTGCTGAACGGCCTGACCGCGACCAACACGCAATATCTCAAGAGTACCAGTGCGGCGCTGTTCGGCCAGCTGAGCTGGAAGGTGACCGATGCACTGACCATCCAGCCGGGCGCGCGCCTTAACTATGACAAGAAGTCGGGCTTTTATCAGCGTGTCGTAACCAATGGCGCGGGTGCCGTCATCTCCTGCTCCCCTGCACCCGCCGCGGGTACAGCGCTGGCCGCGCAGTGCGGCGTCTATCAACCGCAGGTGAGCGCGCCGTCGGACAGTGCGTGGAATTTCACCTACGACTTCAACGTCAACTACAAGGTCGCGCCCGACATTCTGGCCTATGCGACCTATGCCAAGAGCTTCAAGACGCTCGGCATCAACCAGAACGGCCTGCCGCTCAACGCCGACAACAGCGTCAATTACGACGCCAGCACGGTGAAGCCCGAATCGATCAACCATTTCGAGGTGGGCCTCAAGACCCAGTTCCTCGATCGCCGGGCGACCTTCAACCTCTCGGCCTTCCGCACCGACATCCGCAATTTCCAGGCAACCGTGAACGGCGGCCAGTTCGGCACGGTGCGCGGCTATCTCGCCAATGCGGAGAAGGTCCGGTCGCAGGGGATCGAGGCGGACTTCAAGATCGTCGCGAGCGACCGCTTCACCGCTTATGCCAACGGCGCCTATACCGACGCCAAGTACAAGAAGTTCACCAACGCGCCGTGCCCGCCCGAACTGTCGGGCGGCACGTTGCAGCCGAAGGATCAGCCCGCCGATTATTCGAATGCAGGTATTCCGAATACCCCGAGCCCGCGTCAGTGCGACATTTCGGGCCAGCGCTTGCCCGGCGTGTCTAAATGGGCCTTTTCCTATGGCGCCGAGGCCAATGTGCCGGTGACGCTGCTGGCGAAGGACGGGCAGGTCTATTTCGGTATCGACGGCAATTATCGTTCGCACTGGAATTCGAACGCGTCGCCGTCGATCTACACGAATGTCAAAGGATATGCCCTGACGAACTTCCGGGTCGGCTTCCGCAGCGACGGCGTCGATATCTTCGGCTGGGTCCGCAACGCCTTCGACGTCAATTATATCGAGCTGTTGCAGGTGGCGCCCGGCAATACCGGCCTGATCGCCGGTACGGTCGGCGATGCGCGGACCTGGGGCGGTACGGTGAAATTCAGCTTCTAGACGATCCCCTCTCTCGGCAAAGGAAGAGGGCCGCTCCCGCGAGGGGGCGGCCCCTTTTCATGCAGCCTCGATGTCAGCGCTGCTGCGGGTTTTTGTTCCGGTCCTGATCGGAACGCTGGCCACCCTGCTGACGATCCTGACCGCCCTGCTGTTGCTGCTGGCGACGCTGTTCCGCATCGCGGTCGGCCTGCGGGGTCTTCTGGTTCTGCTGGTTGGAGGTGTTAGCCACTTTTCATACTCCTGCTGCCACGCCATGCCATCATGCCGTGACCCCCGAGCAACCAACCACGAGGCGGTATGTTGCCTGCCTTCGCCAGGACGTGGCGGGGGTGGGACGGGCGGCTCCCGGTGCCGGCAACTCCCTCTGTCTCTGATCGGTTCATTCGATGACTATGTTCAGCTTATTCGTTTAGGTCGATTGGACCGCGCGGCGTAACCTGACCCGGTCAGAACGAAAGGATGACGCCATCGACTCGACGCTCGCCCGCGCCGACCGTCCTCCAGCGACCCCGCGGCCGCTGTTGCGTCACGCGCCCGTCATTGCGCCGGACCATCATCACAGAACAACCAAAAGAGGAGAGACTGCATGAACGCCCCCCAAACAGGCTGCCCCTTTGGCGGCAAGGACCGCTTCCGCTCGCTGCTCGGCCGGACGAACAAGGATTGGTGGCCCGACGCGCTGCCGCTCGACATCCTGACCCAGAACGGCGCCTCGCCCGACCCGATGGGTGAGGATTTCGATTATGCGAAGGCGTTCAAGTCGCTCGACTATCAGGCACTGAAGGACGACCTCACCGCGCTGATGACCGACAGCCAGCCGTGGTGGCCCGCCGATTATGGCAATTACGGCCCCTTCTTCATCCGCATGGCGTGGCATGCCGCGGGCACATATCGCACCGCCGACGGGCGCGGGGGCGCCAACAGCGGGCAGCAGCGTTTCGCCCCGCTCAACAGCTGGCCCGACAATGGCAATCTCGACAAGGCGCGGCGCCTGTTGTGGCCGATCAAGCAGAAATATGGCTCGAAGATTTCGTGGGCCGATCTGTTCATCCTGACCGGCAACGTCGCGATCGAATCGATGGGTGGCCCGGTGTTCGGTTTCGGCGGCGGCCGCAAGGACGTCTATGAGGCCGAGCGCGACATCTATTGGGGTGCCGAGGAGCAATGGGTCAACGAGGGCGTCCAGACCCGCATCGACCCCGACAAGGAACTCGACCTCGAAAACCCGCTCGCGGCGATCCAGATGGGGCTGATCTACGTCAATCCCGAAGGGCCGGGCGGCAATCCCGACCCGCTGCAATCGGCGCGCGACATCAAGATCACCTTCGAGCGCATGGCGATGAGCCATGAGGAGACGGTGGCGCTTACCGCCGGCGGGCACACCTTCGGCAAGGCGCATGGCGCGGGCGATGCGAGCCTGGTCGGGGCGGCACCCGAAGCCGCCGACATCACGCTGATGGGGCTCGGCTGGACGAGCAGCTTCGAGACCGGGGTCGGCGCGCACGCGATCACCAGCGGTATCGAGGGCGCGTGGGTCAACACGCCCACCGAATGGTCGAACAATTATTTCCGCCTGCTCCTCGACTATGATTATGAGCTGGTGAAATCGCCCGCCGGCGCGCAGCAATGGCAGCCGATCAACCAGAAAGAGGAAGACATGGCCCCCGACGCCCATAACCCGGGCAAGCGGGTGCCGACGATGATGACCACCGCCGACATGGCGCTGAAGATGGACCCTGAGCTGCGCAAGATTTCGGAGAAATTCCGGAATGATCACGAGGCGTTCAAGGACGCCTTCGCGCGCGCCTGGTTCAAGCTCTGTCATCGCGATATGGGCCCGAAGGTCCGCTACCTCGGCCCCGAGGTCCCGGCCGAAGATCTGATCTGGCAGGACCCGGTGCCGGCGGGGAGCAAGCCGTCGGACGCGGATGTCGCAGCGTTCAAGGCCGCGATCCTCGGCTCGGGGCTGACCGTCAGCGAACTCGTCAAGGCGGCGTGGGCCTCGGCCTCGACCTTCCGCAAGACCGATTTTCGCGGCGGCGCGAACGGCGCGCGTGTCGCGCTGGCGCCGCAGAAGGACTGGACGGTCAACGATCCCGCCGAGCTCGCCAGGGTACTCGGCAAGATCGACGAACTGCGCGGCCGCCTGTCGCTGGCCGACGCGATTGTACTTGCGGGTGCGGCGGCGGTCGAAAAGGCCGCGAAGGATGCGGGTTTCAGCGTCACCGTTCCGGTCACCACGGGCCGCGGCGACGCGACGCAGGACTGGACCGACGTCGAAAGCTTCGAGGTGATGGAGCCGCGGGCCGATGCCTTCCGCAACTATCTCGCGACGAAGCACAGCGTGAAGACCGAGGAGCTGATGCTCGACCGCGCCTCGCTGCTCGGCCTGTCGGTGCCCGAACTGACCGTGCTCGTCGGGGGCCTGCGCGTCCTCGGCGCCAACACCGGCGGCAGCAAGCACGGCGTCTTCACGAACCGCGTCGGACAGCTCACCACCGACTTTTTCGTCAACCTGCTCGACATGGATACCTTGTGGGAAGTCGTCGATGCGAGCGGCGACGAGGAGTTCATCGGCTACACCCGCGGCGGACGCACCGAGCGCTGGCGCGCGACGCGCACCGACCTGATCTTCGGTTCCAACTCGCAGCTTCGCGCGACGGCCGAAGTCTATGCCGAGAAGGGGCATGAGGAGAAGTTCGTGCGCGACTTCGTCAAGGCCTGGGCCAAGGTGATGAACGCCGACCGGTTCGATCTCGGCTGATTGTCCGTGCCGGTCCTGCGCCACGGTGGGACCGGCGGGCCAAAGACGATGGGTCGCGGACCCGCCTCCGGGGACATGGGCCTGGGGGCGGGTCTTTCTTTCGGGCTTAAAGCGACAAAAGATACCGATGCACGCGTTCAAACTGTCTCCTTTGTCGCTTTAGCGAAGATGTCCTCGCGCAGCGCGGCATGGACGACCGCCATGTCGGGGCCGCCGCTGACATCGATCGCGCCGCCTTTCAGTACGCGGACGGTCGTGACGCCGTTGAGTGCGCGGTCCATCGCGATGCTGAACTGGTGCGTGCGCCCCATCGAGATTGCGCGGTCCCAGGCGGCCGCGAAGCTGGCGGCATCGGGCCGTTCGCGCAGGCGATAGGCCGAGGCGCGGCCCATGCCGACGGCGCGCGCCGCCTTGCCGACCGACCCCATCGCCGCGAGCGCGCGAATGAAATTCGCCTGTGTTTCGGCTGTCCAGCCATCGGCGCGGCTCCGCTGCTGCGTGACGGGGATGAAGGCGAGACAGGTGTCGGCGAGCAGGTGCGGTGCAATCTGTTCCATCGACCAGTTTGGAGCACAGCGCGATAATGTAGGAAAGCGGTTTTTGCAGCGGGGCGGGCAAGGGCGGTTTTTGGGTGGGTAGCGGACCATCCCCTATTTCCGTTCGTGTCGAGAGATTTAGAGACACGCTTGGGAAGCGCCAGCCTTCGCGTGTCTCGACTT
>NZ_JAYSAH010000093.1:0-3647 GCF_041916015.1 Sphingopyxis sp. | reverse complement strand
GCGCTCAAGAACGACCGCGCGCGCATCCAGGTCGGCCGCATCTCGGGCTTCGGCCTGATGGAGATGAGCCGCCAGCGGCTGCGCACCGGCGTCCTCGAAGCCTCGACGCGTCCGTGCCCGCACTGCGAAGGCACCGGCCTCGTCCGCACCGCTTCGTCGGCGGGCCTTTCGGCACTCCGCCTGATCGAAGAGGAAGCCGCACGCGGCAAGGGCAGCAAGATCATCCTGCGCGCGAGCCAGGAAGCGACCTTCTACCTCCTCAACGAAAAGCGCCGCGAATTGCGCGAGATCGAGGAACTCTACGGCGTCAGCGTCGAAATCCTGCCCGACGGCGAGACCGAGGGTGCGCGCATGGCGGTCGAGGTCGGCGGTCCGCCGCCGGTCGCCCGCCGCAGCTTCGCCCCGATCGTCGAGATCGAGGAAGAGGAAGACGACTTCGTCGAGGAGGATGAGGAAGAAGAAGCCGAAGAGGCCGCAGACCGTCCCGCGCGCAGCGAACGGCAGGAACGCCAGGACGGCGAGGATGGCGAGGGCCGCAAGCGCCGCCGCCGCCGTCGCCGTGGCCGTCGCGGCCGCCGCGACGAGGAAGGCATCGAAGGCGAGGATGCTGAAACCGGCGCAGGCGATGAAGGCGATGAAAATGCCGGCAGCGCCGAAGACACCCCGGTCGAAGACGCTGCCCCGGTAGAGGCCGAAGCCGAACCCGCCGAAAAGAAACCGCGCCGCCGCGGCGGTCGCGGCCGCAAGAAGGTCGAGGACGCCGAAGCGGCCGTCGAGGCGGAAGAAACCGCTCCGGCCGAAACGGCGCCCGAGCCGGTCGTCGAGGAAACACCCGCCGCCGAGGAAAAGCCGAAGCGCAAGCGCGCGCCGCGCAAGACCAAGGCCGCCGCCGCTGCAGAAGCCGCGGCAGCCGAAGCCGCCGAGGCACCGGCAGCGGAAGCCCCCGCCGCCGAAGCGACAGCCGAAGCTGCCAAGCCCGCGCCGAAAAAGCGTGCAAGCCGCGCCAAGAAGGCCGCCGAGCCGGCCCCGGAAGCGACGGCCGAGCCCGCTGCGGCGGTCGAGGCCGAACCCGTCGGCGCCGAGGCGGATGCCGGTGAAACGGGTCCCGACGGCGAACCCCGTCGCGGCTGGTGGCAGCGCACCTTCGGAAACTGAGAACGCTAGATAGAATGAAAAGCCTGTGTCCCCGCGAAGGAGCATCGGGTCGGATCGTCCCCCGGACGATCCTTGAACATGCGGGGCATGTTCAACCCGATACTGACCCATCTCCTGATGGTTCGAAATAGCACCGACCGGTGATGGGCCCCCGCGTTCGGGGGCACAGGGCTGTTGAACTTCTCCACTAGACACCAAACGCATTGCAACCGATCGTATAATCGCCGCCTGCACTTGCGCCCGCGCGCCGTGCGTCCCAATAAGCCTCCATGGCTTCAGTCGAGGTTCAGGCGCGCGGCGCAAGACAGGCGGCGATGACCGCATTTCCGCAGCCTCCCGTGCGCCGCGCGCATGGGACCGGCGCCTTTTTCCGCATCCTCCTGACGATCATCGCGATGATCGCGGTGGCCGCGCGCCCCGCGATGGCGCAGTCGATCCTCCGCGACGCCGAGACCGAGGCGTTGTTCCAGGACATGATGGACCCGCTGCTCGTCGCGGCGGGGCTGCAACCGGGGCAGGTGCGCGTCCATCTGCTCGGCGATTCCAGCATCAACGCCTTCGTCGCGGGCAGCCAGGACATCTACGTCTTCAGCGGCCTCATCGAGGCGGCGGACAGCGCCGAAGAGGTACAGGGCGTGCTCGCGCACGAGCTCGGCCACGTCATGGGCGGCCATGCGATCCGCGCCAGCGAAGGCGCCAAGACCGCGACCGGCATCTCGCTGCTCAGCCTGCTCCTCGGCGCCGCCGCGATCGCGGCGGGCGGCGGCGAGGCGGGCATGGGGATCATGATGGCGGGCCAGCAAGCCGCGCTCGGCAAATATCTCGCCTTCAGCCGCACGCAGGAAGCGACCGCCGACGCCGCCGGCGCGCAATATCTGTCGAAGGCCGGGATCAGCGGCCGCGGGAGCCTCGCCTTCTTCAAGAAGCTGCAGAATCTCGAATTCCGCTATGGCGTGAAACAGGACGACGATCAGGCCTATGGCCGCACCCACCCGATGTCGGGCGACCGCATTCAGGCGCTGCGCGAAGTCTATGTCGTCGATCCCGCATGGAGCAAGCCCGCCGACCCGAAGATCGAGGCGCGGTTCCAGCGCATCAAGGCGAAGCTGTCGGGCTATATCGCCGACCCCGACCGGACGCTGCGCAAATATCCCGTGAGCGACACAAGCATCCCGGCGCGCTACGCCCGCGCCTATGCCTGGCACAAGAGCGCCTATCCCGACAAGGCGCTCGCCGAGGTCGAGGGCCTGCTCAAGGCCGACCCGCACGATCCCTATTTCCTCGAACTCGAAGGACAGGTGCTGCTCGAATCGGGCCGGCCGAAGGAGGCGATCCCGCCGCTGCGCGAAGCGGTGACCAATTCGCGCTCGCAGCCGCTGATCGCCGCGACGCTCGGCCACGCGCTGATCGCCACCGAAGACTCCGCCAATTTCGCCGAGGCCGAGAAGGTGTTGAAGACTGCGGTCGCGCTCGACAACCAGAACCCTTTCGCCTGGTATCAGCTCGGCATCGTCTATGCGAACAAGGGCGATCAGGCGCGCGCCGCGCTCGCCTCGGCCGAACGCTATAATCTGGAGGGTGGACAGTCGGCGCTCGCGCTGCGTAACGCCGAAACCGCGATGCAGGGCCTGCCCGAAGGGTCGGCCGACTGGATTCGCGCACAGGATATTGCGCTGGTGTCGCGCGCCGAGGTGGAACAGGCGCGCAAAAAGCGCTAGATTCAAACGAGATACGATAGGGACGCATCGCTATCGGCGGTGCACAAGGGCGACAAGTGACCGAAAAGAAAGACGATTATTATCAGCCGTGGCTGCGCGACCCGGCCCCGACGCCCGATGCGTCGGCCCCTCTGCGCGATGAAGGCCTGGCCAAGCCGAAGGACGAACCGCCGGTCGGTATCGACCTCGCGCGCTACAAGGCCGCCGAAAAGCCGCAGGCGCCGCGAGTCCAGCCCGAGGCGATCAGGGCCGGCGCCGCGAAGCTCTGGGACCGGCTCCGCGACGGTGCCGAAGCCTTTGCCGACTGGACGATCGGCGTCGGCGAGCGCGCCGACATCCCCGCGCGGGTCGAAGCGATGGAAATCCCCCGCCGCTCGCACGCTTTTGCCGCGAAAACGGGCGCGCTGACCGCACGTACCGCGAGCGCCATCGGCCGCAATTCGGCCAAGGCCGGACGGGCCGCCGCGAAAGCCAGCGTGGAGGCGTGGGACAGGATGGCGCTCGGCGACAAGGCCCGCAAGCTGTCGAGCGACGCGGGCCGCGGGATCGGCGAGGTCGCGGGCAAGACGAAGGCCGGGATCGGCAGCGTCGCCAAGGCGGGCACCGAGAGCCTGCGCGAACAGATCGGCGAGGCCGCGACCAAATTGCGCCCTGCGCCGCGCGACGAAACGCCGCCGCCATCGGGCCTCGAACAATTGCTCGCGCGCGAGGAAGCCGCGGCGCGTGCCGTCGAAGCCCCTGCCCCCGCTCCCGACCTGCCGCTGTTCGCCGGCG
>NZ_JAYSAH010000092.1:0-12767 GCF_041916015.1 Sphingopyxis sp. | reverse complement strand
GGCGGGCCTGGCCGCCTTTTCGGCGACCGGCTTGTCGGTCGCGGGCATCGTCACCGCTATCGCGGCTGCGGCTGCGGCTGGCGGCGCTTCGGCGACGGTGGGGGGCTCCACGGCGATGGCGGCCGGTGCGACGGCCACGGGACCCCCGGTCTCGCCGTCGGCCGGCGCGTCGGTGCGTTCGTGCAGGGCAGGTGCGGCCTTTTCGGTCGCGGGAGCGGCCGTTTTGAGCGGGGTCGCAACGGCGATGAGCAGGCTGGCCGCCGCAGCCGCTGCGTCGGCGGGCTGGGTATCGACCGGCCTGGCGACCGTCTTTACCGCGGGTTCGGCGGCGAGCGTGGAATGGAGCGGGGTATCGGCAACCGGCTGCGCAAGGCCGAACAGCGCGGCCGCCGGCGGGGTCGTCGCGGCGGGCGAGACGGGACCAGCCGGCGCTTCGGAAACGGTCGGCGTGGCGGCTTGCGGAGCGGGCTGGCCCATGGTCTGGACGCCGAACAGATTCGCCGCGACCGGCATGGCCGGCGTGCCGGCCAGCGTGGCCGGAGCGGGCAGGGCGGATGCGGCCAAGGGGGTTGCCGCGGTAGCCGCCGTTCCCGGCAGATTCGCGAGCAATTGCTCGAAGCCCGGTTCGCTCGGCGGATTGCCCGCAGGCACGGCCTGGCCCAGCGCCGCGAGAATCGCGGCGAGGCCGGTCTGCGTGGGGGTCTGGGGAAGCGACGCCATCATGCTGCGCCGCCGTCGATCAGCCGCAGGCTCATCGCGCGGCGGCGATGCGGGCGGTTGGCATCGTTGCGGCGTTCCTGTTCCTGCGCCTCCGATTGGCGGCTGCGCTCATAGAGGCGGACCGCTGATTCTTCGCGGACCATCGCGCTCTGCGCAAGGACGCCCGCCTCGTCGCGGCGAATGCTGGCGCCCGCAAGCGGCGCGGCGAGATTTTCCTTCGCCATGTCGAGCCGCATGCCGAGCTCGCCGATCGTGTTGAGCGCGCGCCCGGCGACCGCGCCCTTCGCCATCGCAAGGTCGGTGCGCAGCGTCTCGAGGCGTTTCGACAGTTCGACGAGGCTCGCGAGTTCGCCGGTTGCGCGTGCGAGATTGGCTTCGGCCATCTGATGTTCGACGGTGCGCACGCGGATGATGCGTTTGCGGCGTGCGGTGCGGGCGTTCATGCAATATATCCTTCGATCAGGGCCTGGCGGGATGTTTCGAAATCGACCTGCGCGCCGGCCGCCTGCGACACGAAAGCAAGCTGGTCGGCGTGGCGCGCGATTGCGGTGTCGAGCACCGGATCGCCGCCGGCGACATAGGCGCCCATCAGCATCAGGTCGCGATTCTCTTCATAGGCGGACCAGAGCTGGCGGAAGCGCGCGGCGGCGGCGGCGTGGTCGGGATCGACCGAATCCGCCATGGTGCGCGACAGCGAGCGGGCGACGTCGATCGCGGGATAGACGCCCTGCTCGGCGAGCTGGCGCGACAGGATGATATGCCCGTCGACGATCGCGCGCGCGCTGTCGACGACCGGGTCGTCGATGTCGCCGCCGTCGGCGAGCACGGTGTAGAGCGCGGTGATCGAGCCGCCGGTCAGGCTGTCGTTGCCCGCGCGCTCGACCAGCGAGGGGATCAGCGCGAAGGTCGAGGGCGGATAGCCCTTCATCGTCGGCGGCTCGCCGAGCGTCAGGCCGATCTCGCGCTGGGCGTGGGCGACGCGGGTCAGGCTGTCGATGAGGAGCAGCACCTTCTTGCCTTCGGCGCGGAAGCTTTCGGCAATGGCGGTCGCGCGCATCGCAGCGCGCAGGCGCAGCAGCGGCGGATGGTCGGCGGGAACCGCGACGACGACCGATTTCTTGCGGACCGCGGGGGGCAGCTTCGTCTCGACGAAATCGCTGACTTCGCGGCTGCGTTCGCCGATCAGGCCGACGACGATCACATCGCATTCGGTGCCGGCGATCATCTGGCCCATCAGCACCGACTTGCCGACGCCCGAGCCCGCGATGATCGCGACGCGCTGGCCCTCGCCGATGGTGAGCAGGCCGTTGATCGCGCGGACGCCCATGTTGAGCGGCTTCGTCACCCGGCCGCGGCGCAGCGGATTGACCTTGCGCCCGGCGAGCGGCCACTGGAACTGCGACTTGACCGGCGGCCGGCCGTCGAGCGGGTTGCCCTGCGCGTCGATGATCCGGCCGAGCAGCGTCTTGCCGACCGCGACCATGCTCGACGCGCCGTGCGGCTCGACCGGCGCGCCGGTGACGAGCGGCATGTTGGTGTCGAAGGGGAGGACGAGGCTGCGGTGGCCGCGGAAGCCGACGACCTCGCCGTAGACATAGTCGTTGTTTGCCGACTTGATGCGGACATTGCTGCCGAGCGGCTGCGGGAAACCCGACACTTCGAGCATGATCCCCTCGTGCGCGACGAGCGTGCCGATACGGCGCGGGCTTGCGTCGCGCAGTTCGACGGGTGCGAGCAGTTGCTGCGCGGTCATGGCGAGGCGGCGCGTCATGCGGCGTCCCCTTCGCCGCCGAGCGCGGCGCGGAGTTCATTCAAATAAACCGCGCGGCCATGCTCGATCCAGCCCGCCGAGGTTTCGATGCGGACGGTGCCGCGCGTCATCGACGGGTCGGCCTCGATCGGCAGCGCGATCGCGGCATCGACGAGTAGCGCGGCGTCGGCAGGGTTCGCCCAGAGCGTGCGCGCCTTGTCGGCTTCGGCGACCATCGCCGCGGCGATGTCGGCCTGCGCCTGCAGCCATTCGGCGTCGATCGGCGCCTGGCCGACGATCTGGCGGACGAGCCGCTCGACCGTCTCGGCGATCAGCTGCGCGAGTTCCTCGCTCGGCTCGTCCTGCAGCGCCTCGGCGCTGGCGACCAGCGCGAGCAGCTGCTGGCGCTCGACCGCGAAGGCGGCCTCGGCGAGCCGCTGCCCTTCGGCAAGGCCGAGCGCGAACGGATCGTTCGCGGCTTCGGCGTCGCCGGCGACGGGCTCGACCGGCACCCTTTCGGGGGCGGGCGGCGCACCGAAGTGGAGCGGGCGGAAGCCGCGGCCCTCCGCCATGACGGCGGCGAGCGAGATGACGGTAGCTTCGGCGGCGCGATCAGACATAATCGTCGCCCCCGCCCGCGATCATGATCTCGCCGCTCGCGGCCATCTGGCGGACGATCTGCATGATCGCCTTCTGCGCCTCGTCGACGTCGGTGCGCTTGACCATCGTCATTTCGGCCATTTCGTCGCGGATCGTTTCCGACGCGCGCTTCGACATGGTGGCGAGGCAGCGATCGACCATGTCGGCGTCGGTGCCCTTGAGCGCGACCGCCAGCTGCGCCGCATCGACCGAACGGAGCACGGTGCCGAGCGCCTTGGCGTCGAGATCGCGCAGATTTTCGAAGATGAACATCTCTTCCTCGATGATCTGCGCGAGCAGCTTGTCGGTCTTCTTGAGCGTGCGGATCGTGCGTTCGCTCAATTGCTTCGGCATCTTCTTCATGATCTTGGCGACGTCGCTCGGGCCGCCGATCGGCTGCTTGGCGACGCGCTGGCCGCTGACGTTTGCGGCGGCGAGCACCGATTCGAGATCCTCGATCGCGGCGGCGGGAACCGAGGTGAGCTGCGCGGCGCGCAACACCAGCTCGGACTGCAGCGCCTCGTCGAGCGTTTCGATCGCGCGCGCGGCGACGTCGGGGATCAGCACCGACAGGATCAGCGCGCCGACCTGCGGATGCTCGTTGGCGAGCAGCGCGCTGATCGCATCGACGTCCATCCAGCGCAGCATTTCGAGCGACGCGGCGCTCGACTGCGGCGCGACGGCGGCGAGGATGTTGTCGGCGCGGACGTTGCCGACCGCTTCGTGGATCACGGTGCGGATGCGCGTGTCGGCGCCGACCGCGAGCGCGCTGACGTTGCGGCTTTCGGAGACGAACTGGTCGAGCGCCTGCTCGATCTGATTCTCGCTGGCGTTGGCGCTGTCGTACATCGACTTGGCGATCTGCTTCACCTCCTCGGGGCCGAGATGCTTGAGGATCGTCGCCGCCTCGCTTTCGTCGAGCAGCATCAGCAGGATGGCGGCGGCCGATGCGCCCTGGATCGCGGCCGGCACGCGCGGCGCATCTTCGGTCAGCGTGTCGATCTCGTCAGGCACGGGCACCCTCCTGCATCAGCTGGCGGACGACCAGCGCCGCGCGGGCCGAATCCTGACGGACGAATTCGCGGACGAGGTTGGCGCGCGCTTCATAGCTCGGCGCCGCCTCGATCATCTCGAGCGTGATTTCCTTGCCGCCGCGCCCGCTGGCGGGCGCCGCGGGATTTTCGGTCACCGCGAGCAAAGTCTCCTCGATCTGCGCGTCGCGTTCGGCGCGCTGGGTCGCGCGCTGCTTGGCGGCACGAATCAGCGGGCGGCCGATGAAGAAGAAAGCGAGGATCGCGGCGAGGATCGCGCCGACCTGCTTGATCAGCGGCAGGAACCAGGCCTGGTCGTAAAAAGCGGGACCGGCGTCCTCGACCTTGACGAAGGGGCGCTGGCTGATCGCGACCTGATCGCCGCGCGCCGCATCGAAGCCGACGGCGCCCTTCACCAGACTGTCGATCTTGGCGATGTCGGTCTGGGTCAGCGCCTTCTTGCCCTGATTGAGCGCGACCGCGACCGAGACGCGGCGAAGCTGGCCCTGCGGCTGGTGGGTGACCGAAATCTCGCGGCCGACCTCATAGGCGCGGGTCGCATTCTCGTTGCTGTTCGTCTGCGCCGCGGGCGCGCCGGGCGCCGCGGGGACGGGCGCGGTGCCCGTGACGGTTGAGGCCTGCGGCGGCTGGTTCGACAGCGCGCCGGGAATGCCGACCGCGGGCGGCGGAGCGCCGTCGCCGCTGACGCTGCGGATGACCTGCTCGCTGGTCAGCGCGCGGTCGTCCTTGGGGAAGCTTTCGCGCGTCGCCTGGCTTTCGGACATGTCGACGTCGGCATGGACCTCGACGGTATAGTTGCCGGCGCCGAGCATCGGGCCGAGCAAGGTGTCGAGCGCACGGCGGAAGCGGTCCTCGACCTGCGTCTGAAGCTGGAAGGCCTTCATGTCGCCGTTCGACGCGCCGTCGGAGAGCAGCGCGCCGCGCTGGTCGATCACCTGCACCTGATCGGCGTTCATGCCGGGAACCGACGAAGCGACGAGGAAGCGGATCGCCTGCACCTGCCCGTCGCTGAGCGAGCGGCCGTTCTGCAGCGTCAGCATGACCGAGGCGGTCGCGGGCTTGTCCTCGCGGACGAACAGGCTGGGCTCGGCGGCGGCGATGTGGACGCGCGCGGTCTTCACCGCGTCGATCGTCTCGATCGTGCGCGACAGGTCGGCCTCGCGCGCCGAGCGCAGCGTCTCGCCCTCGATCGCGCGGCTCGATCCCATCGGGAGCGAGGCGATCAGGCTGTCGCCGCTCGGCGCCGCCTTGGGCAGCCCCTGTCCCGCGAGGGCTATACGCGCCTGATAGAGCTTGTCGGCATCGACGGTCAGCGCGCCGGTCGTCGGGTCGATCGTATGCGCGATCCCCTGCGACTGCAGCGCGTCGGCGACCGCCGACTTGTCGCTGTCGTCGAGCCCGGCGAACAGCTGCGCCTGCGGGGCCGACTGGGTCATGAACCAAGCGAGCGCCGCGATGCCGATCGCGGTGGTGGTGGCGATCATCGGCAGCGCGCGCTGGACGGCGGGCTGGCGGACGAACTGCTGGACGGGCGCGAAACGGCCGCCCATCGCGGGGACGGGCAGGCGGTTCGTGTCGTCGACGGGGGTCAGGATCTGGGCTTCGGCCATGGGTTACACCGGCATGTTCATGATGTCGCGATAGGCGGAGAGCAGCTTGTTGCGGACCTGCAAGGTCGTCTCGAAGCCGAGCGAGGCCTTCTGCCGCTCGATCATCACGCTGACGATGTCGTGCGTGTCGCCGCGCTCATAGGCTTCGCTGACGTCGCTCGCGCGCTGCTGCTGGGTGTTGACCTGTTGCAGCGCGTTCGAGATCGCGGCGCCGAAATCGGGGGTGCCGCCGATGCCGCCCACCCCGCCCTCGATACCGCCCGCTGCGCCGCGGCCGGCGGCGCGCTGCAGCGCCTGATTCTGATTGAGGATCGAGCTGCGCATCTGCAGCAGCCGGCTCTGGTCAATCGTGCTCATAAGCTTTCATCCGTCCTGGTGCGCGGCCTTGCGCCGCACGCCCAAAGAGTAATGCAAAGCCCGTGCCAGAAATTTTATCGGCTGATTTTCAGGGGTTTGATTGGCTATCGAACAGGCTTAACACCCTCTTCGACATTTTTTTGACGGACCGGCTTAATCCGCCCGGCGGCCCGCCGTTACTGCATCCGTGACCGCTCGCCGAGCCCTCACGATACGGGAATGGCCAAACGGGCCGGAAAGGAACAACATGACTGTCATCAACACCAATGTGAGCGCGCTCCGCGCCCAGAACAGCTCGCGTGTTGCCAGCAACATGCAGGCCACCGCGATGGAACGCCTGTCGAGCGGCAAGCGCATCAACAGCGCCAAGGACGATGCCGCCGGCCTCGCCGTCGCGACCCGCATGCAGGCCGCGTCGCGCGGCTTCACGCAGGCGATTCGCAACGCCAACGACGGCATTTCGCTGGCGCAGACCGCCGACAGCGGCGCGGGCGCTATCTCGGACATCCTGATCCGCATGCGCGACCTCGCGATGCAGGCCTCGAACGGCACGCTCAGCGACGACGACCGCGGCCTGGTGCAGAAGGAAGTCACCGCGCTGATCTCGCAGATCGGCGACATCACGACGCAGACGACCTTCAACGGCAACAAGCTGCTCGACGGCAGCGTCACCGCCGGCTTCGACATCCAGACCGGCATCAACAGCGGTGAAAAGGTGAACATCACCATCGGCAACCTGACCGCGACGACGCTGGCCGTCGGTACGCTTTCGGTGGCGACCGCCGCCGGTGCCACGGGTGCGCTGACGACGCTCGACGCTGCGATCAAGACGGTGGCCGGCGAACGCGCCAACCTCGGTGCGCAGCAGAACCGCCTGAGCGCCGCTGTCGATAATTTGACGGCGCGCGTCACGAACCTCGATGAATCGCGTTCGCGCATCGAAGATGCCGACTTCTCGGCCGAATCGACCAAGCTCGCCGCGGCCGGCATTCTGTCGCAGGCATCGACCGCGATGCTCGCCCAGGCGAACCAGAGCGCGCAGGGCGTGATGAACCTGCTCCGCGGCTAAACCCGGACGTACAAACATAATCAGGCCAACTTTGGTTGGTCCCTTTATTGGCCTGATCCGACGCCCCGGCTCCCCACAGCCGGGGCGTCTTTTGTTTGGGTAGCCGGAAGAGCGGGCTCCTATCCTGTCATTGCGAGCGCAGCGAAGCAATCCAGGGCGTGACAAGCCACTCTGGATTGCTTCGCTGCGCTCGCAATGACGAGCTTTATGTTCAATGAAAATCGCGCGATTTCGGCAGGATGCGGACATCGCGCGGATGGCCGGGACGCGGCATCGGCGCATTCGGCGCGGCGTCGTCGCCCAGTCCGTCGAGCCGGTCGGTGCAGTCGATGATGCGCGTCGCCATCAGGTGGATCACCCCCTCCTTGCTCCGCTGCACCTCGCCCTCGGCGAGCATCAGCCGCGACGCCATGACGGCGCGGCGCTGGCGTTCGAAAAGGCGCGCCCAGAGCAGGATGTTGACGATTCCGCTCTCGTCCTCGAGCGTGATGAAGACCGCATTGCCCTTGCCCGGCCGCTGGCGGATCAGGACGACGCCCGCGGTGCGCACGATCGATCCATTCTTCGCCGCCGCGACTCCGGCCGCGCTCAGCACGCCCTCGCGCGCGAAATCGCGGCGCAGGAAGGCCATCGGATGGCCCTTCAGCGACAGCCGCGTCGTCTGATAATCGGTGAGCACATGCTCGGCGAGCGGGGTCGGCGGCAGCTTCGCATCCGCCTCGAAACCCAACTCGCCGGCTCCCGCGGCGCCGAACAGCGGCAGCACGCCCTGCCGCACCCGCCGCGCATCCCACAGCGCCGGCCTTCGTTCGAGCCCCATCGAGCGGCAGGCATCGGCATCGGCGATGAGGCGTAGCGCGCGGCTGGACAGGTTCGCGCGGCGGGCGAGATCCTCGACCGAGGCGAAGGGAGCCGTGCGGGCATGGGCGATCTGCGTCGCCCAGTCCTCGCGAAACCCGTCAACCTGCCGGAAGCCGAGCCGCAGCGCGAGGCTGCCGTCTTCGCGCCGTTCGAGGCTGTTGTCCCAATGGCTCGCGTTCACATCGACCGCACGCACCTCGACGCCATGGTCGCGCGCGTCGCGCACGAGCTGCGCGGGAGCATAAAAGCCCATCGGCTGCGAATTGAGGATGCCGCAGGCGAAAACCGCGGGATGATAATGCTTGATCCAGGACGAAACATAGACGAGCCGCGCGAAGGACTGGGCGTGGCTTTCGGGAAAGCCATAGCTGCCGAAGCCCTCGATCTGCTTGAAGCAGCGTTCGGCGAACTCCTGTTCGTAGCCGCGCCGCATCATGCCGCCGATCATCTTGTCGCGGAAATTGTCGATCGTCCCGACGTTGCGAAAGGTCGCCATCGCGCGGCGCAGGCCGTTCGCTTCCTCGGGCGTGAAGTCGGCCGCGACCATCGCCAGCTTCATCGCCTGTTCCTGGAACAGCGGGACGCCGTGGGTCTTTTTGAGAACGTCGTAAAGCTCGCCGGGATCATGCGGCGGAGCCGGTGAGGGGAATGTGACCTTCTCCTCCCCGCTTCGCCGCTTCAGATAGGGATGCACCATGTCGCCTTCGATCGGGCCGGGGCGGACGATCGCGACCTGCACGACCAGATCATAGAACTCCTTGGGTTTGAGGCGCGGCAGCATGTTGATTTGCGCCCGGCTTTCGACCTGGAACACGCCGATGCTGTCGCCTTTCTGGAGCATTTTATAAACGGCTTCGTCGTCGCAATCGATGTCGAGTTCCAGCGTGTGATCGCCGAGGCCGTGCTCGCGCATCAGGTCGTAGCATTTGCGGATGCAAGTCAGCATGCCGAGCGCGAGCACATCGACCTTCATCAGCCCGAGCGCGTCGATGTCGTCCTTGTCCCATTCGATGAAGGTGCGGTCCTCCATCGCGGCATTGTGGATCGGCACCAGCTCGTCGAGCCGCCCTTCGGTGAGGACGAAACCGCCGACATGCTGCGAGAGATGGCGCGGCGCTTTCAGCAGTTCGCCGACGAAGCGGTGCAGCCGTTCGATCTCGCCATTATGCGGGTTAAGCCCCGCCTCGACGAGGCGCTGGGTCGGCACTTCGTCGCCCCAGCTTCCCCAGCTCGTATCGGCGAGCCGCGCGGTGACGTCCTCGCTGAAGCCGAGCGCCTTGCCGACCTCGCGGATCGTGCTGCGCGCGCGGTAATGGATGACGGTCGCGGCGATCCCGGCGCGCTCCCGGCCATAACGTTCATAGATGTGCTGGATCACCTCCTCGCGCCGTTCATGCTCGAAATCGACGTCGATGTCGGGCGGCTCGTCGCGCTCGGCCGACATGAAGCGCGAGAAGAGCAGTTCGTGCTTCATCGGATCGACCGAGGTCACGCCGAGCAGGAAGCAGACGATCGAATTGGCCGCCGACCCGCGCCCCTGACAGAGGATCGGCGGATTCTGGGACCGGGCGAAGCGGACGAGGTCGTAGACCGTCAGGAAATAATAGACATAGGCACGCCGCCGGATGAGGCGCAGTTCGTTGCCGACAAGTTGCCGGACCTTGGGAGGCAGAGGGACGCCATAGCGCTTCTCGGCCGCCGTCTTCACCAGATGGTGGAGATAGGGAAACGGCTTCCAGCCCGGCGGCACCGGCTCGTGCGGATATTCGTAGCGCAGGTCGCCGAGGTCGAATCGGATGCGGCCCAGCAGCTTCGCGCTTTGCTCGATCGCCCTGGGATAGCCGCCGAACAGCCGCTGCATTTCGGCGGGTGCCTTCAGGTGGCGCTCGCCGTTGGCGCGGAGCAGCCGGCCTGCTTTCTGGACCGTCGTTCCTTCGCGGATGCAGGTGATGATGTCGTGCAGCGGCCGCTGCTCGCGGGTCGCATAGAGCGCATCATTGGTCGCGAGCAGGGGAACGCCGGTCGCCGCCGACAGACGCTGGCGTTCGGCCAGCTTTCGTGCGTCGCCGCCCGCTTGCGGCATCGCCGCCGCCAGCCAGACCGACTTCGGCCGTTTGCGCTTGAGGGTCAGGAGCAGCGCCTCGTCGGCCTCGGTCGCGATCAGCAGCAGGTCGTCCGAATGGTCGAGCAGGTCGCCGAGCTCCAGAATGCAGTCCCCCTTCTCGGCGCGCAGATTGCCGGTCGAGAGGAGGCGGGTGAGCTGGCCCCAGCCGTAGCGGCTGACCGGATAGGCGACGATGTCGGGGGTGCCGTCGGCGAAGGCGAGCCGTGCCCCGACCACCAGCCGGAAGCGCTCCACCTTTTTGGGCTGCTTGACCTGCAGGTCTTTCAGATAGGCCCACGCCCGCACCACCCCCGCGACGCTGTTGCGGTCGGCGATGCCGATGCCCGCCATGCCGAGCTCCAGCGCGCGTGCGACCATCTCGGCCGGGTGCGAGGCGCCGCGGAGGAAGCTGTAGTTGGTCGCCGCGACCAGTTCGGCGAAACCGGGACCGGCGGGTTCCTCGCTCATGCGAACAGCCCGTGGATGTACCAGCGCGGATCGGGCTTTTCATCGTAAAGCCCGTGGCGGAACAGCCAGAAGCGGCGGCCCTGGACATCCTCGACGCGGTAATAGTCGCGCGTCAGCCCGCCATTGTCGCGGCGGCGCCACCATTCGGCGGCGATGCGTTCGGGGCCTTCGTAGCGGCGCACCGCGTGAAAGGCGCGCCGCCAGCGAAAGCGCTGCGGCGGGCCGTCGGGAACTTCGGCGATCACCTCGATCGGCTGCGGCGGGTCGAAGAGGTGGAAGGGGCGCGCCGGCGGCTCGCCGGGTTCGGGTGCGATCCACGGTGCGGGCGGCGGCGCGTCGATCGCGGGGAGCGCGAGCTGCGCCTGTTCGGGGATATGCGTGTCGGCGGCGAGCAGGCGCTTGACGCGCCCGCGTCCGAGCCGCGTCGTCATCCGGTCGATCAGCTCGTCGATCACCGCCGCGCGCACCGCGCCGCCCTCGAGCTTCAACTGCGTCGCGCCGAGCGGGTCGAGCCGCGGCACCGCGAGGCGGATCATGTCGAAGCCGAAGCCGGGGTCGAGCGGGTCGGCGAGCCCGTCCATCCGCTCGGCGAACAGGCGCATGACCAGCCCGGCGTCGCGCGTCGCATGGCCGGTCTCGATATCGATGCTGCGCGCAAGGCCGTCGCTGCGGAAGAAGGTCGCGCGGAAATGCCGCCCGCCCTTGCCGCGTTCGGCGAGGGCTTCGATCGCCTCGCCCGCCAGCTCGGTCAGCACTTTGGCCGCGTGCGCGGTGCTGCCGAGCGGTTCGGCGAAGCGGCGCTCGACCATGACCGGCGGCGGCGCGATGCGCGGGTCGAGCGGGCTCGGCGCGTCGCCGAGGATGCGGCGAAGCGCGGTCGCGGCACTCGCGCCGAAGCGCGCGGCGATATTCGCCATCGGGCGGCTCGCGAGGTCGCCGATCGTCTTCAGCCCCGCGCGGACGAGCGCGACCGTCGCCTCGGCTTCGAGTTCGAGCGCGGCAACGGGGAGGCGGCGGATCGCGCTGGCCTCGTCGGGGGCCGGCCGTGTCTGGTAGCGCGCCAGCGCGCGCGCGGCGTCGGCGGTCGGGCCGAGCGCGAGGCGCACGCTCATGCCGAGGCGCGCGAGGCGCCTCTCGATGTCGGCGATCAGGCCCGCCTCGCCACCCGCCAGATGCTCGGCGCCGGCGATGTCGAGGATCAGCCCGTCGGGGGCGTCGAGCGCGACGAGCGGCGTATAGCGATTGCACCCCAGGGCGAGCCGGTCGAGCCAGGCGTGGTCGGCCGCCGGATCGTGGGCGACGACGATCAGCTCGGGCACCCGCGCGCGCGCGTCGGCGAGCGGCATGCCCGCGGCGAGACCGACCGCCTGCGCCGCCGGATCGACGCTCGCGATGCGGAGCGCGCCGCGTTGCCTGTCGGCGAAGACCAGCGGGGCGTCAGGCGGCCGCGGCGCCGTGCGGGCGAGCCGCTCGGCGGGCAGCCAGGGGAAGAAGAGCGCCAGATAGCGCCGATTCCCCAAAGGCATTTTCGTCATGGTTCCAGTCCAGTCGCCAGCGCCCGCCGGCGGGGCCGGCGCGCCAGCGCAAGAGTTCGAGGTCGAAGGCGGGGGCGCCCGGCGCATGGGCTTCGAGTTCGCGTGAGACGGCCGCTGCGACGTTCCAGCGCGTTTCGGCAACACTCGGCGCGGGGACGGCATTCAGCCGCAGCATCAGCAGGGCCGTCCCCGCGTCGCGCGCGCCGAGCGCGAGGCGGCGCCCCGCGGTCAGGTCGAACAAGGGGAATTTCCCCCAGCTTTCGACGATCACCGCCGCCGATCCCGCGCAGCGGACCGCATCGTTCGCACAGGCGAGCAGCATCCTGGGGTCGGGAGTTTCGACGAGCAGCAGCCGGTCGGGATCACCGCCGAGCTCGGCGATGCCGGGGGCATAGATCGAACCCGTGCGTCGTGCGTCGCCGCCGGTGCGCAGCCAGATCAGCGGCGCCTTGCCTGGTGTGCGGAACGCGAGCAGCGCGGCGAAGGCGGCGGCGCTCGTTCCGTCGAGCGCGTCGGCGGCGAAGAATTCATGCAGCTTCCCGGCCGCGAGCCCGCCGCCGAGCGCGGCGTCGAAGGCGGCGCAGCCGCTCGCGAGCCCGCCG
>NZ_JAYSAH010000091.1:0-3997 GCF_041916015.1 Sphingopyxis sp. | reverse complement strand
CGGCCATGGCTCTTTGGAAAATAGGGCTGGAGACGCGCCATCTGCTCGTCCGTCAGCCAGAATAAATCGCTCAAATTCAGGCTCCTTCGTGGTCGCCTGAATCATAATCGCTACCGCAAATCAATGGGTCCTGACCCTAGCGGGTCTTGCGCTAAATCCACATCATCCGCCCTGAGCTTGTGGAAGGGCCGTCCTTTCTTTCAGCGTCGCAGGAAGAAGAACGGTTCCTCGACACGCTCGGCACGGACGGAGTTAGTGACGCCGATTTAGCGGATGAGGCTCTAATTTCCCTCGCCGTTCGTGGCGCGCGGCGCTTGCCCCTTTTGCATGGGCGCCGGCGGGGCCTTGGGGGCCGGAACCGTTATGATCTTGCCTTGGGGCGATCCTTTGGGCTGCGCGCCGAGGTCAGACGGCGGCGGCCGGCGGCCGGTCTGCTCCTCGATCCATTGCTGGTTTAGCACCGGCCCGTCGTCCTGCGGCGGTTGCGGCTGGGTCTCGTCCTGCGGCGGGCGGCTGTCGTAGGGCAGCTCGATCGGCATGCCGTTGTCGTCGGTCAGCCCCTCCTGGCCGGGCTCGCCCAGATAGGCGTCATTCTCGTCCTCGAGCTGCCATTCGGGCAGCTTCACCTCGGTGTCGAAGGGTTCGACCGGACGCCCGGCGACCGCGACGCGCATATAGTCGGCAAAGGCCTTGGCCGGCGCGTGGCCGCCCTGCAGCCCGCCGACGGGCTTCGCATCGTCGCGGCCCATCCACACGCCGGTGGTCAGCCCGCTCGAAAAGCCGAGAAACCAGCCGTCCTTGTTGCTCGTCGTCGTGCCGGTCTTGCCCGCGACCGGGCGGCCGATCTGCGCCGCGCGCCCGGTGCCTGTCGCGACCGCGGTCTGGAGGAGGTCGGTGATCCCTGCCGCGACCCAGTTATCGACGAGCACCTGCCCGCGCTCCGCAGGGCGCTGGTAGAGGAGGCGGCCGTCGGCGGTCGTCACCTTGGTGATGCCATAGGGCTGCGCCGACACGCCCTTGCGCGCGACCGCGGCGAAGGCGGAGGTCATGTCGATCACGCGCACCTCGGCGCTGCCGAGCACCATCGAGGGGTGGGTGTTGATCGGCGTCGTGATCCCGAAGCGCCGCGCCATGTTGGCGACCGCCGAGAAGCCGACCTCGTCGCCGAGCTTCGCCGCGACGGTGTTGATCGAATAAGCGAAGGCGGTGCGGAGGCTGATCGGCCCCGAGAAGCGCCCCGACGAGTTGCGGGGCGACCAGCCGTTGATCGTCACCGGCTCGTCGACGACCTGCTCGTCGACCTTATGCCCCGCCTCGAGCGCGGCCATATAGACGAACAGCTTCCACGCCGATCCCGGCTGGCGCAGCGCCTGCGTCGCGCGGTTGTAGTTCGACGTCACATAATCGGTGCCGCCGACCATCGCGCGCACCGCGCCGTCGCGGTCGATCGATACCAGCGCCGCCTGCACGCCCTTCGGCGTGTCGGCCTGGATCGCCGCGGTCGCCGCGCGCTGCATCCGAAGGTCGATGGTCGTATAGACGTCCAGGGCTTCGCTGCCCTCATCGATCAGCATGTCGAGCTGCGGCAGCGCCCAGTCGCTGAAATAGCGCGCGCTGTTCTGGCCGGTCTCCTGCGCAAGCTGGACGTTCGCGGGCTCGGCACTGTCGGCCTGGCTGCGGGTGATGAAGCCGCCATCGACCATCGTGTCGAGCACGACGCCGGCACGGCCGAGCGCGGCCTGCGCGTCGGCGGTCGGCGAATAGCGCGACGGCGCCTTGACCAGCCCTGCGACCACCGCCGCCTCCGACAGCGACATCTGCGTCGCGCTATGCCCGAAGAAGCGCCGCGACGCGGCGTCGATGCCATAGCTGCCGCCGCCGAAATACACCTTGTTCAGATAGAGTTCGAGCAGTTCGTCCTTCGAGAATTTCCATTCGAGCGCGAGCGCGAGCACCATTTCGCGCGCCTTGCGCGTCCAGGTGTAGCTGTTCGACAGGAAGATATTGCGCGCGAGCTGCTGGGTGATTGTCGAGGCGCCCTGCATGCGGCGCCCGGTGCCGTAATGCTGGACCGCGAACACTGCGGCGCGGCTCATGCCGACGGGATCGACGCCGGGATGATAGCGAAAGCGCCGGTCCTCGACCGCGACCATCGCGTCCTGCATCACCTGCGGTGTTTCGTTGAGCGTCAGCCAGCGGCCATAGTTCGGCCCGAGCGACAGGAAGACGGTGCCGTCGGCGGCGTGGACGCGGATCGTCTGCCCGGCGGGCGATTTCTTGAGTTCCTCGAAGCTGGGGATGCGCTGCACCGCGATGCCGACCGCGACCGCGACCGCAACGAGCCCGACGAGCGCGAGGCCGAGGCCCCAGCGAATGATCCGCCGGAACCAGAGCCGGAAGCGCGACGTTCCGCCGGGAGCGGGCGAACCGCTGCCTTTGCCCGATGATGACGATTTCCCTGCGGTTGGCTGCTGTCGTTCGCGGCGCAAACCCTATGTTCCTTCCCTCGCGGAGCCCCGCTGCATCACCCGGCGCGGCGGTCAGCCCTTGCCGGTGTCCGCCTCATCCTGCCCGCGCTCGGCGAAGTCAAGCGCCGCGCTGTTGATGCAATAGCGAAGACCGGTCGGTCCGGGGCCGTCGGGGAAGACATGGCCGAGGTGGCCTTCGCATTTCGCGCAGCGTACTTCGGTGCGGATCATGCCGTGGCTCGCGTCGCGATGCTCGCTCACCGCTGCGTCGCCCGCGGGCGCGGTATAGCTCGGCCAGCCCGAGCCGCTGTCATATTTGGTGCGGCTGTCGAACAGCGGCTCGCCGCAGCCGGCGCAGCGATAGACGCCGTCGCCCTTGTGGTCGGTATATTTCCCCGTGAACGCGCGTTCGGTCCCGCCCTCGCGCAGCACATGATGCGCCATCGGATCGAGCGGCTTGTCGGCTTCGGGGTCGGTCATCGTGGAAACTCCTTGCGGCGGCGTCCGGTCCTATATCGGCCCGGCGTCCGGTCGCGACAAGGGTCTTGGGTCCAGATGCCGGATTTCGATTCGGTTCACGCGGAGACGCGGAGGCGCGGAGAGAGGAAGTTCGGGCCGACAGACCATTGTTCGGCAATGGGGCTTCCGACAGCAGCGGCGGTGAGAAAAGCCGCTTTGCGGCATATCCATCTCTCCGCGCCTCCGCGCCTCCGCGTGAACCATTATCTTCTAAATGCGCGTCATCCGCGACACCAGCCGCACCAGCGGCGGACAGGCGGTGGCGAGTGACGTCGAGGCGCCGGCGCTCAGCCGATGTTCGCCAGCGCGCCAAACAAGCGTTGCGATCGCGAAAGGCCGCGCCATGCGGGCCGCGAGGGCGCGTTGGAAGGTAGGCGCCGCAGCCGGTCCATTGTGACGCCATGCGTGGACCGCGGCGTCGGCGCTGGCGAGCGCCAGTCCCATGCCTTCACCCGCGAGCGAGGGAATGACGCCCGCCTGGTCGCCGAGCCGGAACAGGCCGGGTACGCCGTCTGCTGCGCGCCAGCCATAGGGGACATGGCCGATCGCATCGACCGGCCGGGTCCAGTCGGCACAAGCGAGCCGCTCGCCAAGATGCGGCAGGCGGTCGCCGAGCGAGCGCAGCAGCGCCGCCGGGTCGCCGCCTGCCGCGTCGAGGCGCGACTTGTGGACCGCGAGGCAGAGATTGCCGCTCCCGTCCTCCTGCCGCACCAGCCCGGCATAGCCGCGGTCGAACAGATGGAGCTCGACAGCATCGCTCACCAGCCGCTCAAGCGTCGGATGGGCGGGGAGGCGCAGCCGCAGGCCCATGACAGGGTCGCCGCGCTGCCATGCGGCGGGTTCGCGCGGGAAGCCGCGAAAGCCATGCTTGCCCGCGGCGAGGAAGATCGACGGGGCGGTCAGCGCCGCGCCGTCGCGCGTCCGCACTGTGCCGCGGTCCAGCCCCGCCGCATGGACGCCGCGTTCGAGCCCGGCGCCCGCGGCGATCGCCGCCGACTGGAGCGCGCCGT
>NZ_JAYSAH010000090.1:0-67334 GCF_041916015.1 Sphingopyxis sp. | reverse complement strand
ACTAGGCGGCGAGCCGCCAAGTCTTCGCAACCCTCTCCCGCAAGGGGAGAGGGTTTAACCTGTTATCACGCCGCCTTGGCAACCTCGGCGACGATCTTCTTGGCCGCGTCGCCGAGATCATTGGCTGCGACGATCGGGAGACCCGAATTGGCGAGGATGTCCTTGCCCTGCTGGACGTTCGTGCCTTCGAGGCGAACGACGAGCGGGACCGAAAGGTTCACCTCCTTCGCCGCGGCGACGATGCCCTCGGCGATGATGTCGCACTTCATGATGCCGCCGAAGATGTTGACGAGAATGCCTTCGACCGCCGGGTCCTTGAGGATGATCTTGAACGCCGCCGTCACCTTTTCCTTCGAAGCGCCACCGCCGACGTCGAGGAAGTTCGCCGGGAAGGCGCCGTTCAGCTTGACGATGTCCATCGTCGCCATCGCGAGGCCGGCACCGTTGACCATGCAGCCGATGTTGCCGTCGAGCTTGATATAGGCGAGGTCATATTCCGACGCCTCGACCTCGGCCGGGTCTTCTTCGGTCAGGTCGCGCAGTTCGGCGATATCCTTGTGGCGGAACATCGCATTGCCGTCGAAGCCCAATTTGGCGTCGAGGACGAGCAGTTCGTCGCCGTTCGCGCCTTCGCAGACCGCGAGCGGGTTGATTTCGATCTGCTCGGCATCGGTCGCGATGAAAGCATTGTAGAGGCCGGCGAGAACCTTCGCGGCCTGCTTGGCAAGGTCGCCTTCGAGTTCGAGCGCGGCGGCAACGCTACGGCCGTGATGCGGCTGCAGGCCCGTCGCGGGGTCGATGGTGATCGTGTGAATCTTGTCGGGCGTGTTGTGCGCGACGGTCTCGATGTCCATCCCGCCCTCGGTCGAGGCGACGACCGCGATGCGGCTCGACGCGCGGTCGACGAGCAGCGCGAGATAATATTCCTTTTTGATGTCGGCGCCGTCGGTGATGTAGAGGCGGTTGACCTGCTTGCCATGCTCCCCGGTCTGGATCGTCACCAGCGTGTTGCCGAGCATTTCGCGCGCGTGGCTTTCGACTTCCTCAAGCGTCTTGGCGAGGCGGACGCCGCCCTTGGCGTCGGGGCCGAGTTCCTTGAACTTGCCCTTGCCGCGGCCGCCGGCGTGGATCTGCGACTTCACGACATAGAGCGGCCCCGGAAGCTGCTTCGCCGCGGCGACGGCTTCCTCGACGCTCATCGCGGCGATGCCCTTGGGGATCGCAACGCCAAATTTCGCGAGCAGTTCTTTCGCCTGATATTCGTGGATGTTCATGGGATCTGCCGGCCTTTCGACTCTGGGAAGGGAGAGGTTTGGCGCCGCATAAGCACAAGTTGCGCGGCAAGGCTACCCCTGCCGCGTCCAGAAAAACTTGGACTGTCGAAAGCCTGGGCTAAGTCGTTAGCGCAGCGCGCAAAGCGCGGCCGAGCTTGTCGATACCGCCAATATCTCGGGGTCCTTCAGCGCACGGACCTTGCGCAGGAACTGGTCGAGCGACAGGTCGATGATCCTTTTGTCCTTGAGGCTGCCGAGCGCCGACAGGCGGCGAAGCTGGACGAGCGACAGCCGATCGACCATCCGTTCGGCCATGCACGCCGACATCGCCTGCGACAGGCCTGCGTTATGAAGGCCGTTGCGCAGACGCGTCTCGGGCGTCGCGCAGCTTGCGAGCGCGAGCGAAGCGGCGATCAGGGGAAAAGCGAGACAGGTCTTCATGTGCGGGGCCTATAGCGCAAGAATCCGATCCCCCAAATGGCGTTTGTGCTGCGGTGGTGGGATCACTTTGCCAGAAAAACCCTGTTCCCCCGCGAAGGCGGGGGTCCATCTTCCGCCGGTGCCATTTTGAACCCACCGGAGATGGGTCCCCGCCTTCGCGGGGACACACGGAAAGATGCATGGGACACGCGAAGCGAGATTGGCCCAAACAGCGCCTATCTCCCGTGAAATTCGGCGACGGCGCCCGACACCGCCTGCATGAGCGCCATGCGCGCCGGGATCGACGAGGTCGTGCTGCCCAGCATCACGACGATCGCATAGCGCGTCCCGTCGGGCGCAGTCGCGATGCCGATGTCGTTATAGCCTGCGGTCATGCCGTTGAGATCCTGCCCGGTGCCGGTCTTGTGAACGAAGGTCCAGCCCGGCGGCAGCCCGGCCTTCAGCCGCTGCGGCCCGCTCTTCGTCCGGCTCATCACGCCGAGCAGATAGTCGGTCGATTCGGGCGACAGCAAGGTTCCACGTGCGAGGCGGGTAAGCGCGCTCGCGATTGCCGCGGGGCTCGCGCCGTCAACCGGATCGGCGAGGTATCTGTTCATCGCCGCCTGCCGCGTCGCCATCGGCAGCGCGGCGCGCGCCGCCTGAAAATTGCGCGCGATCGAATAGCTCTGTTGCCAGCTCAGCCCGGCGGTGCCGCTTTGCAGCAGCCGTTCGCCGGGACCAAAACGGATCGAGCCCAGATCCTTTTTCGCGATGAAGGCGCGCACCGCACCCGGGCCGCCGACGGTGCGCAGCAAGCTGTCGTTCGCCAGATTGTCGCTGTGCGTGATCGCGGTTTCGATGAGGTCGCGGACGTTCATCGTGACCGATCCCTCGGACCGGACGCGCGCGGCGAGCGGCTGGTGAAAAACGACCAAATCCTCGGGACCGATCCGGACATTCTGGTCGAGCCTGATGCGTCCGTTATCGACCGCGTCGAGGATGCTCATCGTCACCCACAGCTTCGACACGCTCTGCTGCGGGAACAGGTCGTCGCCGCGCTGCGCGATCGCCCATTCGCCGTCGATGCGCTGGACCGCGATGCCGGTCTTGCCGGGGAAGGCGCGCCAGAGCGCCGCGATCCGATCATTGAGGCCGGGCGCGGGGCGGCGGAAGCCCGGGTCGAGCGTGCCGCGCGGCGGCGGCGCTGATGTCGACGAGCGGACCGGCGGACCGATCGGAACCGTGACCGCGCCCGCATGACTCCGCTCGGGCTGCGCCTGACGCTGCGGCGGCACGATGGCCGCGCTGCTGACGCACCCTGCAAGCAGGCCTGCGCCGATCATCATGCCGAGCAGAGCCCTGCCCGAAAATTGTGCCTTCATTCCAACCCCGCGGCTGCGACCGTCTGTATCTCGTCCCGACCCCTTGTGGCCGGTTCCGTCGTCCCGCAGGCACAGCGGACGGGCCAGCGATTTGCGACGAACGATTCCGCAGGCGCGGTGAGCGGCGGGACAGGACCGGCCTAGGGCGCCGGAGTCGCGCGAACGAAGGCCGGAAACAACTTTTTCAACGCCGCCAGCTTCGGCGCGTCCCAGCGGACGATATAGGGATTCGACGGATGGAGCCGCATGAAATTCTGGTGATTGGCTTCGGCGGGATAGAAGCTCTTGTAGCTTTCGACCGGCACGATGACCGGCCGCTTGAAATATCCGCCCTTGCCGATCTGCGCCAGATAGGCGGTCGCGACCTGTCGCTGCGTCGCGTCCATCGGCACGATCGCGGCGCGATATTGCGGGCCGGCATCGGGGCCCTGACGGTTCCGGAGCGTCGGGTCGGCGACCACCGAAAACAGGATGCGGAGCAAGGTGCCGTAGCTGACCTGCGCCGGATCATAGACGATCCGCACCGCCTCGGCATGGCCCGACGTGCCGTCGTGGGTCAGCTCGTACCGGGCGGTCGCCTTGCTGCCGCCATGGTAGCCCGATTCGACCGAGATCACGCCCTTCACATTGGAGAAGACGCCCTCGACCCCCCAGAAGCAGCCGCCGGCAAGCACCGCGGTCGCGCGGCTCGCCTTTACTGCCGGGTCATAGGCCGCAGCGGGCAGCTTGACGGCATTTTCGGCCTGCGCCGGCGCGCATTGGGCGAGCAGCGGCGCGGCGAGAAGCGCGGCGACGATCCGCCGCAACGCGGGCATCAGAGCGCCGCGAGCGTCGGCTGCTGGAACAGGATCGCCAGCCCGCCGAGCGCGAAGCCGGTAAGCATGGTGGGAAACCAGTCGGAACGGAGCAGGGTGAGCATGGGGGCCTCTTTTTTCCATATCGTCTTGTTCGGTGGAGCCTCGGCTCCGGTTACACTGTCGATATGGCGCGCCCCTTGCCATCCGTCAGTGACGGCGATCACCTATAGGCCCAAGGCCTTACCATGTGGTGAACCAGATGGTTGCGCCAGGTTCAGGAACGAAGCGCGTCAGCTCAGCGCCGCGCAGGCCTGCTGGATGCGCACGCACGCTTCCTTGAGCGCCGCTTCCGACGTCGCATAGGAGACGCGGAATGCTGGCGACAGGCCGAAGGCGCCGCCGTGCACTGCCGCGACGCGCGCGGCGTCGAGGAAATAGTCGATCAGCATCTCGTCATTCTCGATTGCTTGGCCCGAGGGCGTCTTCTTGCCGATGCAGCCGCTCGCGTCGGGATAAACGTAGAAGGCGCCGTCGGGGACCGGGCAGCTCAGGCCGGGCGCGTCGTTGAGCATCGCGACGACCATGTCGCGGCGTTTGCGGAACGCGGCGTTGCGATCGTCGAGAAACTGCTGCGGCCCGCCAAGCGCCGCCGCCGCCGCCGCCTGCGCGATCGAACAGGGGTTCGAGGTCGATTGCGACTGCAGCTTGCCCATCGCCTTGATGATCCACGCCGGGCCGCCGGCATAGCCAATGCGCCAGCCGGTCATCGCATAGGCCTTTGAACAGCCGTTCACGGTCAGGATGCGGTCGGCGAGATCGGGGCAACGCTGCGCGAGGGTCGAGAAGGCGAAGTCGGCGTACCAGACATGCTCGTACATATCGTCGGACATCACCATCACATGCGGATGGCGGCGGATCACTTCGCCCAGCGCATCGATCTCCTCGGGCGAGTAAGCGGCGCCCGACGGGTTCGACGGCGAGTTGAACATCACCCAGCGCGTCTTCTTCGTGATCGCCTGGTCGAGCTGCGCCGGGGTGATCTTGTAATTCTGCGCCGCGGTCCCCTCGATGATCACCGGCGTGCCGCCGCAGAAGGCGACGATGTCGGGATAGCTCACCCAATAGGGCGCGGGGATGATCACCTCGTCGCCGGCATCGACCGTCGCGACGAGCGCGTTGAACAGCGTGTGCTTGCCGCCGACATTCACCGAAATCTGGTCGAGGCCATAGTCGAGGTCGTTGTCGCGGCGGAACTTGCCGCGGATCGCTTCCTTCAGCGCGATCGTGCCGTCGACGAGCGTATATTTGGTCTGGCCGTTGCGGATCGCCTCGATCGCGGCTTCCTTGACGAAATCGGGGGTGTCGAAATCGGGCTCACCCGCCGAAAGGCCGATCACGTCGACGCCTTCGGCCTTCAGCTTGGTCACGCGCGCGGTCATCGCGAGCGTCGCCGAGGGCTGGATGCGGTTCAGGGCAGCGGAGATATGCGGCTTCAGCGACATGGAGAGGCGGTCCTTCGCGAGCAAATGGACAGGAAATTGCGCGGGGCCGCGCCTAGAGCGTCCGAACGATATTCGCAAGCGCGCTCCCGCATAATTTACCTATTCACAGGCGAAGTTCAGCCTATCGCGGGCGCCGCTCCGTCCGCAAGCCGCGCCGGGACCAGTCCGCGCAGCGAATTGCCGATGAAGAAGCCATCGGCGAGGTCGGCGAGCCGCAGGTGCGATTCGACCGCGCGGCCCTTTTCGATCAGCTCGGCGCGCAGCACGCCGGGAAGCAGCCCGAGCGCGAGCGGCGGCGTCAGCAGCAGCCCGTCACGCTCGACGAAGATATTGCTCCAGCTTCCCTCGGTGACGAAGCCCGGTTCGTCGATGAAGACGACCTCGGCCGCGGCGCTTTCGGCGCGCACCGCGTCATAGGCACCGCGCAGGCTGGTCTTGTGCGCGAGGCGGAAATCGTCCGCCGCCATCGGCGCGGGGCGCACCGCGACGGGCACCGGCAGCTCGGCGAGCCGCGGCAGCGGCGACACCTCGACCGCGAGCGCGCCCGTCCGCGCGAGCCGCATCCGCACGCGCGCCGCGCTGCGCAGGCGGAAGGTCGCCGACTGCAGGCTGTTGCGCGCGCCGTGGCGGTCGAAGGCGAAGCCGAAGGTGGCGGCGCTCGCCTTCATCCGCGCGAGATGCCCCTCGAGTCGCTGAACGCCATCGACCGGATCGAACAGCATCGTTTCGATCAGGTCGAAGCTTTCGCCGGCTGCGCTCACAAATTCCCCCTTGGCCAGACATTCGCGCCATTCGTCCGCCGGCTGGCTGTCGGCGACGATCCCGGACCCCAATCCCAGCGTGGCGCAAGCCGCGCCGTCCCGCAAGTCGCTCTGCGACGGAAAGACAAGTGTGCGGATCGCGACATTGAACGCAGCGTCGCCGCCCAGCTCGATAAAACCGATCGAGCCGGTGTAAAGCCCGCGCGGCCCGGTTTCCAGTTCGTCGATGATCTCCATCGCGCGCACCTTCGGCGCGCCGGTGATCGACCCACAGGGAAAGGCCGCGCGCAGCACATCCACGGCGCCGACCCCCGCGGGAAGGTCCGCCGACACGTCGGACACGAGCTGATGGATCGTCGGAAAGCTCTCGACGCGAAACAGGTCGGGCACCGCCACCGTCCCCGGCACCGCGACGCGCGACAGATCATTGCGGATCAGATCGACGATCATCAGATTCTCGGCGCGCTGCTTCGGGTCCGCGGCGAGCGCGCGCGCCGTCGCCGCGTCGGCCTCGGGATCCGCCAGGCGCTCCGCCGTCCCCTTCATCGGCCGCGCCATCACCTGTCCCTCGCGCAGCGCGAAGAAGAGTTCGGGCGAGAGCGAGGCGATCGCGCGTTCGCCGGTCCAGACGAAGCCGCCATAGCCCGCCCGCGCGGTCCGCCGCAGCCGCGCATAGATGGCGAGCGGATCGCCAGCGACCGGCACATCGGCGCGAAAGGTCAGGTTCGCCTGATAGATGTCGCCGGCGCGGATGTAGGCGAGCACCCGCTCGACCGCGGCGAGATAATCGGCGCGCGCGATCCTGGGACGCGGCGCGCCGACCCACGCCCCGGCGGGATCAGAAAATATCGCATCGACCGCCTCGCTGTCGATCCGTTCGACCGTCTCGAACAGCCCGAACCAGCCGAGCGGTCCGTCCCGATCCGCAGCGCCGCCGGGCGCGCCGCGCCACGCTGGCGCAAGCGCCCTGCCCGCCTCATAGGCCAGATAGCCCGCCGCATGGAGCCCGCGCGGCCGCGCCCCAGCGAGCGCTTCGAGCAGCGCCGGAATCTCGCTCGCGCTCGCGGCGGTCAGCGTGCCGACGGAGTTACGGAACAGCCGCGCGGGCGCCGCGCCGGTGCGGCGCGCGTCGTCGAGCAGAACGAAGGGCGCGGCACCGTCGCCGATGGTCAGCCGTTCCAGCATCGTGCCTCTCAGAACAGCGGACCGCTCGCTCAGCGTTCGCGGCGGACGCGGATCGAGGGCCGGCCTTCGAGGCTCAGAAAATAACTGCCGAGCGAGGCGGTCTTGATCTGGATCTTCTGCCCCGACCGCGGCGCGAGCGCCATGCGCCGGTCGTCGATCTGCACCCACACCGACCCGTCGGCCATCGCGATACGATAGCGCCCGCCCTCGACCTGCGACGAGGAAGCGACGGTCGTGTCGATGCTCTTGATCTCGTCCTCGTCGCCGCCGAATAGGCCGAGGCTGGGCAGCGTGAAGCCGAACAGGCCGCGCCGCGTCTTCTTCACCGTCTCGCGGTCGGCGAAGGTGATGTCGCGCTGCGTGTCCGCGGTCTGCAATTCGCCGACCTCACGATCGAAACAGGCCAGGCGCGCGGCCGGATCGGCGATGTCGCGGCAGTTGTAGAGTTCCTGGATCTGCGCGGGGCGCGGCGGTGCCGCCTTATCCTTCGCCGCCGCGGGCGTGGCGGCAGCAAGAAGAGCGAACGGCACGATCAAACGCAAGGGCAAGTGCGGCATGGATATCCCCCTGGAACAAGATGTCCTTGCCTAGCCGCCGCACCGCTGCGCCGCAAGCGCCGCGCCCCGATTGCGATATGCGGCGGCGCTGCTTAGAGTGATGTCAGTAACGAGCGCGGAAAGGATAATCACGTCAATGTCGAGTTCCCACGACTGGTCGACCGACTATCGCCATCCGACCGCCTGGGACCAGCCGTTCGCACCGCTCTCGCTTCCCGACATGCTCGCGGCAAGCGTCGCGCGCAAAGGCGATGCACCGATGCTCGACTTCATGGGGCGGCGTTTTTCCTATGCCGAGGTCGCGGGCGGCGTGGCGCGCGTGGCGCGCGGATTGCAGCAGCTCGGGGTTGGCAAGGGGAGCCGGGTCGGCCTCTTTCTTCCCAACGTGCCGCATTATGTCGCGGCTTATTATGGCGCGCTCGCGGCCGGGGCGACGGTGGTCAATTTCTCGCCGCTCTATACCGTCGCCGAACTGGAGGCGCAGGTCGAGGATTCGGGCACCGACACGCTGGTGACGCTGAGCGCGGCCGCATTGCTGCCGACCGCGCTGACGGTGCTCGACGGATCGAGCCTCAAGCGCCTGATCGTCGGCTCGATCGCGGGCGGACTGCCCGCGGCCAAGTCAATGCTCTACCGCCTGTTCAAGCAGAGCGAGGTCGCGGCCCTCCCCGACGACCCGCATATCATCCGCTTCTCGGCACTGATCGCCAACGACGGCCGGCCCGATCCGGTGGCGATCGACGCCGAAAAGGATGTCGCGCTGATCCAGTACACAGGCGGCACCACCGGCACGCCGAAAGGCGCCAAGCTCACGCACCAGAATCTCACCGCCAACGCGCGGCAGGTCAACGCGATCGACCCCGATCATGACGCGGGCGACCGCATCCTCGGCGTCCTCCCCTTCTTTCACGTCTTCGCGAACACCTGCGTCCTCAATCGCACCGTCCTCAACGGCGGGATGATCACGATGCTGCCGCGCTTCGACGCCAAGGCCGCGCTCGCGGCGATCACGCGGACGAAAGCGACTGCGCTGCCGGGCGTGCCGACCATGTATCAGGCGCTGCTCGACCATCCCGACCTCGCGAAGACCGACTTCTCTTCGCTGCGCGTCTGTATCTCGGGCGGCGCGCCGATGCCCGCCGAACTGCGCGAGAAATTCGTCGCCGCGACCGGTGCCTCGCTGGTCGAGGGTTACGGCCTCACCGAAAGCTCGGGGGTCGTCGCGACCAACCCCTATGACGGCCCGGTCAAGCCCGGCACGATCGGCCAGCCGATTCCGGCGACGCGCATCCGCCTGCTGGACCGCGACGATCCGACCAAGGACGCCGCGCCGGACGAAGCGGGCGAGCTTGCGGTCAAGGGTCCGCAGATCATGCAGGGCTATTGGAACCGGCCCGATGCCGATGCGGACAGCTTCACCGCCGACGGCTGGCTGCGCACCGGCGACGTCGCGGCGATCGACGCCGACGGCTATATCCGCATCGTCGACCGGCTGAAGGACATGATCGCGGTCGGCGGGTTCAAGGTCTATCCGAGCGTGATCGAAGCGCATCTCCACGAGCATCCCGCGGTCAAGGAAGCGATCGTGCTCGGCGTCCCCGATGCCTATCGCGGCGAGGTGCCCAAGGCGTTCGTGACGCTGGAGGAGGGCTATGAGGTGTCGGGCGAGGCGCTCAAGAACTGGCTCAACCCGCAGCTCGGCAAGCATGAACGGGTAAGCGCGGTCGAGGTGCGCGCCAGCCTGCCCAAGACGATGATCGGCAAGCTCGACCGGAAGGCGCTGCGGACGGAGGCGGGGGCTTAACCAAGCTCGTCATTCCCGCGAAAGCGGGAACCCAAAGCGTGCGTCGGCTGACCCCACCCTGGGTTCCCGCTTTCGCGGGAATGACGAATGGGATATGCGAATTGCTGCAATGAGATATTGTAACCTCGGTCATGTTATGCCATATCAAGCCCGCAGTCGGACCAACGGAGAATCGGGTGACCCACGTCGCCAGTCACAGCCACGCATGGCCGCGCCTCGGCGCGCTGGTGCGGGCTGCGCGCGATTCGCGGCCGCTGACCTCGCTGTCGGGCGATCAGCTCGCGATGGGCCTGTCGGGGCTCTGCCTCGTCCATTGCCTTGCGACGACGATCTTCTTCGCGTCGATCGCCTCGGTGGGCGGGGTGTTCCTCGAAAATCACCTGTTCCACGAGGTCGGCCTTGCCATCGCGATCGGTTTCGCGCTGGTGACGCTGGTTTCGGGGGTGCTCAGCCACGGCTATATGATGCCCTTCGGGGTCGGCTGCTTCGGGCTCGGCATGATGGCGGGCGCGCTCGCCCGGCCGCACGACGGCAGCGAGGTGCTGGCGACGATGATCGGGGTCGCGATCGTCGCGCTCGGCCACGATCTTAACAGACGCGCACGCCACTGATACGCAGTGCCCGCAACTTGCGGGCCGCGTCCAAAGCGCCTACATTATCGCCATGGGCAAGCATGATCATGCGCATATCGAGGCCAGCGGTGCCTCGCTCGCCAGCGCGGCGCAGACCGCGCTCGAAGGCGCGGGCGAAGCGTGGACCGACATGCGCGCGCAGATCTTCGACGCGGTGGCCGAAATCGGCAAGCCCGCGAGCGCCTATGAGATCGCCGACATCGTATCGCAGAAGCGCGGCAAGCGCGTCGCGCCGAACAGCGTCTATCGCATCCTCGACCTGTTCGTCGCGAACAACCTCGTGCGCCGGGTCGAGAGCGCGAACGCCTTCGTCGCGAACAGCCATCCAGGCTGCCTCCACGACTGCATCTTCCTGATCTGCGACAGCTGCGGCAGCGCGGTGCACATCGACAATGACAAATTGTCCCAGGGCGTTCGCGCCGCCGCCGACGCGACGGGCTTTGCTGCCGAACGCCCGGTGATCGAAGTGCGCGGCAAATGCGCAGAGTGCCGATAAGTTGACCGCGACCGTGCTGCCGGCGGCACGCTGGTGGCATGCGGCACTCTTGATCGGTTTCGGCGCCATTCTGGTCGGCTTGTGGCTCGGCCAGACTCTCCCGCAGGACAGTTTCGCCGCCGAGCCGGGCTATGGCGCGCCTGTCTTCGCCTTCGAATTCGCGGGCGGTCAGGACGATCTGATCGCTGTCTTCGGCCCGGACAGCGATCCGCGGCAGGTCGGGCGGCTGGCTGCGATGCGCACCGGCAACGAGCGCGATTATCTCTATATACTGCTCTACGCCGGCTTCCTCGGCTGCGGGCTGGTCGCGCTCGGGCGCGAGACCGGGCTACGCCCCGTCCTCGCCGCCGCCGCGTTGCCGCTGCTCGCGGCCCTGTGCGATGCGTATGAAAACTGGCTGCTCTTCGATATCCAGACCGCTTTCACTGCGGGCGACTATTCCCCCGCAATGGCGAGCCTGCCCTATCCCGTCGCGGCCAAGTTCGTGCTGCTCGCGCTGACCAACGTGGCGATCGGGCTTGCATTGGCGCAGCTCGGCGGGCGCTGGTGGACGCTCGCGGGGACGCTCGTCATCGTCGCCTGCGTGCCCGCGCTGATGGCGATTGCCGTCCCCTCGCATTACGGCTGGACCTTGCTCGCGGCGACCGGCGGCGGCTGGATCGCGCTGCTCGGCACGGCGGCGATCGCAAGCTGGCGCGCGCTGGTGCGAAAACAGCCGCTGGTGGAGATCGAACCCGTCGCCCGGCGCCCGCGGCCCGCCGCGACGGCAAGCGTCCCGCCCCGCCCGACCTTCGGGCGGCGCCGGTCCTGACACCCCTTCCCGTCGCGGCGATGCGGGTCTAGGGAGACCCGCGAATCCTGCCACAAGGGGGAAAGACTGCACCCATGAACACCGTCATCATCCGCGAGGACGACCTCGTCGAAACCATCGCCGACGCGCTCCAGTACATCAGCTATTTCCACCCGATGGATTATATCCGCGCATTGGGCGCCGCGTACGAACGCGAAGTCTCGCCCGCCGCGAAGGACGCAATGGCGCAGATCCTCTCGAACAGCCGGATGTGCGCCGAGGGGCATCGCCCGATCTGTCAGGATACAGGCATCGTCACCGTCTTCATCAAATGGGGCATGGACTGCCGCCTCGACTCACCCCGCAGCCTGCAACAGGTCGTCGACGAAGGCGTGCGCAAGGCTTACCTCCACCCCGACAACAAGCTGCGCGCCTCGATCCTCGCCGATCCGGCGTTCAGCCGCGTCAACACCAAGGACAACACGCCGTCGGTCCTCAACGTCGAGATGGTGCCCGGCAACAAGGTCGTGATCGACGTCGCCGCGAAGGGCGGCGGCAGCGAGAACAAGTCCAAGTTCAAGATGATGAATCCGTCCGACAGCATCGTCGACTGGGTGCTCGAAATGGTGCCGCAGATGGGCGCCGGCTGGTGCCCGCCCGGCATGCTCGGCATCGGCATCGGCGGCACCGCCGAAAAGGCGATGCTGCTCGCCAAACAGTCGCTGATGGACCCGATCGACATGACCGAGCTGCTCGCGCGCGGACCGTCGAACCCGACCGAGGAGCTGCGCATCGAGCTTTATGAAAAGGTCAATGCGCTCGGCATCGGCGCGCAGGGGCTCGGCGGGCTCGCGACCGTGCTCGACGTCAAGATCGCCGACTGGCCGACCCACGCCGCGTCGAAGCCCGTCGCGATGATTCCGAACTGCGCCGCGACGCGCCACGCGCATGTGACGCTCGATGGTAGCGGCCCCGCCTTCCTCGAGCCGCCGGTGCTGGCGGACTATCCGCAGATCGACTGGACGCCCGACAAGGCGGCGATCCGCGTCGATCTCGACACTCTGACGCCCGAGGTGGTCGCGAGCTGGAAGCAGGGCGACCGCCTGCTCCTGAACGGCAAGATGCTCACCGGCCGCGACGCCGCGCACAAGCGCATCGCCGACATGCTCGCGAAGGGCGAGGAGCTGCCGGTCGATTTCAAAGGCCGCGTGATCTATTATGTCGGCCCGGTCGATCCGGTCGGCGAGGAGATCGTCGGCCCCGCGGGTCCGACGACCGCGACGCGCATGGACAAGTTCATGGGACTAATGCTCGATCAGGGCCTGCTCGCCTGCGTCGGCAAGGCCGAACGCGGCCCCGCCGCGACGCAGGCGATCGCGAAGCACAAGAGCGCCTATCTGATGGCGGTCGGCGGCGCGGCTTATCTGGTGGCGCGCGCCATCAAAGGCAGCAAGGTCGTCGGCTTCGCCGACCTCGGCATGGAAGCGATCTACGAGTTCGAGGTGCAGGACTTCCCCGTCACCGTCGCCGTCGACAGCGAAGGCCAGAACGTCCACGTCAACGCGCCGCTGGTCTGGCAAAAGCGGATCAAGGACGAGGGGCTGCTGGAGAAGGCGTAAATCCAGGACGTCGCGGCGCGGAATTCCGTGCCGCGACGGGCCCGAACGTCAGACGCCGCAGATCAGCTCGCTCTGTCCGCGCGATCGATTGTTCGCGTCGGTCGCCCTGATCGTCGTCGTGACCGCGACATCGTCGGCGGTGGCGAAATCGCCATTCTTGCCGATCTTGAAGCCCATCTGCCGAAAGGCAGCCTGAACCTTGCTCGCCGGGTCGCCGGACGCCACGCCCTGCCACTCATAGCCGACGATCACCGCGGTCACGCGCAGGCCGCGGCGGGCGGGTGTCCGGATCGCGGCTGACCGGGTGCTAATAGCGTCGGCGATCAGAACCAGGCTTTCACTCCCATCACGAAACTGACGCTGCTCGCATCCTCGCCCGCGGCGCGGGCAAAGCGCGCGGTGTCGCCAATCTTGCGCGTCCATTCGACGCCGACATAGGGCGCGAATTCCCGAACGATCTCATAGCGGAGGCGGAGGCCGAGTTCGACGTCGGAAACGCCCGACCCGATGCCGTTTTCGGGCACGTCCTGCGCCGCGACGTTGATCTCGGCGCTCGGTTGCAGGATCAGCTTCCGGGTGAGGCGCTGGTCGTAGCTTCCTTCGAGCCGGGCGGAGAGGTCGCCCTTGTTGGACAGGAACAGCGCGCCCTCGACCTCGAACCAATAAGGCGCGAGCCCTTCAAAGCCCAGCGTAGCATATGTCCGGTCGGGCCCATGGCCGAAATCCTGCCGGATGCCCGCCTGCGCGTTGAAATAGGGACCGATCGCGCGGCTGTAGAGCGCCTGCGCCTCGCCGCTTTCGATCCCTTCGCCAAACGCCGTTTCGCCTTCGCTTTTCAAGGTCAGCCGGTCGATGTCGCCGCCGTACCACGCCTCGCCTTCCCAGCGGAAACCGTCGCGGCCCTTACGCGCCTGATATTCGGCGAGGTTGAGACTGATGAAACCGATCTGCTGCGCGCCGTTTTCGAGCATCATTTCGTGGCGCGAATGCGCCATTGCGTCTTTCGGGAAGATGCGGTCGGCGTACCAGTCCTCGGGCGGCGGCGGCGCGGGCGCATCGCCCGGCGGCAGATCCGTACCGCTGGCTGCCGGCTTTTCGGACATCGCCGTCCTATCGTGTGCGGACGCCTGTTTGGGGGTGCAATGCCCCATGCGCGCATGTTCGGGCGGACAGTCGGGATCGGACGCTTCGCCGGCCGGCGCGCTGTCGATCGTGCAATGGCCCATTGCCGCGTGCTCGGGGGCACAGGTCGGCGCTTCGGGCGCGGGCTGCGAAGTGTGCATCGCATGATCCATCGGCTGCGCCGCGGCCGGGGTCGCAAAGACAAAAGGCGCGATGCCGGAAAGGAGGAGCACGATGCGGCTCATTCGCCGTCTCCCTTCGGACGCACGCTGACGACGCGCATCATCCCGGCGTGCATATGATAGAGAAGGTGACAGTGAAACGCCCAGTCGCCGAGCGCGTCGGCGGTGAAATCGAAGCTCGCGGTCCCGCCCGGCTGGACGAGCACCGTATGCTTGCGCGGCGAGCGGTCGCCCTTCCCCGTGACCAGTTCGAAGAAATGGCCGTGCAGGTGAATGGGATGGCTCATCATCGAATCGTTGATGAGGTTGATCCGCACGCGCTCGCCCAAAGTGAAGGGGATCGGCTCGTGATGGTCGGACATCTTCACCCCGTCGAACGACCACATGAAGCGTTCCATATTGCCGGTGAGGTGGATGTCGAGCGAGCGCGAGGCGGCGCGCACGTCGGGATTGCGGTCGAGCGCGACGAGGTCATGATAGGTGAGCACCCTGTGCAGGGCATCCTCGAGCCCCTGCCCCGGCTCGCCCATGCGGTCGACCGGCATCGGCGAGATCGACTGGACGCCCGGGTCGCGCTTGACCTGCGGGGCGAGGTCGAAATCGCGCATGCTGTGCTTCATGCCGCCGCCCGCGCCATGGTCCATGCCCGCCATCGCGGCGCCTTCGGTCGCAGGGGTGCAATGGCCCATCGCGGCGTGTTCGGGCGGGCAATCGCCCTCCCCCATCGCGCCCATGCCCATGTCCTTCATCGTCGCGAGCGGGCGTTCGCGCAGCGGCGGCACCTCGGCGGCCATGCCGGCGCGCGGGGCGAGCGTCGCGCGCGCCATGCCCGAACGGTCGTTCGCCTCGGCAACGAGCGTGTAGGCGCGGTCCAGGGCGGGGGTGACGATGACATCATAGGTTTCGGCGACCGCGATCTGGAATTCGTCGATTTGGGCCGGCACGACATTGAGCCCGTCGGCCTGCACCACCGTCATGCGAAGGCCGGGGATGCGGACGTTGAAGATCGACATCGCCGAGGCGTTGATGATGCGCAGCCGCACGCGCTCGCCGGGCCGGAACAGCCCGGTCCAATTGTCGCGCGGGCCGTGGCCGTTGACGAGGAAGCTGTAGGTCGAGCCGTTGACGTCGGCGATGTCCGCCGGGTCCATCCGCATCTTGCCCCACTCGATGCGATCCTTCAGCGGCTGGTCCTTCCCAGCAAGCAGCCCGGCGAGCGTCTGTCGCTGCCGGTTGAAATGGCCGGGATCGGCCTTGAGCTTGCGGAAGATTTCCTCGGGCGCGAGCCGGCTGTGGTCCGACAGCACGACGACATGCTCGCGGTCGTAGCCAATCGGGTCGGCGCCTGCGGGATCGATGACGATCGGTCCATAATGGCCGAGCTGCTCCTGCAGCCCCGAATGGCTGTGATACCAGTATGTCCCTGACTGAACGACGGGGAATTCATAGACGAAGGTCGATTTCGGCCCGATCCCCGGAAAGCTGACCCCCGGCACGCCGTCCATGTGAAAGGGCAGGATCAGCCCGTGCCAGTGGATCGAACTGTCCTCGTCGAGGTCGTTGACGACGGTGAGGCGCGCGGTCTGCCCCTCCTTCAGCCGGACGAGCGGCGCGGGAACCGTGCCGTTGATCCCGATCGCGCGGGAGAGCTTGCCGTCGATCCGCATCGTCTGCCGTGCGATGCGCAGCGTGATGTCGTTCCCCGAAACGGTCGGCAGGGTCGCGGCGATGCCGGGCGATAGCGTTTGCGCCCAGGCCGGGAACCAGGGCGCGAGCGCGGCCGCCGCGCCGCCGCCCAATGCTCCGCTCACGAAACGACGCCTGTCTATCTGCATGATCTTCCCGATTGTTGACGCTGGGCTGCAACTCCTTACGCAGCGGCGCGCGACGCCCCTTGCCGCAGCGGGAGATTTTTGGATAGCCGGACTGGCCTATTCCGCGCGCTCGCCCAGCAGCGCGCGCAATCGGGTCCGGGCGCGATAGAGCCGCGTCTCGACCGTCTTTTCGCTGACCTGCAGCAATTCGGCGGTCTCGGCCTGGCTGAGGTCCTCGACCCCGCGCAGCACCAGCACCTCGCGCAGATTGTGCGGAAGCGCCGCCATCGCGGCGCGGACGCGGGCGAGTTCGGCGCGGTCTTCGGCTTCGACGTCGGGCGGCGGCCCGTCGCTCGCCACGTCGTGCGCGCTTTCGAGCGGCAGCGCGCGGGTGAAGAAGGCCCGCACCGCGCGGCGGCGTGCCCAGTCGCGGCACTTGTTGATCGCAATCCGCGAAATCCAGATGCGGAACGGCCGGTCGCCGTCATAGCGCGCAAGCGCCGCGAAGCCGGCGACGAACGTCTCCTGCGTCAGGTCCATCGCCGCATCGGTATCGCCGACATGCCCCCGGATCAGGCGAAACACCGGCGCCTTGTGGCGCGCGAGAAACTCGCGATAGGCGTCCTGCCGTCCAGACCCGGCCAGCGCGGCGAGTTCGCCGTCGCTACATAGCGAAAGCCCGGGGCTCACCGCGCATCGGCGGTCAGCGCCTCGACCACAACCTTGTCGAACATCTTCGCCTGATCGGGATCGAGCACGCCGCGCATCGCGAACAGATGCTGGAGCGTTTCCTTTTGCAATTCGCCCATCACCGCGTGCGTCTCGTCGATCGCCTTCGTGACCTGCGGGCCATAGCCATGTTCGGCCTCGATCGCCTGCGCGAGGCGGACATTGGCGGCGCGCATCGCACGTTCCAGCGCCTCGTGCCGCGCCTTGAACTGCGCTTCGATCGGGCCGAGCCTCTGCTGCTGCGCGGGCGACAGCTTCAAGTCGCGGTGCAGCATCGCGTGGAGCTCGGTCTCGTTCGCACGCGGCGCATCGACCAGCGCGCGGCCGACGAAGACGCCCGCCAGTGCCGCCAGAAAGGCGATCAGGGCAATGACGAGCAAACGGCGCGGCGTCGTCATCAACGCGAATCCAGCGGGCTTACGGGGGCGAAGGGAGTCAGCGGGCTCGCAGCGACGGCCGACGGCGCGAAGGCGCTCCCGGCGATCACTCCGCCGCCGAGCGAAACGAAGGCGGCAAGCGCAACCGTTCGCCGCATCGCCGCCGCCTCGCGGCGGCGCGCGGCGAGCAGGTGCAGCACGCGCTCGTCGAGCGCGTCCAGCGCCGCGGGCAAATCTGCCGCATTCAGGATTCGAAGTTCGTCGTCCATCGGCTCGTCGCCATTCCTTCCAGACCGATATACGCGCGCCTGCCCGTCAGCCCTCAACGCCGCCCGACCATTATTTTTCAAGGGCCATCCCGCCGCCACGCGTATAGCCGGGACGGACATCCAGTTGGAGTATTTTATGAACAGGTGGCTTTCCCTCTCCCTCGTCGCCGCGCTTACGCCGGGTGCCGCGCTGGCGCACGCCAGGCTCACCGGCTCCACCCCGGCGGCGAATGCGACCGTATCGAAAGTGACCACGATCGGCCTGACGTTCAGCGAAAAGCTGATCGCCTCGACCGTGAAAGCCGAACTGGTGATGACGGGCATGCCCGGCATGAAGGACCATCCGCCGATGAAAATCGCCTTCACCTCGGCGATGGGCAAGGACGGCAAGTCGATGACGCTGCAACTGAAGCGCGCGCTCGCCCCCGGCACCTACAAGGTCCAATGGTCGGCGGCGGGCGCCGACACGCACCGCATGGGCAGCGAATTCAGCTTCACCGTAAAGTAAGGCAGTGGCCGAGCTTCCCTGATCGGCATCCGGTTCGCGCTGTACGCCGACCTCATGCTCGTCACGGGACTGGCGGCCTTTCGCTCTATAGGCGGGCGTGGCTCGGCTCGATAACGCGTCAGTCCGGTGCTGGGCGGACGAGATCGAGTCTCTCTGTCCACGGGTCTTTGCCCGATCGCGCTGCCCCGTCCGGCGCGAAATCCATCACCTCGCCGGGGCGAAAGCGGGGCCAGTCCGCCAGGCCCGATCCGTTCGGATTTCCGGTCTTGACGAAATTGACGACGAAGCCGCTGATCGCCGTCGCCATGGCGCGGTCGCCCGCCGTCGTTGCCGGCCCATATTTGGTCGCCACCGTGTCGAGGAAATAGGGAATGTCGCTGGCATGGGCCGCGCCCTTCGCTCCGTCGCGCGCCGTTTCCGCAACATAGGAGAAGCGATAGTGATAAGCGGGCTGCCCCGCCGCCGCCACGCGGCCGGCGACGTAGCGCGCGGGTTCGATCATGAACCGGTCGCCGCCAACCTTCAGCATCGCGTCGAAGAAGGCCGCATCGCCCTTCGGATCATAGATTGCCTTCGCTTTTGCCGCATTCGCACCGAAGCTCTCGAATATCTGCTCCTTGGTCCTCGCGGGCACGAAGCCAATATCGGCGCTGGTCGCGCCGACCATCACCGGCACGCGCGCCTGAGCGCCGCGATCGAACATCGCCTCGACGCTGCCGGTCTGCGTCACCCCGTCGGTGACGGGACCCGACCAGGTCGGCGGCCCCGCTGGCGGCGCGAAGAGGCTCGCGAGATTGAGTCCCGACACGATGCGCTCGGCAGGCAGCGCCCTCAGCGCGGCCAGCGCGGTAGCGTCCGTTCCCTCGATCCCGACGCTTTTCGCGAAATTGAGTCCGATCGTTTCGGCCGACGGCAGGCCAGGCAGATCGCGCGCCATCTCACGCTGCTGGCCAGCGGTGCGTCCGCCCCCGGACATGACGATCGCGCCGCGGAACAGTCCGCGCGCGGCGGGCGCGCCGAGCAGGCTGAGCACCGACATGCCGCCGGCCGATTCGCCCATGATGGTGACGCGGCCGGGATCGCCGCCGAAGGCCGCGATATTGTCGCGCGTCCAGCGCAGCGCCGCCTGCTGATCCATCAGCCCCCAATTGCCGACCGGCCCTTCGCCGGCAGCGGTCAGAGCGGGGTGCGCGAAGAAGCCGAAACGCCCGACGCGATAGTTGAAGCTCACGACGATGATCCCCGCGCGCGCCAGCGCCGAACCATCGTAGACCGCAGGCGATGCCCCGCCGTTCACGAAGCCGCCGCCATAGATCCAGAAGAGCACCGGCAGTTTCTTGCCCCTGGCGCCCGCCGGCGCCCAGACGTTGACGGTCAGGCAATCCTCCGAGGGCGCGGTGCCAAGGGGTGCGGCATCGCTCGGGAATGGCAGTTGCATGCAGTCATGCCCGAAGGCGGTCGCGTCGCGAACGCCTGCCCAGGGAAGGACCGGCTGGGGCGCGCGCCAGCGGAGCGGCCCGACCGGGGGAGCGGCGAAGGGAATGCCGCGAAACGCCAAGATCCCCGCCTCGGCCGTTCCCGCGACGCGGCCTCCCGTCACCGCGACGACGGGACCCGCGGCCGGCTCCGCGGCTGCGGGTACGGCGGCGGCAAACAGTGCAGCAGCGACGAATATTCTCATGCTTCTTCTCCCCAACTGCGCTGTCTGCCTGCCTGTTCGCCCTAGAACTTCACCCCCGCACGGACGCCATAGGTGCGCGGATCGGCAAGATAGGCGGAACTGCTATATTGCGCCGACGCCCCCTGCAGGGTGATCACATTCTCCAGATTTTTGACGAACCCCTGCACGAAGAAGCGATCGTCGGGCGCCCTGTAGGTCAGCGTCAGGTCGGTCTTGTGATAGCTCGGGTTGCGGAACACCACGGGAACCGCGACGTCGGACAGCAGGTAGGAGTCGCTGACGCGAACGCGCGCCCCGAACTCAAGACGGCTGCCTCCGCCGAGTTCCTGCGTGAAGGTATAGCCCGCCGAAGCCGTGATGGTCGGCGAACGATCGAGGCGGACGCCCGCATAATCGATCGTCGGAACCGGGCGAAACGACGTATAGCGCGCCTTCAGCCAGTTGAGCGAGATGTCGAAATGATGCGCCGGATGCGGTGACAGCACGGCCTCCAGTTCGACACCATCGACCTTCGCCGCGCCGGCGTTGGTCGTGACCTGACAGGGACCGCCGCAGATGGTCGACGAATAGCTGAGCTGCATTCCCTTATAATCATAATGGAACAGCGAACCGTTCAGCCGCAGCGCTCCGTCGGCGAAGCGACCCTTGATGCCCGCTTCATACGCGGTGATCGTTTCGGGATCGTAATAGAGCGCTTCGGCGGGCAGCGAACAGCCGGTGCCCGTTCCGATCTCGCAACCGTCGTTGAAGCCGCCCGCCTTGTAGCCCGTCGAAACCGACGCATAGAGCAACGTGTTGCCGAGGTCATAGTCGAGCCCCGCGCGCCACGTCACCTTGCTGAAGGTCCGCCGCGCGTTGTTCTGCTGGAGCGGAAGGATGCCGATCGGAGCGGGATATTCGAGGATCGTCTGGCCGACGCGCGACTTGAGGTCGTGCGAATAGCGGATGCCGCCGGTGAATTTCAGGGCGGGAACGAGTTCATAGGTGAACTGGCCGAACACGCCCTTCGATTCCGAAATCGTCGGGTCCTGCGGGAAGCCGTAACGGATCACCCCCGCGGGCGTTCCTACCGGGAAGATCGCCATCGGCGGATTGATGATGAACGCACCGATTCCCGACTTTTCCTTGAAATAATAACCGCCGACCTGCCCGGTGAACGCGCCGCCGTCATCATAGGCGAAACGCAATTCCTGCGAGTTCTGCCAATAATGGCCTTCGAACACGCCGCGCTGGGCGGTGGGGAAGAAGGGGGACAGATCCTGCGGCCCCTGTTCGTGCCGGTTAAACTCGCGGTAGCTGCCGAGATAGGTCATGGTGACCGGACCCAGCGCCCAGTTGAGCTCGCCCGTGATGCCCCATGTGTCGTTGTCGTAGAAGGATTCAGAGCCTTCGTTATAATCCCGCGTCCGCTGGGCCGTCGAGCCGATGTCCTTGTAGACCGGGCTGCGCGTGCCCCGCGTGAACGGGCGGCTGAAGAAATTGGTCAGCCGCACGGTGTTCGCGGGGCGTCCGTCGATCTTGCTGTAGTCGCCGCGCAGCAGCAGCGTGACGTCGGGACCGAAATCGATCAATGCCGACAGGCGGGCCGACAGATTTTTCTTCCCCGGATCGAGCTTCCAGGGCGAGTTCGCCCAGGGCCGGATATAGGAATCGCGGCGGTCGTAATTGACCGCGCCGCGCAGCGCGAAGCCGGGCGCGACGGGCACGTTGAGCATCGCGGTCGCCTGAACGGTGTCGAAATTGCCATAGGTCGCATCGACCGAGGCCGCGAAACGATCGACGGGCCGCGCCGAGATGACATGGACCACGCCCGCGGTCGAGTTGCGGCCGAACAGCGTCCCCTGCGGGCCGCGCAGCACCTCGACGCGCTCGAGATCGAAGAAGCTGACCTCCTGCGCCTGCGGACGTGCGATATAGATGCCGTCGAGAAGGAATGCCGCCGACGGATCGCCCTTTTCGGTGCCGTCGCGGCTGGTGACGCCGCGAATCGTGATCTGAAGCCCGTTGCCGCGGTCGATCGACAGGTTGGGGACGACGTCGGCAAGCTGGGTCGGGTTGCTGATGCCCGCATCGCGCAACCCCTCGCCGCCGATCGCAGTCAGCGCGATCGGCGTCTTCGAGGCGAGCGATTCGGTTCGCGTCGCGGTGACGACAATATCGCCGTCCTGCACCTCGGGCTGCTCTTGCGCGAGTGCGGGCGACGCCACCAGCGCAGCGGTGACGCAAAGATAGGTACGCAGACGATGTGCCATTGGCCTTCTCCCTCCTGTTATCTTTTCCATGAACTCGATTACAGTTCATATTTTTCAGAGGTAAAACCCATGGCAGGGCGCGAGTCAAGTAATCGATTACATATCCGTTATGATTATCCTGATTTTTATATGTGATAACGTTATCATTCCTATATCGGCGCTCCGGACGGCGAAGTCGCCGCGCGGTCGCCGCGTCAGCCCTTCCCCGCGCCGCCGGCGAAGTCGTCGAACGCGCGATCGGTCACGCGGATGATATGGTCAGCGATGAACCGCGCGCCCTCGCGCGCACCGTCTTCGGGATGCTTCAGGCAGCATTCCCACTCGAGCACCGCCCAGCCCGGAAAATCATATTGGGCCATTTTCGAGAAGATGGTGCGGAAATCGATCTGGCCATCGCCCAGCGAGCGGAACCGCCCGGGGCGGTCGATCCACTCCTGATAACCGCCATAGACCCCCGACCGGCCGCTCGGGCGGAACTCGGCGTCCTTCACATGGAACGCCTTTATGCGCTCGTGATAGAGATCGATGAAGGCGAGATAGTCGAGCTGCTGCAGCAGGAAATGGCTGGGGTCATAGAGGATGTTGGCACGCGGATGACCGCCCACCGCCTCCAGGAAACGCTCGAAGGTCGCGCCATCGTGCAGATCTTCGCCCGGATGGATTTCATAGGCGACATCGACCCCGACCGCGTCGAAGGCATCGAGGATCGGACGCCAGCGGCGCGCGAGCTCGGCGAACGCCTCCTCGATCATCCCCGCCGGGCGCTGCGGCCACGGATAGAAATTCGCCCAGGCAAGCGCGCCCGAGAAGGTGACGTGCGTATCGAGCCCGAGGTTGCGGCTCGCCTTCGCCGCGAGCAGCAGCTGTTCGGTCGCCCACTCTCTTCGCGCGTCGGGCCTGCCATGGAGATGCGCGGGCGCGAAGGCATCGAACAGCCGGTCCTGCGCCGGATCGACCGCGATCAACTGCCCCTGCAGATGCGTCGAAAGCTCGGTGACCGCGAGGCCATGCGCGGCGAGCGTGCCGGTCAGCTCGTCGCAATAGTCGCGGCTCACGGCGGCGAGTTCGAGGTTCACCAGCCGTCCCCCGGTCGGAAGCTGAAGTCCCTTGTAGCCGAGCCCGCCCGCCCAGCCCGCCATCCCCGCGAGGCTGTCGAACGGCGCTTCGCTGCCCTCGAACTGGGCCAGGAAAATCGCGGGACCCTTTATCGTTCTCATGAAAAACCTTTCGGATGGGGAGGTCAGGGTCGCGGGGCGATTGCTTCGACCGGCTGCCATGCGCCGCCCGCTGCGGAAGAACGGAGCGCGGCATCGACGCAGCGCAGCCCGCGCACGCCATCCTCGATCCCGCAAAGCGGGGTCTCGGCGATCGGCATCGAACCGCGGATCGCGTCCGCGAAATCGCGGTAGATATTCGCAAACGCTTCGATGAAACCTTCGGGATGCCCGGCTGGCAGCCGCGTCGCCGCGGCCGCCACCGGCCCGAGCCAAGGTCCGCCTGCGCTGACGATCTCATCCGGGCGGTCGGGCCAGCGCAGATAGAGATGCTGGCTGTCGGCGTGCGACCACTGCAGTCCGCCGCGCTCGCCCCAGATGGAGAGGCGGAGATCGTTGCGCGCGCCCGCCGCAACCTGCGTCGCCGCGACCAGCCCGCGCGCGCCGCCCGCGAAGCGCAGCAGCAATGTCGCATCGTCGTCGAGGCTGCGCCCCGGCACGACCGCCGCGAGATCGGCAAGCAGATGCTCGATCCGCTCGCCCGACACATATTCGGCAAGGTTGAGCGCATGGACGCCGATGTCCGAAATACACCCGCCGACGCCCGTCCGCGCGGGATCGGTGCGCCAGCCGGCCTGTTTGTTGTTGCCCCGCTCGACCGGCTCGGCGAGCCAGCCCTGCGGATATTCGACATGGATGCGGCGGATGCGGCCCAGCTCGCCGCGCACAATGCGCTCGCGCGCCTCGCGGATCAGCGGATAGCCGGTGTAGGTATAAGTGACCGCATAAAGCGCGTCCGAGGCCGCGACATGATTCTGCAGCGCCAGCGCCTCGGCGAGCGTCGCGGTCGCTGGCTTATCGCTGATCACATGCACCCCCGCCGCGAGCGCCGCCGCCGCGATCGGCAGATGCGTGTCGTTGGGGGTCGCGATCGCGACCAAGGCGATGCCATCGGGGCGCCGCGCTTCGGCCGCGAGCATCGTCGCGACATCGGGATAGGCGCGCTCCGGATCGATCCCATAGCCCGCCGCCGCCTCCAGCGACCGCGCGTGGTCGCGGCTGAACACACCCGCGCGCAGGCGCATCGCGCCGTCGAGCTCGGCCGCCATGCGGTGCACCGGCCCGATGAACGAGCCGGGGCCGCCACCGACCATCGCCATGGCAAGGGGCACCATACCAGCGGGCACGGTCATGCCTCGCTCCGTGCCGCCGCGAGCGTAACGGGCGCATAGCCGCCGCGCGACCGGAAGAAGAGGATCAGCGCGAGATAGATCGCCATCATCAGCACCGGCAGCAGGGCGACCTCGCGCAGCGCGCCCTTCTTGCCCTCGACGACCACCGTCTCGACCGCGCGGCGCTCGGTTTCGGGGGCTCGCGCGACCGACGCTGTATCGAGCGCGCGGTACGATCCGAACACGCCATGCTGCGGGGCCGACAGATGCGTGTCGGCGAGCCGGGTTTCGTGCGCACGGTCATAGGCCGCGAGCCCGGCGGCGGTCGAACGGTCCTGGATCGTGCCGAGCAGGCTCGCCCCGACGATTCCCGCCGCGAGCATCCCGGCGCCCGCCATGACGTTCACCGTCACCGCGCCGCCGCGCGGGAAGCGTTCGGACGCGACCGCCAGGCTGGTGCCCCAGAAGAAGCTCTTGCCGATGCCATAGAGGGTTGCCGCCGCGAGCAGCGCCACGCCGGTCGCGCCCGCCATCCAGAACAGGCCGACCGCAGCAAGCCCCGACGCGATGGCGAGCGTCCCGAGCGGGGTCGCGACGCGCACGATCGACCCCGCGAACAGCCGGATCACGAAGACGAGCGCGGCGGTATAGACGAGCACCCAGCCCGCCTCGATTCCCCATCGCGCCATTTCGGGCTCCATCAGCGACACGATCCAGCTGTCGGTGCTGAGTTCGGTGATCGCGAGCGGGATCATCACGAGGACGAGGATGACATAGAGTGGATGCCCGGCCGAGCGGGCATAGACGCCGTAAACGGCGGTCAGCGCGGCAACGGCGGAAACGATCGCCCAGCCCGGCAAGTCGGCGACGCGCCCGATCTCCATGCACATCAGCGACAGAATGACGAAGGCGCTGACGAAGCCCGCTTCCTTCAGCATCTCGCGATAGGACACGCCCGCCGCGACGCGCTCGCTGATCGGGAAGCGCTGCCCGAACAGCGCCGCGGCATAGACGAGAACCGGAACCGCCATAATTCCCGTCTTCACCCGCCAGTCGACGGCTCCGCCAAGCGCAATCGCAAAGACTCCTCCCAGCATGAGTCCGAGCGGCCAGGCCGCGTGCAGCCGGTTGAGCCAGCGCGGCTTGTCCTCGTGATAGAGGGTCGCGATCAGCGGATTGGCGGCCGCCTCGACCGCGCCATTGCCCAGCGCCATGATGAAGGTGCCGATATAGAGCGGCCAGTAGCCGCTCGCCGTCACCAATATGCCCAAGCCCACGATATGGCAGGCGGCGGCGAAACCGAAGGCGCGGCGGAATCCGATCCGGTCGATGACGAGGCTGAGCAGCACGATGGTGATCGCGAAAGGCCACAGGCCGACGCCGAGCAATTCGCCCTTCTGGGTCTCCGAAAGCCCGAAGGCGACGCCCCATTCGTCGACGACCATCGCGCGCAGAACGAAGCAGAAGGAGGTCGCCGTGATCGCGGCGAAGGATATGCCGAACAGCCGCCGCCGCGAATCAAATGCCCCGTCCACATCCCTCTCCCTATTTTTGTAATGGATTACATTATGCACAGCGGCGTTGAATCGCAAGGCCAATAATATTAAGCTTCCCAACGCTTTTCATGATGAGAGAACGTTTTCCGGATGACGACAATTGCAGATGTGGCGCGCGCGGCGGGGGTTTCGACGGCGACGGTATCGCGCGCGCTGAGCAACCCCGGCGCGGTCAGCGAACCGCGGCGCAGCCAGGTACTGCAGGCGGCGAAGGCGCTCGGCTATGCGCCCAACTATGCCGCGCAGAGCCTCCGGACGACGCGGTCGCAGCGGATCATCCTGACCGTTCCCGACATCTCGAACCCCTTCTTCTCGGCGGTGATCCGCGGCGCCGAGGAGGCCGCGCTCGCCGCGCGCTATTCGCTGCTGATCGGCGACACGCATCACGACAGCGAGCGCGAGGAATATTATGCCGCGATGCTGACCCGCCGCGAGGCCGACGGCATGGTCTTCCTCGGCCACCGGCTCGCGCCGACCATGGTCGCGCTGGTCGCCAAGCAAGGCGCCGAGGCGCCAATCGTCAACGGCTGCGAATTCGAACCGGGACTTAACGTCTCGAGCGTCCATATCGCCAACGCCGTCGCGGCGGCCGAGGCGATGCAGCATCTCTACGACCTCGGCCATCGCCGGATCGGGGTAATCACCGGCCCGCTGCTGAGCCCGATCAGCCGCGACCGGCTGAGCGGGGTGCAGGGCGCCGCCGCGGGGCAGCGATTGTGGGACGAGGTTCTGGTCCGCACCGGCGATTTTTCGGTCGATTCGGGCGAAGCGCTGACCCACGAACTGCTTGCCGAAGATCATCCGCCGACCGCGATCTTCTGCTTCAGCGACGAAATGGCGATCGGGGCGATCGCGGCACTGCGCGAACGCGGTCTCGACTGCCCGCGCGACGTCTCGGTCGTCGGCTTCGACGACATCCGCTACGCCCGCGCCTTCCAGCCCGCGCTCACCACGATCAGCCAGCCCAAGGAAGCGATCGGCCGCAAGGCGGTCGAGATGCTGCTCGCGATCCTTTCCAAAAAGGCCGAGGGCGTCGCGTCGATCACCCTGCCCCACGAACTTGTCGTGCGCGAAAGCACCGCGCCGCCGCCCGCCCGCTGAGCGCGCCGCGAGCCCGGTCAGAGCTGGCCGGCCTTCATCCGCTCGACCGCATGATTCGCGGCGCGCGCGGTCAGCGCCATATAGGTGAGCGACGGGTTCTGCGCGGCGGTCGATGTCATGCACGCGCCGTCGGTGACGAACAGGTTCGCGATCTCGTGCGACTGGTTGAAACCGTTGAGGTAAGAGGTCTTGGGATCGCGCCCCATCCGCGCGGTGCCCATTTCGTGGATCGCGAGGCCGCCCGGCGGGATCGCGGTCCGGATCGCCTGCACGCCGACCGCGCCGCCGGCAGTCAGCATCGCCACCGCTTCCTTCGAGATATCCTCGGCCATCGCTTTCTCGTTCGCCCCCCATTCGAACCGCGTGTTGAGGATCGGGATGCCCCATTTGTCCTTCTTTTGCGGATCGAGGCTCAGCCGGTTGTCGTAATAGGGCAGGCATTCGCCGAAGCCGGCGATGTAGATGAACCACGGCCCAGGCTCGCGCAGCGACTGCTTCAGCGGCGCGCCGAACCCCGGCGTCATCGCCCCGCGCGTCCAGTTGGAGCGCGCCGCGGCGCCCTGCAGCCCATAGCCGCGCAGGAAGGGCGCATCCTTTTTTCCGACGTTGCGAAAGCGCGGCATGTAGAGGCCCGCGGGGCGATTGCCGATCGGCTGGCTGTCGAGCATCCCCGGCACGATGCCGAAGGCGCCGCCGGTCATCAGGTGGTCCATCAGATAATGGCCGAGCACCCCGCTCTTGTTGCCGAGGCCGTCCGGATATTGCTCGCTCGTCGAATTGAGCAGGATCTGGGTCGAGCCCAGCGTCGAGGCGTTGAGGAAGACGATGCGCCCGCGATAGGTGGTGCGTGTCCCCTTGGCGGAATCGATGACGCGCACCCCCGACACCCTGCCCGCCTTCGGATCATGATCGAGCCCCTCGACGATCGCGTCGGTGACGATGGTGAGGTTGCCCGTCGCCTCGGCGGCGGGGAGCGTCGAGCTGATCGAGCTGAAATAGGAGCCGGTCGAGCAGCCCCGCTGGCACGGCCCGCAATAATGGCACGCCGCACGGTCGCCGAGGTCTTGCGTCAGGATCGCCGACGGCGCGATCATCAGCCGGCGGTCGGGATAGGTTTTCGCGATCCCGTCGGCGACATGCGCCTCGCAGCGATTGAGCGGCATTCCGGGCTGGAAACGGCCGACCGGTGCCGTGGGGGCGTCATAGTCCGACTGTCCCGACACGCCAATGAAGCGCTCGACATGATCGTACCAGGGCCGGATGTCCTCATAACGGATCGGCCAGTCGACGCCATGGCCGTCCTCGGCATTTTCGGTGAAATTGATCGGCCCCAGCCGCGGCGTGACCCGTCCCCAGGTGATCGAGCGCCCGCCGAGATGATAGCCGCGAATCCAGCTGAACGGATGCTCGGCATCCTGGCCGTAGGGATGCGCGCTGTCGTTGACGAAGAAATGGTCGGTCGCCTCGCCGAAGGCATAGCAGGTGCGCTGGATCGGATAGTCGCGCTCATAGCGGTGCCGGTCGCCCAGATTATGGAAGGGAAACTCCCAGTCGGCCTTATGCTCGCCGACATAATCCTCGGGCGTGATCGAGCGCCCGCGCTCGATGAGCAGGACTTTCAGCCCCTTTTCGGTCAGCTCCTTCGCCGCCCAGCCGCCCGAAATGCCCGAGCCGACGACGATCGCATCGAAATCCTGATTCGACATGGTGAGGCTCCCGGTCAGTAGGCGCTGAAAGGCGACAGCGAATAGAGGATGAAGGACTCGGCGCGGTCGCCCGGCTTGAACGGCGCGTCGGGCACATATTCGTTCGGGACCATGTCCGACCGGAGCTCGACCGATCCGCCGAGCTCGCTCGTATAATAGCCGTAGACGGTGAGCCGCTTCATCAGCGCGGCGAACGGCGTGCGCGCTCGCCCGCCCGCGACAGGAGCCGCCATCGCCGCTTCGGCAGCGGCGAGCTGCTTGCCGTAATAGTCATTCTTCGCGGCCTCGGCGAGGTCGGCAAACGCCTTGCCGTGCCCGGCACGCGCGCCGTCGCCGAAGGCCGCCATGCCGTCCAGAAAATGCGTCCGTTCGGCAGGATCGAACCAGTCGGCCACCATCATTTCGATGAAGGCCGGCACCCCCGCCGCTTTCGCGCCGCCGGTATCGGTCGCGGGAAGGATCGTTTCGGCGACGGCGGCGATCAGCGCGCGCGTGTCGGGCGACCATGGCACGGGCGCCGCCATCGCGGCCCGCGCCGCAGGGGCGATCAGCCCGACCCCCAGAAAGGCGGCGAGCTTGAGCAAATCACGGCGGCCGGTAAGGGCGCCGCCGGCAGTCTGAGCGGATGGCATTGACCTCTCCCTTGCTTATGTTATGATCATTGCGTAATCGATTGCAAAACCCCGTGCAAGAGGGTAAATCGATAGAAATATATGAACGAATGATCGCGAAGCCATGTCATATGTAATCATTTACATATACGGATGCGCGGGGAAGAAGGGACGAGGATGAATAAGAAGGCCATGCCCGTGCCGCGGATCGCCGGCCTGTCGGCAATCGCGACCACGCTGCTGTTTTTTGCAGCGCCCAGCGTGACCGCCACCGGCGCAGCTCCTGCCGATCCGGCGAAGGCGCGTACCGCCTTTCAGGCCTGCGCCGCCTGCCATTCGGACAAGGCCGGCGTCACCCGGATGGGGCCGAGCCTCGCGGGCATCTTCGGCAAGCCCGCCGCGCAGGCGAAGGGCTTTCGCTATTCCCCCGCGCTCGCGAAGGCGAAGCTGCGCTGGGATCGCAAGACGCTCGACGCCTTCATCGCCAGCCCCAAGGCGGTCGTACCCGGCAATCGCATGAGCTACCCCGGGGTTTCGGACCCCGCCAAGCGCGCCGCGATCATCGACTATGTGCAAAGCCTGCGCTGAAGGCGGGCAAACAACGAGAAACGAGAGGGACAGGATGATGAAGGGTCGCCACATCGCACCGCTTTTGATGATATCGTCGGCGTTCGCCGCCGGGGGCGCGTCCGCGCAAGACCATGGCGCGCATGACCATGGCGCCCACAAGAAGGCGCCCGTCGCGGCCCAATGCCTCGGCCTGCCGGTCGAGAAGATCGCGATCCAGACCTATGTCTTCGCCAGCACGCTCGCGGACATCCCCGTCCCCGCCGAATGGGACACGCTGCCCGTCGCCGAGAAGTTCGAGCGGCTGAAACCCTCCTTCGCCAAGCTCGCCGGCGCGAAGCCCGATCCTACAAAGCTCGAGGCGGTCCTCAAGCAGATCGCGGCGATCGGCTATCGCAATATCGAGGGAATGGACCTGATCGGCGGCAGCGATCCCGCCGGCTATGCGAAGCTCCTCAAGGACAACGGCCTGCAGGCGGTGGCGAGCCACGCCAACCTCGACAAGGACAAATGGCCCGCGACTCTCGCCGCGGCGAAGGCGCGCGGGCAACGCTTCATCGGCTCGGGCGGCTTCGGCGGACCGGGACTCGACACGCTCGACCATGTCCTCGAAACCGCGCGCAACCTCAACGCGCTCGGCGAGGCCGCCGCCGCCGAGGGGCTGACCCTCTATGTCCACAACCACACCGGCGAGTTCGACAATCGCTTCCCCTATGATCATGGCGACGGCAAGCCGGTGATGACCAGCGCGTGGGAGATCGTCGCAGCGAACACCGACCCGCGCTTCGTCCAGTTCGAGGTCGATATCTTCTGGGCGCGCCTCGCGTTCAAGCCCGACCGCTTCGACGACCTGCTCGCCTTCCTGACCAAATATCGCAGCCGCATCGCGCTGCTGCACATGAAGGACCTTTCGGCGACCGGCTCGGTTACCGACATGGGCGCGGGAACGACCGACTGGCGCCGCGTCATCGAGGCCGCGGGACCGCAGATCGCTTATTATATCTATGAGTATGACTTCCCCTCCGACCCTGCAAAATCGGCGAAGATCGGGTTCGACTATCTGAGCTGCGGCGGGCAGAAGCAGGCCGGCGGGTAACGGCACAGGCGGTCTGCACCGCATGTCCTCCCCTCATCCTGCAAGCGGCAGATCCTGACCCCGGTGCCGCGCCGCGCCGGCGACCGCCTCGACCAGTTCGCCCAAGAGCGTGCGGAGCAAGGGGTCGGCCAGCGCGCCGCCCTCGTCGAAGGCGCGGTGGGCGTGCGGGACGCTGAGCTGTTCGGGCACCACCCAGGCGTGGACGCTGGTCAGGATATGGCGAAGCTGCGACAGGCCGCGCAGTCCGCCGAAGGGACTCGACGAGGCCGACAGCAGCCCGAAAGGCTTGCGGCGAAAGGCGCGATAGGCCTGCGGCGCCTCGCCCTCGCTGGGGCAGGAAAGCCAGTCGAGCGCGTTCTTGAGCATCGCCGTGACCGAACCATTGTGCTCGGGGCTGGCGATGATCACTGCGTCGTGGCGGCGAAACATCGCCTTCAGCGCCAGCGCCTCGGGCACCTCGTCGAGCGACAGGACGTCGGCCCCGAAGAGCGGCAGGCGATAGTCGGACAGCGAAAGCCGCGTCGCGCCGAGGCCGCGGTCGCGCGCCGCCTGCAGCGCGCAGTCGACCAGCTTTTCATTGAGCGAGCCGCCGCGGATGCCCCCGGCGAGCAGCAAGAGCTCGGGTTGCGGCACGCGCCTCTCCCTCGTCAGAAATCGAGCGACAGCTGCAGCGTCACCGTTCGCGGCGCGCCGACGAGCGCCATGTGGCTGTTGCCGCCGAAGGTGGGGGTATTGAAACCCTGGCTCGTGGTGACCTTGTTGGTGAGGTTGCGGCCCACCAGCGCGACCTCCCATTTGCCGTCCTCGCGGCCCACCGCCAGCCGCGCGTCATATTTGGTGAAGGCGGGCTGCGAATTGAGCGGATTCATGTCGGGCTGGAAGAAAGAGCGCGACTGATAGTTCGCCGAGACATTGCCCAGCACATAGAGGCTGCCCGACACCGGATATTTGGCCTCGATGAACGCATTGCCCGTCCATTCGGGCGCACGGACAAGGCGAACGCCGGCTAGATTATTGGTGCGCGGGCTGCAGGTAGGCGGGGCATTATAGAGGCAGGCGCCGCCCGGATAATCCTTGTAATGGGCATCGAGATACCCAAAGCTGCCGCCGACGCGCCAATAGTCGCCGATGCCGACATTCGCGTCCATCTCGATCCCCTGGGCGATCGCCGACGCTGCGTTGCCGGTGATGAAGGCGGTGCCATTATATTCCGACACCTGCAGGTCGGCGAAATTGGTACGGAACAGCGCGACATTGAACTGTCCCTTGCCGTCCAGGAACCGGAATTTCCCGCCGAGTTCCCACGACCGCGCCCGTTCGGAATCATATTGGAAGGTCGCGAACCCGCTCTGGATATTGAAGAGGAGCAGCGCGTCGTTCGACACGAAGCCGCCGCCCTTGGTGCCGGTCGCATAGCTCAGATACACATAGGCATCGTGCGAGAATTCGTACCGGATGCGCGCCGAATAGTCCCACAGGCTCTCCTTGCGCGTTTCGGTCAGATCATAGGGCAGATAGGTCGGCGGAAACACGCCGACATTGCTCGAGATCGCATTGCCCACGCGGCGTTCGTGCGAATAGCGCAGGCTGCCGCTGAGCATGATCCGCTCGGCGACCGGAACTTCGACCGACACGAAAGGCGACCAGGATTTGCCGGTCTGGTTGAACTGCCGGAGCGACAGGCCGTTGAGCGGGGCGGGAAGGCCCGCGCTTTGCGCGTTGAAGGTCGAGGCCTGCTGGATATGCAAATCGGTGTCGATATAGGTCAGCCCGGCGATGAAGGCGCCATCGTCGCCGATCGGGTGCTGCGCGCGCACTTCCTGAAACAGCGAATTCGACTGTTCGGTGATGTCCGATTCCAGAAAGGTCAGCGGACCGTCATAGTCCATGTTCACGCCGCCCTTCAGGTCCTGCCAGGCGGTCACCGAGGTAAAGCGCCAGTCGCCGGCATCGAGGTTCATCGTGAGCTGGGCCATCGTCGTTTTGGTATTGTCATATTCGGGTGTGGTTCCCGCGGAGGCGCGGCGGAACGACGGATATTCGGGGACGTCGGCGCCCGAATTGCGCACCTTGTTGCAAAGGAAGCAGCTCGCATCGCCGATATAGTTGAACACCAGCGCGCCGCCGTCGACGCGGTTCGACGAATGCTCGACCTTGACCAGCGCCTCGAAAGTGTCGCTCGGCTCCCACAGGATCTGGCCGCGCACCGCTTCATAATGCGACCCGAATTCGTCGCGGCCGGTCAGCGTATTCTTCATATAATCGCCGATCGCGCCGGCGCGGCCGGTCAGGCGGACGCTGATCGTGTCCGACAGCGGCCCCGACACGGCGCCGTCGAGGTTCCAGCCGCCATGCTCGACCTCGCCGCTCGCGCGCACGAAGCCCTCGAACTCGCGCGTCGGGCGGCGGGTGACGACGCTGATAGCGCCCGCATTGGTATTCTTGCCGAACAGCGCGCCCTGCGGCCCGCGCACGACCTCGACGCGCTGAATGTCGAGCAGCGGGTTCTGAAAGGCGCGCGAACGGCTGAGATAAACGCCGTCGATGAACAGGCCGACCGACTGCTCGAACGACAGATTGCCGGTGCCGGCGCCGAGCCCGCGCATCGTGATCGCGAAATTGCCGTTGGTGCGGTCGATCTGGAGGTTGGGAACGCCGTCCGCGACATCGTCGAACAGCAATGTGCCCTTCTGCTCGAGCTGCTCGCCGCCGACCACCGCGACCGAGATCGGCACTTCCTGCAGCGTCTGCTCGCGGCGCGTCGCGGTAACGATGATCGTCTGGTCATCGCGCGCGGTTGCGCCGTCCTGTGCAGCCTGCTGCGCAAAGGCGGGCGTCCCGATGGCGAGCGCCAGCGCGGCGCCGCAAAGCAATCTTCCGGTCCTCATAATCCCTCTCCCCAGGATGAATGGGTCAGGCCAGTTTCAGCGTGTCATATTGTGCGGCCGGACCCGGATATTCGGCGCCCTTGTCCTCCCCGACCTCGGCCGCGATCAGCGCGTTGGTCTGGGTATTCAGGCGTTCGATGAGCGATTTGTGGGCGGCAGGACGCCAGGCGAGATTGTCGATCTCGTCGGGGTCGGCCACCGTGTCGTAGAGTTCGAGGTCGTTATAGGCGACGAGGTCGTCCCAGCGCCGCGGGATATGATGCTGCGCGGGCGCGAAATAGCGCGCGAACTTGTAGCGGCCGTCGTGGACGCCGCGATGCAGGCGGCGCAGCATCAGGTCGTTGTCGGGCAGCGGCTTGGTCTCGGCCACGCCGGGCGGAACGTCGGGCGCATTCCAGCCATAGCGTACCGCATAGTTGAAGAAGATACCCGCCTTGTCGCGGCTCGTCCGCGCGGTGGTCGAGGCGATTGCCGCCGACAGGTCGTGCCCGACCAGCTTCGGCTGCATCTCGCGCCGCGCCGCCTCGTCAACCCCGGCGAGCGACAGCATCGTCGGAACGAGATCGACCGCGCTACCGAGCGCATGGGTCGTGCGCCCGCCGGGAAGGTCGGGATGAACGACGATCAGCGGCACGCCGACATCCTCCTTGTAGATGGTGCCGCCCTTCTGCCGCATCCCGTGCGCACCGGCGCGCTCGCCATGGTCGGAGGTGAAGACGATGATCGTGTTTTCGAGCTGGCCCGAGGCGACGAGCGCGTCGAGCACCGTCTGCATATGGCGATCGACGTCGCGGATGCAGTTGAAATAATAGCTCTGGTTGCGGCGCCAGACCGCCTCGTCCTCGTGCCGCATCCGGCCGTAGAAGGCGCCCGAACTGGCGTTGATCGCGGCATGGGCGCGCGGCTTGCGCGACAGATCGTCGGCGGCGAAGCTGCGCGGCAGCGGAAAATTCCAGTCGCGTTCGTAAACCGGATCGCCGGGCGCGGCGAGCAGCGGCGCGACGAGGTTGGGCCGCGCGCGCGTCGCCTCGCCCTCGCCGCTCGGGTCATAGAACATGATGTCGTGCGGATTGACGAAATTGACCGCCATGAACCAGGGTGCATCGTCATCGTCGTCAGCGAAGGTACGAAGCTGGCTCGCCGCCTCGGCCGCGGTGACGCCGTCGCTCATGAAGCCTTCCCACGACAGCCCCTCGCGCTCGCCGTTGAAATTATAGCCCGAGAAACCGAAGGGTTCGAGGATGTTGCTGGTGTTCGGATAGATGCCGCCGGCGACGCCGCGCAGATTCAGCCCTTCGTTGATGTTCGAAAGATGCCATTTGCCCTTGTAGGTCGTGCGATAGCCCGCGCGGCGCAGCATCGTCCCGATCGTCGGAATGCTGGGTTTGAGTTCGGGGTGCGGCGGCGAATTGGGATTGGCGTAAACGCCGGTGTGCTGCGTGTGCAGCCCGGTGTAGATGTTCGAGCGCGACGGGCCGCACGGCGTCGTGTTCACATGATAGCGATCGAAGAGGATGCCGCGCTCGCGCAGCCAGTCGTGCGCGGGAAGCGGCAGGCCGGCGGGGATGTCGGCGAGCGCGCGTTCCTGGTCGTTGACCATGAAGAGGATGTTCGGGCGGCGGGGCGTCTGGGCTTTACCTGCCCGCACCTTGCCCGACCGCGCCGGCGCGGCGCCCTCCGCGGCGCTCGCGCCTTTCGCAGCGACCAAGGCCGCCGCGCCACCGGCAAGCAAGGTCCGCCGGTCGATCTCTGCCCTGTCGTGCATCCCGCACCTCCCAAAGCCGGTCGTGCCGCTGTTTTCTTAGTATGCTAAGATAATGGACGCCGAAAAATATTTGTCAAGTTGCTTGCGCAAATTTCGGCGCCGGAAGATTTACGCCTCAGAAGATCGGCGTATTGGGCGGCAGATCGATCAGCGAGCGGCCCAGCAATTCGGTCGCCCCGTCGAAGTCGTAGACGACGTGGCTCGCCATCACATTGACGTCGCGCAGCGCGCGCTGGAGCGGGCTGTTCGTCATATGCGCACTCGACCCCGCACCCTCGACCAGCAGCCGGATCGCATCGCGGCAAAGGTCCATCGCCAGCGCGACCTGCGCGCGCAGCGCGATGCGGTCCGCATTGCTGACCAGCCCGTCGCCCGCCGCCTCGGTCAGCGCGACATTGCGGCGCCCGACCTCGCGCAGGATCATTTCGGCGGTGGTGGTCTTCGCCGCGGCTTCGCCGAGTCGCATGTGCGCCGACGCCTTTTCATTCTGCTTGACCGTCGTGCCGAGCATCGTGCGGACGCCGATGCGTTCCTTGAAATGATCGACCGCCGATCGCGCGACCCCGACCGCGCCGATCGCCGCGGTGATCGCGAGGAAGGGGGTCATCGGCATCCGGTAGATCGGGTTGTGCGCATGGATCTTCGCGCCCGGAGCGTTGCCGTTGCGCATTTCGCCCATGTCCATCACGCGATGCTCCGGGACGAATATGTCGTCGCAGCGGATGTCGTTGCTGCCCGTGCCGATCATCCCGTCGACGTGCCAGGTGTCGAGAACCTCGACCTCCTCGGCCGGCAGCGAGAAGAAAAGCTGGCGCGGCGGGCTTTCACCGGGGACCATGCCGGTGACCATCACCCAGTCGGCGTGCATGACACCCGTACCCCATTTCCAGCGGCCGGTCAGGCGATAGCCGCCGGGAACCGGCGCAGCGACGCCCGGCGGATTGGTGGCGCCCGGCGCGATGATATAGGGAAAGGCGCCGCCGAAGGTTTCGTCCTGCAGCTTCTCGGGAAATTGCGAGAGCATCCAGTTATGCTCGACGCAAAAGGCGGTGACCCAGCCGGTCGAGCCGCACCCCTCGGCGATCGGCAGCATCGCGTCGATGAAGCTGTCGATGTCGAATTCAAGCCCGCCGTAACGCTTGGGCACGAAATGATAGAAGACCCCGGTCTTGCGGATCGCATCCCAGACCGCATCGACCGGCCGCCGCAACCGCTCGCATTCGAGCGCGTGCGCGGCGACGAGCGGCTTCAGCGCGGTCGTCCGGCGCACCAGCTCTTCGGGCGTCAGCGCATCGAGCTCCTCGCGCGAGAGCCAGTCGCCGCCCGCCGGAATGCGGCGATCGGCGAAAGCTTCTTCTGCGGCTGCGGCCTCCACTTTGCGCGTCTGAACGGCGATAGTCATGACATCCATCCTCCCGGCAAGCCTGAATCGGCTGTTGGCGCGAGAATGAGTCGCGACGGGAATAATGTCAAGTAACTTAACTAAATTGACGAAGCCTCATTCTTGCGCACTCTGCCGCGCGGCCTCCTCGATCGCCTCGGGCGGCACGCGCGGCGGATCACCCCAGTCCATGCGCATCGCATCGCGGAGGCCGTGATAGGCGGGCAGGCCGATCCGCTCGACCAGCTTGAGTTCAAGATAATGCAGCGCCTTCGCGGCGGCACGGCGCGTGGTGTTCGCCTGTTCGGCGAAGCGGACGATCCGCGCGCGGCGGTCGTCGGGGTCGGGGACGATCTCGACGATGCCGCGCGCCTCAAGCTCGCTCAGCATCAGGCTGATCGCCTGGCGGGTGACGCCGAGGTTGCGTGCGATACGCGTCGCGCGATGTTCGCCGGCGGAGATATTCGCGATCAGCATCGACTGCGCGCGGCTGACGTTCGGAATCCCCGCTTCCTTGAGCGCGGCCTGGAGCGCTTCGTCGAACCAGTAGAGGGCGCTCAGCAGGTTCATCATCAGGAACGGGCTGTCCATCGTCTTACCGCCCCTTCGCCGCGATGTAGCGATCGGCCCGCCCCTCGAGGATGTTCCGCGGCAGCGCGCCCTCGCCGAGCGACGCCGCGGCACCGGGATAATCGTCGAGCCGGTCGTAATTGGTCTTGAAGCCGGGCTGCGCCTGCGCCTCGGTGTGCAGCACGATCCGCGCGTCGAAGGCCCGATCGAGGACCTGCAGCAGCGCCGCGGCCGGCGCCGCCTGCGCCATGGCGGGCGAGGCGACGGGAAGGACCGGGGCGGCGGGCGCGAGCAGCAGAGCGAGGACAAAGCGCATAAAATCTCCTGTGGGCCGCGCGCTTGTTGCCTACCGACCCGAACGACGCAACCATTCGGCCTGATTTTTCGAAAGGCTTGTCAGGCGATGCGCGGCAGGCCGTCCATGATCGCGGTGAGCGCGAGCGCATTCTCACGCTCCATTGCGCTGTGCCCGGCGTTGGTGACGACATAGGCCGCGGGCTCGGCGCCCGCGCTGCGCAGCGCCGCAACGAGCCGCAACGCTTGCGTCAGCGGACAGACCTGATCGAAGCGGCCATGGACAATATGGACCGGGATCGAGGCGAGCGTCGCGGCGCTGCCGAGCAAATGGCCGGGTTCGATGAACAGGTCGTTCGCAAAATAATGCGCCTCGATCTGCGCGAAGCAGAGCGCGAAATCGGCGTCGCCGAACTTGCCGGTCGATGCCGTCTCGGGGATCATGTTCGAGATCACGCCTTCCCACAAAGACCATGTAAGCGCGGCATGGAGCTGTTTCTCACGCTCCTGCCCGGTCGCCGGCACCATGTCGAAGATCGCCTTGTACGACGCCATGACGTCGCCGCGTTCGGCGACGCTCAGCACCGACAGCAGCTCGCCCCATTCGCCCGGATAGGCGATATAGGCGCCGGGCGCGGTCAGCGCATAGGGCGCCTCGTGCCATGTCGCGGCATTGCCCTGATAGAGATAGAGAAGATCCTCTGCCGCGCCCAGAAAGATTCCGCGCAGGATCAGGCTGGCGCAATGCTGCGGGAAAGCGATGGCATAGGCCATGGCGAGCGTGCTGCCCCAGCTTCCGCCGAAGACGTGCATCCGCCCGCTTATGCCGAGCGCATCGCGCAATTTCTCGATGTCGCCGATCAGGTCGGCGGTGGTGTTGTTGCGGAGCGCCGCGGCGGGGCCGGCGGCGGCGACATTGGGCTCGCTCTTGCCGCAGCCGCGCTGGTCGAACAAGATGACGCGATAGCGCGCGGGGTCGAAGAAGCGCGCCATCTCGGGCGAGCAGGCGCCCCCCGGCCCGCCGTGAAGAAACATCACGGGCTCGCCATCCGCCGGGCCATATTCCTCCCAATAGATGCGGTGCCCCGCCGCGGCATCGACCTCCAGCCAGCCGCTGTTCGCCGCGGCCGCCGCCGGATAGACCCAGCCGTCGCCGATCTTGCTGCTGGTTTCGAGACGCGAGAAATCCATGGGGCTTTTCCTTCAAGGCCGAAAATGCGCGACGAGGGCGTGGCGGTCGCCCGGATAGACCTGCCGCGCATAGGTGATGCGCTCCTCGCCGCGCCACGTCCAGCGTTCGAGCGCCATGCACGCCGCGCCCGCCGAAATGCCGAGCGCGACGAGTTCCTTGGCGCCCGCGTTGAAGGCGGTGATGCGATGCTCGGCCTCAGTCCAGGGGACATGCGCGAGCAGCCACGAGCCCGGCGGCTCGACCGCGAAGTCGATTTCGGCGGCTTCGGGAACCGCGGCGAGGTTGATCAGGCGGCGTTCGAGCGCATAGGCGCGGCCGCCCGCATGGTGCCGGCATTCGAGCGCGAGCACCTCGCCGCCGTCGATCTGGAGCAGGCGCTTGTCCTCCTCGTTGGCAGCGCGCACCTCGCGGCGGTCGAGGTCGAGGCGATAGGCCTCGTCCAGCGCGGCGATCTCGTCGCGGATGTCGGGAATTTCGAGCGCGGCGCGGTGGATGCGCGGGTGCGAGACGAAGGTGCCGGCACGGCGGCGGCTCTCGATCAGCCCCGCCTCCATCAGCGCGCGCAACGCGCGGTTCACGGTCATCCGCGAGCAGCCATAGCTCGCCATCAACTGATGCTCATAGGGAATGCGGTCGCCGGGCTTCCATTCGCCCGACATGATCCGCGCCTCGATCTCGCGGCGGATGCGGGCATGGAGGGCACCGCCCGGCTTCATGCGAAGAGCCGTGCGATCGTACCGCGGTAGCGGGCGCCGATCGCGTCGCGCGCGATGTGACGCCCGCCGACGACCCGCTTGACCCCGCCGCGCCACACGCAATCGACGAGGCGCGCGGCGCCGCCGAAGATCCAGCTGTCGAGGATCGCGTCGCCGGAGCGCCCCGCAAAGAAGGGGTCGCGCGCTTTGAGGCTGACGATGTCGGCCGCTTCGCCGACCACGAGCCCCGCGCCCGGCCGCCCGAGCGCCTGCCCGCCGCCCGCAAGCGCGCCGCGATAGAGGCTCGCGCCGGTCGACTGCCCCGCGCCGCCCGCGAGCAGGTTGCGGCCGCGATGCGCGAGCCGCTGGCCATATTCGAGCAGGCGGAGCTCGGCGGCGGCGTCGATCTCGACGTTCGAATCCGACCCGACCCCGAAACGCCCGCCTTCGGCGAGAAACTCGCGGGCGGGGAACAGGCCGTCGCCGAGGTTCGCCTCGGTGATCGGACAGAGGCCCGCGACCGCGCCGCTCTCCACGATCGCGGCGCGCTCGGCGTCGGTGATGTGCGTCGCGTGGACGAGGCACCAGTCGGGGCCGACCGCAGCATTCTCCATCAGCCATTCGACCGGCCGCGCGCCGCTCCACGCGAGGCAGGCTTCGACCTCGGGGACCTGTTCGGCGATATGGATATGGACCGGCGCGCCTGCCGCCATCGCCGCGACGCTTGCCAGCTCGTCCGCGGTCGCCGCGCGCAGGCTGTGCGGCGCCACGCCGACCAGCGCATCGTCGAGACCGGCGACCGCCTCGCGCGATTCTTCGAGCAATTTCGCGAACCGGTCGACGCCGTTGATGAAACGCCGCTGGCCGTGCGTCGGCGCGATGCCGCCGAAGCCCGAATGGGCGTAGAAGACCGGCAGCAGGGTCAGGGCGATTCCGGTTTCGGCAGCAGCCTCGGCAATCGCGCCCGCCATGACCGCGAGGTCGTCATATGGCCGGCCATCGACGTCATGGTGGAGATAGTGAAATTCGCCGACGCGGGTGAAGCCGCTTTCGAGCATCTCGGCCTGCGCGAGCGCGGCAATCGCCCGCATCCCTTCGGGATCGAGGCGATCGACGAAGCGATACATGACCTCACGCCAGGTCCAGAAACTGTCGTTACCCGTCCCCGCGCGCTCGGCGAGTCCCGCCATACCGCGCTGGAAGGCGTGGCTGTGCAGATTGGGCAGGCCGGGCAGAAAAATGTCGTGGCGCTCGTCGTCCGGCGCGGCTTCGACCCCGGTTTCGATGGCGGAAATCCGGCCCTTTTCGACCGTCAGCCGGACGCTGCTCCGCCAACCGTCCGAAAGCCATGCCTGCTCGCACCAAAGCGCCATCGATCATCCCATCTGGACATCTTTATCCGTCTGCCATTAATGTATATACATAATTGAGTCGGCCAGCAAGCAGGAGAGGCCCGATGCGTAGCGACCGCCTGTGGACCAATGCCCGCCTTGCGACGATGCAGGAGGGCGTATCCGGCCTTGGGGCTATCGACCATGGCGCGGTCGGCATGGCGGCGGGCGCGATCACCTATGTCGGGCCGATGGCCGATGCGCCGCCGGCGGCTGAAGTTATCGACTGCGAGGGGCGCTGGATCACCCCCGGCCTGATCGACCCGCACACGCATCTGGTCTTCGCAGGCGACCGCATTGCCGAGTTCGAACTGCGCCAGAAGGGCGCCTCCTATGAGGAGATCGCGCGCGCCGGCGGCGGCATCGTCTCGACCGTCCACGCGACCCGCGCCGCGAGCGAGGCCGATCTGGTGGCGAGCGCCCTCCCCCGGCTCGACGCCCTGATCGCCGAGGGGGTGACGACGGTCGAGATCAAGTCGGGCTATGGCCTGTCGGCGGCGGACGAAGCGAAGATGCTGCGCGCCGCCCGCGTGCTCGGCGAAGTCAGGCCGGTGACGATCCGCACGACCTTCCTCGGCGCGCATGCGCTCCCGCACGAATATGCGGGCGATGCCGATGGCTATATCGATCTCGTCTGCGAGACGATGATGCCCGACATCGCGGCGGCGGGGCTCGCCGATGCGGTCGACGCCTTTTGCGAGACTATCGGCTTCACCCCCGCCCAGACCGAGCGCGTGTTCGCCGCCGCCGCGCAGCACGGCCTGCCGGTCAAGCTCCACGCCGAGCAACTCTCGAACCAGCATGGCGCCGCGCTTGCCGCGCGGCATGGCGCGCTGTCGGCCGATCATCTCGAATATCTGGACGCCGAAGGCATCGCCGCGATGGCGGAGGCGGGAACCGTCGCGATGCTGCTGCCCGGCGCCTATTATTTTCTCCGCGAGACGAAACTGCCGCCCGTCGCCGCGCTGCGCGCCGCGGGTGTCCCGATCGCGCTCGCGACCGACTGCAACCCCGGCACCTCGCCGCTGACCTCGATCCTGCTGACGATGAACATGGCGGCGGTGCAATTCGGGCTGACCGTCGACGAATGCCTGCTCGGCGTCACGCGCCACGCCGCGAAGGCGCTCGGGATGCAGGGCGAGGCCGGGACGCTGGAGGTCGGCAAGCATTGCGACCTCGCGATCTGGGACATCGAGCGGCCCGCCGATCTGGTCGGCCGGATCGGCTTCAACCCGCTGCACCAACGAATCTGGATGGGACAATGAATATGGTGACGATCACCCCCGGCGCGATGACGCTCGCCGACTGGAACGCGATCTACGAGGGCGCAAGCGCGGCGCTCGATACGGCCGCGTGGGATGCGATCGACGCGAGCGCCGCCGCGGTCGCGCGGATCGTCGCGAAGGGCGCGCCCGTCTATGGCATCAACACCGGCTTCGGAAAGCTCGCGAGCGTGCGGATCGCCGACGATGAGCTATCGACGCTTCAGCGCAATATCGTGCTCAGCCACGCCGCAGGCACCGGCGCTCCGTCGCCGACGCCGATCGTGCGGCTGATGATGGCGCTGAAGCTCGCGAGCTTCGGCATGGGTGCGTCGGGGGTGCAGCGCGCAACGGTCGCGATGCTCGCAGCGATGCTGGCAAAGGGCCTGACCCCCGTCGTGCCATCGCAGGGGTCGGTCGGCGCGAGCGGCGACCTCGCGCCACTTTCGCATATGGCCGCTGCGATGATCGGCGTCGGCCAAATCGAAGTCGGCGGTCAGACGCTGCCCGCCCCCGAAGCACTCGCGCAGGCGGGGCTCACGCCGCTCGATCTCGGCCCCAAGGAGGGGCTCGCGCTGCTCAACGGCACGCAATTCTCGACCGCCAATGCGCTCGCCGGGCTGTTCCGCACCGAAACCCTGTTCCGCTCGGCCCTCATCACCGGCGCGCTGTCGACCGAGGCCGCGAAAGGCTCCGACGCGCCGTTCGATGCGCGCATCCATGCGCTGCGCGGCCATGCCGGACAGCGCGAGGTCGGCGACGCGCTGCGCGGGCTGATGGCGGGATCGGCGATCCGCGCCTCGCACGCGGTCGACGATCCGCGCGTGCAGGACCCTTATTGCCTGCGCTGCCAACCGCAGGTGATGGGCGCTGCACTCGACCTCTTGCGGCAGGCCGGAACGACGCTGGGCATCGAGGCGAACGGCGTTTCCGACAATCCGCTGATCTTCGCCGATACGGACGAGGCGCTGTCAGGCGGCAATTTCCACGCCGAGCCCGTCGCCTTCGCCGCCGACATGATCGCAATGGCCTTGTGCGAGATCGGTTCGATCTCCGAGCGCCGCATCGCAATGCTTGTCGATCCCGCACTTTCGGGACTTCCCGCTTTCCTGACCCCCCGCCCCGGGCTCAATTCGGGCTTCATGATCCCGCAGGTCACCGCCGCGGCGCTCGTCAGCGAGAACAAGCAGCGCGCCTATCCGGCCAGTGTGGACTCGATCCCGACCAGCGCCAATCAGGAGGATCATGTCTCGATGGCCGCGCACGGCGCGCGCCGCCTGCTCGACATGGCCGACAATGCCAGTGCGGTGATCGGAATCGAGCTGCTCGCGGCGTGCCAGGGGATCGACTTCCACGCGCCGCTGACATCGAGCGACGCCCTCGAAGCGGCGCACACGCATCTGCGTGCGGCGGTGCCGGCGCTCGAGGACGACCGCCATTTCCATCCCGACATGGAGGCGGCGACCGCGCTGATCCGCTCGGGCAGCCTCGTCGCCGCAATACCTGCTAGCCTGCCGGGGCTCGGCTGATGGATTGGCTGCGCGTCCATCGCGGCGACGCACCACTCGTCGTCGCCTTTCCGCATGGCGGCACCGGCCTTGCGGGGCTCGACGAGCAATTCGTCTCGCCGTGGCACGCGCAGATAGATACCGATTGGTGGATCGCCGAGCTCTATGCCTTCGCCGCCGATCTGGGCGCGACGACGGTCGCGACCGATATTTCGCGCAGCGTCATCGACATGAATCGCGATCCCTCGGGCGCCTCGCTCTATCCCGGGCAGGCGACCACCGAACTGTGCCCGACGACGACCTTCGATGGCGACCCGCTCTATCGCTTCGGCGAGCCCGACGAGGCGGAGATCAGCCAGCGGCTGGGTCACTATCACCGCCCCTATCACGACGCGCTGAGGACCGAGCTCGACCGGCTCAAGGCCGCGCACGGCCAAGTCGTCCTCTACGACGCCCATTCGATCCGTAGCCACGTCCCGCGCCTGTTCGATGGCGAATTGCCGCAGTTCAACATCGGCACCAACGGCGGCGCGACCGCAGCCCCCGAACTCGAGGGCCTTGTCGCGAACATCTGCGCCGCGAGCAGCCATAGCCATGTCGTAAACGGCCGCTTCAAGGGTGGCTGGACGACGCGCCACTACGGCCGCCCCGAAGAGGGCATCCATGCGATCCAGATGGAGCTCGCGCAGCGCGGCTATATGGCCGAACCCGCCGAGATCACCCACGCCAACTGGCCCTCCCCCCTCGACCCGAACCCCGTGATCCGGCCCGTCCTCGAACAGATTATCGCCGCGACCCTCGATTTTGCGAAAGGATTCTGATGACCCGCCTCGACAACAGCCGCGTGATCCGCCCCGCGACCGGCCCCGAAATCAGCGCGAAAAGCTGGCTCACCGAAGCGCCGATGCGGATGCTGATGAACAACCTCCACCCCGACGTCGCCGAGCGACCCGAGGAGCTGGTCGTCTATGGCGGCATCGGCCGCGCCGCGCGCGACTGGGAAAGCTATGACAAGATCGTCGAGACGCTGAAGCGCCTCAATGACGACGAAACCTTGCTCATCCAGTCGGGCAAGCCGGTCGGCGTGTTCCGCACCCACGAGAACGCGCCGCGCGTGCTGCTCGCGAACTCCAACCTCGTCCCCGAATGGGCGAATTGGGAGCATTTCCACGAGCTCGATAAGAAGGGTCTGATGATGTACGGCCAGATGACGGCCGGAAGCTGGATCTACATCGGCAGCCAGGGCATCGTTCAGGGCACCTACGAAACCTTCGTCGAAATGGGACGCCAGCATTATGGCGGCGACCTTTCGGGCCGCTGGCTGCTCACCGCCGGGCTCGGCGGCATGGGCGGCGCGCAGCCGCTCGCGAGCGTGATGGCGGGCGCGTCGTGCCTTGCGATCGAATGCCAGCCGAGCCGGATCGAGATGCGCCTGCGCACGGGCTATCTCGACAAAGCAGCGAACAGCATCGACGAGGCGATGGCGCTGATCGAGGAAAGCTGCGCCGCGAAGACGCCGATCTCGGTCGGCCTGCTCGGCAATGCCGCCGAAATATTGCCCGAAATGGTCCGCCGCGGCATCCACCCCGACCTGCTTACCGACCAAACCTCGGCGCACGATCCGGTCAACGGCTATCTCCCTGCGGGCTGGACGCTCGACGAGTGGTTTGCCAAGCGCGAGAGCGATCCGGCCGCGGTCGCCAAAGCCGCCAAGGCGTCGATGGCGGTGCATGTGCAGGCGATGCTCGACCTGCAGGCGGCGGGCGTTCCGACGACCGATTACGGCAACAATATCCGCCAGATGGCGAAGGATGAGGGCGTCGAGAATGCGTTCGATTTCCCCGGCTTCGTCCCGGCCTATGTCCGTCCGCTCTTCTGCCGCGGCATCGGCCCCTTCCGCTGGGCGGCGCTGTCGGGCGATCCCGAGGACATCTACAAGACCGACGCCAAGGTGAAGGAGCTGCTCCCCGACAACGCCCATCTCCACCACTGGCTCGACATGGCGCGCGAGAAAATCCACTTTCAGGGCCTGCCCGCGCGCATCTGCTGGGTCGGGCTCGGCGACCGCCACCGGCTGGGACTCGCATTCAACGAGATGGTCGCGTCGGGCGAGCTGAAAGCCCCCGTCGTCATCGGCCGCGACCATCTCGATTCGGGCTCGGTCGCCTCGCCGAACCGCGAGACCGAAGCGATGCGCGATGGGTCTGACGCGGTCAGCGACTGGCCCTTGCTCAATGCCCTCCTCAACACCGCATCGGGCGCGACCTGGGTCTCGCTCCACCACGGCGGCGGGGTCGGCATGGGCTATTCGCAGCATAGCGGCATGGTGATCGTCGCCGACGGCACGCCCGAAGCAGCGAAGCGGCTCGAGCGCGTATTGTGGAACGACCCCGGCACCGGCGTCATGCGCCACGCCGACGCGGGCTACGACATCGCGCTCGACTGCGCGCGCGAGAAGGGGCTCGACCTCCCCGGCATATTGGGTTGAGCGGCGTTCGCCTGCTCCGTGCGCGGGATCGGGTCGCACGGTCGTGGAAGAATGGCGGCGGCGTCACACACGACGTCGCCGTCTTTCCCGAGGGGGCGGACGACGAAAGCTTTCTGTGGCGCGCGAGCGTTGCGACGATTGCGGCGGCGGGGCCTTTTTCGCGGTTTCCGGAGATCGACCGCGCACTGATGCTGCTCGATGGCGAACTCGTTGCCAAGGTCGGCGACACCGCCCACCGCCTCCGGCCCGGCTCGTCGGCGCTGCCGTTCGCAGGCGAGGACCGGGTGAGCGCAGCGCCAGTGGGCGAGGTCTGCACCGTCCTCAACATCATGGCGCGGCGCGGGACCTTTTCCGCCAAGCTCGATCGATGGCAAGCGGCGCGACCGACGCCGGCGGACCATTTGCTGCTGCTGGCTACCGACACCGCCAGAGTCGAGATCGGCGGGCGCCGGTTCGACCTGTCGGCGAACGACGCGCTGCTGATCGACGGACCTGCCGGACTTTCGCTATCGCTCGACGGACCCGTTGCCGCGGCCGAGCTGGTCCGTCAGTTCGTCCAGTAGATATAATCCTGACCGTCCTTCCACGGCGCGTTGAGCGGCACGTCGATGCGGACCGGCCCTTCGATCAGCCCCGGCCAGATCGGTTTCGCCATCCCCCGGTTCTGCGCCTCGATCATCGCGCGAAGCTGGGCCACGCGCTGCGGCTGCTCGGCCGACAGATCGTGCCGTTCGGTAGGATCGGTGGCAAGGTCGTAAAGCCGCGCCTTTTCAGGCCGTTTCGTCACCTGCAATTTCCAGTCGCCCATCCGCACCGCGCGATAATCGCCCGAGCGCCAGTATATCGCGGCGCGCTTGGCCGGGCCGGCAAGGATATTCTCGCTGTCCATGACGCGGTCCGCGGGCAGCTTCGCACCCGCCGCCGCCGCGATCGTCGCGAAGATGTCGAGGTGCCCCGTGATGTCGGCGCGGGTCGATCCGGGTGCGATATGTCCCGGCCAGCGCATGAAGAAGGGCGTGCGGATGCCCCCTTCGAAGAAAGTCGCCTTCCACCCGCGATAGGGCGCATTCAAATCGGGGATGCCGTTGTACCAGGCGCCACCATTGTCGCTGGTGAAGATGACGAGCGTATTGTCGTCGATCCCGGCACGCTTCAATTCGGCCATCACGTCGCCGATCCGCCGGTCGAGCTGCGCGATCATCGCGCCATAGACGCGCGTCTTGTGGTCCTTGATCTGGGGGAATTTCGCATAATCCTCCTTCGTCGCCTGCAGCGGCGTGTGCGGCGCGTTGAAAGCGAGATAGAGGAAGAAGGGGCGGTTCCGGTTCGCCTCGATCGCCTTAATCGCCTCGTCGGCGAAATAGTCGGTCATATGCCCCTTGACGTGAAAACGCTTGCTGCCGTTGAACGTCACCGCCGGGCGCAGATTGGCCCAGATGAAGCGGTCGATCGGATCCCACGGCAGTTTCGCGTTGACCCCGTCGGGATCGTCGTCGTCCAGATATTTGGCCCCGCCCGCGAGCACCGCGAGGCTTTCTTCGAAGCCCTGCGCGTTGGGTTGCAGATTCGGCGCCTCGCCGAGGTGCCATTTGCCGATGTGCAGCGTGTGATAGCCCGCCGCCTTCACCGCCTCGGCGATCGTCACCTCGCTCGCGGGAACGCCCATATCGGGATAGTCGGGGATGTCGTCGGTGATCAGTTCCTTGTGGAAGATCGGCTTCAGCGGACCGAGCCCTGCGCCGTGCGCGAGGTTTTCGGCGAATTCGACGGGCACCGCCGTATATTCGAAGCCGAAGCGGGTCGGATAGCGCCCCGTCATCATCGCCGCGCGCGAGGGCGAGCAGGTCGCGTTGGCAGCATAGGCAGTGGTGAAGTTCAGCCCCTGATGCGCGAGCGCGTCGATGTTCGGGGTCTGGACGATGCCGCCCGCGACCCCGCCGCCGTTGAGGCTGATGTCGTTCCAGCCCATGTCGTCGGCGACGATCAGGATGATGTTGGGCGAGCGCTTGCCTTCCGGCGCCATGGTCGGCCCCTGCTGCCAGGCAACCGGACGGTTGGGCTGCACCGGGTCGCGCCAATCCTGAAGCAGGCCGGGCAGACGATATTTATTCGCCTGAAAGCCCCAATAGCCGCCCGCGCCAAGCAGCGCGAGGACGCCAAGCGCCACCCATCTTTTCTGCATCCCCGCACCCCTTCCCGCTTGCCCGTTATATTATGGCACTATATGTGTCACTATATGGAAGGTAACGCAAGATGGTCGGGCGCGGCCATTGACGCGAAGCGCAAGCTGGGCCAGCGGAGGAACCATGGCGGGCGAGGCACAGACCGAAGCGGCCGACGACGGCAAGCGGATCGACGGGCGGCGCGAGCGCGGCCGGTCGAGCCACAAGCGCATCGTCGCCGCGATGATGAACCTGATCGAGGGCGGCGATTTGATGCCGAGCGCGGCGCGCGTCGCCGAGGAGGCGGGCGTCGGCCTGCGCACCGTGTTCCGCCATTTCGACGATATGGACTCGCTCTATCGCGAGATTTCGCGGACCGTCGCCGATCGCATTTGGCCGGTGATCACCGCGCCCTATGACGATGCCGACTGGCGCGCCAATCTTCGCGACCTGACGCGCCGCCGCGCGCGCGTGTTCGAGACGATGCTGCCCTTTCGCCTCGCCGCGAACGTCAAGCGCTTCCAGTCAGCCTATCTGATGGGCCAATATGCGCAGGTCGTGACGATGGAACGCGACCTCGTGCTGCGGCTGCTGCCTGCCGAAGTCCGCGGCGGCCGCTATCAGGTCGAGGCGCTGTGCGCGGCGCTATCGTTCCAGAACTGGCGCGCGATCCGGCAGGACCAGGGGCTGTCGGTCGAGGACGCGGCCGGGGTCGTCCTGCATATGGTCGAGGCGCTGATCGAGGCTTGACCCCTCCCAAGTCATTCTCGCGAAGGCGGGAATGACGGAGATTAAGTTTTGGATCGACGGCGGCGGCGCCAGGCCCAGACCAGCGCCGCCAACCCGATCAAAATCCCGCCGAGCACCAGCCCCGCCTGGATCGCGCGCTTCTTTCCCTGCTGGCGCCAGGCATAAAGGTTGATCTGCTCATCGGCCGTATAGCCGGCGGGCATTTCGAGCACGCCATTATCCTTGGCAAAGGCCGCATAATCGGCGCGCATCGCCGCGAAGCGGTCGGGCATCGCAGTCGCGAGATTCTTCGTTTCGCCCGGATCGGTCCCGATGTCATAGAGCCGCCATCGCCCATCACCCGTCGGTGCGAGGTTGCGAACCAGCTTGTAATCGCCGCGGAACAGGGCGGCGTTGCCCGACAGTTCGTAGCCGAGCGGCGCGTCACCATGAACGCTGCCTTCGGCGCCCGCGAGCATTGGGACGAGGCTGCGTCCCGCGAGCCGCTCGACCGGGCGACCGTTCCACGTGCCGTCCTGCCCCGCCACTCCCGCAAGGTTGAGCAGCGTCGGCAATATGTCGGTGACATGCGCGAGGCCGCCGTTGATCGCGCCCGCGCGGACCTGCGAATGGCCGGGCCAGGCGATGATCAGCGGCGCGCGCAGCCCGCCCTCGGTCGCGCTGAACTTATAGCCCGACAGCGGCGACGAAGCGGCGCTCGCCCAGCCGGGGCCGATCGCGCTGAAACTGCCGCGGCGGCCGATATTCGCGGTCGAGGTGTCATATTCCATCCCGAGGAACAGCCGGTTGCGCAGCCGGTTGTAGGGATCGGTCGGCTCCGCTCCATTGTCGGAGAGGAAGACGAAGATCGTATTGTCGTAATCGCCGGTTGCCTTGAGGTGCGCGACGAGCCGCCCGACTTCGCGGTCCATCGCGGTCGCCATCGCGCCATAGGCCTGCATCACCCGGATCGCCGCCGCGCGCTCCCCGGCATCGAGCTTCGCCCAGTCGGGGGTCGTCTTCATCGTCACCAGCGCGGTGCTCGCGGGCATGATGCCGAGCGCGATCGCGCGCTTCGCCCGCGCTTCGCGCAAGGCGGTCCAGCCCTCGCGATACATCGCCGAATAGCGCGCGATGTCGCTGTCGGGCGCCTGCACCGGGATATGGTTGGCAAGGAAATTGACCGAGGCGAGGAAGGGCTTCCCGCTCGCGCGGTCGGCCTCGATATAATCGATCATCTTCTGGACGACGAAGCGCGACGAATAATAATCCCTGGGCAGCGTCGCGGGCTTGCCATTCTCGGTCCAGGCGGCGGTGTCGTACATGCCCTCGATGGGGCGCTGCTCGAAATTGTCGGCGCCTGCATCGGCGAGGCTGAAGGCGCGGTCGTAGCCGCGCGCGCCGGGAAGCCGCTTCGCATCGCTGCCGAGGTGCCATTTGCCGGTCAGATAGGTGCGGTATCCGGCCGCCTTCAGCAATTGCGCGATCGTCACGACGCGCAAGTTCATCACCGTGTCGTATCCCGGCTTGCCGCGATGTTCGTCGGGGATCGTCTCGGGCATGTTGCCGAGCCCGGCGCGGTGGTTCATCACCCCGCTCTGCAGCATCGCGCGCGTCGGCGAGCAGGAGCCCGCGACGTGGAAATTGGAAAAGCGCATCCCCGCCGCCGCGAGCGCATCGATGTTCGGGGTCGCGATCTCGCTGCCGAACGACCCGACGTCGCTGAACCCCCAATCGTCGGCGAGCAGGATGACGATATTGGGATGGTGCGGCGGTGCCGGGTTGGCTTTGGCCGGCACCGCCGCGAGCAGGGCGAGCGCGGCCAGGGCCCCACCACCCCGGACAAGGCGGCCGGCCCCCCAGCCGGTATGTCCGCGCATTGTCATCGCCTTTCCCCCCGCGAAAACTTATGACACTCATTATGCCAGAATATTGCAAAGTCAATGCTCTTGGCAGGCCCGGCCTTTACTGCTTGGACGGACGGGAACCGGAAAAGGGAGAGCGAGATGAACCAGCTGGTGCTGCGGGAGGATGCGGACGGCATCGCGACGCTGACGCTGAACCGCCCCGACAAGCGCAACGCGCTGAACCTCGCGCTGTGGGGCGAACTCGACGCGCACGTCGAGGCGATCGCGGCGGCGGGCGAGCGGATCGGCGCGGTGATCCTGCGCGCTGCGGGGCCGGCCTTCTCTGCCGGCAACGACCTCAAGGAACGCGGGCTTGAAGCGCCGCGGCCGCATTATCAGGCGTCGATCGTGACCAAGCTCGCCAATCTGCCGCAGCCGCTGATCGTCGCGGTGCAGGGCGGCTGCTTCACCGGCGGGCTGGAGCTCGCGCTTGCGGGCGACATCATCGTTGCGGGCGAGAGCGCGCGCTTCGCCGATACCCACGGCAAGTTCGGGCTGGTGCCGATCTGGGGCATGAGCCAGCGCCTGCCGCGCCGCGTCGGCGAATGGAAGGCGCGCGAGATCAGCTTCACCGGCCTGCCGGTCGACGGGCGCGAGGCGGCGCGGATCGGCCTCGCCAATCATTGCGTCGCAGATACCGGGCTCGACGAGGCAGCGTGGGGGCTGGCCGAAGCGATCGCCGCCCAGTCACGGCACAGCGTCTTCGCCTACAAGCGCCTCTATCGCGAGCAAGCCGACCTGCCGCTGGGGCCGGGGCTGGCGCACGAGGTGTTCAACAGCGCCGGGGTCGCGCCCGATTTTGCCGAGCGGGTGGCGAAGCAGTTTTAAGCCCACATCCTCGATTGAAAAATTGCGTGTCCCCGCGAAGGCGGGGACCCATCTCCGGCAGGTGCCAATTGGAACCGGCGGGAGATGGGCTCCCGCCTTCGCGGGAGCACGGGGCTTATTAAATGATCGGCTTCCCTTCCTCGACGCTCGCCCATTGGCGCCCGTCGTGGCCGAAGAAGATATGCGCGCCCGCGCAGCGACGGCGGTTCAGAAACTCCATCGTCCTGAGGCCCGCTTCGCGGTCCACCACCGCCTGTTGCAGCACCATCAGATCGAGGTTGCGCTCGGTGTAGCAGCAGTCGGCGGCGAGCAGCACTTCGCGCCCGCTCGGCAAGGTGACGATAACGCTCTGATGCCCCGGCGTATGGCCGTAGGTCGGGACGATCCGCACGCTGCCGTCGCCGAACAGGTCGAGCTCGCCGTCGATCGCGCGCACCGGCTGGCCGGTATCGTAATCGACCGCTTCATACAGCCCCGGCTCCTCGACCGCCTGCGCCGCCGCGAGCTCGCGCGACTGGACGATCATGGTCGCATTGGGCAGGCTGGCGTTGCCGCCGCAATGGTCGATGTGGAGGTGCGAGTTGATCACCCAGTCGATGCTCGCCGGGTCGACGTCGATGCTGCGAAGCCGCGCCGCAATCTCCTGCCCTTCGAACCATTGCAGCCCGAACTTGTCCGGCGGCAGCGCGTCGGCGAGCGTGCGACGATAGCGCACCCCCATGCCGCTGTCGAACAGCGCGCGGCCCTTGGGATGGTCGATCAGATAGGAGGGGACCGGACCCTTGAGATAATCGCCCGTCTCGCCCGCAATGAAATAGCCCGGGCGGCACTGAAACCAGCCGGTGTTGAAGGCATAGAGGGTAAGCATGCCGCTCACCGCTCGCGATAGTTCGGCGGGCGCTTGCCGAGGAAGGCGGCGAGCGCTTCCTTGTGATCCTCGGTCGCCGACAGGATCACCTGCTGCCGGTCCTCGATCGCCATCGCGGCGTCGAGACTCTGCGCGTCGATATTGAGGTTCAGCGCCTGCTTCGACAGACGCAGCCCCCACGGGCTCGTCGCCAGCATCTCATCGGCGAGCGCGAGGCCGCGATCGAGCAACGCCTCCTCCTCGACGATCTCGCTGACCAGCCCGGCGCGCAGCGCGCGCTCGGCGTCGATGAAGCGCCCGGTCAGGATCATCTCCGACGCGAGGCTCGCGCCGACGAGACGCGGCAGGAAATAGCTCGACGCCATGTCGCAGCCGCCGAGCCCGATGCGGATATAGGCGGCGTTGCAGCGGAAACTCGGCGCGGCATAGCGCACGTCGGACGCGAGCAGCAGCGACAGCCCGCCACCCGCCGCGGCGCCATGGCCTAGCGCGATGATCGGCTGCGGACAGGCGCGCATCTTGCGATAGATGGTGCCGATGCGCGTCTGCGTGCGCAGCGTGCGGAGCACCGGCGTCTCGTCCGATACCCCATTCCCCAGGCGGTCCTCCTGAATGTCGAGTCCGGCGCAGAAGCCGCGCCCGGCGGCGCGCAGAATGACGACGCGCACCTCCTTGCGCTCGGCGAGCCCGCCGAAATAGTCGTTGAGCTCGCCGACCAGCCCTTCGCTCAGCGCGTTCAATCGCCCGGGCCGGTTGAGCGTCGCGATTTCGACCTGCCCGCGCGCCTCGACGAGCAGTTCGCCGCTCACAGCGTCTGCCCGTCGTCGATCGTGATAACGCTGCCGGTGATCCCCTGCGCGGCGTCCGAACAGAGCAGCAGCAGCGGCGCGTGCAGGTCGCTCGGCGGGCGCAGGCGCTGGCGCGGGAAGGAGGCGACGAATTTCCTGCCCGCCTCGCTATTGAACAGGTCGGCGGTCATCTCGGATTCGAAATAGCCGGGCTGGATGATGTTGACGCTGATCCCGCGCCGCGCCCATTCGCGCGCCATCGCCTTGCCCATGTGGCGCACCGCCGCCTTGGTCGCGCCATAGACCGAAGTTGCCGGATAGACGCGCTCGGCGGTGATCGAACCGATCAGGACGATACGCCCATGCTCTTTCTCGCGGCTGCCCGCGGCTTCGAGCCGGCGCGCGCCTTCAGTCGCGGTCAGGAACACGCCGCGGACGTTGGCGGCAAACAGCCCATCGACCTCCTCGACGCTGAGCGCCGTCGCCACCTTCTCGGTCGCGACCCCGGCGTTGGCGACGATCGTATCGACGGTGCCGAACGCCGCTTCGGCGGCGTCGTAGGCGGCCTTGGTCGAGGCATCGTCGGTGACGTCGAGCGACACGGCGATCGCCTGCCCTCCGGCCGCCTCGATCGCCGCGACCTGCTCGGCGAGCTTGTCGGCGCGCCGCGCCGCGAGCACGACCTTCGCGCCCGCCGCGGCAAGCGCCTTTGCGAAGCCGGCGCCGAGTCCCGACGATGCCCCGGTCACGAGCGCGACGCGCCCGGTCAGATCATATTTGGGTTGCCCGGCCATGCTTTCTCTCCTCGCTGTGTTTCCGTAACGGCCTTGGCGCCAACTGACGTTAGCGTCAACCTGCGGCGAAACGAGCACAAGGGGGTTGACGGGATGATTTTGTTCACTTAATGTTCTCATCGTGCACACACAACCTGTTCCCCCGTCGCAGCCGCCGAGCGCGGCGGGCGGGGGATAAAGGTCTTCCCTCCTTTGCGGCCGCCCCCGACACCATTGATTCGCGGCGGAAAGCGCGCCAGTTTCGGAGCGACCGAACCGGCAGGAGGTGCCGCCATGCTATCATCCTTCGACGTCGCAGCGGATCGGGACTGACGCGGTGCATGCCGTCGAGGCCTTCGAGCTGATTCTGATCCTGCTGGCGCTCGTCGTCGGGCTGCACTGGCTCGCGCTGAAGCTGCGCTGGCCGCCCGCAACCGCATTGCTCGTCGGCGGCGGGGCGCTCGCCTTCGTGCCCGGCCTGCCCGCGATCTCGCTCGATCCCGAACTCGCGCTCGTCCTCTTCCTGCCGCCGCTGCTGATGGACGGCGCCTATTATACCGCGCTCGGCCGGTTCCGGCGCCATCTGCCCGGAATCCTGTCGCTCGCGGTCGGCGCGGTGGTGTTCACGACGTTCACGGTCGGGGTGGTCGCGCACTGGATCATGCCCAGCCTGCCCTGGGCCGCCTGCTTCGCGCTCGGCGCCATCGTGTCGCCGCCCGACGCCGTGTCGGCGCGCGCCGTGCTGAAGGGCGTGACCCTGCCCCGCCGCCTGACCGCACTGCTCGAAGGCGAAAGCCTGCTCAACGACGCGACCGGGCTCATCCTATTCCGCTTCGCGGTCGCCGCAACGCTGAGCGGGGTCTTCCACTTCGGGGACGCGGTGCGGAGCTTCGGGGCGGTCGCAGTAGGCGGCGGCGCCGTCGGCGCGGCGATGGGCATGCTCTGGGTCTTCGTCGTCCGGCGCTTGCAGGACCGCATCCTCGTCGTCATCGCGCATGTCTCGCTCTGCTGGATCGCCTATCTCGCGGGCGAGGCCGCGCATGTCTCGGGAGTGATCGCAACCGTCACCGCGGGACTGGTTCTCGGCTGGTATCAGCATGTGATCCTGTCGGCCGACACGCGGCTCGTCGGCAATTCGGTGTGGCAGATCCTGGTCTTCATCCTCGAAGCCTTCGTCTTCATCCTGATCGGCTTTTCGCTGCGCGGCGCGATCGAGCGGATCGGCGGGATCGGTGCGATGCCGGCCTCGACGATCCAGATGGTCGCAGGCGTCGTGCTGACGATCGTCGTCGCGCGCTTCGTCTGGATCTTCGCCGCCGAAGCCTTGCTCGCCCTCGCCCGGCAAGCGGGTGCGAGGCGCGCGCGGCCGCTCGGCTGGCGGCAGGCGACGGTACTTGGCTGGGCGGGGATGCGCGGGGTGGTGACGCTGGCGGTGCCGTTGACCCTGCCCGCCGACATGCCCGGCCGCGACCTGATGCTGATTTGCGCTTTCGCGGCCATTTTCGCGACCGTCGTCGTGCAGGGATCGAGCCTCGGCTGGCTGATCCGCCGCATTCGCCCCGTCGATAGCGATCTGCCCGCCAAAATGACGATGGCAGCCGCCGAAGGCGCGATGGCGCGGGCGCGGCTGGCGGTGATCGAAGCGCGCGCCTATGATGCGGACGGTACGCTCGTCCATCCGCAGATGCTCGAGGAATCGCGCAAGCGGATGCGGTTCATGGAACGTTATGAAGCCGATGCCGGGACCGAGATGGAAAATCTCCGCCCGCATTTCGACATCCTGCTCGCGGCGATCGCGGCGAGCCGCGAAGAGCTGATCCGCGTCCATCGCGCGGGGCTGATCGAGGATGAGGTTCTCCACGAACTCGAACGCGACCTCGATATCGAGCAGATGGCGCTGGTCTTCCAGCGCGGCGATTGACGGCCGCGAGGGTCAATAGCGGATCAACCGCCGTGCTTGCCCGGATGGACCGTCCCGCAATGGCCGCAGGTGCGCAGGTCCTCGCTGGCATAGAAGGCGTCGAACAAAGGCGGCAGGTCGCGGACGATGCTCTGAAGCTGCACCTCAACGCGGTGGACGATGTGGCCGCAATCGTCGCAATACCATTGGAAGGCGTCGATCACGCCCTCGGGCCGCTTGCGCTCGATGACGAGGCCGACGCTGCCCGCAACGGGGCGCTGCGGCGAGTGCGGGACGTTCGGCGGCAACAGGAAGATGTCGCCGGCGCGGATCGGCATGTCCTTCGGTCCCTCGTCGGTCCACAGGCGCAGATTCATATCGCCCTCGATCTGGTAGAAGAACTCCTCGAGCGGATCGACATGATAGTCGGTGCGCTGATTGGGTCCGCCGACGACGGTGACGATGAAATCGGCATCCTCCCAGATCTGCGCATTGCCGACCGGGGGTTGCAGCACGTCGCGATGATCCTCGATCCATTCGCGGAAGTTGAACGGCAATCCATAGGTCAGCATGGCGTCATCCTTTCGATGCGCGCGGGATGAAGGCGGTCGCCTTGATCTCGATCAGCAGATGCGGGTGGGGAAGCTGGTGGACCGCGACGGTCGTCCGCGCGGGGCCCGTTTCGTCGAAATATTCGGCGTAGACGGCGTTATAACCGCCGAAATCATTCATGTTGACGAGGAAGCTCGTCACGTCGACGACATCGGCGAGCGAGCCGCCCGCGTCGGCGAGGATCGCGCCGATATTCTCGATCACCGCGCGCGTCTGCTCGGCGATGTCGAGGCTGACGGTGCCGAACTCGTCGGCCGAGGCACCCGCGAAGCTGTTGTCGGCGCGGCGCGAGCTGGTGCCCGAGACGAAGACGAAATCGCCCGCGCGGCGATAATGCGGAAAGCGCCCGCGCGGGCGCGCTTTGCCGGGGATCACCCGGCCCTCACTGTCGCTCATGCCGCGCCTCCATCGATCGTGAAGCCGACGCGGCCGAGATGGCCGGCGTCGAGCGAGACGGCACGCGCATCGCCGATCGCCGCCGCCGCGGTCGCGCCACCCAGCATTACCGTCCAGCCCGGCTGAAGCACCAGCCCCGCCGCACCCGCGAGCCGCGCCGCCGCGACGAGCGAGCGGATCGGGTCGCCGAGGATCGCGGCGCTCGTCCCCGTTTCGGCGACGGCTTCGTCGACGCGCATCACCATCGCGACGTCCGATACGTCGGTGTCGGCGGGCAGCCACGGCCCGGTGACGAACGCCGACGACGAGGCATTGTCGGCGATCACGTCGCCGAGCGCGAAGCGGAAATTCTCGTAGCGGCTGTCGATGATCTCGAGCGCCGCGGCGACCGCATCGATGGCCTCGAGCGCCTCTTCGCGCGTCACCTCGCCCGACAGCGGCGCCTTCAGCCGCACCGCGACCTCGGGCTCGACGCGCGGGTGGATGAACCGTGCGCGGTCGATCGCGGCGCCGTTGGTGACGACCATGTCCGACGTCAGCCGGCCCCATATCTGGTCCTTGAGCCCCATCTGGACCATTTTGGCCTCGCTGGTGAAGCCCATCTTCACGCCGACGAGCGCCGCGCCGCGCGCAAGGCGATGGCCGATCGCGGCGCGCTGGATTTCATAGGCCTCGGCGAGCGGCAGATCGCCCGCCTCGCCGGTGATCTGCGGGATCGCCCTTGCCTCGCTGGCGGCGGTGTCGAGCCTTGCGGCGATTGCGGCAATGTCTGCCATGATATCCCTCTTAAAGCTTTACGCAGATATTGGTCGGTTCGGAATAGAAGCCCAGCGAATGTTCGCCGCCCTCGCGCCCGATACCCGACAGCTTCATGCCCCCGAACGGCGTGCGAAGATCGCGCAGGAACCATTCGTTGACCCAGACGATGCCCGTTTCCATCTGCGCCGCGACGCGGTGCGCGCGTCCCACGTCGCGCGTCCAGATCGCGGCGGCAAGACCATAGTCGGTGTCGTTGGCGAGTTCGACGGCTTCTTCTTCGCTGTCGAAAGGCGCGATGTGGCAGACGGGACCGAAAATCTCCTCGCGCACGCAGCGCGCATCGGGCCCGAGGCCGGTGAGGATCGTCGGCTGCACGAACGCCCCGCCCGCTAGCGCGCCATCCAGGCCGGGAATGCCGCCGCCGGTAACGACCGTCGCGCCCTCGTCACGCGCGAGCGCATAATAGGACAGCACCTTTTCGCGGTGGCCGTGCGAGATCAGCGGCCCCATATCGGCACCCGACCACGGATCGCCGACGGTCAGCGCCTCGGCACGCTCGGCCAGCGCTTTCACGAAGCGGTCGAAGATCGGCCGCTCGACATAGACGCGCTCGGTGCAGAGGCACACCTGCCCGCAGTTGGAGAAGACGGAACGTACCGTGCCTGCGACCGCTTCGTCGAAATCGCAGTCGGCGAAGACGAGCGCGGCATTCTTGCCGCCGAGTTCGAACGAGACGGGTTTCACCCCCGCCGCCGCGACGCGCATGATCGCGCCGCCGGTCGCCGATTCGCCGGTGAAGGTGATCGCGTCGATGTCGGGATTGGCGGTCAGCCATTCGCCCGTCGAGTCCGCGCCGAAGCCGTGGACGAGGTTGAACACGCCCGGCGGCACCCCGGCTTCGTCCATCACCTCGGCAAGCAAGGTCGCGGTCGAGGGGGTTTCCTCGCTCGGCTTGACGACGACGACATTGCCGCACGCGAGCGCGGGCGCGACCTTCCACGTCATCAGCAAGAGCGGCAGGTTCCACGGCGAAACGATCGCGACGACACCCAGCGGCCGCGCGATCGCATAGTTGATCGCGCTGCGCCCGCCCGGCAGGTCGGTGCGGAAACTCGGCATCGCGCGCGCCTCGGCGATCGCGGCGAAGGCGCGAAAATTGGCGGCGCCGCGCGGAATGTCGATCGTGCGCGCCTGATGCAGCGACTTGCCGGTGTCGGCGATCTCCGCCGCCGCGAACTCGTCGAAGCGCGCCTCGATCCCCTCGGCGATGCGGACGAGCAGCTTGCAGCGCTCGGCCTGCGACATCTGGCCCCACGGCCCCTTGAGCGCGGCGCGCCCGGCGGCGACCGCGCGGTCGACCAGTGCGCGGCTCGCCTGCGACACGCGGCCCGCGACGCTGCCGTCGACGGGGTTCACATTGTCGAACCAGCGCTCGCCCTCGACGAAAGCGCCGTCGACATAGTTCAGCACCGGGCGCTCGGCGAAGGGATAGACGCTCATGCCGCGCCTCCGACCGCGACATAGCCCGCGGCATTGCTGTGCGCGGGGCCGGCCTTGCCGACATGGTCCGCCATCTGGAGCAGCGACAATATCGTGTCGTTGAACTGGGTCGGCGCTTCGAGGAAGGCCGAATGCCCCGCATCATTGACCTCGACGAGAAAGGAGCCCGCAACCTCGGCCTGCGCGAGGCGCACCGCCTCGATCGGGAAGATTATATCCTCGACCCCTGAGAGAAAGAGGATCGGGAAGCCCCTGCCGCCGAGTTCGGCGGCCGGGCGCGCGTCGAAACTGCCGGTCAGGCTGTGGCGGTCGGCGGCGTTGAAGCTCGCGATCTGGCTGTAGAGCGCCGCCAACTCGCGCAGCGCGTTCGCGCCGAGGACGCGCTCAATCTGCGACAGCGCGGCGGTCTTCGCACGCGCGGCGTCCATGATCGCCTTGACCTCGCCCGTCTCGGCGATCCCGTGCAGGCTGTCGCAGACGGCGAGCGCCGCGACGCGCTCGGGCGCACGGTGGGCGAAGCCGATGCAGGTGCCCGCGCCCATCGACTGGCCGACGAGCGCGGCTTTCTCCACGCCCAGATGATCGAGCAGCGCGGTCAGGTCATCGACGAAGGCATCGCGCCCGCGCCCGTCGAGGTCGCGCGACAGGCCGAAACCGCGATGGTCGAAGGTGATGACGCGGTTCGACCGCGACAGCGCATCGAGCTGGCGATACCAGATCGCATGATTGCCGCCGATCCCATGCGCGAGCACGACCGCGGGCCCTTCCCCATGCGTCTGCCAGTATATTTCGGCGCCTGTGGTCGCCAGCACACCGCTTTCCATCATGATACTCCCATCAGCTTGCTGAGCCGCACGACATAGTCGCCGAACGCCGGGTCCTCGCGCGTCGCGCTGGGGTCGCGCGGGCGCGGCAGGTCGATGCGGACATCCTCGATAATCGTCCCCGGCCGCTCCGACATCACGAGCACGCGGTCGGAGAGCAGCACCGCTTCCGATATGCTGTGGGTGACGAGCAGCACGGTCTTGCGGTCGCGCTGCCAGATGCGGAGCAGTTCCATGTTGAGCCGGTCGCGGGTCAGCGCGTCGAGCGCGCCGAACGGTTCGTCCATCAGCAGCACCCGCGGCCCGCGGGCGAGCGCCTGGCCGATCGCGACGCGGTGGCGCATCCCGCCCGACAGCTCGCCGGGATAGCTTGCCTCGAAGCCGGTGAGGCCGAGCGTCTCGACCAGCGCCGCGATCGCCGCCGCGTCGGGACGCTTCGCCGCCGGGTCGAGGTCGACCCCGAGCAGCAGATTATCGCGGACGTTGCGCCACGGCAGCAGGTTCGAGGTCTGGAAGACGAAGCCCATTTCGGCGGTCGGCGCGGTGACCTCGGCGCCGCCGAAGCGGATGCTGCCTTCCTCGAAGGGGACGAGGCCGGCGATCAGGCGGAGGAGCGTGCTCTTGCCGCAGCCCGAGGGGCCGAGGATCGAGACGAATTCTGCGTCGCCGATCCCGGCGCTGACGCCTTGCAGCACCTGACGGCCGCCGAACAGCTTGCCGGCGTTCGAGAGGGAAATCACCATGCTCATGCTGCGCGCCACCAGATGAAGCGCTCCCAATAGGCGACGCCGTAGAAGAGCAGCAGCGAGAGGATCGTCACCGCGATCAGCGCCGCGAAGGTCAGCGTCGTGTGCCCCGAACCCGAAGCGGTGAGGATGAGGTTGCCGAGGCCGTCGTTCGAGCCGACGAACTCGCCGACCACCGCGCCGATCACCGCGAGCGGCATCGCGACCTTGCAGCCGTCGAGAAAGCTCGGCAGCGCGGCGGGGAGGCGGAGGCGCCAGAAGGCCTGCATCGGCGTGGCGCGGAGCGCGCGGAAATGCTCTTCGAGATGCGCCGGGGTGCTCGCCAGCCCGCCGAGCGTCGCGATGATGATCGGGAAGAAGGCGAAGAGGAACGCCATGATCAGCTTCGACGCGAGGCCATAGCCGAACCAGACGACGATCAGCGGCGCGAGGCCGATCTTGGGGATCGATTGCAGCGCGACGAACAGCGGATAGACGGTGCTTTTGGCGGTGCGCGAGAAATGGATCAGCGCCGCGATCGGCACCCCGAGCGCGACCGCGATCAGGAAGCCCCAGAAGACCTCGGTCAGCGTGACGAGGCTCTGCGACAGGATCGGCCCGCGCGACTGCCAGAGTTCGCCGAGGATCGCGCTCGGCGGCGGCAGCAGATAGGATGCGACGCCCGACGCGCGGACGCCATATTCCCACGCCAGGGCGAGCAGCAGAAAGAAGCCCGCGCTGATCGCGGTGTCGCGATTGACGAGCCTGCTCACGCGCCATCTTCCTTGTCGAGCAGCGCCTGAATGCGCGCGGGCGGCGGGACGAGGAAGCGGTCGAGGTGCCAGCGGTCGAAGGTTTCGAGATCCTTCCCATCCCAGACCGAGGGCTCATAGGGGCTGTCGGCGGTGATCTGCGTCATGTCGGTGTAGAATTCGACATTGTTGCCGTCGGGATCGCGGAAGACGAGGAAGCTGTTCGCCCCCGGACCGTGCTTGCCGATACCGCGATCGATGGTGATGCCGCGCGCGACCAGCATCGCCGCGACCTTCTCCATCTCCTCGATCGTTTCGAGGCGGTAGGAGAAATGCTCGACCGCGGGATAATGACCCTCGGGGATCGCGCTATGGCCCGGCGGAAGCTGGAGAAGCGCGAGATCGTGATGATCCTCGCCGGCGCGCAGGAAGACCATGTTGTGGTCGATCCAGTCGGACACTTCGAGGCCCATCACCTCGGTATAGAAAGCGAGGCTGCGATCGATGTCGCGCACCTTGAGCACGAGGTGGCCGAGCCGCGTCGGGCGCGGGCGGTAGGAAGCGGGATCGGTCATGGCTGATTCCCCATCGGAACGAAGGCGTTGGTGAAGAGCTGCGGCGTCTGGTCGAAGCCCTGAAGCTGGCCGCTCGCCTGCAGCGTGGTGACGGTACGCTCGATCTTTTCGGGTGCGAGGCGGTGCGAGCCGCCCTCGGCTGCCATCAGGTCGGCGGTCTCGCGAATCTGGCGTTCGGTCACCGTCTCGTCGAGCAAGGGATAAGCCTTGCGGATGATCGCGAGCGCGCCCTTGGGATCGCGCGCCGCGTCGGCATAGCCGCGATAGGCGGCCTTGAGGAACGCGCGCGCCAGATCGGGCTGCTTCTCGATCAGCGCGTCCTGCGTCGCGAAGCCGCTACCGTAGACGTCGAGCCCGAAATCGGCATAGGCGATGCGGCCGATGGTGACGCCCTTCGCCTTCGCCGCCTTGTCGAACAGCGCCATCGAATTGCCGAGCCAGCATTCGGCGGCGTCGATCCGCCCCTCGACAAGCGACGACACCACGATCGCGGGGTCGAGTTGAATCTGCTCGACGCGCGCCGGGTCGACGCCATTGTCCTTGAGCCATGCCGGGAGCAGCGCCTGGATCATCGAACTTTGCCCGGCGCCGAAGCGCAGACCCGCGAGATCGGCGGGCTTGGCGATATCGTGCCGCTCCTTGACGAAGCAGGCGCCGGCGGGAAGCCGCATGTTGATGCCGCCGATCATCCGCACCTTGCCGCCCTTCGCGCGGGCCAGCGCGACCGACAGCGGGTCGATATAGGCGAATTCGAACATGCCCTGGTCGAGCTCGTTCGCGGTCCGCATCCCGCCGAAGCCGCGCACCGGCTCGACGGCGAGCCCCGCGTCGGCGAAATAGCCCTTGTCGATCGCGACGAAGATGCCCGCCATGCTGCCCTGCGGCAGCCACGCCATGTTGAAGCGGACGGTTCGCGCACCCTCCGCCTGCTTCGCGGCCTGCGGCGCATTGCCGCCGAACGCGCTCCACAGCGTCAGCGCGGCGATGGCCGCGACGACGAGCAAGGGCGCGACCAGTGCGCGGCGCGAAAAGGCGGTCTTCGGCGTCATGCGCGCGGCAAATGCGGCGCGGCGACGGGGTTGCGGAGCTCGCCGATCCCCTCGACCCAGGCATCCATGACGTCGCCGTCCTTGAGGAAAACGCCGCGCCCCATTCCGACCCCGGCGGGGGTGCCCGAGGCGATGAGGTCGCCCGCCTTCAGTTCGAGGATCGTCGAGAGATAGGCGATCTGTTCGTAGATGTTGAAGATCATCTCCGACGTGTTGCCGTCCTGCATCGCCTCGCCGTTGACCTTGAGGCCGAGGCGGATGACATGCGGATCGCCGAGGCAATCGCGCGGCACGAACACGGGGCCCAGGGGCGTGAAGCTGTCGAAGCTCTTGCCGCGGAACCAGTCGTGCGAGAAGGGAAAGTCGGTCCGCCGCGTGCGGTCGCGGGCCGACACGTCGTTGACGATCGTATATCCCGCGATGAGGCTGTGCGCGTCGTCGGCGGCGACATTCTTGCCCGCGCGGCCGAGGACGACGCCGAGCTCGACCTCCCAGTCGGGGCGCGACACTTGCGGCGGGACGACGACGGTTTCGTTCGGGCCGACGACGCTCTCGATGGTCTTCAGGAAGATATAGGGCTCGCTCTCGGCCTTTTCCGCGAGCTTGGTCTTCATCTCGTCGGCATGTTCGATGAAATTCGACGCGGCGGCAAAGATACGGCGCGGCTCGAACGGCGCGGCGAGCGCTGGGGCGTCGATCGCACCGGCCGCTCCGTCGAGTGCGCGAGCAAGCGCGAACAGCCCTTCGCGCCGCGCATCCCAGTCACGAATGATCGCGGTGACGTCGCCCGCCACCCCGGCGAAGCCATGCTGCGCAGCGGCCTCGTGCAGGTCGTGAAAGGCGTCGCCGACGCGAATCGTCGGGCGCGCGCCTTCGGGCGTGGCGCGGGTGGCGAGGGCAAAGCGGGTCATGCGTCGATCATCCTTCTGAAAATTGCGTGCGAAACCAGGCACGGTGCAGCCGAGCGCGAGCCCGGTGCCGATCGCCGCCAGCGCGGCGCGACGATCGAGCTCCGCCACCGCCCGCTCACCCGAAAGCCCGGATCAGCATCCGCACCGCGACGACGGTGAGGAACAGGCCGAACAGGATGCTGAGTTGGCGCTTCGACAGCGCGTGCGCGATGCGTGCGCCCCACGGCGCGGTGACGAAGGTTGCGGGACCGATGATCGCGAGCCCGATCAGATTGACATAGCCGAGGCTGCCAGGCGGCAGGTCGGGGACGTTCCAGCCGGTGACGACGAAGGCGACCGTCGCGGGGGCGCTGATCATCAGCCCGAACAGCGCCGCGGTGCCGACCGCGCGGTGAATGGGCACGTTGAACAGGGTCATCACCGGGACGCTGAGCGTGCCGCCGCCGATCCCCATCATGCTCGACACCCCGCCGATCGCAAAGGGAATCGCCTGCCCGACCACGCCGCCCGGCATCGTCTCGGCAATATGCTTGCCTTCGAGCGGCAGCAGCATCTTGATCGCGACGAGCAAAGCGACGATGCCGAACACCGCCGACAGCACGTCGCCGGTGACGTGGCTAGCGAGCAGCACGCCGGCGATCGCGCCGAGGAAGATGGCGATGCCCCAGCGTTTCAGCTGGTCGTGATCGACCGCACCCTTCGCTTCGTGCGCGCGCGACGAGGAGATGGCAGTCGGGATGATCGTCGCGAGCGAGGTCGCGACGGTGACGTGCATCCTCACCGAGGAATCGACGCCAAGCGCCGCGAGCACGAGGTCGAGCACTGGCACGATCACGATGCCGCCGCCGACGCCGAGCATCCCGGCGATCACTCCGCCGACCGCGCCGGTCAGCAGCATCATCGCCGCGAGCGTCGCCATTTCCGGATTCAAAAGCGCGTGCATGGCTCCCCCATAAGTTCGGTCCCGATTGTGCGGGGCGAATGATATGCAGTCAAAGATAGAAAATGCGATAGCCTATAATCAAAAATGCATATCAGACCCGAGGGCCATCCTATATTCGTTCGAGGATAGCGGAGCGGATAATCGATATTATCGCATATAACGGCGACCCCGTAGCGCGAGGGATATGAAACGCATTGGCATCGCCGGGTTCGGCACCATCGGCCGCGTCGTCGCGCGCCATATCGAAGCAAGCGACCTGCCGCTGACGCTCGCGGCGGTATCGGCGGGCGACCGCGCACGCGCCGAGGCGGCGATGGCAAAGCTGAAGCAGCCCGTACCGATCGTCGATACCGCCGAGCTCGTCGCCCTGTCCGACGTCATCGTCGATTGCGCCCCGACCGCGGCGTTCCGCGAGATCGCCGAGGCGACGCTCCGCGCCGGCAAGACGCTGGTGACGGTCAGCGGCGCCGCGCTGATGCAATGGCCCGAAGCGGCCGACCTCGCCCGCGCGCATGGTGGCCGGCTGATCCTCGCGACCGGCGCGCTGCTCGGGCTCGACGCGGTGCGCGCGGCGGCGATCAGCAACATCCATTCGGTGACGATGGTGACGCGCAAGCCGGTCAAGTCGCTGATCAAGGCCGAGCATGTCGTGCGCAACAACATCGACCTGACCGCGATCACCGAGCCGCTGAAGATCTTCGAGGGCAATGCGCGTGAGGGCGCGATCGCCTTTCCCGCCAACGTCAATGTCGCGGCGGCGCTCGGCCTCGCGGGCGTGGGCCCCGAACGCACCCGGCTCGAAATCTGGGCCGATCCGGCGCTCGAGCGCAACACGCACCGCATCGTCGTCGATTCGGACAGCGCGCGGCTCGAGCTGGGGATCGAGAATATCCCGACTGTCGAGAATCCCGGCACTGGCCGCATCACCGCGCAAAGCATCGTCGCGGCGCTGAACGATCTCGTCAGCCCGATCCGTATCGGCACCTAATTTTCCAACACGAAAGGTTCGACCTATGACCACCCGTCTCCGCCATGTGGCGATCGCCTCCGCTGACCCCGATAATTCGGTCGGCTTCTTCACCGACGTCCTCGGCTGGACCGTCGCCGGCAAGATCGACAGCCGCAACGCACGCGGCTATTATGTGACCGACGGCCACATCAACATCGCGCTGCTCTGCTTCAAGAACCGCCCCGCCGCAGGGATGGAATTCCCCGAGGGCTATACCGGCCTCCACCACATCGGCTTCCAGTGCGACGACATCGCCGAAGTCGTCGAACGCTTCGAGAATTCGGGCTATGCGCCGCGCCACGACGTCAATCTGGCGCAGGGGCTGGGCAAGAATCCCGCAAAGGACAATGCCGAATACAAGATGGCGGGGCCGGAGAATGTGATGGTCGATGTGTCCGAGCGCGGCTGGGCCGGGACCGAAAGCTTCAAGGGCGCGCCGCCGGCGGCGTGATGCCGCATCGCCCGACAATCAAAAGAGCCGCTGGAGAATGCTCCGGCGGCTCTTTTGATATGACGAAATGGCCAGACAATCCTCTGCTGGGATGGCGGCTTTCGCCCGGAAGCGGAAGCCAAAGCTGAGGATCAGCGTGCAATAGGCACCCCCTTCGTGGGGTGATCGGCGTGCAAAAAGGACCCCTTCATCCCGGGGATATAGTCGGCCGACTGGTTTTGATCAGTTGGCGAGAACGGGATGTTGATTGTGGAGACAGTGGT
>NZ_JAYSAH010000089.1:0-24968 GCF_041916015.1 Sphingopyxis sp. | reverse complement strand
GTGAAGGCGCCGGGCATCATCCCGCGCACCTCGGTCCACGAACCCGTCCAGACCGGCCTCAAGGCGCTCGACGCGCTCGTCCCCGTCGGCCGCGGCCAGCGCGAGCTGATCATCGGCGACCGTCAGACCGGCAAGACCGCCGTCGCGATCGACACCTTCATCAACCAGAAGGAAGCGAACAAGGGCACCGACGAATCGAAGAAGCTCTATTGCATCTACGTCGCGGTCGGCCAGAAGCGCTCGACCGTCGCGCAGATCGTCCGCCAGCTCGAAGAAAATGGCGCGATGGAATATTCGATCGTCGTCGCCGCGACCGCGTCGGAGCCCGCTCCGCTGCAGTTCCTCGCACCCTACACCGGCTGCACCATGGGCGAATATTTCCGCGACAACGGCATGCACGCCGTGATCGTCTATGACGATCTGTCGAAGCAGGCCGTCGCCTATCGCCAGATGTCGCTGCTGCTCCGCCGTCCGCCGGGCCGCGAAGCCTATCCGGGCGACGTTTTCTATCTCCACAGCCGCCTGCTCGAGCGCGCCGCGAAGATGAACGAGGACAATGGCTCGGGCTCGCTCACCGCGCTGCCGATCATCGAAACGCAGGCAGGCGACGTTTCGGCGTACATCCCGACCAACGTGATTTCGATCACCGACGGCCAGATCTTCCTCGAAACCAACCTGTTCAACGCGGGTATCCGCCCGGCGATCAACGTCGGTCTGTCGGTGAGCCGCGTCGGCTCGGCTGCGCAGACCAAGGCGATGAAGAAGGTGTCGGGCTCGATCAAGCTCGAGCTCGCGCAATATCGCGAGATGGAAGCCTTCGCGCAGTTCGGTTCGGACCTCGACGCCTCGACGCAGAAGCTGCTCAATCGCGGTTCGCGCCTGACGCAGCTCCTGAAGCAGCCGCAGTTCCACCCGATGCCCTTCGAGGAGCAGACCGCGTCGATCTTCGCCGGCACCAACGGCTATCTCGACAGCGTCGCCGTGGGTGACGTGTCGCGCTACGAAGCGGCGATGCTCGCCTATCTGCGCAGCGACCATGCCGATGTGCTGAAGGCGATCCGCGACAGCAAGGATCTGGGCGACGACACCAGGAAGAGCCTTGTCGCGGCGCTCGACGCCTTCGCCAAGATTTTCGCGTAACACTGAACCTCGTCATCCCCGCGAAAGCGGGGACCCAGCGCGACGCAGCGCAAGCTATCCCTAGGTTCCCGCTTTCGCGGGAATGACGAAGAAGAGGAACCGATAGAGTGGCATCACTCAAGGAACTCAAAGGGCGGATCGTCTCGGTCAAATCGACCCAGAAGATCACCAAGGCCAAGAAGATGGTCGCCGCCGCCAAGCTGCGCAAGGCGCAGGCCGCGGCCGAAGCCGCACGTCCCTATGCCGAGCGGCTCGAAGGCGTCGTCGCCAGCCTCGCGTCGAAGGTCGGCGCGTCGGATTCGGCGCCGAAGCTCCTGTCGGGCACCGGCAAGAGCGACACGCACCTGCTCGTCGTGCTCAACAGCGACCGCGGCCTCGCCGGCGCGTTCAACTCGAACATCGTCAAGGCCGCGCGCGACAAGGCGCTGGAGTTGCAGGCGCAGGGCAAGAAGGTCCTCTTCTACCTCGTCGGCCGCAAGGGCCGCCCGGTGATCGCACGCCTGTTCCCCGGCCAGATCATCGAGCATTACGAAACCACCGGCATCCGCGACATCGGCTTCGAGCAGGCGAGCGAGATTTCGGCGAAGGTGATGGAGCTATACGAAGCCGGCGCCTTCGACGTCGCGCATCTCTTCTATTCGAAATTCCGCTCGGCGCTGCTCCAGATCGCAACCGGGCAGCAGATGATCCCGGTTCCGCCGCCCGCCGACGTTCCCGCATCGAGCGGCGCTGCGGTCGAGTACGAACCCGACGAGGAAGCGATCCTCGCCGACCTGCTGCCGCGCAACGTCACCATCCAGATCTTCAAGGGTCTGCTGGAGAACGCCGCGTCCGAACAGGGCGCGTCGATGACCGCGATGGACAATGCGACGCGCAACGCGGGCGACCTGATCAACAAGCTGACCATCGTCTACAACCGCACGCGTCAGGCGGCGATCACCACCGAACTCATCGAAATCATTGCTGGCGCGGAAGCGCTGTAGCATCACCAAAAATGGGCGCGGAAGCGCTCTAAGCTATTCAGGCAAGGAAGAAACTAATGGCTACCGCTCCCGAGAAGAAGGCTCCCGCCAAGAAGGCCGCCGCGCCCAAGGCTGCTGCGCCGAAGAAGGCCGCTGCTCCGAAGGCCGCCGCAACCGCCGGCACGGCGACCGGCCGCGTCGCGCAGGTCATCGGCGCCGTCGTCGACGTCCAGTTCACCGGCCCGCTGCCGGCGATTCTGAACGCGCTCGAAACCGACAACAACGGCAATCGCCTCGTCCTCGAAGTCGCGCAGCACCTCGGCGAGAACACCGTCCGCACCATCGCGATGGACGCGACCGACGGCCTGACCCGCGGCCAGCCCGTCGTCGATACCGGCGCGCAAATCTCGGTTCCCGTCGGCCCGCAGACGCTCGGCCGCATTCTCAACGTCATCGGCGACCCGATCGACGAACGCGGCCCGGTCGGCACCGACATGAAGGCGCCGATCCACGCCAAGGCCCCCGAATTCGTCGATCAGTCGACCGAAGCCGCGATCCTCGTCACCGGCATCAAGGTCATCGACCTCATCGCCCCCTATGCCAAGGGCGGCAAGATCGGCCTGTTCGGCGGCGCGGGCGTCGGCAAGACCGTTCTCATTCAGGAACTGATCAACAACATCGCCAAGGGTCACGGCGGCGTGTCGGTGTTCGCGGGCGTCGGTGAACGCACCCGCGAGGGCAACGACCTCTATCACGAATTCCTCGACGCCGGCGTTATCGCCAAGGACAAGGACGGCAACCCGACCCCCGACGGGTCGAAGGTGGCGCTGGTGTTCGGCCAGATGAACGAGCCCCCGGGCGCCCGCGCCCGCGTCGCGCTGTCGGGTCTGACGATGGCCGAATATTTCCGCGACCAGGAAGGTCAGGACGTTCTGTTCTTCGTCGACAACATTTTCCGCTTCACGCAGGCGGGTTCGGAAGTGTCGGCGCTGCTCGGCCGCATTCCGTCGGCGGTGGGCTATCAGCCGACCCTGTCGACCGACATGGGCGCGTTGCAGGAGCGCATCACCTCGACCACCAAGGGTTCGATCACCTCGGTGCAGGCCATCTACGTTCCCGCGGATGACCTTACCGACCCTGCTCCCGCGACCTCGTTCGCCCACCTCGACGCGACGACGACGCTGAGCCGCGCGATTTCGGAACTCGGCATCTACCCCGCGGTCGACCCGCTCGATTCGACCTCGCGCGTTCTGACCGCCGCGACCGTCGGCCAGGAGCATTATGAGACCGCCCGCCGCGTTCAGGAAACGCTGCAGAAGTATAAGTCGCTGCAGGACATCATCGCGATCCTCGGCATGGACGAGCTGTCGGAGGAAGATAAGCTGGTCGTCGCCCGCGCGCGCAAGATCCAGCGCTTCCTGTCGCAGCCGTTCCACGTCGCCGAAGTCTTCACCGGCATCCCCGGCAAGTTCGTCGCGATCGAAGACACGGTGAAGTCGTTCAAGGCCGTCGTCGACGGCGAGTACGACCACCTTCCCGAAGCGGCCTTCTACATGGTCGGCGGCATCGAGGAAGCGGTCGCCAAGGCTGCCAAGCTGGCCGCCGACGCGGCGTAATGATGCTCCAAACCCCTCCCCTTCAGGGGAGGGGCAGCGAGACTTGCGGGCTTGCCCGCTAGTCGCAGCGGGGTGGGCCTGAACGGCGGCACCATGCCGAAGCCCCCACCCCAACCCCTCCCCTGAAGGGGAGGGGCTATAGGAACAGAAACTATGGCCCTGAAGTTCGAACTCGTCACCCCCGCCCGCCTCGAGCGGTCGAGCGACGTCTATATGGTCACCGTACCGGGCAGCGAGGGCGACTTCTCGGTGCTCGAAGGCCACGCGCCCTTCATGGCGACGCTGCGCAACGGCCCGCTGACCATCTATGCCACCAGCGGCGCCGCGCCCGAGACGATCGAGGTCGAAGGCGGCTTCGCCGAAGTGAACGAAGCCGGCCTCACCGTTCTCGCCGAGCATATCGCGAACTGAGTTTCCGCCGTCCACGCGGATCAACAAGCCCGCATCCCGTCGTGGATGCGGGCTTTTTTGTGCACGCGGCTCCGGGGCGTCAGTCGCCCCGCATCGGGGCCCTCGGGGCGTCAATCGCCCCGCATCGGAGCATAATCCCATTCGACCGGCCTGCTGCCGTCGATCAGCGAGATTCGCGCTTTCAGATGATCGCCCTCGCGCCAATAGCGGATGCGCTGCGGATAATCATGCGCGGGGTTGGAGAATTCGATCATTGTCGCATCCTGCGCCGTCATCGGAAACTCGGCCGCGGGCGCGCCGCGCGGCTGCGCGAAGAAGCTGAGCGTCCCGTCCGCCTTTCGCACGATGCGACTATGCTCGAAGATCGACAGCGTTTCGCCGCGCCCGATGCGCGCCGCGCCGATCATCGTCCCGCCGCGCGGCGGGGTCCAATATTCGTCGGCCCAGGCTCCATCCGCTCCGGCCGCTCCCTCCTGCTGCCACGCGCCGGCCATCCAGCCGGGCAGCGCCGCGGGCGCTTCCGGCGCGGCGGTGCTGCCGAGCGCGGCCAACGCCGCTAGAGCCATGATGATTGGGTGCATCGCCATCCTCCTTCCGCCGCCCGGCCGGGCACCGGCAGCATAGCAGATATTCGCCTTTCCGCACCCCCGCCCGCCGCCGCGTCCCGAGAACAGGGTTAAAGCTAATTTAACCCTGTTTCGCCTAGGATAAAGCCAGCCCATGACCTATTTTGCCCAAGACATCGCCGGACTGGCGCTCGGCACATTCGTCGCGGGGCTGGTTTTCATCCTGCCTGCCTTTTCGGGACTGCTGCTGTGCGAGCGCCTTGGCCGAACGCGCGGCTTTGCTGTGACCGAAGGCGGATGGCAACGCGTCGGCTGGGCGCTGATCCTGGCGCTGGCGATTCTTCCCGCACTCGACGCCCTGATCATCCGCTTCCTCGGCATCGCCGGAGCGCTGGCGCTCCATGCCGCGCTGATCCTCGCCGCGGCGCCGCTGTACCGGCGAAGCCCGCCGCGGATCGACCGGCCCGTCGCCGCGCTGGCGCTGCTCTGGTGGCTGCTCGTCGCCGCCACGCTCGTCGATGTCGATATCGGCGACCGGCTTTACCAGAGCCTCGTCACCTTCGACATGGTCAAGCACGCCGCGACGATCGAGAGCATCGCCCAATATGGCCTGCCGCTGATCGACCCTTTCTATGCGCGCGCCGAACCGGCGGGCTATTATTATTATTTCTATATCTGGGGGGCGCTGGTGCGCTGGATCACCGGCGGCCTCGTCGACAGCCGCATGGCTTTCGCCGCCACCGCCTTCTGGTCCGGGCTGGTCTTCGTCGCGCTGCTATGGCGCGTCGCGAAAGACGCCGCGCTGATCCGCATCGGCCGCGACCGCCGCTTCCTGCTGATCGTCATCCTTTTGTGCTTCGTCACCGGGCTCGACCTGGTGCCGACGCTGCTTCACTATCTCGCCACCGGCGCCGCGGCGCGACAGGTCGACTACTGGAGCGAGGAGATCCGCTTCGCGCTCACCTCGATGATCTGGGTTCCCCATCATCTGGGCGGCTTCGTCGCCGTCTGGTGCGGCGCCCTGTTGCTGAATCGGGCCGCGGCGCCGCAACGTTCGGTGCCGCGCTTCGCCCTTGCCGGGCTGGCGGGAATCGCCTTTGCGACCGCGTTCGGAATGTCGGCGTGGATCGCGCTCGGCGCGGCCCCCGCGCTCATGATCTGGGCGCTCGTCGAGGCCCGGCGGGGACGGCCGCAACTGCTGTTGTTCACCCTCGCCGCCGCGCTGGTCGCACTGGCCGTTGCCGCACCGCAGCTCATCGACCTGCTGCACGGCCGGGTGAGCGACGGGGCGCCGGTCAAATTCTGGATTCGCCGCTTCAGCGGCTTCCAATATCACAGCGCAGGCGCCGTGCAGATGCTGCTGGTCCTTGCGCTTCTGCCCATCGGCTATGCGATCGATTTCGGCCTTTTCGCACTCGGCGGCAATCTCTACCAGCGCCTCTATGGCCGAAGCGGGGCGTCATCCGCGGCGGGCCGGCCGATTCGCAGCTTTCTGGTCATCGGCTTCCTGACCTCGCTCCTGATCGTCAGCTTCGTCCGGTCGAGCATCATCAACAATGATCTCGGCTGGCGGATCATCTGGTTCGCCCAGTTCGCCGCGATGATATGGACCGCCGCGGTGATTCAGAGCATGGCGCCGCGCGCGCCTTTCGCCCCGTCCGGCGCCGGCGTCCTGCGGGTCCCCATGCTGTGGTGGGCGGCGCTGATCATCGGCGTTGCGGGCAATGCCTGGGACATCGCCGGCCTGCGGGCCAAATTTCCCGACCCCGGCGCCACCATGCCCGACCCGGTCAATCGGCACCCGGAGGGGGACATGGCGCAGCGCCGGGCCTATGACTGGGCCAACGCGCATCTGCCGCACCGGGCGATCCTGCAGCACAATCCGGCGCAGCTCTATCGCATCTTCGATTTCGGCCTCTACAGCCGCAACCGCGTTGCGCTGGCCGACGGAGCCGCCAATCTGTTCGGTGTCAGCGCCGCCATGGCGCAGGTTCGGCTGGACGCGATCCGGCCGGTCTTCGAGCGGCCGCTGGCCCCGTCGCAGATATCGCGCATCGCCCGTGCGAACCACATCGACTATCTGATCTTCGTCGATGTCGATCCGGTCTGGCAAAGGGCTGGCGGCCCGCCACCGGCGCTTTCCTGCCTCTACAGAAATGCGCGCGCGTGCATCGTCGATGTCGCGTCCATCGCGAAAGGTGCGTCCGATTAAACAGCTCTTCTCTCTTCTGCTGACCCTGGCGCTTGCGGTAGCGGCCGGTTTCCTCGTCTATGTCGGCCTGACCCGCTCGCCGCTGTTCGCCGGCATTTCGATCCTCTTCTATCGCGGGCTGCTCCTCTGCGCGCTGTCCGCCATGCTGGTGATGGCGGCGATGGCGCTGTGGCGCCGGCGGCGATTCGACCTCGCCACCATTATCGCGGCGGGGGCGCTGACGCTCAGCTTCAACATCTGTTTCCTGATCGTCCTGCCGGTGACGCTCGACCGGTCGATCAGCGTCTTCATGCTGACCCAGATCGAGCAGCATCAGACCGAAGCGCTCGACGAGCGGCGGATCACCGAGATATTCGTGCAGAAATATGTCGGCGACATGCGGCAGATGGACCGGCGGATCGCCGAGCAGACGGCGTCGGGCAATGTCACGATGGTCGATGGCAATATCCGCCTGACCGCGCAAGGCCACCGTTTCCTCGCGCTTTCACGGACGCTGGCGCGGCTGTTCGGGACCGATCCGCGCTTCGTCGGCCTGGCTCCGGCCGCCCCCGCGTCCGATGCGTCCGCGCCGGCGCATTAGGAGATTATCAAAGTTTCCCTTTTATTCACCTTGCCCAATGGGGGTTTGTCCGCGCCGCGCGCGGCAACGTCCAAAGCCTTGGTTTGAAGCAGGACAAAGCGAATGAGTGCATTCGGACGCCGACCCGGAACCGCTGGCCGCCCCGCCTTTGGCGTGGCGAAGCCAATGCAGACGGGCCCCGGCATGGGCGGCTCGCAATTTCCTGCGCTCGACACGCCGGCGCCCGAGGCGCCGCCGCCGATGCCGTCGAACCTGACCCCCGAGCAGGAGGCGATGGAGCGGCTCAACCAGCGCTCGACCGCCGAAATGGCCGAGCCCGAAAAGGCGCAAGGGTTCGAGGCGAGCGTCCACAAGATCAAGGAACAGGTGCTGCCGCGCCTGCTCGAACGCGTCGATCCCGAAGCGGCGGCGACGCTGAGCAAGGACGAGCTGACAGAGGAATTCCGCCCGATCATCCTCGAAGTGCTCGCCGAGCTCCGCATCACGCTGAACCGCCGCGAGCAGTTCGCGCTCGAAAAGGTGCTCGTCGACGAACTGCTCGGCTTCGGCCCGCTCGAGGAGCTGCTCGCCGATCCCGACATCAGCGACATCATGGTCAACGGCCCGTACCAGACCTATGTCGAACGCAAGGGCCAGCTCGTCATCGCGCCGATCCAGTTCCGCGACGAACAGCATCTCTTCCAGATCGCGCAGCGCATCTGCAACATGGTCGGCCGCCGCGTCGACCAGACCACCCCGCTCGCCGACGCCCGTTTGAAGGACGGCAGCCGCGTCAACGTGATCGTCCCGCCGCTGTCCTTGCGTGGCACCGCGATCTCGATTCGTAAATTCTCGGCCAAGCCGATCACGCTCGACATGCTCTGCCAATGGGGCGCGATGAGCCAGAAAATGTGCACCGCGCTGAAGATCGCGGGCGCCAGCCGCTTCAACATCGTCATCTCGGGCGGCACCGGCTCGGGCAAGACGACGATGCTCAATGCGCTGTCGAAGATGATCGACCCCGGCGAGCGCGTGCTGACGATCGAGGACGCCGCCGAACTCCGCCTGCAGCAGCCGCACTGGCTGCCGCTCGAAACGCGCCCCGCGAACCTCGAGGGCAATGGCGCGATCCACATGGGCGACCTCGTCAAGAACGCGCTGCGTATGCGTCCCGACCGCATCATCATGGGTGAGGTCCGCGGCAGCGAATGTTTCGACCTCCTCGCCGCGATGAACACGGGTCACGACGGCTCGATGTGTACGCTCCACTCGAACAGCCCGCGCGAATGCCTCGGCCGTATGGAAAATATGGTGCTGATGGGCGACATCAAGATTCCGAAGGAGGCGATCTCGAAGCAGATCGCCGATTCGGTCGATCTGATCGTCCAGATCAAGCGCCTGCGCGACGGCTCGCGCCGCGTCACCAACGTCACCGAGGTGATCGGCATGGAAGGCGACGTCATCGTCACCCAGGAACTCTTCAAGTTCGAATATCTCGACGAGGACAAGGACGGCAAGATCGTCGGCGAATATCGCGCGATGGGCCTGCGCCCCTACACGCTCGAAAAGGCCCGCCAGTTCGGTTTCGACCAGCCCTATCTGGAGGCGTGCCTGTAAAACTAGAGCCGCATTCCGAGCCAGATGACGGCTTCCGTTGAGATCGCAACAACGGGGTCGATCAACCGCGACCAGAATCCGCCGGGAACAAGACGCGCGGCCGATAGGTCATGATGTTCCTGCTCCTCGCAAATGATTCGCTGCAAGAGCTCGACAGCGCCGGGATCGGTTCCCCGCAACGCATCGATCTGCGTCCGCATGTGGCGAAGAACGACCCGCTCTATCGCGACCGTTGTCGCCGCCATCGCGCCGCGCCCGGCCAGTCCGGTTGAGATGCCCAGCAGCGTGCCGCCAAGGCCGCACAACAGATAACTGCGACACCGTCGCCGTTCGCGCCGCTGCAATTCAGCGGCGAAAAGAGCGCGATGCCCGCGCTCGTGCGCAATGAATTCGTCAAGCTCCGGCAGCAGATCAGGTGCGCGCCACCGCGCGAACCAGCGTTGCATGCGATAGATGCAAACCGCGCCATGCTCCCCTGCGTGATCGACCTTCATGATCCGGTCGCCAAGGGTTTCGCCCGGATTCAGGCGGGCCGCGACAATCACGCGGCCTTTAGCCCTTCAGCGCGAACGCGGTCGCGAAGATCGCGATCGCGGCCGAAGCGAGCGCGATCCCACGCCACGGCATGAAGCCGACCTTATCGATATCGCGCCGGTTGTTGCGGCGCCAGTTGGCGATCTCGGCGAAGCCGAACAGCGCCGCCGCGCTGATCCCTATCGTCAGCATCGACCCTTGCATTGACACGCATCCCTTCGCAAACAGGGGACTTCTTCCCCCGAGAAAGAGGTGCCGATATGCGTCATTTCCGTTCCGTTGCAAGTGGCGTGCTGCTCGCCGCCGCCGCGTGCAGCGCCCCTGCTCCCGACGCGACCGCGAAAGATAAGGCCGCAAAGCCCGAGGGCGCCATCGCGGCGGCGGTCGCCGCGCCGACCCGCACCCCCGCCAATCTCGCCCGCGACCGCTATCGCCACCCCGCCGAAACGTTGGCCTTTTTCGGCATCAAGCCCGGCGATACGGTCGTCGAGCTCTGGCCCGGCGGCGGCTGGTACACCGAAATCCTCGCGCCGCTGTCGAAGGCCGGCGGCGGCACCCTCTACGCCGCGGCGCCGTGGGAAAAAGGCCTGAACCGGATCAGGGAGTGGCAGGGTGCGAAGCCCGAGGTCTATGGCGCGATCAAGCTCGCCGAATTTCCCGCGACCGGCGCGGGCCCGAAAGTCCCCGACGGCAGCGCCGACTATGTACTGACCTTCCGCAATATCCATAACTGGCGCTTCGGCGGCAAGGACAACACCGCCGAGGCCTTCCGGCAGATCTATGCGATGCTGAAGCCCGGCGGCGTGCTCGGCGTCGAAGAGCATCGCCTGCCCGAGGAGATGGATTCGGCGCTCGAGGAAAAGAGCGGCTATATGAAGCGCTCCTCGGTCATCGCCTTCGCCGAAGCCGCGGGCTTCAAGCTCGCGGGCGAGAGCGACGTCAACACCAACCCCAGGGACACGCACGATTATCCCGACGGGGTGTGGACGCTGCCGCCGACGCTCACCAAGAAGGATGTCGACCGCGACAAATATCTGGCGATCGGCGAATCGGACCGCATGACGCTCAAATTCGTGAAGCCGGCGTCCTGACACGCCATCTCGAATCGATAGACCCCGCGCTGCTGCTGAGCGCCTATGCGCAGGGGCTGTTTCCGATGGCCGACGGGGCGGACGACCCGTCGGTCCATTGGGTCGAGCCGCGGCTGCGCGCGATCCTGCCGCTCGACGGCTTCCATCTGTCGCGCAGCCTCAGGAAGGTGATCGTCTCGGACCGCTTCCGCGTCACCACCGATACCGCGTTCCGCGAGATGATGGCGCTCTGCGCCGAGCCCGCCGACGACCGGCCGACGACCTGGATCAACCCCGTCATCAAGACGAGCTACGAGCGCCTGTTCCAGCTCGGCCACGCGCACAGCGTCGAGGTCTGGCTGGACGGCGAGCTCGCGGGCGGGCTCTATGGCGTCTCGCTCGGCCGCGCCTTTTTCGGCGAATCGATGGTGAGCCGCGCGCGCGACGCGTCGAAAGTCGCGCTCGCGCATCTCGTCGCGCGCTTGAAGGCAGGCGGCTGGAAGCTGCTCGACTGCCAGTTCATCACCCCGCACCTCGCAAGCCTCGGCGCGATCGAAATCCCGCAGGCCGACTATCTGGCGCGGCTTTACTCGGTCCTGGCGGAAGGCGCGGCGGGGGCGGGCGCAGCCGGCGCCGGTGCCGCGGCGGGCGGTGTCCCCTCGCCGCCATTCGTCGCGGGCGACTGGGGCGCGCTCGACGCCTTGGGCGCGGCGGACGCGCCCGATTTGGGCTTGGCACGCTCGACGGGCTCGCCGCCCGGATATGTCATCGCGCAGCTTTTGACATAAACGTCGAAGATCGGGTGCTGGATCACGTTGCGCTCGGGGCGCTCCTTGAACAGCCAGCCCGAAAAGACGCGATACCATTTGTCGTCGCGCTGATCCTGCACCGTCAGCTGGACGAACGCGCCGGTCTCGGGCGGGTCCTCCCACGGCGCGGTCTGCTCACAGGCGCGCAGGCGCACGATCGCGCGGCCGATGCGCGCAGTCTCGCCGGGCTTCATCTCGATCTCGCGGACCAGCCCGTTGCGCTTGTTGAGCAAGCCGAGCACCGCGACGCGCTCGTTCATCGGGGTCGCGCCCTCGATCCCGCCGACTTCCTGCGGGACGCGCTCGGTCTTGGCGAGCTGCGCGCTCGTCTCGCCCGGCCGCTTGCCGCTATTGCCGCGGTCGCACGCGCTCAGCGACGTCGCCGCGAGAAGCGCCAGCAGCGCGACACGAGGAAGAGTGCGGCTCACCAAGCTCAGTCGGCGCCGGGACGCCACGCCTCATAGTCGCCGGTCGCCGCAGCGCGATGGCCGCCGCGTTCGAGTGCCCCCGCGGGGCGATAGGCGCCCAGGCTGCCGGTCAGGTTCGCGCTCGGCGCCTTTTCCCATACGCGCGGCGCGGGCAGCGCGTCGCCGGGCAGTTCGTCGAGCGTGCCGTGCAGCCAGCCGTGCCATTCGGGCGGCACCCGGCTCGCGTCGTTCGATCCGTTGTAGATCACCCAGCGGCGGTTGCCCTTCTTGGCGCGGTAGTAACGGTTGCCGAGGCTGTCCTCGCCGACCTTTTCGCCGCTGCTCCAGCTGTTCAGCAGCGTTCCGACGGTCGCGCCGTCCCACCAGGTGAAGATCTTGCCGAGGATGCTCATGGAGGTGGCGTTTACAGGCAAGGCGCCGCGCTGCGCAAGCCGCAAAGGGCATCGGAGCGGAGATTCGCGTACCCCTTATCCCGCTTGTGCTGAGCTTGTCGAAGTACCGTTCTTTCTTTCAGCGCCGCAAGAAGAAGGACCGTGCTTCAACAAGCTCAGCACGAACGGGAAGAAAGGGCGATTTGTTGTCGTCCTATCTTACTCCTTTTGCCACGTCACCTTCGCGCTCTCGTCGAGGTCGAGCTTCGCCGCGGTCCCGCCCGCGAGTTCGAGCACCGCCGCGACCTCGCCGCCGCTGACCACCGGCTCGAGCGATTCGGGGATCGTGTTCTCCGCGATCCGGTCGATGCTGCCGTCGGCGCGGACGAAGATCATGTCGAGCGGGATCAGCGTGTTCTTCATCCAGAAGCTCGCGAGCTTCGGCTTCGGAAACGGAAACAGCATCCCGCCCTTCGCGGGCAGGCTGGTGCGGAACATCAGCCCCTGTTCCTGCTCGTCGGCGGTGCGCGCGACCTCGACATCGAACCGGTGCGCCTTGCCCGCCATGTCGATCGTCAGCGGAATCGTCGCCGGCTTGTCGCCCCCGCCGCACCCCGCAAGCGGCAGCGCAAACGTCAGGGCAAGGGCGGTGAGCAGCGCGCGCATCGACAAATCCTTTTTCGGCGGCAGGGATGGCCGGACCTAATCAAACGCCGCTTCGGCGTCCAGCGCCGCCAGCGCATCCGCGTCCCCCGGCGGGACGGCGAGAATGCGCCGCGCGAGCGACAGAGAATGCCCAGCGCGCACGAAAGCCGCGACCTGCCGCTCGCGATCCTTCGGATCGTCGCTCGCGCGCGCCGCGAACGGGCCGAAGCGCCGCCGCCGCGCAAATCCGACCGCCGCAGCGACCGCCTTGTCCTCCGCGTCCGCAATCGCTTCGCCGCTGTCGTCCGGCGCAATTCCATCGACGAAAAGCTGCGCCTTCACCCGTTGCACGCCGAGCCCGCGCCGCGTCATCGCCCCCGCGCGCATCGCGGCATATTGCCGGTCGTCGAGAAAATGCAGCCGCTCCATGCGGTCGGCGATCGCCTCGCACGCCGCCATGGCGTCACCTTCATCACTCCATTCGGATTCGCGAACCTTTCTCGCCAGATAGCGCGTCAGCTTCGCCCGGCTCGTCGCGAATCGCGCGACATAGGCGAGCGCAAGCTCGTCGAGCCGGGCTGCGCCGAGCGGTTTTCGGGAGCGGGCGGATGGGGAGCGGTGAGACACCATGCCATGTTTATGCCACAGTCGGGCCTGATTGAGAACGATCAGAACCGCCATATCGGGCATCAAAGCCCGGAAATGGGCCAATTTGTTCCACCTGACCGGGGTCGCGCTCGCAGACATGGCTCAAGAAGATGACATGATTGTTGCCGCCCGCTCCGATAGCCGGGACCCGAAAGCCTTTATGACCGAAAATTCCGCCCCTGCGGTGGAGGATCTTGCCCCCACCCCGACCCATTGCGCCCAGCCGCGCCGCTTTTCGGATTTCGCCACCGTCGGCGAAGCGCTCGACTATGCCGCGAGCGGCACGCGCGGGCTCAATTTCCATGATCCGCGCGGGCGTCTGACCCGCCCCTATCCCTATAGCGAGCTCAAGGCCGACGCGCTCGCCGCCGCCTATCGCCTGATCGCGGCGGGCGTGCAGCCGGCCGACCGCATCGCGCTGATCGCCGAGACCGGCCCCGAATTCGCGGCGCTTTTCTTCGGCACCATCTATGCCGGCGCCTGGCCGGTGCCGCTGCCGCTGCCGACCAGCTTCGGCGGCCGCGACTCCTATGTCGGCCAGCTCGTCGTCCAGCTGATGAGCAGCGACCCCAAGATGCTGTTCTTCCCGCCCGAAATCGCGGCGATGGCGGCCGAGGCCGCCGAACAGCGCGGCGTCCAGCCGATCGACTGGAGCGAGTTCGAAAAGCGCGCCGCACCCGTCGCCGCGCTTCCCGAGCAGAAGACCGACGAGACCTGCTATCTCCAGTACAGCAGCGGCTCGACGCGCTTCCCGCACGGCGTCGCGGTGACGCACGGCGCGCTGCTCAACAATCTCTCGGCGCATTCGCACGGCATGGAGCTGCAGGACAGCGACCGCTGCATCTCGTGGCTGCCCTGGTATCACGACATGGGCCTCGTCGGCTGCTTCCTCTCGCCGGTCGCCAACCAGGTATCGGTCGATTACCTCAAGACCGAGGATTTCGCCCGCCGCCCGCTCGCCTGGCTCGACCTGATCAGCCGCAATTCGGGGACGACACTCAGCTATTCGCCGACCTTCGGCTACGACATTTGCGCGCGCCGCATCTCGAGCCAGAGCCATGTCGCCGACCGCTTCGACCTGTCGCGCTGGCGCGTCGCGGGCAACGGGGCCGACATGATCCGCCCCGACGTGATGCAGAGCTTCGTCGATGCTTTCGCCGACGCCGGCTTCAAGGCGAGCGCCTTCCTGCCGAGCTACGGCCTCGCCGAGGCGACGCTTGCGGTCAGCATCATGCCGCCGGGCGAAGGGATCGTCGTCGAACTGGTCGAGGAGACCGAGCTGTCGGGCGCCTCGACCGACGCCGGCCGCCCGACCCGCTACCGCGCGATCGTCAATTGCGGCAAGGCGGTCAAGGACATGACGATCGAGGTCCGTGACGAAGCGGGCAACATCCTGCCCGACCAGACCGTCGGCAAGGTGTGGTGCACCGGCCCCTCGCTGATGACCGGCTATTTCCGCGACCCCGAAGCGACCGCCGCCTGCATGGCCGATGGCTGGCTCGACACCGGCGATATGGGTTATTTGTCCGATGGTTACGTCTATATCGTCGGCCGCGCCAAGGACATGATCATCATCAACGGCAAGAATCACTGGCCGCAGGATATCGAATGGGCGGTCGAACAGCTTCCCGGCTTCAAGTCGGGCGACATCGCCGCCTTCGCGATCACCGCGCCGGGCGGCGAGGAAACCCCGGCTGTGCTCGTCCAGTGCCGCACCAGCGACGAAGATGAGCGCGCGATGCTGCGCGAGACGATCCGCGACCGCGTCCGCGCGATCACCGGCATGAACTGCCTGATCGAACTGATCCCGCCGCGCACCCTGCCGCGCACCAGCTCGGGCAAATTGAGCCGTTCGAAAGCGCGCGCGCAATATCTGGCGGGCGAGATCCAGCCGTTCCGGATCGCGGCCTGAGGATTTGCCGGAGAGCCGGCGGGTTTCGACCGAGAGTTGCCGCACTCTCTCCCTTCGTCATTCCCGCGAAAGCGGGAACCCAGGGATGGGTAAGCGGACGGACGCTCTGGGTCCCCGCTTTCGCGGGGATGACAAAGTAAAGAAAGGGCAGCGTCCGCTTACCACCCCAAAAGAGACCTCCGCCTTCCCCTCCACCCTGTCCCGTCACGGGACGAAGTTTCACCCAGGAACAGCCCCATAGTTACCTTCGGGTAACCCCGCGCCGCTAAACGGGCTCTCGTGAAGAGCCTGTTGACCGACCAGATTACTGCCGAGGATGTATCGGTGCGGACCCTGTTGGGGTTGGGGCCGCGCGGCCGGGACATCGGCAATCTCCGCCAGCTCCAGCTCGCGCCGCTCCACGGCAAGGGGAAGCTGCGCCTGTGGGTCGGCATGTTCATGGTGCTGCTCGCAGCCATCAGCATGGCGCCGCACGTCCGCCCGGCGCTCGCCGCAAGCTGGCTCGGCTGCGCGCTGATCTTCTGCCTGTGGTCCTGGCGCACCTTCGCGAGCCGCTCGCTGAATCAGGAGCGCGCGACCGGCAGCGCCGACTTCGCGCTATGCAACCGCCACGCGCTCTATTCCGCGCTGCTCTGGATCATACCCTTCTGGCTGCAGGGTCCGGCGCCCGGCGCCGACCATGCGCTCGCCCTATGGGCGATCACGCTGCTGATGATGCTGACGCTGGCGATGGTCGCGCACAGCCTGCCGTCGGTGTGCATCCTCTATATCGCGCCGGTCAGCCTGTCGGCGGCGCTCGCGCTCGTCGCCGCCGGAGCGCCGCAACTCGCCGCCGTCGCGATCGCGGTCGGGGTGCTGCTCGGCCGTTTCTGCATCCGCTTTGCACACAACCACATCCGCTTCCGCCGCGCCGAGGAGACGCTGCACGAAAAGACCGAGACGGTCAGCCTGCTGCTGCGCGAATTCGAGGAAACCTCGGCCGACTGGCTGTGGCAGACCGACAACGCCCGCCGTCTGATCCATGTCTCGCCACGCCTCGCCTATGCGCTCGGCGGCACCGCCGAAGCGCTCGAGGGCATTCCGCTCCTCCAGGCGCTGTCGGGCGACGCGTGGGAGACGGGTCAATTCCCGAAGAGCCTGCACGACATGGCCGAGCGGATGAAGCGGCGCGAGAGCTTCTCGAACCTGATCGTCCCCGTCACCATCGGCGGCAAGCCGCGCTGGTGGGAATTGTCGGCCTCGCCGCGCCTCGACGAAACGGGGAAATATCTGGGCTTCCGCGGCGTCGGCTCGGACGTCACCGAACAGCATGCGACCGCCGAGCAGATCGCGCGCATGGCGCGCTTCGACAATCTCACCGGCCTTCCCAACCGTCTCAGCCTGCACGAGGACCTCGCCCGCGCGCTGACCCATGCGATCGAGGCGAAGTCGCGCTGCGCGATGCTGATGATCGACCTCGACCGCTTCAAGGCGGTCAACGACACGCTCGGCCACCCGACCGGCGACAAATTGCTCGCGCAGGTCGCCGCGCGCCTCAAGGGTCTGATGGAGCGCGGCATGACCTGCGGCCGCCTCGGCGGCGACGAATTCGCGGTGGTGCTCCACAACGTTCCGTCGGCAAACGATGCCGAAGATCTCGCGAAGCGCATCATCGCCGCGATCAGCCGCCCCTATGTCGTCGACAACCACCAGCTCTTCGTGGGCGCCAGCGTCGGCTACGCGATCGGCCCGCAGGACGGTTCGACGGTCGAGACGCTGACCCGCAACGCCGACCTCGCGCTCTACAAGTCGAAGGACAAGGGCGGCAATATCGTCGCCGCCTATGTCGCCTCGCTCCACGCGCAGGCCGAGGAGCGGCGCGTGATGGAACAGGAACTGCGCGGCGCGCTCGATCGCGGCGAGTTCGAGCTTTATTACCAGCCCGTCGTCACCGCCGCCGACGGCCTGCTCAACGGCTTCGAGGCGCTGATCCGCTGGCAGAACCAGAAGCTCGGCAATGTCTCGCCCGGCCGCTTCATCCCGCTCGCCGAGGACAGCCGCCTCATCTCACCGATCGGGGAATGGGTGCTGCGTACCGCGTGCCACGAGGCGATGAAATGGCCGTCGAACCTGAAGGTCGCGATCAACGTTTCGGCCGAACAGCTCACCGATCCCGCCTTCGCCTCGGTCGTCGTCTCGGCGCTCGCGCAGAGCGGTTTGCCGCCGCAGCGGCTCGAGATCGAGGTCACCGAAAGCGTCTTCCTGCGCGATGGCGGCGGCGCGGCGCAATTGCTCGACCAGCTCATCGGCCTCGGCATCCGCCTGTCGCTCGACGATTTCGGCACCGGCTATTCGTCGCTCGGCTATCTTCGCAAGACGCAGTTCTCGACGATCAAGGTCGATCGCAGCTTCGTCGTCGGCGCGGCGAAAGGAAGCATCGAATCGATCGCGATCATCCGCGCCGTCGTCGCGCTCGCCGACAGCCTCGGCATGTCGACGACCGCCGAAGGCGCGGAGACCGAGGTCGAGGTCGACACGCTCCGCGCCCTCGGCTGCAGCAACATCCAGGGCTATTATTACGGCCGCCCGATGCCCGCCCCGGATGTGCTGACGCTCTTCCGCTCGTCGCAACCCGAAGCAACCGCCGCGGCCTGAGTCCGGCCGATCCGGCGACGACCCGAACCTCTCGCACGACGAATGACAGGCCTTAACAAAAGGTTCCCCCGCTCATCGCATCATCGGCGCAATTCACCGCTAGACGGTTGGTGACATGAAACCCGTGCGGCAAAGACCCTGCAACGCTTGAAGACAAGCCAAAGGGGTCGCTTTCCATGATCAACCGCTGCTTTCTGGGTGCCTTCGCCCTGTGCGCCTCGCTGCTCGCCAGCGTCCCGGCCACCGCGCGCGACTATCTCCAGTGCGTCCCCTTTGCCCGCGCCGAATCGGGCGTCGAAATCCGCGGCAATGCGAAAACCTGGTGGGCTCAGGCCGCCGGCGAATATGATCGCGGACAGGAGCCCCGCAAGGGCGCCGTCATGGCCTTCGCCGGGACGCGCGGCATGCCGCTCGGCCATGTCGCGGTGGTCAAGAAAATCCTCAGCGACCGCGAAATCCTGATCGACCATGCCAACTGGTCGCCGATCAACGGCCGACGCGGCCAGATCGAGCGCAATGTCCGCGTCGTCGATGTCAGCGACAGGGGCGACTGGAGCCTGGTTCGCGTCTGGTATGCCCCGATCGGCGACCTCGGCCTGCGCGCCAATCCGGTGCAGGGCTTCATCTATGCGGACGGCGACGCCAGGCCCGACCACCACTTCGGCGGCGGCGAGCCCAAATGGGCGGAAAATGGCTGGAAGCCCGGCAACGGCCTCGATCTCGTCGTTGCCTCGCTGCGCTGAACGAAACCAGCCTTACCCGATGAAAAGCATCGTCACCCCGGACTTGATCCGGGGTCCATTCACGCGACGCTGAAAGATGGATCCCGGATCAAGCCCGGGATGACAATATTGAAGGTCGGTCAGTCTTCCGGCGCCTCGCCGCCTTCGGCGACATCCTCGAACCAGGCCTCGACCTCGCCCGACAGCTTGATCGTCATCGGCTGGCCGAAGCGGTCCTTCGACTTGCCCGCGGCGACGCGAATCCAGCCTTCCGAGATCGAATATTCCTCGACGTCGGTGCGCTCCTTGCCCTTGAAGCGAATGCCGATGCCGCGTTGCAGCACCTCCATATCGAAATGGGGCGAACGCGGGTTGGTCGACAAATGGTCGGGGGGCGTGTCGGTCATCTGGTATCTCCGGTGTCTGGCCGTCGCCGCTAGGACAGACGCGGCGCCAAATCAAGCGCGGGGCGCCCGACCGAAGCGCATCGACCCGCCCCGTGCCAGCTCAGACGGAACCGAATTCGCCGCCGCCGCCAGCCACGCGTTCGGCGACGGGATAGAGGTCCTGCTCCTCACGCTCGATCCGCATCGCAAGCGCGTCAAGGATACCCGTCGTTTCTGTACAAAAGCCCGCCCAGTCGGACTCGACCGCAGCCATCGTCCAGCGCGCGTCATAGGCGGCGAAATCGCTTGCGATATGGCCCATTTCATCGACGAACTGGTGCGCCAGCCGACTGAGATCGGGATCGCCCTTCGCCTGCAGCGTCGGATAAAGCGCCCAGTCTTCGCATTTGAGATGGCGGGTCAGCGTATCGCGCAGCATCCCGCGCACCGACGCAAGCTCGGTCGCGCGTGGCGGATACGGCGCCGCGACCATCTCCATCAGAAAGCCGGAAAGCGTAACCAGCGCGGCATGTTCGGCGCGCAGCCGCTCGATCTCGCGAATCCTGGGCATGGAACCCCCGAAGCCAGCGGTCCCTGCCCTCCCGCCCTAGGGCCAAGTGATGAAAACTGCATTAATCCATTTATGCACGGACCATCGCCCCTGTTCCGCCTGCGGGAATTCGCCTAGCGTCGGCCGTGATGATCCGAAAACGCGGCAAGATCCGGACCAACGATCCCGAAGCCATGCGCGCGCGCATCCTCGACGCCGCCGCCGCGCTGTTCCAGGCGCGCGGCTATCACGACACGTCGGTGCAGGAGGTGAAGCGGCTCGCCGGGGTGTCGAGCGGCGCCTTTCACCATCATTTCGAATCGAAGAAGGCGCTCGGCCTCGCCGTGGTCCGCGAGCGGGTATCGGATGCGCTCCGCGCCGCCTGGCTCGACCCGCTCGTCGCCGCGCCGAGCGTCGCGGAGGGAGTACGCGCCGCAATGGGCGCGATCGGCGGCGAGTTGCGCGAGCAGGGCTTCGTGCGCGGCTGCCCGGTCAACAATCTCGCGGTCGAACTCGCTTTTTCCGATTCGGATTTCCGCGCGGCGCTGCAAGCCATCTTCGCCGAATGGCAGGACCGCATCGCCGACCGCATCGCTGCCGAGCCGATGCCCGCAGCCTTCGCGGGCCTGCCACCCGCCGCCCTCGCGGGCTTCATCGTCGCCGCCTATTCGGGCGCGATGACGATGGCGAAGGCTGAGCAGTCGTCGGCGCAGCTCGATTCCACCGTGGCAATTCTGGCCCGTCTGCTCGCGCTGCCCGCCGCCTAGGCCGCCCGGCACCCCATGATCTCCAGCGGCGCGCGCCACCCGGGCAGCGCCGCGATCCGCGCGAGCCAGCGATCGATCGCCGGATAATCGCCGAGATCGAGATCGGGCACGTCGCGATAGTGAAGATAGGCGCTGCACGCGATGTCGGCCGCCGATACCGCATGACCGATCAGGAAAGCCCGCTCCGCGAGCTCGCTTTCCAGCGCGGCGAGATCGGCGCGCATCCGCTCTTGCAGCCATTCGATCACATCGGGCGGCGGCGGCGCGTCGGACAAGCGGCAGAGCCTGTAATTGGGCAGCGACAGGCCGATCCGGTTCGCTTCCCAGAACAGCCATTCGGTCACCGCATCAGGGTTGTCGCGCCAGCCGAGCGCGTTGTGCATGCGCGCCAGATAGAGCAGGATCGCGTTCGACTGGACGATCGCGCGCCCGTCCGCAACGAGCACCGGCACCTCGCCGAAGCGGCTCCAATGAGCCCATTCAGGATCACGCGCGCCGCGAGGCCGCGACAGGTCGATCGCGCGATAATCATGCGCGACCCCGAGCAGCAGCAGCGCGAGCCGCGCCTTGTAGCTGTGCCCCGACAGCAGCGCGCCGAACAGCAGAGGGCGGCCGCTCATGCGCGCGTGAACTCCATCACCCAATTGACCTCCCAGGTCGCGCCGCCATCGGCCGAAAAGGCCTGCTCCCAGCGCGCCGAGGTTCCGGCGATCGCCGACCAGATGAAGCGGATGTCGATCGGCCGCCCGTCATGCTCGTCCTTGCCGAAGAAGGTCCCGACGCCATCGACGAAACGCCCGCCGAGCGGCGGCGCGAGCCCCGGAAAGCGCGAATCGAGCCACCAGATCGACCAAAGCCCCGTCGCCGGATCGGTGCGCCGCACCGTCGCGGCGGCATAGGCGCCGTTCGGATCATCCAGCCAATGGTCGTCGACATTGCCTGCGCCGCCGATCAGTTCCCAGCCGCGGCACGTCCCGTCGAACTCGAACCAGTCGCGGCTCCCCGCGAGCCGCTCGCGAAGCTTGCGGTGCCGCACCCGCCAGTCGCCGGTCTGGAACGCGAAATCATGCCTGCCGTCGTGCATCGTCACTCCTTCGGATCAGCGCAGCGCCGAACGCGGCGTCGGGTCGAGCCGCAGGACTTGCGGCGAGCGTTCCTCGGCATCGTGCAGCGCCGCGGCGACTTGGGCGCGCCAGCCTTCGCTCGCCCGCGCCCGAACGAGCGCCGCGTCGATCGCCGCATGACTGTCCCCCCGCACGACCCAGACGAGCAATTTGCGATCGTCGCGGACCGGCAGGCGCGGGAAATTGTTCGGCTCGCCGAGTGGCACATAGACCGCGGCGACCTCGACCCCCGCGGCTTCGAGCGCCGGCTTCATCTCGCCGGCAAAGAAGGCGGCGAAGCCCTCATCGGGCCGTTTCCACAAATATTCGATCACCACCTGCACCGCGCCGCCGGCGGTCCCGTCCCGGCGCGCCGCCGCCGGACCGAAGCCGAGCCCCGGCGCCGCCGGCTTCAGCAACAGCACATTGTCGTTGTCGCCCAGCATCGGATTCGCGGCATCGCGGTTCGCCTGCCACACCGGCCCGAAGTAAAAGGCGTTCAGCCCCGTCTCGCGCGCCGCCATGTCGGCAAAGCCGCGAAACCAGGTGAAGCGTACCGGATTGTCATGGTCGCGAAACTGGCCGACGATCCGCATTCCCAGCTTTTCCTGGCTGTCGACGAACTTCGCGTCGAACAGCGCCACGAACGCGTCGCGCGCGCCCGGAACCAGCTTGTACTGGCGCAGCTCGACGACCTGTGCGTCGGATGCATCTGACGCCCGCGCATCCACGGCTCCAGCAACCGACAAAGCCATCATCATGGCCGCAATCCGTTTTCCCATGCCTCACCTCGTCACAGCAATACAGACGGGTTGACCTGTTTTGTCAAGCGCAGCGGGCATTGCGCGCGCTCCTCCCCTGTGCCTTGACATGCCGGAGGGTCAGGCCGCGATCACACAGCCCTCCCGAAGCCGGGCGACCGGGGCAACTCCGCCAACCATTACCGCCGCGGCCAAAAGCGCCGCCAGCGCGGCAAGCCTGTCGTTTTTCTCATGCCCCAGCCCTTCCGCTCTGTGGCGGACAGACGGGGCCTAACGGCCCGCGATTCGCCAACGCGACGGCGGCATTCCGAAACGCCGCGCGAAGGCGGTCGCGAAATGGCTCGGCGTCGCAAAGCCCGTCGCGAGCGCGATGTCGGTCACCGGCTCGTCGCCATGGCGCAGCATCCGCGCCGCCGCATCGAGCCGCGCGCGCAGCACATATTGCCAGGGCGACACCCCGAACGCGGCGCGAAAGGCGCCGGTAAAGCGTCGCGGGTCCATCCCGACCAGCGCCGCCAGCGCGGCAAGGCTGTGCGGCGCGTCGAGCTGCCCCTTGATCGTGCCGGCCAGCCGCGCGCGATCCGACGCCGACAATATCCGCCGCCGTCCGTGCGGCTCGCGCTGACCATAATGCGCGAGCAAGTGCTGCTCGAGCGCATGGGCAACAGCGTGCGAGGCCATCTCCGTCAGATCGCCGCCCGGCCCGGAAATCAGCGCCGCCAGCCGCGCCGCCGCGCCGAAGACGACGTCGTCGCGATGCCGCACCCGCGCCTCGATCGGCGCGTCGGCGAGCAGCGCCGTCGGCACGCGAAATTCGACGAACTCCGCGCGCTCGCCCTGCGCCAGCGCGGCGTAACGGCACGCCGCCGGGATCATCCAGATGTCGCCGCGCTCGGGCAGGACGTGCCCCGACGGCCCCACCGAAAATTCGCACGCCATCCGGTCGAGCCGCCCGCCAAGGTGGACGACGATCGTATGGTGCGCTTCCTCGAACGCCCAGTCGGTCGGCTGCGCGAGCTTTTCGATCCCCGTAACCAGACCGAGGGCGCCGATCCGCCTTTCGTGCCGCGCGACCAGATCGCGGCCCGCCATCGGCCTTATACCATCCCAGATCTGCAAGCTCGGCTCGTCCAATCGCCTGTCTCGCGAGCCCCCGCGACTCGCCTCGCTTCCGAAGCTGCGCCCGAATTTGAAAGCGGACAAGATCGAAGCACCCTAGGATCGATCCACAGCGCCGCCGAACCGGCGGCAGCATCCCTCCCACCGTCAACCAGGAGACCAGCCATGACGGATCACAGCATCAAGGGTAAGACCGTTCTCATCGCCGGCGGCGGCAAGAATCTCGGCGGCCTCGTCGCGCGCGATCTCGCCGCGCACGGCGCGAAGGCGATCGCGGTCCACTATAACAGCGCGGGCGCCAGAGCCGAGACCGAGGAGACGCTCGCCGCGATCCGCGCCGCGGGGGCCGAAGCGGTCGCCTTTCAGGCCGACCTCACTGGGGCTGCCGCGATGGAAAAGCTGTTTGCCGACACCATCGCCGCGGTCGGCCGCCCCGACATCGCGATCAACACCGTCGGCAAGGTGCTGAAAAAGCCCTTCACCGAGATCAGCGAGGCCGAATATGACGCGATGACCGCGGTCAACAGCAAGACCGCCTTCTTCTTCCTGAAAGAGGCGGGCAAGCATCTCAACGACAATGGCAAGATCTGCACCCTCGTCACCTCGCTGCTCGGCGCCTACACCCCCTTCTACGCCGCCTATGCGGGCACCAAGGCGCCGGTCGAGCATTTCACCCGCGCCGCGTCGAAGGAGTTCGGCGCGCGCGGCATTTCCGTGACCGCGATCGGTCCCGGCCCGATGGACACGCCTTTCTTCTACCCCGCCGAAGAAGCCGACGCGCAGGCTTATCACAAGTCTGCCGCGGCGCTCTCGGCCTTCACCAAAACCGGGCTCACCGACATCGCCGACATCGTCCCGTGGATCCGCATGCTGGTGTCCGACGGCTGGTGGATGACCGGCCAGACGATCCTCGTCAACGGCGGCTACACGACCAAGTGACCCCTCCCTCCCTGCGGCCGCCCCGGCCGCAGGGATCTTTTTCTGCATTCGTCCCCGGAGCCCTATCGCGGCCCCGTGCCGTAATCGATCCGGATGCGGACCCACGAACCCACCAGCGACTGCCCGCCGACGCGCGGCGGCCGCACCTTGAACTGCCAGGCGGCGGCGAGCACCGCGCGCATGATCTGCGATCCGCCCGGATATTCGTCGAGCCCGACGCAATCCTCGACGCGGTAATCGGGCGCGGTGCGGCAGGCGATCAGCCCCCAGCCGGGCCCGCTCGCGGTCGACAGATAGCCGCGCAGTTCACTCTCGCTCGGCTCGCGATACCAGGCGGCGGCATACATCGGCTGGCCGTTCGGCGCCGTCCCCACCCGCGGCGTGTCGCGGTACGCGGGCGAGCCGCCGGTGTCGGGCGGCCCATAGACCGCGCCGCCGGGCGGCCGAACGGCCGCGGCGGGCGGCTTCGGTGCGGGCAACGGCGTCG
>NZ_JAYSAH010000088.1:0-19821 GCF_041916015.1 Sphingopyxis sp. | reverse complement strand
TGTGGAGAGAGCTTTTGGCATTGGGCCCTCGGCGCTGACGGAGGCCATGGGCATGCTCAACCACCATTTCGCAGCAGCCGCCTGATCGGCGCAGAGCGACAGCCTACCTCTGACTGCCGCCAATCTTTGCAACAGAGCCCGGCACATTTTTCGCGCTCGTTCAAGGCACGCCACGGGATCACCCCGTCCGCTGCAAGAAAGCGCCGGCCGGCGCGAGACGCGTCGACAGGGAAAGGGAACGGCTGAATTCCGGGTAGGACTGCAAGGCAGCGATGCCAGGCTCCGTGGGCGGCTCGATCCGGCCCGCCTCGGGTTTGCCGGCGGCCGTCCCTGTCCGTCATGTCGCCCGATCGATGTTCTCCTTGGCAGCACGGTATCGGCGCGGGCAGGCAGGAGTTGTCGATGGGGTGGGCCAGCCGGCGATGGTTGAACCAGTCGCTCGATTCCTACGTGGCGCGTAGCTGTGGCCGTTGCTGCCGACCAAGGGTCCGATTCCGGCCGCGGCGAGGCTGTCGGTGTCGAGGTCTCCCGATTTCTCATCCAGGCTGAGGGTGAGCATCCGGCGACGCCGGCGACGGCAGCGGCGGCAAACCCGCCGGCGACGCCGCCCGCGCACTCTACGCCGATGGCGTCAGACGAGTTCGCCGTTCAAGAAGCCCGACTTTTCCGTCGGCCGCTCGAAAGGTACGCCGAAGAACTTCCGCGCGTCTTCGAAATCGATAAGCCAGTTTCCGGGTGCCTTGTTCTCGCCCCGGGCATGCGACGCATAGCCGAGCATCCGCTGCACTCGCGGCGGATAGTTCCGCACAAGATCCCAGGGAACGACGAGCGGAGAGGCTTCCTCGGGCGTCAGCCACCCTACAACGAAGCTCATATGCAGTCCATGACGCCATTGGTCCGCGGTTACATTCGCGCCTGCCCCGTGAACCGTTTTCCCCATATACAGCAGCGCGCTTCCGGCAGGCATCACCGCCCCGACCGTTTCATCCGGATTCGGCTGCCGCGCAAAGTCATCCCATTTATGACTACGCGGGATCACACGCGTTGCCCCGACCTCCTCTGTGAAGTCGGACAGAGCGAGCATGATGCTCACAAGGCAGTTCGGGGCGTCTCTCCCCAGCGTCTCCATCACCGGCCAAATCACGGTATCGCGATGAAGGAATTGCCCGGTCTCACCTGGCCCCACGATCATTGCCTGTCCGGTATTGAGCCAATAGTCGCCTTCCAACTGGCTTGCGGCCCAACGATGCATAAGGTCGTGGTCAAGCAGCTCTGCGAAGGCCGGAGCGCGCGCTGCCAGCCTCGTGAACCGCTTGGTCTGCTTCCCCCAGAAAGCACCCATTTCTTCGCCGACATCGTCGGATCCGGGAAGAACATGCTTGATGTCGGGCTGAAGCTGTTCATTCAGGCGAGCCAGAAGATCCTGATCGATGAAGTCTCTGACGATGACTCCCCCATCGTCATCCAACCCCTTCAGGATCAGCTCGAATGGATCGTTCCGCTGGAATGTGCGCAAACCCTTGTCGCTCATGATATGGCTCCTGCTTGATTGAAGGCGAATCTTCCTGGCTGGCTATGTCAACCTCTAGAACTTCATGTCGGCGGTGATTCCGTACGTCCGCGGCTCTCCGACCTGGAAGAAATCGAAGCCGAACCCGGTGACATCGATCGACGATCGGAAATAGTATCGGTTGAACAGGTTTTTTGCCCAAGCGGCGATCCCGTACTGCCCGTCCCCGGACCGGTACGCTACGCGACCGTTCACGACCACATAGCCCTTTTGAGCGATGCGATCCTCGTTCATCAGCTCGAAATATTGTTTCGAGTTATGGTTGCCGTCGACACCCAACGTCAACTTTCCGCCATCGGTATCGATGACGTCCCACTCTGCGCCGGCCGTGAGGCTGACGCTCGGCGCGTTAGGGAGCCGATTCCCGGCCAGGACCACACCGCTGATGGTGCCTGTCCGGATCTTCGTGCTGAGCAAGCCCAGCCCGGCGTTGAGACGGATATGGGGCGCAGGGCGCGCGCTCAGTTCGAACTCCGCCCCCGCCATTCGCGACGTCGGAATGTTCACGAGTGTCTGCGCGACCGTATCCGGATCGATGCTGAGCGCCTGCTGGTTCTTGTAGGCGTAATAGAAAGCCGATCCGTTGAAGGTGACGGCGCGGCCGAAGAACTGAGACTTGAACCCCACTTCAAAGGCATTCACCGTTTCCGGCTTGGCCACGTTCAACTCGGTCGGCAGGAAGTACGCCTGAGCATTGAACGCGCTCGCACGATAACCGCGGCTATAGCTGGCGTAAAGCAGGTTCCCGCCAGGCAGCTTGTAGTCGACGCCGGCCCTTCCGGTAACCGTTCCCTTTCGGAAGCCATCGCTTGCCGTGGCATCGAAATCTACGGGGTCGCCCGGGATCGTATTCGCTATCGGCGTGCCGTCGGCCCCAAGAACCCGCGCGTTATACCCGCTGATCCTCCCGGTATCGCGCGTGTAGCGCAACCCGGCCCGAGCGATGAGGCGAGGAAAGAGGGCGTAGTTGACATCTGCATAGACGGCAGCGCTCGACTTCCTCTGATGATATCTGTTGGAATACATGCAAGATGTGAGGAAGTCCTGGGTGCAGTCCTCTGCGTCTATGACCCCGTTTCTAGTGACATCTATGTCGGTAAAATATGAATAGGTCGTCTGAGCAGAGATGGTCTCGCGGCTGTAATAAGCGCCCGCTATGAAATCCAGTCCGTTGTCGAAATCGCTGGCGATCCGCAGATCCTGTGAGAATTGCCGTGCTCGCCCGCCTAGGTCGTCTTCGACCGCCTTGAGCGGACTACCGTCGGCATCCTCGGGGATGAAGAGCTTTCCATAGTCGTAGGACGTGACGGAGGTGACCGTCAGGTCGTCCGTGGCTTTCCAGTTCGTGGTGAGAGATGCGCCGTACGTCCGATGGCGGCGGCGCTCGGCATATTCGCTTTCCAGTTCTCGCCGGCCGATCCCGGTTCTGAAATAGCTCGAGCCCCCAAAAAGTTCGTACGCGCCCGCGCCGATGCCATCGGCAGCGGGACGCGCGAAGATGCCATAATTGGTTGGATTCTGCAGGCTGGTTGACAGACGCAGCAGGAACTGGAGGCGATCTGTCGGCTGGGCGAGGAGGGACACGCGGACCGCATATTGCCGCGTCGCGTTGGCGTCGGCTTGGCCAGGAAGCCTGTTCTTGAACCAGCCGTCGGCGCGGGCGAAGGTGAACGCAACGCGGGCTGCGACCTTGTCGCTGAGAGCGGCTTGGAGGGCACCATTGGCTTCATAGCGTTGGTAGTTCCCGATCCCGACCGCAAGATAACCCTCGGTGCTGAAACCGGGCCTTCGGCTGATGATGTTGATCGCACCACCAGTCGTATTCTTGCCGTACAAGGTTCCCTGGGGGCCGCGAAGCACCTCCACGCGTTCGAGATCGTAGAGAGCGACAGGGAGGAGGGGGAAGGTGCCCTTGTAAACGTCGTCGATATAAGTGGCTACAGGACCCTGCTGGTTGATGCTGTAGTCGGACATCGAGATGCCACGCAGGGAGAAGACCGGGATTCCTTCGCCGACGGTCGACGCCGCTTGCAGATTAGGCACGGAGGAGACGAGATCGGTGGGTGAGGCGATGCGCTTGTCGGCCAGCTGATCACCGCTCAGAGCGGTTATCGATACAGGCACATCTTGGAGCCGCTCGTTGCGCCGCTGCGCAGTCACGACGATGTCGCCGTCAGCACCGGCAACGTCAGTTGGGGCGGGAGCTGCAGTGCCAGAAACGGTAAGGGTCTCCTGCGCCCACGCAGTTCCTGCACTCGAGAAAACGCAGGCAGTACCGATTAGAACGGCGCGAAAACTCCGCATCTGACTTCCTTCAACGATCGGCTTATCGCGCGAAAAATGGCGCTCACTCTGCAGTGCGTCAAGGAATTTCTTCACTCTCAGGAAATTTCGTTTACGAGCATAGCTGGGGCGTGTCTGCTGGACCGGGTGTCCTTGAGCCAGCCGCCTCGCTGCGAAGGCTTCGCTTCGCCGCAGTGACATGTTCGACCCGCTGGCTTTGATGAAGCATGCAATTCCGATGTCTCGGGCGAATTTCGGCCACTAGGCCTGGGATTTTGCACAGAGGTAGCCAGAAGAGCACGATTGCGGCGAGGGTGATCGCGCCGATGAAGGTCTGGGCGCATCGAATGCCGCCGGTCCTTGAGGCGGCTGAACATGATCTCCAGTAACAGCGGTGTCTGTAGAGCTGCTTGGCGCGGTGCGCATCGCTTGGCGTGGCCTGAGTGACCGAGGATGCATGGGCGCGTGCCACGAGCGCGGAGCGCCTAGGCGGACCCGATATCCGGCTCGTCATCGCTCGTCAGAAAATGGTCATCGATGGGTGGAGCAGCGACGCAATTGGGATCAACGGCACCGTTCCGGCGCCGCTGCTCCGGCTGAAGCAAGGCACGGTGGTCCGCTTCACCGTCGTCAACGAACTTGACGAGAGCAGCTCGATCCACTGGCACGGCTTGCTGGTGCCAGCCGACATGGACGGCGTTCCCGGGGTCAGCTTCCCCGGCATCGCACCGCGCTCGACCTTCGTTTACGAATTCCCAATCAGGCAGGCAGGCACCTACTGGTATCACAGTCATTCGGGCTTGCAGGAGCAGTTAGGACATTACGGACCGATCGTGATCGACCCCGAAGGGCCCGAGCAGGTCGCCTACGATCGCGAGCAGGTGATCGTGCTCTCCGACCACAGCGCGATGATGCCGCACTCCATCATGCGCAAGCTGAAGCAGGAGCCCGATTATTTCGACTACCCGCGGCAGGCCCTCGACGGGTTGGGCGCCGGCCATGACCAGCCGCTCAAGGAGCGCCTGCGCTGGGGCGGCATGCGGATGTCGCCAACCGACATCTCTGATGTGACGGGCGTAGCCTATACCTATCTCGTCAACGGACATGGGCCGAAAGACAATTGGACCGCCCTCTTTTCGGCTGGCGAGCGCGTCCGGCTGCGATTGATTAATGCCTCGGCGATGACCAGCTTTAAGGTCCGCATTCCCGGCCTGCCGATGACAGTCGTGCAGGCGGACGGCCAGTACGTGCAGCCGATCGAGACCGACGAAATCCAGATTGCCGTCGCCGAGACCTACGACGTGATCGTCACTCCGGATGGAAGCCGGGCCTACACGCTGGTCGGCGAGGCGATCGACCGCTCCGGCATGGCGCGGGCAGGCATATGGGCTTGGACCGCCCTTCTGTCGCACCGACAACTGACTGATGACTACGGCTCCGACATCGAAAAGCACGACGCCCGAACTGGTCGGGCAGTTCGACATGCGGTTGCGCTGGCTGTCGGCCTGGACGATCCATCATGCCCATCATCTTCGGGGGAGCCGGGATGGGCTGAAGGTTGGCGCCATCCGGCGAGTTGCGCCTCAATGTCGACGATTCTGGCGGCGCGTTGCGCGACCACCTTGGGTCCGAAGGACACGGTATCGGAACGACGACTATCAGTAGTCTTATTTCGTCATCGACAACGTCGAGGATGTGCTGCGCCAAACGCTCGAACTGATTTGCGCCGCTTTACGCGCGGCTGTGGTCGACGAGACGGGGTTCGTGAAGAAGGGCAGCCAGTCGGTGGGCGAGGCGCGCGGCAATATTCCGGGACGGCCGGACGGGTAGAGAACAGCCAGATCCGTGTATTTCTGGCTTATTGCTCCAGTCACCGCCGAGGCCATTTAGCGGGTCCCAGCGCGAACGCAGGGCTTGCACGATACCAACCCTTGTCCGGTGGCGTGGGATCGGACGAGACGCCAACAGGAACGGCCTTCCCATGCCGTTGGTCGAGCACGCGACGCAGCTCGACGGCGAGCGCTTGGCGTCGCGTCAGCGCCACCGGCATGTCGGCGACGAACCGGCGGATGTCGCGCGCGAGGCGACGATCGGCGGCGTCGCCGCGTTCGAGTGCATTAGCATGGTCGAGATATGCCCGCCGGATCGAATCCTGGCGCGCCTGAATGTCGCGGCTCCAATCGCGCGGCTGCGCCGGTTTCGGTGCGCGCGCCTCGTGCTCAGCCGCCTGGCGCTCGCGCTGGCGCACGCGCGGGTCGACGCCGCGCCGCTCCATTCCGGCAATCGCTGCCTTGGGCATCTTGCGGACGACGCCGCGCGCCTGTCGCGGTGTCGCCTCGGCCTCGATACCGAGCCGGCGCAGCTCGCGCGCGAAGCGTTCGCGCCAAACTTGCAGATCATCGGGACCGGGGGCGAGCCGGCGCCCATCATATCCCACCGCACGCACCGTCACATGGACATGAGGGTGCTTGGTGTCGTCATGGCGCGCCATGATCCAGTCATGGCGGCCGCTCAGCGTTTCGCGCGCCCAGGACCGCGCCGCCATCTCCACCCGATCGGGCGGCGTGCCGGGCGGCATCGACAGGATGAGGGCAACGCTCTGCGCCGCGTTGAGGCTCGGCCGACCGCGCGCCTCGGCCGCGTTCGCGAGCAGCCAATCGTCGTGCAGGTCGCGCAGCCGCGCGCGTTCGGTGATTTTCTCCCCATCCTGCGTCTCGGCCTGGAGCTTGCCGTTGCGCGTGATGTAGTCGAGGTGCGACTTCAAATGGCCCGAGCCGCCCCGCGAGCGGCCCGTGACCTTCACCATCGCTTCCGGCGTCCGCTTGACGATCCGGCTCAGCCTGGCCTTTGCCCCGGCCGACAACGCGCCCTCCTTGCCGCCGCCGGATTTCAGCTTCACGTCCCGGCCTTTCACCGTGCCGGGAAGTTGCCAGACGCTATCCTCGTGCGTCGCCACGGGAGCTACGTCGGGCTATCGGCCGAGGCTGCGTCGCGGGGCCTCCGGCTCGACGCGGCGAGCCGGTGCCGGAGCGGGCGCCGGTGGAGCTGGCGCGCGTTCGGGTGCGGTTGCGGCCTGCCGCTGTTGCGGAGAAAGGACGGTCGGTCCTTCAGCCCGCTCCTTCTTCACCAGCTCGGTCCCGACGAATGCCTTGATTTCGGCCTTGGCCTCGCTGTTGAGCTTGTTCATCTGCCGGTCGATCTTCTCTGAGAGCGCCGAGAACATCAGCCGTCCATCTTCCGACAGCTCGCGCCGCGCCTCCCGAATGGCCCGCCGGCTATCGTTGACGGTTGGCGTAGGGGGCTCGCCGGGTTGCGCCTCGTGGGCGTGCCGTTCATGCGTCGCGGCCGTGGCCGGATGGCCGGCGACCCTTTCCTCGCGTGCCTGTTCGCGTTCGCCGGCGCGGACCTCGTTGGCCTGTCCGCGTTCGGCGCGCCGGCGATCGGCCTCCTGTCGGTCCGCATCGGACGGCGTGAACCCGCGACCTTCGAGTCCGCGCGCGCTGGCCTCGATCCAGGCTTCGCGCTTGAACTCGGCCGAACCGCGTATCTCGACCGAGTGCCAGCCCCGCGCCTCGGCAATCTCGATCATGGCGCGGATCGTGTTCAAATCCTCGCGCTTCGAGCTGATCGACGTGTCCGTTGCGCGCATCGCCAGATTGCGACGCTGGTAATCCTCGAAATACTGCCGTTCGCCGCGCCGATCCTCGACATAGTAGCGTTTCGCGATCGTTTCCGGCTCCGAGAGATAGGCAGGGGCCTTGTCGTTCCCCGCCCGCGCTGCGGATGGAGGCGCGCCGGGCGGCGGCACGCTCGCCAGCGCTGTCGCAACGAGTTCGGGCACCCGTTCTATGGTGTTGGTGGGGCGTAGCGCTTCGCGCGCCTGGTCCATTATCGCCATAACATCTTGCTCCTTTCGTGCGCTCACATGGCCCGGCGGTGGCCGTGCGTGAGGGATTCAACCGTGGGGATCGCATCGACGATCGCGACGACGGCCGCCTTGCCGTTGGCGAGGCCCAGACCGCTCAGATCGACGTCGGTGCCCATGATCGCCGCAATCAGACCATCCGATTGATGCGGTTTCATCGGAGAGAACGGCAGCTCTGCCGTCTCACCGGCGAGGGGCAGCGGAGGCTCCGGCGCTACCGGCAGACGGCCGCCGGCGGCGGCTTCCTCGGATTCTGCCGCGTCCACCGGATCGGGAGTGCGGCGCTCGGTCGGGATGCGGGCCTTCCGCGCCTTCGGTTTCGGGCTTGCACGGTGCAAGGAGGAGGGCGAGACTCCGCTACGCGGATCGCCGCGTTCGGACGCTGGCGGCGAAGACTGCGGAGGACCGGCCGCGATCGGAGCGAATCCCTTGCCCTGATCCATGCGGACGCTGATTTCGATGGGGTCCACGTCCGGAGGGCGACGCAGCAGGCGCGTGAACATCCGGTCCCTGAAATAGCGGATGCGCCGACAGCGGATCGGATACATGCCGGGGCGGATCAAGATCGCCTGCAACGGTTTCAGCCGCGCGATTTCCTGCGGCAGCAGGAGCGCGCGGCGCTGATCGCTGTGCGTCATCGAGAGCTTGTCGCGGCGGAACGCCTGCCAGAAGCGCGGCCCGGAGCGAGAGGTGGCCTCAACCGTGCCGTATCCGAGGCGGGCGCTCAATTCCTCCGTCAGCTTGAGGTCTTTCGTGCCGAACACGACTTCGAGGCCGCAATTTTCCAGAATGGCGTCGGCCTTGTCCGGCCCGTAGAGATCGCGGTCGCGAAGCTGGGCCTTGCTCTGCATGATGAGCATGATCCGCATGTTGTAGCCGGCGACGTAGGCGAAGGAGTTGGCGAGCACGGGCATAGGGCCGAGCAGAGGAAATTCGTCCAGCAGCAAAAGCACCTGATGCTTTGCGCTGGAATCATGCTGCGGAATGACCCGCACCGTCAGGTCAACGAGCTGCTGGAAGAACAATGCGAGCACCGGGCGCAGGCGCTCGATGTTGTCCGGCGTTACGCCGATATAGATCGCATGAAGCGACTGCCGAAGATTTCGCAGGTCGAAGTCGCTGGCGGCGGTCGCGGCATCGATGCGGGGATTGAACCACAGCGAGAGGCGCGCGGTTACGGTCTTGCGGATGCTGTTGACCAGATCGTCCGAGCCTTTGAGATAATCCTCAAGGGCTTTTACCGTCGCCTCCGTATAGGGCTTGCCAGCCTGCCGGCGCGCCTCGATCCGTTCGATCATCGCCGCCGCGCCATCGACGCTCGACAGCAGGCGCAAGGTCTCTCCGATCGTCAACGGCAGCTCAGGCGTTTCCGCGAGGAAGCAGGCGGCACCGATGAACGCCGATCGACCGGCATCGACCCAAAACTTTTCCTGCCCGTGCGCTTCGGGGAAGATCATCTGCGCGATGCGCTGAACGTCATCGAAGGCATCGATTGTCCCACGCCGGACATAGGAGAAGGGGTTGTAACGTGCCGTGCGGCCGTCAGGGGCGAGCGGATCGAACAGAAAGACTTTCTGCCCGGCTGCGGCGCGGATGCCGGCGGTCGCAGCCCAATTTTCCTTCTTCACATCGAGGCAGACCAGCGAGGATTCGTAGAGCAGGCAATTTGGGATCACGAGGCTGACGCCCTTGCCGGAACGGGTCGGCGCATAGCACGCGACATGCTCCGGGCCGCCGAAGCGCAGATGCCGGCCCGCCGCGTCCTGGCCGACGAAAAGACCGGCGAACTTCGCGTAGAAGCCGGCGCGCACCAGCTCGCCTCGCTCGGCCCAGCGCGTTTCGCCGTGGAGTTCGCGCCGATCGGCGCCGGGCCAGCCCTTGCGGGCGACGCGCGCCGCGAAGAGTAAGAGTGGCACGCCGGTCGTGACGCCGGCGACGATCTTGAGCCATCCCCCAACGATCGGATGGCCGAAGCCGTAATAGCCCTGATAGGTCCAGAACTGGAAAAGCGGCACGGTGTCGGCCGTCATCAGCCGCGTGCCCGCGAGGAAGATCGTCGAGGCGAGCACGGACCAAAGCAGCGCGCCGAGCCCGAGCAGGACGATCGCGGCGAGCGCCTTGGCGGCGGGCGGCCAATCGTCGCGATCAAACATTGGCGGCCGTCCTGCCAGGCCCGCCCCGGCCGATTGCCGCGAGCACCGGCGCGCCCTTGCCGAACGGCTCGAAATGCACCTGTTCGATCGAGAAGCCGTCCCGGTCGCGCCGGCAGTGCGCGACGACATCGACGAGCTGGCGGAGCAGCGCGTCAACATCGGCATCAGCCAGATGCTTGCCGGCATCGTGTTGCTTGACCATCAGCCGCAGCGCATCGAACGCGCCAGTTGCGCTGCCGGCGTGGCATGTCGTGATCGAGCCGGGATGGCCGGCGGCGATGCTGCGGATGAAGGTGAAGGCCGCGCCGTCACGCAGTTCCTGCATCAGCACGCGATCGGGCCGCATCCGCAGCGCGGCCTCGATCAAGTCTTCCGAGCGGACGCGGGCCACGCCCTGATCGCCCTTCGAGTAGAACAGCGAGACGAGGTTGCGCTGTGGCAGGCCGATGAACTCGGCCGTGTCCTCGATCGTCACCAGACGTTCGTCGAGCGGGATCGCCTGTATCAGCGCCTTGGCGAACGTCGTCTTGCCCGAGCCCGTATCGCCGGTGGCGATGATCGTTTTCTTGGCGCGCACCGCCAGCGGGAAGAACTCTTCCCAGCGCTTTTCCGCGTGCAGCTCGGCAAGCTCGCGATCAAGCGGGTGCGCGCTGCGGCCCGCGGCTTCCGTTCTCGAGAACAGTCCCCCGGCCGCCAGACCGGCGATCGTCGGCGCGAAGCTCGATGGCAGGCGGATCGTCAGGCTGAGCGTGCCGGCCGCGACCGCCGGCGGGCGGCAGATTTGCACGCGCTGACCGTCCGGCAGCACCGAGGCGCACAGGGGACGCTCCGGGCCGACATCCTGTTGCGACATCGCCGCACAGAGTGTCGCGATGGCATCGAGGCGCTGGAATGTCAGCTCGGGAAGATTGAGCCAGGTCCAGCCCTCGCGCGTCTCGACGCCCGCCTCTCCCGGCCGGTTGATGACGATTTCCGTCACCGCCGGATCGGCGAGCGGCCGTTCGATCGGCGCCAGCATCAGGCGCAGCGTGTTTTCGCCGGCGCGGGTCATTTTCTCGGCCCCTCCGCTCCCACCGGGGCGCGGGCATAGGTCGGCCGAACGCCGTAGACGGTCGAGAAGTCGAGATCGCGGGCGACGAGGATGCTGACCAGCTCGCCCTGATTCTTCCGGATCGTCGGCGGAATGTTGATCGAGCCGGCAAGGCTCGACGCGATCACCGATTCCGTGCTGCCGGTGTTGATCGTCGTCGTCCCCGACTTCGCCGCAGCCGCGACGCCGGCCTGAATCGCGCCGTCCACCGTCGTCAGCAGGAGGGCGCCCCCGAAGCGTTGCCAGAAATGGCGATCGACGCGGCCGTCCATGCCCGATCGGCCGAGCGGATCGGTCGCGGGGCTGTCGAGATTGATGACGACGCCTTGCGGTGTCTCGGCGCGCGTCCAGACGACGAACATCCGCTCGACGCCCTGTTGAATGCCGCCCTTGAACTCGCCGACGACACGCGTGCCGCGATCGAACAGCGTCAGGCCGGTCTTTCCGAGCACATCCTGCGGGATCACGCACGTCACCAGGCCGGGCAGCGTCGAATCCATCGCGGTTTGCAGCACGCACGGGATCATTGTGCCTATCGTCAGAAGGAAAGGCTGATTGCGCAGCACATTGGCGGTGACGCCCGTGAGGCGCGTCGGCGTCAGGCGCGATCCGAGATCGCCCCCTCCCTCGCGCCCCGAAGCGCCCCCAGGAGCGCCGGCGTAGCCCACAGGTGTCATTCCTGCCCCGCCGTCGCCATTTGCCCCGCCAAGGCCGCCAGCCGCCCCGTTTGCGTCGCCATAGGGGTCGGGTGACATCAGCCCCGATCCCGGCGCGCTGCGCCCGGCTGCGCCCGAGGTGTAGACGAGGAGCTGCGCCGGGTGGCGGGCGGTGCCCGCTCCCGCCGGCGCAGACGGCGGAGCGGCCAAGGGGGCGGGCTGATCGGGCAAGGGCGGCGGGACGGCCGCCGGGCCCGCGATAGGCGCGGGCAGCGGCGGTGCGACGTAGGGCACTTCCGATCGCACCGCGAGCTTGTTCGACGGCTCATCCGTCTTGAGGTTCGGGCGCGCCGAGGTGAGCAGGATCACGCCGCAGGCGATGGCAGCACCAGCGACGATGACGCCGATGCCCGCGCGTTTCGAGACGATCGGTCGCCCGGCCACTTCGGAGACGTGGCGTTCGCCGGCAACGCCTTCGGCCAGCGGTGGCGGCAGTGGCGGCGCTGCGCCGGCCGAGGCCGGGCGCGCGGTATCTTCGGTCATTGGCCGGAACTCCTCACGGTGCGGGCAAGGTCCGGCGTGCCGGTGCCGGTGCCCGGATTGCGGCCGACCGGATCGAAACCTTGATTGATGACGCGCAGCACCTTCTGGCCGTCGCGCAGGGTGAACATGCGGGCCGTGGTCTGGACCACCACCATGTCGTCGATCATCGTATAGGGAACGATCGTCTCGGACCCGTCCGGGGCGGCGGTGTAGATCGTCGGCACCCGCATGTTGCCGGGGAAACGGAACGCGGTCTGCCGGCCGTTGTCGCTGACCTCGGTTGGCTCGATCATGTTCGAGCCCTGCGCGACATAGCGCCAGTTGCGCGGCCCTTCGGCCCAGGCGGTCCGCAACCGTTCTTCTGCCTCCCGCTCGCGCGCCGCCGCCTCGGCCGCCGCGCGGGCCGCTTCCCGCGCCGCCGCCTCTTCGGCGGGATAGGTGAAGCTCACCGCGTAGATGGCGCGGCTGCCGCGTGCGCCGGTGCGGACGGCGCTGAGATGGAACTGATAGGACCGGCTTGTCCCGCTGACGGTCTTGGTGACGACCTGCATGTTCGTCGGCGCGCGAATCGCCGTGGGCTTGAGGAAGAGCAGGTTGCCGGCCGGCTGCGCCAGCCAGGCGTCCGCATCGCCGATCGCGACCTGCGTGATTTCCTCGCCGGGGGCGAAGATGATCTGCGTCGAGTTTTTCGGGCTGCCGACGATGCGGACGACGTTGAGCGGATTGTAGGGCACGAGCTGGACATGCGGATCATAGCCCGCCGATTGCGGCGTCTGATCGGCCAGCGCCGACCCGCCGAGGAGCGCCGCAAGCACGGCCGCGCCGATCGCGAGGGACTGCCTCATTGCGTGGCCTCCATGTCGGCGCGGTAGCTGGTGACGATGAACCCCAGCGGATTGACGTTGAGCGCGGCCGCGCCGATTTGGCCCGGCGCGAAGTCGAACGCGATCGTCGCCACCATCTGCTGCGGCGGAAGTGCGACGCCTTGCTTGCTCGCCATTTGGACGAAGCGGACCTGCGCCAGCTTCGGCCCGAGGAACGATGTCGAGACCCAACGGACAGTCGCATTGCCGTCCTGGCCGAGCACGACCTGCGGACTGTTGGGATTGGTCCCCTTGAAGCCGGCGGCATATTCGTTCTGCACCGCCGGCGACGACATCAGCGTGACGGCGTTGAAGTTCGTTTCTGCCTCGGCCGCGCTGTAGGTCTGGCGCAGCCGCACATATTGCCAGAGGAAGAACCGCTTTTCGGCGTCCTCGACTTCCATCGGCCCGCCGCGCACATCGTAGACGCGCTCGACGGAGCCGGTCGCCCGGTCCACCCGGAAGGCAAGCGGAACGACCGTCTTGAGCGGCAGCAGGGCGATGACGGCCGCCATTCCCAGGAAACCGACCGCCGCGCCGATCCCGCCGACCACGAAGCCTAGCCGCGCGACATTGCGGTTCCGATCGCGCTCAGAGGCGGCGTAGCTCGCCACTTGGCCGTAATAGGCATCTAGGATAGCGGGGTCCGACGCGACCGGCCGCGCCTTATAGTCTTCCGCCGCTACCGGCGGCTTTCGAGCAAACCATTTCATGAGCCGGTCTCCGGCGTGAGGGACGGCGACTGCGCCGGCGGCAGCGGCGCGCGCGGGCCGCGCAGATCGTCTCGCGTGGGCACCCACTTGCCTGCGTTGAGCGGCCGATACTTCCCCTTCGCCTCGGCGAGCGGAGGCCGGTGCGCGCAGGCCGAGAGCGACAGGGCGGCGAAGACAAGAAGGACGGGACGGATCATCTTTTGGTTCCTGTTGGGCGGATTCCGGACTTTGATGCGCGCGCGATCAGCCGGTGTCGGAGAGCGAGCCGCCGGTGGAGGGACGAAGGCGCTGGTAAATCGAGCGGCCTGCCGCGCCCGCGCCGCGGCCGACCGTCGAGCCGGCATAATGGCCGGCGCCGAGCAGTCCGCTCCGGCCGACACGGTAGCTGTTGCCCGCGCCATCGACATAGCGTTGCCCGGTCGAGCCGATCGCGGCCTGTGTCGCCCGCGCGAGCACCCCCGAGTGGAAATGCAGGCCGCCCGCGAGCGAGGATGCGACACCGGGAAGTTGGAAGGCCACGAAGGCGGCGACGGCGAAGAAGATCACGCCGGCGAGCAGCACCTGGATCATCGCCATCGAGTCGACCGCCCCCATGACTGCGACCTGGCCGACCACCTGCTGTTCAACCGAAAGCACGATGTAGAGCAGCACGACCGTCGTGATCTGGAGGATCACGCACGAGATCAGCGAGCCGATCCAGCGCTCGAAGATCGCCCGTGTCGCCGAGAACAGCACCAGGCCAATAAGCAGCGGCCCGAGCGCGATGTAGAGCGCGAGCAGCACGCGCGAGATCAGCCAGATCGCGAAGGCGAACACCGTCGATATGATCGCCGCCGCCCAGAACAGGATGACGATGAACTTCTCGCCGATGTCGGTCCAGTTGAGCGTGCGCCAGACTTCGAGCCCGGCGCGCCATGCCTTGATCCAGACCTGATCGAAGGTGTTGGCGTCAACGGCATTGGTCGAGCCCGAGGAGGTGAGTGCGTCGGCGAGGCCCTGCGGCAGCGTCGTGAAGAAGAAATCGTAGACATATTGCTGATAGATGCCGGCGCCGGTCAGCACCCACACGACCAGGCCCAGCTTGAGGAATCGGCCGAGCAGCGCCGCGCCGGACTCGTTGACCTCGCCTCGGATGATGAGGATGCCGGTGAGCGCAATATAGAGGACAAGCGCCACCTTGAGCGGAGCCGCGACGAACGACAGGAAGGCGTTGATGACTTCGGATACGGCGCTGACCAGCGGCGTCTCCACTTGAGAAACGATGTAGGCGAAGACCTGCCACTGAACGTCGTCCATCCGCCGCCTACCTTGCCTTTCCGGCTTCAATCAGGAGGGAGCGGCGCGCCACGTCGCAATATTGCAGTTCGGGGTTGCGCCGGCACATCAGCAGCTTGCTCCGGCGGTTTTGCGGATCGTTCGACCAGAAATCGGGGTTGCGCGGATCGAGCGTGCCCGTTCGCGCGCGGGCTTGCCGCAGTGCTACTTCCACGCTCGCTTCATGCGCGTTGATGCAGTCGGGCGTGCGCGCCAACCGGCCAGGATCATCGAGACAGGCGAGCTGAACCTGCGCGCGCTGCGGCCGATGATCGGCATACCACGAGACCGTCTTCGGCGGCGTCGCGGCAACCCCGTCCGCCGCTTGCTGCGCCACCGCCGGCGAAGCCGCGAGCAGGAGAAGCAGGCCGAGGGAGGCTTGCACGGTGCAAGGGGTCGCCATCGTCAGCCCCCTCTCGCCTTGGCCTGTTCTATCAGACCGTCGATTTGCTGGCGGCGCAGCTCGTCGCGCTGTTGGTTCTCATTCCGTTCCTGCGCCTGCTGCCACATGGCGAGCGACTGCGCTTGGACCGACTGCGCCTGAAATGCCGCCTGTTCCATGCCGATGCGCGCCTGAATGTCGGCCACTTCCTTGCTGTCGCTGGCGCTCGCGAGCTGACCTTCGAGGCCCTGCAAGGCGGTCAGGTGCGTCGCGGCCGACTGGTAGAGCTGGCTCGCCATCGCCTGCACGCCCGCGATGCTGTTCGCGTTGCGGTTCATCTGCTGGGCGCGGAAATCCTGGCCCGAGGGCGAATAGACCCGGTTCTGATTGAGATAACCCTGCGCGGCCGTGCCGAGCGAACCCGATCCAATGCCGGACCCGCTCATGATTGCGCCGACATCGACCGAGCTTGTCCCGAGCGGGTTGCGGAACTGGTTGACGTTCAGCTCCTGGCCAAGCTGGCGGAGCGCACTCTGCGGCAGATGGGCGATCGCCGCATAGGTCTGTTGGAGCTGCGCATATTGCTGGCGCAGCGAGTCGAGCTGGGCCTTGGCCTGTATGATCGCCTTGGCGTCGATCACCGCCATTTGCGCGGTTGCCGGGCCGGAGCCGGTCCCGACGATCGCCAGCGCCGCCGCGCCGGCCAACATCATTCTGCGAAACTTCATGGCCTTTCCTTTCCTCGTGCCCGGATTAGGCGGCAGCCTCCCGCCAACGGCGCCGGAACAGCGGCAGCCATGCCGCCGGGTCCGGCCCCACGTCCTCGATCAGCCGCTCCATGAGACGCACCGTGCTCGCGCGGCCGGAGAGCACGGCGATGAGATCATCCATTCCGGTGAGATCGAGTTCGCAGGCGACGCTCGCGTTGCCCTGCTTGAGCAGAAAGCGGTGCCCGCCCACGGCCAAGTCCTCGCGCACAGCGAGATATTCGGGCTCCGTCAGCTTGAGCCCGTCGCGATAGTCCGCAGCGTCGGCGCGGGTGTTCGGCATCAGGATTTGCGTCGGGCATTGCTCGATGATGCTGTGCGCGATCGGCGAGCGCAGCGCGTCCGCCGGCGATTGCGTGGCGAGGATCACCAGCCCGTTCAACTTGCGGATCGTCTTGAGCTTGTCGTTGACGAGATCGCGGAATCCCGCGTCGAGCAGCACCTTCCAGAACTCATCGATCGCCAGCACGAGCCGGCGGCCGTCGAGCAGGCTTTCGACCCGATGGAAGAGGTAGGAGAGGATCGGCCCGCGCGTCACCGGATCGTCGAGCACGGCGGTCACATCGAAGCCGAGGAACGGCGCGTCGAGCGAGACCCGATCGGCATCATTGTCGAGCACCCACCCCAGCGCCCCGCCCTGACACCACTTGTCGAGCCGCGCGCCCGGCCCTTCGGGATCGGCTTGGCCGAGGAAGGCGCGCAGCTCGGCGAACGAGCGCGCGTCGCGCGGCAGCGCGAGGACCGCGCGCACGCCCAGCTCAAGCCGGCGCTCCTGTTCGGGGGCCATCGCCTTGCCGGGATCGAGGACGAGCGCCTTCACCAGCTCTTTGACGAACTCGACATCGCCGGGCTTGTCGGACAGCGCCTTGAGCGGGGCGAGGCCCGAGGGCTCGCCCGCCGGCAATACGAGATAGGTGCCGCCGACAGCGCGAGCGAGAATGTCGCCGCCGCGATCCTTGTCGAAGAACACGACCTGCGCCTTCTGCCGCTCCGCCATCGCGAGGATGAACAGCATGAGCGTCGTCTTGCCCGAGCCGGTGGGACCGGCGACGAAGACGTTGCCGAGATCGCGCACCGTCTCAGTCGGGGCGTGCAGATGGAAGCGGTAGGCGGTCCCGCCGGTCGAGCGGAACAGCGTGAGCGGCGCGCCCCAATGGCCGGTTTGGGTGCCGAGAGGATAGTTGTGGAGGCTCGCCATCGCCGCGAAATTGCGGGAGCTGATCGCACCGGGGCGCGTGCGTAGCCGCATGTTGCCGGGGAGCTGCGCCCAATAGGCGGCTTCTAGCGCGAGATCCTCGCGCACGATCACCGCGCCGCTCTCGGCCAGATCGCGCCGGGCGCTGGACGCGACCAGGCGCAGCTTGTCGAGGCTGTCGGCGAAGGTCATCAGCGTCAGGTGATGATCGCCCATGACGAAGGCGTTGGAGGCGAGCATGTCAGCCGCCTCGGTCAACGCCTCGGTCTGGCTCGCGGCCTTGTCCTGGGCCGTCACCATCTGATTCTGCTTGCGCGTCATGATCCCCTGGGCGTCCTGCTTGCCGAGGAAGCCGAAGGATTGCGTCAGCACGCAGCGATAGGGCGCGCCGAGCACCGTATCGAACATGCCCGGCCAGGTGACGGCAGGATATTCGCGCAGGCCGAAGCCGGCGGCGAAGGTTGACCCTCCCGCTCCCCGGATTTCGATCGCCTCACGGCCGACGATGACGCGATCGGTATAGACCGCGCCGCCGAGATGACCGTTGACCAGCGGCACGGGCATGTGCTCGCCGGTCAGCACCAGGCGCAGCGCCTCCGCCACTTCCGAGAACATAAGGCCGCTCGCCTCGCGCAATGCGAGGCGGCGCACGCCATAGGCGTGCAGCTCGTAGGCGAGCGTGTCGGCGATGCTGTCGATCTGATCCATATTGGCGGGCGAGGCCGCGCGCGCCCGATCGCCGCGCTTGCGGCGCGCGAACAACGCCGCGACATTGCCTTGGGCGAGTCCTCCCCTGCCGGCAGGCCGCAGCAGGATCGACAGGAACAGCTCGTTGCGAAACAGCCGGTTGGAGAGCAGGCGGTCGCGATAGCGTTCGTCCAGCTCGCGCGCGAAAGCGCTGGCGCAGGGCTCCGCCGGATATTCGCTTGGTTCGGCGAGCGAGCGCACGACATGGATTTGGAGGACGACCCGATCCGACGAGATGTTGCGCAGCAGGATATTGCGCTGGGCATGAAGCGCGTTGACGAGCGCGGGATCGGCCAGCTCGAACGTCGCGCCGTCGAGGCGCAGCATCGCCAGCAGCGAGCCATCATCGAGCAGCACGGTTCCCGGCGCGGCGTGGCCGATATAGGGGACATAGATGTCGGGCTCGCGCTCGCGCGATGCGGCACTAAACATGGATGCGGACCTCCCGCGCCCTGCGCGCCGGGCGCAGCGGCAGCGGACTGACCGACGAGCCGCCCCACCGATCCTTATTGCGCGCGCGTCCTTTGGTCTCGGCCCACAGCCGGAGCGTCGTGAACATATTGTAGTCGTGGCTGATGAGCGCGCGCGTGGCGTAGTGAATCACCACCCCGATCAGCAGATAGAAGGGGTTGGACATCAGCACGAAGATGATGCCCGTCACCATGCCGTTGATCGCCAGGGCTTCGAGGGGCACGCCCTGCCACATCGCCGGCCGCGTGCAGGCCAGGAACAGCGTGTCTTCGGTGAGGGCGTCCTGCGCCATGTCACGAGCCGATGATTTGGTCGACGATCCATGCGGACGAGAAGATCAGCAGCACGCCGAGGATCACGCCGCCGGCCGCACGCATCGAAAGCGCTCCCATGAGCGCGCCGACACCGACGATGCAGATAGCGATGACCGCAATCAGTTTGCCGGCCGTTCCGGTGATCACGTTGACGATGTTCTGTAGAAAGGTCGTGATGTCGCCCCCACCGCCCGACTGCGCGAAAGCGGGCTCGGCCACGGCGATCAACATCGTGGCCGCGAGCGCGAACGCCGCGACCCGGCGCGCGTCGAGCTGGTGCGCGCGCCGCGCACAGGCTGCGGCGGCGATCGACACCGACGAGCGTAGGCGCTCGGGTGCCAGCATCAGCGCTGCCGCAAGCGTCTTGTGGATGGATTGCGCCATAGAACCGCTCTCCTTCATGGCAGGCCGCGCGACGCGACGGCTTGCACCGTGCAAGCCTCCGCGATTTGCCGGTCGGCTTGCCGAAGCCCCGGCAGATATGTCCCGGCGGCGGAAGGCCGCCCTTAGCGATCGTCGCCGGCAGGGGCGCCGATCGCCTGTAACCGCACGGGCAGCGGCCGTTCGGCCGACGCCATTCCCACCGGCATCGGAGCCGGCGATGAAGCTGAATCGAGAGGCGGCGCGCCCGCGCCGTCGGGATTGTCGCGCAGGTAGCGAGCCCGCGCATACACGTCCCAGGCGGGAGGAGGCGGAGGGGCTCTGTTGCAAAAATCGTGAAGCTTGAGCATGCTTGGCGGAGATTGGACGGACGGAACGATGACGGATTTCAAGTGGCGCCATTTCCAGGGTGATGTGATCCTGTGGGCGGTGCGCTGGTATTGTCGCTATCCGA
>NZ_JAYSAH010000087.1:0-30797 GCF_041916015.1 Sphingopyxis sp. | reverse complement strand
TGCGCGCGCCTCCGGTCGGGCTACGCCCGCCCTCCGCCGCACGCAGCGCAAGGCCATCTTCAACAAACCAGCATCATATCCGAAAAGGGGGTCCCTCTTCGACGCCGATCGGGGGTCCCTTTTGAACGCCGTTTGACACCCTGGCATTCAGAGGCATGCTAAATATGCTCCCGATCGACTCGGAGGGCGCGGCGGGGCGAGCGATCTGCCATCTAAATCATCCCGTCACGCCGCCTCAGGATTGTGCGATAGCTCCCAAAAAAGGGAGTAGGGCTGGTTTCATTCAGCTCCGTTGGCCTCGAACGCCCGCCAAGAGCGAATGGCCGGTTGGAGACATTACGATCACCAGCGAGACTATCCTTTCAACCCGTTCTGACGTTCTTCAGAGTATCCAATATGAGGCGCGAAGCCGTCGTGGATTGAGCGTGCCGCGATGCATCGTCTTAGGGAGTTTATGAAGCAAACCGCCGATCGTGGAGTTGCAACGTTCGGTTACGGACAATGGAAACGTAAGGGTTTCTCGACATCGCCGAGAATACCCCCAAACCGTTTCGTAGAGCCGAGAAACTTACCTATAGCACTGAAAAAATGATATAGTTTTCCATAGCTATTCCGGCTTGATCCAGAAAGAACGTAATAATAGTTTGATTTTATTGTATTTTCTAAAAATGGTGGGCCCGGCAGGACTCGAACCCGCAACCTAGCCGTTATGAGCGGCCAGCTCTAACCATTGAGCTACAGGCCCCCGTTTCCAAACCCGGCTGGGGGTCAGCGGGCGATAGCGGAGCGCGGCGGCGGTTGGCAAGCGACTTGGTTCAGGCCGCGGGCGCCCGGGACTCCGCCATCGCCAATATCCCCGCGGTGTCGATCGGCTCGATCCCGCGCCGCGCAAGATAATCCAGCACCACATCCCACCAGCGATAGAAAAGCTCAAGATCGGCGTTGCTTCGGACATAGGGCGTGTTGCCCGGCTGCAGCGATGGCGAGTGGAAGGAAAAGTTGAGCACCGGCAGCCCTCGGTCCAGCGCGATATCGATGGCGCGGCAAGCCCGCTCGGCGGGAATTCCCTCCGGCGTCAGCGCGATCCGCTCGGCAAGCCCGAGCCGCGCGAGCGCCGCGCGAATATGCGGTCCATTGCCCGCGATACGATGATAGAGGCGTTTTCCCTTCAGCCCCAGAAATCCGCCGAAGACCGTAGTCACCGGCATTTCGAGCACCGCTCCGTTCGCGGTGGATACCCACCAGGGCTTGAGCGGCGCAGCACGATAATCCGGGCCGTGTCCGCCGCGATAATCGAACCCTGAGCGCACCGATGTATCACATCGAAAGCCAAGCTCGGCGAGCATCGTCGCGGTATCGGGGCCTAGACCATAACGCCCGGCCCGATAGACCGTCGGCGCCACTCCGAACCGGTCGCGGATCGCATCGCGCAACGCCGTCATCTTGGCGCGTTGCAGCACCGGCGGCAGATTGCCGGTATAGCTGTTGCGCTCGTTCACCGGCTCGTCGTGCGGCGGCGTGACCCAGGGATGAAGCTGCGCGCCGATGTCGCAACGCCCCCCTGCATGCGCGTCGCCCAATATGGCGACCGCGCGCTCGTCCATGACTACCGGCCAATCGACGAGATAGATGGGCGTCACCCCCGCACGCTCGAAATAGCGCTGGCAATCCGTGAGCGCCGGCACGGAATCGAGCCGGTATCCGGTACGCGCGAACGGCGCCGACCAGTCGAAATCCTCTTCGGTGTCGATCGTCACCCAGAAACGCGGGCGTTCGCCGTCGCCGAGCCCGATCAGCCCGGCGGCGTCTGGATATGACTGGAAACTGCCCGCAGGCTGCACCTTTGCCCCCTTCGCCCGACCCGCCCGGCGCGCTATTCGCCCTGCTGGATGCCGCGTTCCTTATCGGTGCTCGGGTTGGCCGAGGGCAGATGCAAGGTCAAGGCGTTATGACCGATATCGAGACGTCCTCCCGCGCCGCGCGCCAGGCTGTCGACCAGCCGGAGTGAGAAGCCGAGGCTCAGAACGGCGGCTCCCGGTGCCTCGCCCTCGGGGCTGAAGCCGGGATCGAGCAGATCGGCAGCGGTCGCGAAGCGAATCGCAAGCGGCCGCACGATCCGAAGCTGCAGCATGTCGTCATGGCCGGGTTCGATCACCAGCTGGCCGACGAGCGCGGCGCCCGGTTCCGAAATATCGACGAGCGCGGTCAGCAGGCGGCCAATCATCCGCCTTGAGTTGGCATCGCCGACCTGGGCGAGAAACGGGCCGCCAACCCGCGAAATGGAGAGGTCGACACGCTGGTCGGCGAGCACAGCGCCAAGATCGCTCTCGACCTGCGTCATCACCACACCCAGGTCGGCGGTTTCGGCCAGCGATGCTGCAGGCGGCACCTGCGGGGTTCGCGCGGCGGTGTCGAGATCGTCGATGATCGACTGGATCGCCGCGGCATCGGCGACGATCGCTTCGGCCATCGCGCGGTAGGAGGCGCTGACCGGCCCAAACATCTGCCCGGAGATGATCTGGGCAAAACCCGAGATCGCGTTCAGCGGGCTGCGTAATTCGTGAATGAGCTGCCGGATCGAATCGCCCGACTCCGTGACCGCGGGGCGACCATAGGGCATTTCGCTCGGCTGCGGCCGCCGCGCGCTGCCGCGATAGCCGCGAAACTGTCCGGTTGCAGGGTCGAACCAGGGCAGCGCCGAAAAGCGCCACTCGCCCGCCTCCGCTGCGGCTCCTTCCAGCATCATCCGCGCATTGACGATCTCGGCGCGCTGGCGAAAAGCGCCAGCGGCCGCGCCGTCGGCGCCGGGCTCGCCGCCGAAGGCCGCATCGGCGATCGAAAGACCGACCGCCGCGCCGCGCGGCACGCCCTCGACCCATCGAATCAGGCCGTCGGGGCCCGTCTCGAACAGGAAGCCGTTGCTCGCCTTGCGCGGCGCTGGACGCGCGCGGGCCGACTGGAAGCGGTCGATGCGCCGAACCAGCTCGCTGATCTGGCTCGGCGCGCTATCCGCCACGCGTACAGGTTCGGCGGAGGGGGCTGCTGCGACCGGGAGCTCGTCCGCTGCGGTCTCAACCGCGGTCGCGGGCTGCGGCAGCGCGACCGATCCCGCGCCCAGGCTTTCGAGCGCGCGCCGGACATTTTCAGGCAGGTCGCTGCGCCCGGCGAGAATCGAACGCGCCGTTGCGGCGGTCGCGGGCAGGACGGCGAGCCAATCGGCCTCGGGCAGGCGCGCGCGCTGCAGCATCGCCGCCGAGACCGCGGGAACATCGTTCGCATAGAAAGCGACGAGCGGCGCGAAGCGGCCATGCCGCGCGATCGCCAGCGCACAGTCGCGGCGTACTTTTTCGGGGACCTGCGGCCGCAGCACGACCAGCGCGTGCAGCGCGCGCCGGACATCGTCATCGGACAGTTGATTGCCGCGCTGCGCCAGAATATCGGAGATCTGGCGCCACGCCGCGATACCCGCGCGACGATCCCGCGGCGCCTGGCGCAAGATGGTCGCGATCATCGAGTCAGCGGTCACGAAAAGCCGGCCCCACACCCTGTTCGTTGGTTAGCATTTGATTAGCGGCTAGCGTGAATCCCCCGGTCATGAAAGGGGCTTCACCATCCACGTCACATTGTGGGACAATTGCAATCGGCTGAAATAATATTATGGTCGCCGCAGTTTAAGAAAGCGGATGTTTCAAATATGGCGACCCAGAAATTTGATCAGATCGACTTGCAGATCCTCGGCGAACTACAGAAAAACGGGCGGATGACCAATGTCGAACTGGCGCAGATGGTCGGCCTGACGGCACCGCCATGCCTTCGCCGCGTGCGCGCGCTCGAAGAGTCGGGGGTGATCCGCTCCTACCACGCCGACCTCGATGCCGCGAAGCTCGGCTATGGCATCACCGTCTTCGCGATGGTCAGCCTCCGCAGCCAGGCGGAAAGCGACCTCAAGTCGTTCGAGGACTATGTGGGGCAGCTGCCCGAAGTGCGCGAATGCTATATGCTGAACGGCGAGATCGACTTTCTGCTGAAAGTCGTTGCCCGCGATTTGCAGAGCTTTCAGTCCTTCCTGACCGCGCATCTGACCTCGGCCCCGAACGTCACGAGCGTAAAAACGTCGTTGACGATCCGCACTGCCAAGCAGCTCGCGGGGATTCCCGTCGAAACCTGATGCAAATCAATCGGACGTGAAAAGGGCGCCCTCCCGCCAGGGAGAGCGCCCTTTTCTTGTTCGTCGAGGCGATCAGGTGGCGGGAGTCGCCGCCGGTGCGGCCTTTGCCTGCGCGCGAATCGTCCAGAGCTTCGCGAGTCGCGCACGATTACCCTGTACCTTCGCAAAGCTCGCGGCCGCCGCATCTGACTGGCCGGCGAGCGCCTGCGCGACACCGAGGCGATATTGCGCGACCGGATCGGTCGCCGCGATCGCCTCGTAGATCGGGATCGCTTTTGCATATTCGCCGATACCGACGAGTGCATCGGCGGTGCCGCGCGCAGCCTTGGCGTTGGCGGCCGTCACCGGCTTGCCCGCATCGGCGATCAGGGCCGAACGGTCGGCGTTGGCGCGATCGGTCTGCGACGCGAGAAGCGGACCAAAGCGGGCATCGCTCTTCGGGAAGACATTCTTCGCGAGCCCCTCGTTGATCACCGCGACGACCTCGCCCGGATAGCCGGCCTCGGTCGCGAGTGCCGCATATTCCAGATATTCGCCGCGATCGGTCATCGCCCCGGTCGCGCGCATCAAGCGCAGGATGTCGAGGTTCATATCCTTGTCGCCGCCCACCTGTTGCAACAGGATATAGAGCGTGTTGCGCCAGATTTGCGGCTGCGGATAGTCGCGCACGCGCAGGGTCAGAAGGTCGAGCAGGTCATCGGTCCGCTTGGCGGCCTGAAGCGCCTTCGCGGGGCGAACATAAAGATCCTCCGAAGCGATCCGGCCCGCGGCATGCGCGGCCTCGATCCCGGCCTTGGCCACCGCAAGCCCCTGATCGATCTGGCCGCCCTGCAAATAGCTGTCCATTAGCAAATCAGGCAGCGACGCTTCCGTCGATCCGGCAGCCTTCGCGGCTTCGAAGCGCGTGATCGCCTTCGGAAAATCCTTTTTCTGATAAGCGAAGCGGCCCGAATAGAAATTATAGAGGCCCGCATCGGCCGGCGGAACAAGGCCCGAATCGAGCGCCGTATCGAGCCCCTGCGCCTGCAGAGCCTCATCCTTGTTCAGAATGCCGAGCTGCAGCGTGTAGAAGCCGACGAAATATTTGTCGTCATTGGTCGAGGCGGCAGCCTGTCCTTCGGCGACCGCAGCCTGAAGCGCCGCGGCGTCCTTCGCTTTCGCCGCCGCTTCCATCTTCTTCGCCGCCGGCACGAAGCCGCTGCTGGGCTTGAGTTGCGGCCCCTTCGCCGTTTCTTCCTTCTTCGGCTTTTCCTTCGCCGCCACCGGAGCGGCCATCGCCATCATCGAACAGCCGAGAATGGCCGCCATTGCCGTTGCGGTCGTCGGGCGGAAACGGGTGAACATCGAAATCTCTCCTCAGAAACGGCCGCCTTGCCTGGACGCAAGTGAGGGCCCGCCGCGGTTCACAACGCGGCTAGACCCGTAGCGTTGCCAAGGCAAGACAACCGGGATCGATATTTCCATGAAGCGCGCCGCCTGAACGGCAATTGAACCTTTCAGGGATCAGGCGAGACTGTCGATCGCCGCGTTGATGTCGCGCAGAATCGCGGGGTCGCCCGGCGCCCCGTCGATCGCGACCTCCGCCATCTGGATCAGCGGGACGATGCCGAAGGTCGCCGCCAGGCTCTTCAGCCGTTCCGCGGCGACCCGCCAATTGGCATCGCAGCGCGCGCGGCGCATCAGGTCGGCCAGGTCGCGGGCGCCGGCGGCGAAGCTCGCGCGAAGCTCGCGCGCGACGACGGGATCGTCGCCGACCGCGGCGCTGATGTACCGGTCGAGGGGGCCGCTATCGAACGACATTTCACAACCTTCGCACGACGTGGTTAAGTTTCCGTTTCATGGCGGCCATTTGATGCTAAGATGGCGGGATGACGGGGGAAAAGAAGATCGTCGGATTGTGGCGGGATTCCGCGGCAAAGCCGGAAACGGAAGATGCCATGGGCGCCGCGCCGGCAGATGTCACCGCGCCCGAAGCCGCGCCGCAGCCGGAAGCCGCCGCACCGCCCGAGCGGGATTGGCTCGATATGTCGGCGCTCGCCGGAACCGAAGAAGATGATTGGGACGACAACGCGGCAGTGCCCGGCACCCGCGACCGCCTCCTCCCTGCCGGGCTGCTCCTGCTCGGCCTCGGCTGGACGGTTTTCGCCTCGTTTGCCGTAACGAAAGGCTTCGTGCGCGCGCCCGCTTTCGCCGATTGGCCGGCGCTGGTCGCGACGATCGCGATGCCGCTGACATTGCTCGCGGTCCTGTGGATGGCGCTGCTGCGGTCGAGCCGCTCGGAACAAGCGCGCTTCGCACGCGTCGCAGGCGCGCTGCGCGACGAGAATGCCGCGCTCAACCAGTCGATGCGCGCGCTCGCCGACCATCTCGCCGACGCCCAGCGCCAACTGGCGGAACAGGCGCGCACGGTTCAACAGCTCGGGCTCGATACCGTCACGCGGCTCGGCGAAAGCAGCGACAAGCTTGCGACCAACGCGTCGATCATCGCCAACGCGCATGATCAGCTCGCGCGGTCGGGCGACGTCGCGATGCAGCGGATGGACGGGCTGCTCGCGGGACTGCCGCGAATCGACGACGTCGCGCAGCGGCTCGCGGTCAATTTCCGCGAAGCCGGACTCGTCGCGCACCAGCAGGGCGCCAATCTGGAAGCCAAGCTCGCGGCGCTGTCCGAAGAAGCCGGCAAGGCGGCGCAAACCGGCACCGCCTCTGCAGTCAGCCTTGGCGAGGCGATCGGCGCGTTGCAGCAGCAGGCGCGAGAGGCCGAAGCGAGCCTCACCGCAGTCTCAGCACAAACCGCCGAAGCTCACGGCCTCGCGCTCGCACAGATGACGCAAGCGTCTGCGACCGCGCGCGACGATCTCAAAACGACGATCGCCACGGTCACCGGGCAGATGGACGGGAGTTGGCGGGAGTTCCGCGACAGCGTCGATGCCGCCGCCGCGCAGCTCGATGCGCGACTCGCTGCGGCGCGCGAGGCGGGCGATGCGATGGGCGCGCAGATCGCCGCGCATGGCGATGCGAGCGAAATGCTGGCTTCGCGGATCAGGAACCATGTGACCGACGTCGCCGGGCAGCTCGAAATTCTCGACGTCAGCGTGTCCGCAAGCACCGGCGTCATCGGCCGCGCGATAGACGACACCAAGGGTCAGCTCGCCGCCTTCATGGCCGAGGTGCAGAGCGGCAACGGCTCGACGCATCAGCTGATCACGCAGGCCGAATCGCTGCTGCTCGCGCTCGATGCGGTGACGCGCGAGCTCGACGAAACGCTTCCGCACGCGTTGGACCGCATGACGTCGCACGGCAAAACGACGCAGACCGCGCTCGCGCAGATGAAGCCGATGCTCGAAGCGTCCGAGCTCGTCGCGCAATCGACGCTGTCGCACGTTAACGCCGTCAAATCGACGCTGCAGACGAACGAAGACAAGATGGCCTCGCATGCCGAAAGCCAGCAGGCGCTCGCCGAGCGCATCAACGCTTCGCTCGCCGATGCCGATGCCGCGCTGGCGCGGCTGCGGAGCGGTGCCGACGAGTTCGCCGAACAGGGCGGCGCGCGGATGATCGCAACGCTCGGCGAGGTGCGCGTCACCGCTGACACTGCGGCGGAGGAAGCACGTCAGACGCTCGAAAAGCTGGTCGCCAGCGCGCGCGAGACGATGCAGGCGACCGCGACCGGGGCGATCGACGCGGCATTCAAGACCGAGATCATGGCGCAGCTCGCCGCGATCGAGGAAGCTTCGCAGCGCGCGGTCGAAGCGGCAAACGGCGCCGCCGACCGGCTGATGCGCCAGCTCATCACGATCATGGATACCAGCGCCAGCGTCGAGCAGCGCGCGCTGGAGGCCGAACAGGCGATAGCCGCGTCCGACCGCGATTCGCTGGCCAAGCAGGTCGGCGTGCTCACCGAAGCGCTCAAATCGACCGCGATCGACATGACCAAGATATTGTCGAGTGAGGTCAGCGACACCGCATGGGATGCCTATCTGAAGGGCGACCGCGGCGTCTTTTCGCGCCGTGCGGTCAAGCTGGTCGAGAATAGCGAGGCCAAGGAAATCCTGCGCCTCTATCAGAACGACGACGGCTTCCACGCCTCGGTGAACCAGTTCATCCACGATTTCGAAGCGATGCTGCGCCTGCTGATCGGCGCCCGCGACGGGTCGGCGATCAGCGTCACCTTGCTGTCGTCGGATATCGGCAAGCTCTATGTCGCACTGGCGCAGGCGATCGACCGCCTGCGGGGGTGATCGGGTTTCTGACGGGACAGTTTTCGATCGACAATAGCCGTCAACCCCGCAAAGGCGGGGGGCGCTGCCGGCCTATTCCTTCGTAGCTGCGTAAACTTCCAGCGGCCCCCGCCTTCGCGGGGGCGATGGCTATTTATCAGGCCCGCCCGCTCAACACGTCGGGGTCGGCCCAGCCCTGCACATAAGCGACGTAGTAAAGCACGAAGCAAACGGTCGCGGCGATCGTCATCTGCAACAGGATGCGTCCAGGGCGGAAGCGTGCGGGTGCGCCAGGCTCCTGCCCCGCCACCAGCGGCGTTTCGTCATCCTCCGCGCGGCGGCCGTGAAAAGGCAGCACGAAGAAAGCACTGAAGCACCAGAAAAGCGTGTAGATCGCGAGGGCAGAGGTCCATTTCATCGCTCAGATATCCACGATCAGCACGTCGGTGATCGGCTTCTTGCCCGTCCAGTCGGTCGCGACGCGGCGGACGGCGAGGCGGATCGCTTCTTTCAGCGCATCGCGGTCGCGCGCCGGGCCGGTCACCGCCTGTTCGGCGGCCTCGTTCATTTCCTCAAGGAACGTCTCGCGATCATCCTCGACCGGCACGCCGCGATACTGGATCGCGCTGCCCTCGAATCTGCCGTCCGACAGCACCACCGCGACCGAAATCTGGCCATGCAGCGACAATTTGCGGCGCTCGTTGATCGTCTCGCCATCGGCGGGGAGGATCACGTCGCCGTCGAGGATCAGGCGGCCCGAGCGCACCCTCTCGACGATCCGCGCGCCGCCGGGCGAGAGACGGACGAGGTCGCCATTTTCCTGTACCAGCGCGCCCGGCACGCCCGTTTCGAGCGCGAAGCGCGCCTGTTCGTGCATATGGCGAATCTCGCCGTGCACCGGCACAACCGTCTTGGGGCGCAACCAGCCATAGAGCGCCGCGAGCTCGGGCTGTCCCGGATGGCCGCTGACATGGATATGCGCCTGTTTCTCGGTGACGGTCAGCACGTCCTTCGCCGCGAGCTGGTTCATGATCCGCCCGATCGCGACCTCATTACCCGGAATCTGCTTCGACGAGAAGACGACCGTATCGCCAGCCTCGAGCTTGATCTGGTGGACATCGGCTGCCATCCGCGCGAGCGCAGCGCGCGGTTCGCCCTGCCCGCCCGTCGCGATTACCATCACCTCGTTCCGCGGCAGGCGCATCGCCTCGTCGAAATCGACGGTCGGCGGAAAGTCCTTCAGATAGCCGACCGAGCGGGCGACGCCGAGGATGCGGTCGAGCGAGCGCCCCGCGACGCACAGGGTGCGCCCCGTCGCCTTCGCGACCGCGCCCAAGGTCGCGAGCCGCGCTGCGTTCGAGGCGAAGGTGGTGACGACGACCCTCCCCTTCGCCGCGCCGACCGCTTCGAGCAGCCCGTCGCGAACGCTGCCCTCGCTGCCCGATGCCTGCGCATTGAAGGCGTTGGTGGAATCGCAGACAAGGAAATCGACGCCTTCGTCGCCGACCGCGGTCAGCGCTGCGGCGCTCGACGGCGTACCGAGGATCGGATCGTCGTCGAGTTTCCAGTCGCCGGTATGGAAGACGCGTCCATAGGGCGTGTCGATCACCGCCGCGCTCATTTCGAGGATAGAATGCGCGAGCGGCATCAGGCGGATGCCGAAGGGACCAAGCTGGAAATGCCCGTCGATGTCGACCCGCCGGACCTCGACCTCCTTCTCCAGCCCCTCTTCAGCGAGCTTGTGCGCGATCAGCCCCGCGGTGAAATGATTGGCGTAGAGCGGCACGCCCAGTTCCGCCGCCAGGTACGGAATCGCGCCGATATGATCTTCATGCCCGTGGGTGAGCACGATACCGAGCAGATCCTTCTTGCGGTCCTCGATGAATTCGAGATCGGGCATGACGATGTCGATGCCCGGATAGTCATAGCTGCCGAAGGTCACGCCGAGGTCGAGCATGATCCATTTGCCGTCGCAGCCGTAAAGATTGGCGTTCATGCCGATCTCGCCCGACCCGCCGAGCGCGAGAAAGACCAGTTCCTTGCCGGGAGTCGTCATGCGCCCGTGTTCCTTTGATTATAGAGGTGCATCAAGCCGTTCAGCGTCAGGTCGGGTTCGATGCGGTCGAACAGGTGCGCCTGCTCCTGAAAAAGCGTGGCGAGGCCGCCGGTCGCGATCACGGTGAGTGGCTTGCCGATTTCGGCCTTCATGCGCGCGATCAGGCCCTCCATCATCGAGACATAGCCCCAATAGACGCCGATCAGCATCTGGCTTTCGGTGGTGCGGCCGATGACGCTGGCGGTCGGCGGAGCCTCGATCGCGATGCGCGGGAGCTTCGCGGCTGCAGCGACGAGCGCTTCGAGCGACAGATTGACCCCCGGCGCGATGATCCCGCCGAGATAGGCGCCGTCGGGCCCGATATGGTCGAGCGTCGTCGCGGTGCCGAAGCTGATGACGAGCTTGTCCCTGCCGGGCTCGACCGCCTGCGCGGAGATGGCGTTGACGGCGCGGTCGGCGCCGACCGACTGCGGCTCGTCGACCTTGAGCGCGATGCCCCAGCTCACCGGCTCGCGCCCGGCGACCAGCGCATCGACGCCGAAATACCGAACCGCGAGCAGTTGCAGATTGTGCAGCGCGCGCGGCACGACAGTCGAGACGATCACCGCATCGACGTCGGCGCGTTCATATCCCTCGATCCGCAGGAGCTGATCGAGCCACACCGCATATTCATCGCAGGTGCGCCGATCATCGGTCGCGATGCGCCAGCGCGCGAGGAGCTCGTCGCCCTTGAACAGCGCGAATTTGGCGTTGGTGTTGCCGACATCGACCGCGAGCAGCATTATCCATTCCCCTCCACGGGCCGGCGCAGTTCGATATCGCCTGCGTGAATCAGCATGGTCTCGCCATCGGCGCGGCGCAAGCGCAGCGCGCCATCGGGAGCAAGACCGTCGAACGTCCCGTCGATTCCTTGCTCCGACACGCGAAGCGGCGTTCCCACGGGATGACCGAGCGGCAGCCAGGCCCGAACGATGCTCTCGACGCCCTCCTGCCGCCAGGTCCAGAGTGCATCGGTCAAGGCGACCGCCAGCGCCTCGGCAAAGCGGTCGCGGTCGATCGCGAACCCGCCGTCGGCGAAGCAGAAGGTCTTGCGGTCGGGCAATTCGGGTGCCGACACCAGGTTGACCCCGATGCCGATCACGACGCTGTCGCCGCTGCGTTCGAGCAATATGCCCGAGCATTTGGCACCATCGACGAGCAGATCATTCGGCCATTTGAGTTCGAGCGGCACCGACGGCGCGAAGATTTTCACCACCTTCGCCAGCGCGACCGCCACGACGAGCGCGAGCGTCGCCGGCGACGGATCGCTCGCGGTCAGGCGCACGACGGTCGAGCCCATGAAATTGCCGAGCCCATCACCCCACGGACGCCCGAGCCGCCCGCGCCCGGCGGTCTGCCGGTCCGCGACGAGCCAATGCCCCTCACCGACATGCTCGCCGCCCGCCAGCCGCGCCAGCAGGTCGGCGTTGGTCGAACCTGTCTGCTGGGTCCGCTCGATCAGCGGGATCAGAACAGCACCGCCGCGGCGCTGGCGGACAGCGCCGCCAGCACGCCGATGAAGAGATAGCCGATGACCGAAAGCCATAGTGCGCTCGCGGTGATCACCGCATCCTCGACTACGGTGCCGGTGCCCTTCGGGAATTCGGTTTCCGACTTCTCATCGAAGTACATCGTCTTGATGATCGCGATATAATAGAAGGCGCCGATCACCGAGGCGACGATGCCCGCGACCGCCAGCGGCACGAGGTTCGCGTTCACCGCGGCCTCGAACACCAGATACTTCGGCCAGAAGCCGAAGAGCGGCGGGATGCCGGCGAGGCTGAACAGGAACACCGCCATCGCCGCAGCAAGGCCGGGACGGCGCTGCGAATAGCCCGCGAGCGCCGGAATGCTCTCGATCTGGTTGCCCCGATCGTCGCGCAGTTGCATCACGACGAGGAAGCTGCCGATCGTCGTCACGACATAGACGAGCAGATAGGTCAGCACGCCCTCGACCCCCTGCTGCGTTCCCGCGGCGAGGCCGATCAGCATATAGCCGACATTGTTGATCGACGAATAGGCAAGCAGGCGCTTGATATTCTTCTGTCCTATCGCGCCGACCGCGCCGAGGATGATCGAGGCGAGCGCGAGGAAGATGATGATCTGCTGCCAGGCGCCGATCGCGGGCCCCATCGCGCCGATCACGACGCGGGTCATCAGCGCCATCGCCGCAACCTTCGGCGCGGTGGCGAAGAAGGTCGTCACCGGCGTGGGCGCGCCTTCATAGACGTCGGGGGTCCACATGTGGAACGGCACGGCGCTGATCTTGAATGCGAGGCCCGCGATCACGAAGACGATGCCGAAGATGATCCCGATGTTGAGTTCGCCGCCGACCGCCTGCGCGATGCCGGCGAAATCGGTCGTTCCGGTGAAGCCGTAGAGCAGCGAAATGCCATAGAGCAGGATGCCCGAGGCGAGCGCGCCGAGGACGAAATATTTGAGGCCCGCTTCGCTCGACCGCTCGTCGCTGCGCATGAAGCTGGCGAGGACGTACGAGGCGAGGCTGTTGAGTTCGAGCCCGACATAGAGCGTCATCAGGTCGCGCGCCGAGGCCATGATCCCCATGCCGAGCGCGGCGAACAGGATCAGCGCCGGATATTCGGCGCGCATCCCGTCCTTGAAGAAGCGCGGCGCGATCAGCACGCAGACGAAGCTCGCGGCATAGAGGAGCAGCTTCGCAAAGCCGCCGAAGCCATCGACCGACAACGTGCCCGAAAAGACCGTCGTCTGGACGCCGAACAGCGCGAGCACCGCTGCGGCGGCACCGGCAAGGGTCAGCATCGCGGCGAGCTGGTAGGCGCCGACATTCCGGTCGCCGAGGAAGGTGCCGAGCATCAGCGTGATCAGCCCGCCGATCGTCAGGATCAGTTCGGGCCAGATGAGAGCGAGATCGGCGGTCATTGGACGCCTCCCGCATGATGCGCTTCGCCTTTGGCGTCTCCATGCGCCGGAGCGGCCGCCTTTGGCTTGCCGGCCTTGAGGTGCGCGTCACCCGCGGGCTTGGCGGGAGCCAGCCGCGCGACCACCGTCGTCACGTCGCCGCGCATCGGCGCGAGGAAGCTTTCGGGATAGACGCCCATCCACAGCGCGACCGCGGCCAGCGGCACGAAGATCGCCCATTCACGGGGCTTAAGGTCGGGCATGGCCTTCACATCGTCCTTGGTGAGATCGCCGAACACGACGCGGCGATAGAGATAGAGCATATAGGCCGCGCCGAGGATGATGCCCGTCGTGCAGACGAGCGCGACCCAACTCGACGCCTCGTAGATGCCGGCAAGGCTCAGGAACTCGCCGACGAAGCCGCTGGTGCCCGGCAGGCCGATCGAGGCCATGGTGAAGAGCATGAAGAACAGCGCATAGGCCGGCATGTTCACCGCGAGCCCGCCGTAACGGCTGATCTCGCGCGTGTGCAGCCGGTCATAAATCACGCCGACGCAGAAGAAGAGCGCGGCCGAGACGACGCCGTGGCTGAGCATGACGATCAGCGCACCCTCTATCCCCTGCTGGTTGAAGGCGAACAGGCCCGCCGTCACGATCGCCATGTGCGCGACCGAAGAATAGGCGATCAGCTTCTTCATGTCGCTCTGCACCAGCGCGACGAGGCTGGTGTAGACAACCGCGACCATCGAGAGGCCGAAGACCAGCCACATGAGCTGCGCGGAGGCATCGGGGAACATTGGCATCATGAAACGGATGAAGCCGTAGGACCCCATCTTGAGCAGCACGCCCGCCAGGATCATCGAGCCTGCGGTCGGTGCCTGCACGTGCGCGTCGGGCAGCCAGGTATGGACCGGCCACATCGGCATCTTGACCGCGAGGCTGGCGAAGAAGGCGAGCCACAGCCAGGTCTGCATTTCCGGCGGGAAATTATAGACGAGCAGCGTGGGAATATCGGTCGTCCCCGCTTCGCGGATCATCGCGATCATCGCGATCAGCATCAGCACCGAGCCGAGCAACGTGTAGAGGAAGAATTTGAACGCCGCATAGATGCGGTTCTGCCCGCCCCAGATGCCGATGATGAAATACATCGGGATCAGGCCGGCCTCGAAGAAGATGTAGAAGAGCAGCAGATCCTGCGCCATAAAGACGCCGAGCATAACGACTTCCATGACAAGGAACATCGCCATGTAGAGTCCGACGCGCTTCGTCACCGACTCCCAGCTCGCGAGGATACAGAGCGGCATCAGGAAGACGCTGAGCAGGATCAGCATCAGCGCCATGCCATCGATGCCGAGCGCATAGTTGAAACGGCCGAACAGCGGCGCGGACTCGACGAACTGCCATTGCGCACCGCCGATGTCGAAATTCGCCCACAGCAGACAGCCGAGTGCGAAGTCGAACAGCGTCGCGACGAGCGCGATCATCCGCGCGCTGCGGTCGTTGGCGAAGACGCAGGCGATAGCGCCGGCCGCGGGGACCGCCAGCATCAGCGAAAGAATGGGAAGCCCGCTCACAGGAACTTCACCATGGCCCAGCTGGCGAGGCCGACGAGACCCAGCAGCATCACGAACGCATATCCATAAACATAACCCGATTGCAGCCGGACCGCGAGCCGGGTCCCCCCTTGCACGAGCGCCGCGACGCCATCGGGTCCGAAACGGTCGATGGTGCCTTCATCCCCGCGCTTCCAGAAGAAGCGGCCGATCGCGAAGGCGGGCTTCACGAAGAGGACGTTGTAGAGCTCGTCGAAATACCATTTGTTGTACAGGAACTGGTGCAGCAGCTTGAACTGCGCCACGATCTTCGCTGGCAGGCTGGTGTTGCGGATATAGCTGTTCCACGCGAGGAACAGGCCGATCGCCATCACCGTAAACGGCGCCCACTTCACCCACCAGGGCACGAGATGCGCCTCGTGCATCAGATGCTCGTCGAACGCCAGGCTGCCCTTCCAGAAAGCGAGCCCGCCCTCGGGATCGATGAACTGGTGGTGGAAGAGGATGCCCGCGAACACCGCGCCGAGCGACAGCACGCCGAGCGGGATCAGCATGTTCAGCGGGCTTTCGTGCGGGTGGTAACCCGCGGTGCCGTCGCCGTGCGGATCATGGTGATGCGCATGGGCATGATCGTCGTGGCCATGGCCATGATCGTCATGCACCGCGTGCTGGATATGCTCGCTCTGCTCCCAGCGCGGCTTGCCGTAGAAGGTCAGGAAGACCAGGCGCCACGAATAGAAGCTCGTCAGCAGCGCGGCGAAGATGCCGACCCAGAAGGCCACCTGTCCGCCGCCGCCCGAAGCGAACGCCGCCTCGAGGATGCCGTCCTTGGAATAGAAGCCCGCGAAACCCGCGACGCCCGCGATCCCGACGCCGGTGATTGCCAGCGTCCCCATCATCATCGCCCAGTAAGTGAGCGGGATGTGCTTCCGAAGGCCGCCATAATAGCGCATGTCCTGCTCGTGGTGCATCGCATGGATCACCGAGCCGGCGCCGAGGAACAGCAGGGCCTTGAAGAAGGCGTGCGTGAACAGGTGGAACATCGCCGCACCATAGGCGCCGACGCCCGCGGCGAAGAACATATAGCCGAGCTGCGAACAGGTCGAATAGGCGATGACGCGCTTGATGTCCCACTGCGTCGTGCCGACCGTTGCGGCAAAGAAGCAGGTCGCAGCGCCGACGAAGGTGACGACGCCCGCCGCGACCGGCGCGGCCTCGAACATCGGCGACAGGCGGCAGACCATGAAGACGCCCGCGGTGACCATCGTCGCGGCGTGGATCAGCGCCGACACCGGGGTCGGGCCCTCCATCGCGTCGGGAAGCCAGGTGTGGAGCCCGAGCTGCGCCGATTTGCCCATCGCGCCGATGAACAGCAGCAGGCACAGCACGGTCATCGTGTCGAAACGGTGGCCGAGGAATCCGATCGTCGATCCGGCCATGCCCGGTGCGGCGGCCAGAATCTCGGGGATCGAGACGGTGCCGAACACCAGGAAGGTGCCGAAGATGCCGAGCATGAAACCCAGATCGCCGACGCGGTTGACGACAAATGCCTTGATCGCGGCGGCATTGGCGCTCGGCTTCTTGTACCAGAAACCGATCAGCAGATACGACGCGAGACCGACGCCTTCCCAACCGAAGAACATCTGAACCAGATTGTTCGCGGTCACGAGCATCAGCATCGCGAAGGTAAAGAGCGACAGATAGGCGAAGAAGCGCGGCTGGTCCGGGTCCTCGCTCATATAGCCCCAGCTATAGAGGTGGACGAGCGCCGACACCGTCGTGATCACGACGAGCATCACCGCGGTCAGCGTATCGACGCGCAGCTCCCAGTTGAACTGGAGCGCGCCCGACGAAACCCAGTGCAGCACCGGCGTCACGCCCGCTTCGCCCGTCCCCGCGACGAACGACAGGAAGATCGGCCAGCTCAGGGCACAGCTCAGGAACAGCGCGCCCGTGGTGATGATCTTCGACGGCACATTGCCGATGACGCGCTGGCCGAGGCCTGCGACGATTGCCGCGAGCAGCGGCAGGAAAACGATCGCCTGGATCACCGGCTTACCCCTTCATCCGGTTGGCATCGTCGACGGCAATGGTGCCGCGGCCGCGGAAATAGATAACGAGAATGGCGAGGCCGATGGCGGCTTCGCCCGCGGCCACCGTCAGCACGAACATCGAGAACACCTGTCCGACAAGATCGCCGAGCGCCGCGCTGAACGCGACGAGGTTGATGTTCACCGCGAGCAGGATGAGCTCGATCGCCATCAGGATGACGATGATATTCTTGCGGTTGATGAAGATGCCGAGCACGCCGAGCGTGAAGAGCACCGCCGAAACGGCGAGATAATGGCCGACCGAAATCACAATTCCATCCCCTGCCCGACGCCCGGATCGACAAGGCGCGTCGCGTCCTCGGGACGGCGGCGCACCTGCTGCGCGATATTCTGCGCGCGGACCCCGCCGCGCTGGCGATGCGTCAGCACGATCGCGCCGATCATCGCGACGAGGAGGACGATGCCCGCCGCCTCGAACAGGAAGATGTAGCGCGTGTAGAGAAGCTCGCCGATCTGCTGGATATTGCTGGTATCGGCCGCTGCCGGTGCAGCGCGCGCAGCAAGATCGACACCGCCCGCCTTCCAGGCACCGAGCGCGAAGATCAGCTCGGCCGCAAGGATAATCGCGACCAGAGCCCCCAACGGCATATAGCGCACGAAACCGCTGCGCAATTCGGCGAAATCAATGTTGAGCATCATCACGACGAACAGGAACAGCACCGCGACCGCGCCAACATAGACGATGACGAGCAGCATCGCGATAAATTCGGCGCCTACGAGCAGCATCAGTCCCGCCGCATTGAAGAAGGCGAGGATCAGCCACATGACGCTGTGGACCGGGTTACGCGAGAAAATCACCATGACCGCAGAGGCGATGACGAGTGTCGCGAAGAGCCAGAAGGCGATGACCTGAATCATATGCGCGCGCCCTTATCGATAGGGCGCGTCGGCGGCAAGATTCGCCGCGATCGCGCGCTCCCATTTGTCGCCGTTGGCGAGCAGCTTGGCCTTGTCATAGAGCAGTTCCTCGCGCGTTTCGGTCGCGAATTCGAAGTTCGGCCCCTCGACGATCGCATCGACCGGGCAGGCTTCCTGGCAGAAGCCGCAATAGATGCATTTCGTCATGTCGATGTCGTAGCGCGTCGTGCGGCGCGACCCGTCGTCGCGCGGCTCGGCCTCGATCGTGATCGCCTGCGCCGGGCACACTGCTTCGCAGAGCTTGCACGCGATGCAGCGTTCCTCGCCGTTCGGATAGCGACGCAGCGCATGCTCGCCACGAAAACGTGGCGACAGCGGGTTCTTCTCGAACGGATAGTTGATCGTCGCCTTGGGCTTGAAGAAATATTTGAGCGTGAGGGCATGCGCCTTCACGAATTCCCAAAGCGTGAAGCTTTTTACGAGATGGGCGATGGTGCTCATTGGGTTCGGTACTCAGTTATTTCCACATCCGACAGCGGCGATTGCGGCTGCTCATCAATGGAACAAAATCCAACGGATGAAGGCGTATACTTCCATGCCGGTGGGGCAGATTTCTTGAATACAACCGCAACCTGTCGCTTGCCGGCCTTTTCGCTACTAGCTTCACCCAATATTTCGAACGCAACCCAGCCTTTGTCGCCCTGACGTAGGCTAGCCAACTGACCGTCACCGGAATCCCAGCGCAAGGTAACATTCGGGTCTTGGATGACGTTCGATGGGAGCGAGAATATCTTACTGTCGTCTCGAACAACATCAATTCGCACCGGAGTACGCACGAACTGGCGCCAAGCGGGCAGCGTCGCCAGTTCCTTTTTCGTCCCGGCCACGCCGCGTCCACCGGATTGGCGTAAAATCAAAGAACTCCTTTGAGCGCGGTCGTCCCAAAGCGTACAGTTGATGTCATAGGCCGGCAACGTTTGCCGCTCGGCCGAGTCAACGAACTGCCTTGCATCAATCGTCGGCACAGGCACCGGAGACATATTTCCCGCCGCCTGCGCGGCTCCCAAGATGAGCAGCGTCCCGATCATGCCCCATACCTCGTCAGCATCAGGTAGCCGGAGATCAGGAAGACCCAGATCAGCGAGATCGGCAGGAATATCTTCCAGCCCAGCCGCATAAGCTGGTCATAGCGGTAGCGCGGGACCGTCGCCTTCACCCAGCTGAAGACGAAGAAGAAGAACAGGATCTTCGCGAACAGCCAGATGATGCCGGGGACGGCATAGAGCGGCGCCCAGTCGATCGGCGGCAGCCAGCCGCCCCAGAAGAGTACCGCGTTGAGCGTGCACATCAGCAGGACGTTGGCATATTCGCCGAGCCAGAAGAGCGCGAAGCTCATCGACGAATATTCGGTCTGATAACCCGCGACGAGCTCGCTTTCAGCCTCGGTCAGATCGAACGGGGCACGCGCGGTTTCGGCGAGCGCGGAGATCAGGAACATCACCGCAAGCGGGAAGAGCAGCAGGTTGAAGCCGAAGGCGTTGACGATGCCGAGCCCGTGCCCCTGTTGCGCCTTGACGATCTCGTTCAGATTGAAGCTGTCGGCCCACAGCACGACGCCGATCAGGATGAACCCGATCGAGACTTCATAAGAGATCATCTGCGCCGACGCGCGGAGCGCCGAAAAGAAGGGATATTTGGAGTTCGACGACCAGCCCGACAGGATCACACCGTACACGCCGAGCGACGAGATCGCGAGGATGTAGAGCAGCCCGACGTTGATGTCGGCGAGCACCGCGCCCGAATTGAACGGGATCACCGCCCACGCCATCAGCGCCACCATGAAGGTGATGATCGGCGCGATCAGGAACAGGCCGCGGTTGGCGCTCGACGGGATGATCGTTTCCTGGAGGAAAACCTTGAGCCCGTCGGCGAAGCTCTGGAGCAGACCGAAGGGACCGACGACGTTCGGCCCGCGGCGCAGCGCCATCGCCGCCCAGATCTTGCGGTCGGCATAGATGATCATCGCGACCGCGAGCATCAGCGGTAGCGCGATGAGGAGGATGCCGCAGATCGTGGCGATACCCCACGCCCATTCGTAGCTGAGGCCGAGCCCCTGGAAAAACTCGGTCATTCCGCGGCCTCCGCAAACTCGACGCCGTGAATCAGCTCTTCCGAGCAGCGCTGCATCGTCGGCGATGCGCGGCAGATGGCGTTGGTCAGGTAGAAATCCTTGATCGGCGACGGGATCGCACGCGCTTCGGGCTTCGCGGGCAGTTTGGGAACCGTCCAGCCGTAATCGGCGAGCCCTTCGACGCCCAGCGCCGGCACCGCCGCGATCATCGCGGCGCGGCATTCGGCGAAGCTGTCGAAGCCCACATTGACGCCGAGCGTGTCGGCGAGCGCGCGGAAGATGCTCCAATCCTCGCGCGCGTCGCCCGGTGCGAACACCGCGCGCTCGCTGCGCTGGACCCGGCCTTCGGTGTTAACTGTGGTAAAATCCTTCTCGGTCCACGCCGCGGCGGGCAGGATGACGTCGGCGGCGTGGGCGCCCTTGTCGCCATGATGGCCGACATAGACCTTCAGCGTCTTGTCGAACGCCGTGAAATCGACTTCGTCGGCGCCGAGGAAGAAGGCGAGCTTGGGCTTAGCCGCGATCACGTCATTGATCCCGCCCGGCAGCCCGTAACCCAGCATCAGCGCGCCCATGCGCGCGGCCGAGAAATGCACGACGTTGAAGCCGTTCCAGCCGTCCTTGACCGCGTTCACGCTCTTCGCGAGCGCGAGGCCCGCGCCATGGACCCCGGGAACCGACAGCGCGCCGCCGCCGAAGATCAGCATCGGCCGCTCGGCGCTCTTCAGCGCATCGGTCACATGCCCCGGCAGCTTCGCGACGAGCGAGGCATCGTCGCCGAGCCATTCGGTCTTATAAGTCAGATCGACCTCGGGGCCGATCGCGAAGACCTTGGCGCCCTTCTTCCACACCGCCTTGCGGACGCGCGTGTTGATCAGCGGCGCTTCCCAGCGGAGGTTCGTCCCGACGAGCAGGATCACATCGGCATTCTCGGCTTCGGCGATCCCCGTGTTGAAATTGACCGCCGACAGGCTGGTGACGTCATAGTCGAGCCCGGTCTGACGCCCTTCGAAGAGATTCCCGCCGAGCGCGGTGACGAGTGTCTTCGCGGCGAACATGGTCTCGCAATCGGCCATGTCGCCCGCGATCGCCGCGACCGACGAGCCCGCCTTCGCGGCCTTGATCGCGTCGAACGCCTCGGCCCATGTCGCCTCGACGAGTTGACCGCCCTTGCGCACGAACGGGCGGTCGAGGCGGCGGCGGATCAGGCCATCGACATGGTGGCGCGTCTTGTCGTTCGCCCATTCCTCGTTCACGTCGTCGTTGACGCGCGGCAGCACGCGCAGCACCTGCCGCCCGCGGCTGTCGATGCGGACATTGGTGCCGACCGCGTCCATCATGTCGATGCCGAGCGTCTTGGTCAGTTCCCAAGGCCGCGCCTCGAACGCATAGGGCTTGCTGGTCAACGCTCCGACCGGGCAGAGATCGACGACGTTGCCCGAAAGCTCGCTGTTCACGGCGCGTTCGAGGTAGCTCGTGATCTGCATATTCTCGCCGCGATAAATCGCGCCGATATCTTCCACGCCCGCTACTTCCTCCGCAAAGCGGACGCAGCGCGTGCACTGGATGCAGCGGGTCATCACCGTCTTGACGATCGGCCCCATATATTTCTCGGTCACGGCGCGCTTGTTCTCGTCATAGCGCGAGGCGCCGCGGCCATAAGCGACCGACTGGTCCTGCAAATCGCATTCGCCGCCCTGATCGCAGATCGGGCAGTCGAGCGGATGGTTGATGAGGAGGAACTCCATCACCCCCTCGCGCGCCTTCTTCACCATCGGGCTGTCGGTCTTGATGATCTGTCCCTCGGCGGCGGGCAGCGCGCACGACGCCTGCGGTTTCGGCGGACCGGGCGCGACCTCGACGAGGCACATGCGGCAATTGCCGGCGATCGACAGACGCTCGTGGTAGCAGAAACGGGGGATTTCCTTCCCCGCCAGCTCGCACGCCTGTAGGACGGTCGCGCCCCGCGGGACGTCGAGTTCTACGCCATCTACGGTTACTTTGGGCATGCCCTACCTTCTTCTCAATTCGCTTGCACCGGCACCGGGCCGGTTCCCCGGGCGTACCGGGTCCAAAGTCCATCCGCAGCGAACGCCCGCACGTTCGCGGTGTTGAGCGTCAGCGTCTGCCCGCGCACCAGACACGCGCCCAATGCCGGAGCCATCGCACGCGCCGCCGCCTTTTCCTCATCACTGCCCGGCATCGTCCGCAACAGCGCGTCGGCGCCCGCGGTATCGCGAAACGCCAGACAGTCGGCGAACTGGCCGAGCGCGCGCGCCGAGGTCGCGCCTTCGGTCATGTAACGGCGGTTGGCCACCTCGGTCGCGTCGGCCGGAAGCGCCGGTGCCTGCTGGAAGCGTGCGAGATAGGCTTCTTCGAGCATGAGCGAACGAAACGCCGTGGTCGACATGGTAAGCTGGCGATGATCGGAGGCCGCCGAGTTCAACCCGCCACAGAAATTATCCTTGCCGATCGTCTGCCAGAAGCGTTCGGGCGTCGTGTCGGCGGCATAATATTCGATGCCCTCGGGATCGCTGTTCTCGAGCAGCTTGTCGACGCGGTCGGGAATGCGGCCGTAAATGCAACGCCCGAAATTCTTGCGATCGAGCCCCGCCTCGCGCGGATTGACCTCGGTCGGCTTCTTGAGGAAGCGCGTGCCGATCTGCGCCTCGGGCTGCATGCCGCCGCTGCTCGGCTTGGCAGTCGCAGGCGTTGCGATCGCCGCGATCAACATTGCCGCAAGGACCGAAGTATGACGCATCGTGATCATTCAGCCGCCTCCATCACTCCGCCGCTCTCGCGAATGCGGCGCTCCAGTTCGGGTCGGAAGTGACGGATCAGGCCCTGGATCGGCCATGCCGCCGCGTCGCCGAGCGCGCAGATGGTGTGACCTTCGACCTGCTTGGTCACATCGAACAAAGTGTCGATCTCGCTGATGTCGGCGTCGCCGGTGCGCAACCGTTCCATCACGCGCCACATCCAGCCGGTGCCCTCGCGGCACGGCGTGCACTGGCCGCAGCTTTCGTGCTTGTAGAAATAGCTGATGCGACTGATCGCCTGGACGACATCGGTCGACTTGTCCATCACGATCGCGGCGGCGGTGCCGAGGCCTGAGCCGAGCGCCTTCAGCCCGTCGAAATCCATCGGCGCATCCATGATCTCGGCCGCAGGGACGAGCGGAACCGACGATCCGCCGGGGATCACCGCGAGCAGATTGTCCCAGCCGCCTCGGATGCCGCCGCAATGCTTTTCGATGAGGTCGCGGAACGGGATTCCCATCTCTTCCTCGACGACGCACGGGCGCTCGACATGGCCCGATATCTGGAAGAGCTTGGTGCCCTTGTTGTTCTCGCGCCCGAAACTCGCGAACCACGACGCGCCGCGGCGCAGGATCGTCGGGACGACCGCGATGCTCTCGACATTGTTCACCGTGGTCGGACAGCCATAGAGGCCCGCGCCCGCCGGGAACGGCGGTTTCAGGCGCGGCTGGCCCTTCTTGCCCTCGAGGCTTTCGATCATCGCGGTTTCTTCGCCGCAGATATAGGCACCGGCGCCGCGGTGGACGAAGACGTCGAAGTCGTATCCCGACTTCGCGGCATTCTTGCCGAGCAGGCCGGCGTCATACGCCTCCTGCACCGCGGCGAAGAGCGTCTCAGCCTCGCGGATGAACTCGCCGCGGATATAGATATAGGCGGCACGCGCGCGCATCGCGAAGCCCGCGATCAGCGCGCCTTCGATCAGCTTATGCGGATCGTGGCGGATGATCTCGCGATCCTTGCACGAACCCGGTTCGGATTCGTCGGCGTTGATGACGAGGAAGCTCGGGCGGTCGGCGCGCGGCTCCTTCGGCATGAACGACCATTTGAGGCCCGTCGGAAAGCCCGCGCCGCCGCGGCCGCGCAGGCCCGATGCCTTGATCTCCTCGATGATCGCGTCCTGGCCGCGCTTCATCAGGTCTTTGGTCTTGTCCCAATCGCCGCGCGCCTGCGCCGCCTTGAGATTCCATGGCTGGAACCCGTAGAGATTGGTGAAGATGCGATCCTTGTCGGCGAGCATCAGCGTGTCCCACCCTTGTTCTGAAACATGCGAAAAGCGATGTAGCCGAGCGCGATGATCAGCAGCGGGCCGATCAGCGCGAAGGTCACGCGCAGCACGAAACCGAGCACGACGAGCGCGCCGATGATCGCGAGGATCGTGATGATGTCCTTCTGGCTCATCACCAGTCCTTCCGGTAATCGTGATTGGCCTTTACCATGTCCTTCAGCGTCGTCGGGCCGCCTTCGGGCTCGCTCGTGTGACGCTTTGGGTTCTGGGGACCGGTCTTCGGCTGTTTGCCCGCCGCAAGATCGTCGAGCAGGCGGACCGTGCTGTCGTAGTCAAGGTCCTCGTAATTATCGTCGTTGATCTGGACCATCGGCGCGTTGGTGCAGGTGCCCATGCACTCGACCTCGGTCAGTGTGAACAGGCCGTCAGGGGTGGTCTTGCCCTTGACCATACCGCGATTCTTGCACGCGGCCATCACATCGTCCGACCCGCGCAGCAGGCACGGCGTCGTGCCGCAAACCTGCACGTGATAGCGGCCGACCGGCGCGAGATTGTACATGGTGTAGAAGGTCGCGACCTCGTAGGCGCGAATATAGGGCATATCGAGTTGCGCAGCGACATATTCGATCACCGGTACGGGCAGCCAGCCCTGCGTTTGCGTCTCGGCACCGACCTGGCGCTGCGCGAGGTCGAGCAGCGGCATCACCGCCGAACGCTGGCGCCCCGCTGGGTAGCGCGCGATGACGGTCTTCGCCTGTTCGGCATTCTCGGGAGTCCACGCAAAGGCGCCCCAGCGCGCGCGGACTTCGGCTTCGTCGGGGATTTGGGGTGCGTCAGCCATTAGCGGACAAACTCCACACGCGACACTTTGTCGCCTTCAAAACTATAGATGGTCATAACCTCGAACGGCTCGGCATCCGGCGAACGGGCCACCTTTTCGTGCAGCACGGCAAAATCGCCGAGCGCATAGCCCGACAGGATTTCGGCGCGATTCTGCGGAAATTCAGCGAACATCGCCTGCAACCCCGCGCGCACGCCCTCCTTGCCGTCGCGGACGACCGCGCCGCGATAACCGGCCTCGGACGCATCGTCGGTCATCAACGCGACATAGGCGTCAGCGTCCTGCGCATTGTAATGCGCGATCATCGTTTCGGCGATTTCCAGCTTCGTCACCGGTCGCACTCCCCGAACACGACGTCGATCGCGCCGATGATCGCGGTGGTGTCGGCGAGCATGTGGCCTTTCGACATCATGTCCATCGCCTGCAGGTGCGAAAACGCGGTCGGGCGGATCTTGCAGCGATACGGCTTGTTGGTGCCGTCGCTGACCAGATAGACGCCGAATTCGCCCTTAGGGCTTTCGGTCGCCACGTAAACCTCGCCCGCGGGGACGTGGAAGCCCTCGGTATAGAGTTTAAAGTGATGGATCAGCGATTCCATCGACTGCTTCATCTCGCCGCGCTTCGGCGGGACGACCTTGCGGTCGAGGCTGGCGATCGGACCGCTGGGCATGTCGCGCAGGCACTGCTTGATGATGCGCGCCGACTGATAGACTTCCTGCACGCGGACCATGAAGCGGTCGTAGCAGTCGCCGCGGGTGCCGACCGGAATGTCGAATTCCATCGCAGCATAGGCGTCATAAGGCTGCGACTTGCGCAAATCCCACGCAATGCCGCTGCCGCGGATCATCGGGCCCGAGAAGCCCCATGCCAGCGCGTCTTCCTTGCTCACCGTCGCGATGTCGACGTTGCGCTGCTTGAAGATGCGGTTGTCGATGACAAGGCTCATCGCGTCGCCGAACAGTTTCGGCAGGCGCGTCTCGCACCATTCGCCGATATCGACGAGCAGCTTTTCGGGAACGTCCTGATGGACGCCGCCCGGGCGAAAGTACGCGCTGTGCATGCGCGCGCCGCTCGCGCGCTCGAAGAAATTGAGGCAATCCTCGCGGAGCTCGAACACCCAGAGGTTCGGGGTCATCGCACCGACGTCCATGACGTGCGACCCGATGTTGAGCATATGGTTGCAGATGCGCGTCAGCTCGGCGAAGAGCGTGCGCAGATATTGCGCGCGCGCCGGCACCTCGAGGTCGAGCAATTTCTCGATCGCGAGGACATAGCTGTGCTCCATGCCGAGCGGCGAGCAATAGTCGAGCCGGTCGAAATAGGGCAAAGCCTGCAGATAGGTCTTGTATTCGATCAGCTTTTCGGTGCCGCGGTGGAGCAGCCCGACGTGCGGATCGACGCGCTCGATGATCTCGCCGTCAAGCTCCATCACCATGCGCAGCACGCCGTGCGCCGCGGGATGCTGCGGGCCGAAGTTGATCGTATAGTTGGTGACGACCTGATCGCCGGCGGTATCGGCGGTGTCGACCGGATAGCCCTCGAACATGTCGCTGCCGTGGTGCTTGACCGCTCCGGAAGCCATTTGGGGAGCGTCGGTCATGCGTCACCTCCTGCTTTGGGCTTGCGCGGTGCGCGCGGCTTGGCCGGAGCCTTCGTCTTCGCGGGCGCCTTTTCGGCCTTCCTCGTGGCCGGGGTCTTCGCCTTGGCCGCAGCGGTCGCTTTGGCGCCATCGCGGCTCGTCTTCGCCGCCTTCAAATTGGTCTTGGCGCCCGCGCCCGTCTGCTCGGTCTTTTCGGTGGTCTTCGGAGTCGGCGGCGGCGCCTTTTTCGCGGCTTCGTCGTCGGCGACCTTGACCTGCTGCGCGGTCATCGGGGTCGGCGCGCCCTTGCCCGGCGCCTCGCCGGTTCCGCCGGCCTTTTCGTCGCCCGGCAGCACATAGTCGGCGCCTTCCCAGGGCGAGAGGAAATCGAAGCTGCGGAAATCCTGCGCCAGCTTCACCGGCTCATAGACGACGCGCTTGTCCTCTTCGCTGTACCGGAGCTCGATATAGCCGGTCAGCGGGAAGTCCTTGCGCTGCGGGAAGCCCTGAAAGCCGTAATCGGTCAGGATGCGGCGGAGGTCGGGGTTGCCCGCGAACAGCACGCCGTACATGTCGAACACCTCGCGCTCGAGCCAGCCGGCGACCGGCCAGACGGGCACGATGCTCGGCACCGGCGTCGCTTCGTCGGTGCAGACGCGGACGCGCAGGCGGTGATTCTTCGTCACGCTGAGCAGGTGGTAGACAACCTCGAAACGCTCAGGCCGGTCGGGATAGTCGACCCCGGCGATTTCCATGAGCTGCTGATAATCGAGATTGTCGCGAAGGCTGATCATCACGCCGGCGATCGCCTCGCGGCGCACGGTGATGCTGTCCTCGCCGACGGCGAAGACATGCTCGATCAAATCCTCGCCGAGCAGCTTGTGCAGCGCGGGGCCGATGCCGTCGCGCGGCGCGATCAGGGGAGCGGGACTGGCCATCAGCGTTCGATCGTTCCCGTGCGGCGGATTTTCCGCTGCAACTGCATCACACCGTAAAGCAGGGCCTCGGCGGTCGGCGGGCAACCGGGGACATAGATGTCCACAGGCACGATACGGTCGCAACCGCGCACCACCGAATAGCTGTAGTGATAATAGCCGCCGCCATTGGCGCAGCTTCCCATCGAGATGACGTACTTCGGGTTTGACATCTGATCGTAGACGCGGCGGAGCGCCGGGGCCATCTTGTTGCAGAGCGTCCCCGCGACGATCATCACGTCCGACTGGCGCGGAGAGGCGCGCGGCGCGACGCCGAAACGCTCCATGTCATAGCGCGGCATGTTGACGTGGATCATCTCGACCGCGCAGCAAGCGAGCCCGAAGGTCATCCACCAGAGCGAGCCGGTGCGCGCCCAGTTGAAGAGATCCTCGGTCGAGGTGACGAGGAACCCCTTGTCGCCGACCTCGGCATTGAGGTCGTCGAAAAAGCCCGCGTCGGGGCTTGTCCCCGGCGCCACAGGCATCAGTTCGGGGTTCGTGCCCGGGGCGACCGGCATCTGGCCGGGAGTCAGGATCGTCGAGCTGTTCATTCCCAATCCAGCGCGCCTTTTTTCCACGCGTATACGAGGCCGAGCGCCAGCTCGGCGAGGAAGACCATCATTGTCGCCCAGCCGGCCCAGCCGATTTCCTTGAGGCTCACCGCCCAGGGAAAAAGAAAGGCCGCTTCGAGGTCGAAGATAATGAAGAGGATGGCGACAAGGTAGAAGCGCACGTCGAACTGGCTGCGCGCATCCTCGAACGCCGGGAAGCCGCACTCATATTCGCTGAGCTTCGCCGGATCGGGCTTGTGCGCGCCGGTCAGCCGCGCGACGCCCATCGGCAGGAAGACGAAGGCCGAGGACAGGCCAACGGCAATGACCAGAAAGATCAGGATCGGCAGATATTGCGTCAGATCGACCATGGGAGCTCGCAGTCTGTTTTAAGGTGTTTTCCCACCCCTTGTTGCGGGCGCTTTAGGCCAGTGCGCCGCGCCTCGCAAGCACCGCGGACAGGAAATTCACCGCCGTTGTGACCAAAAGCATAAGCAGGGCTGGCCGCATCGCCTATCGCTGTGTTAGGCCGCCTTCATGGGTCGGCATTCGGGGCGCTCGCGCCCGCTTTGAACTGGGGATCTGATATGCGATTTTTTTCCGTCCGGACGATACTGGCGATGGGCGCCGCGCTCGCACTTTCCGCTACGCCGGCCCATGCCGAGCTGGTCAATGCGAAGAATCCGGCGACCATCAAGGCGATTGTCGAGTCGCAGGGCTGGCCGGCCACCCTGGTGACCAAGGCCGATGCCGATCCCTATATCGAAAGTAATCGCAACGGCCTCAAGTTCCTGGTCCTCTTCATGAACTGCGACGACCACAAGAATTGCAAGACGCTGCAATATTATATGGGATTCAATGACGCCAAGGAGGTTTCGCTCGATCGGCTCAACGAATGGAACAAGTCCAAGCGCTTCGCCCGCGGCTATCGCGACGATGAGGGCGACCCAGTGCTGGAGATGGACGTCGATGTCGATTTCGCAGGCATTCCGCGCGAGAATGTCGGCGAGACCTTCAACACCTGGGCCTCGCTGATGGACAGCTACCGCGAGTTTATTTTCGAGAAATAGGGCCGACGATCCTGCGTTATCCCGGCGCAGGCCGGGATGACGCCTGGAATCACGCGTTGCGGAGCGCGCCCGCGACCAGTTTCTGCAACTTCGAGTGCACCGCGCCGCTGCCCGCGATATATTCGCTGCGTTCGATCGCACGATCGCCGCCGCGGAAATCGCTGACGAAGCCGCCGGCTTCGCGCACCAGCAACATACCGGCGGCGACGTCCCAGATCTTGAGGTCGCTTTCCCAGAAACCGTCGAAGCGCCCCGCCGCAACCCAGGCGAGGTCGAGGCTCGCGGCACCGAAGCGGCGGATGCCAGCGACTTCAGGAGCGACCGCGCCAAAAATGCGGCTCCACTGCGCCATGTCGCCATGGCCCATGAACGGGATGCCCGTCGCGATCAGGCATTCGTTGAGGTGGCGGCGCGACGCCACGCGCAGGCGCCGGTCGTGGAGCCACGCGCCGCGGCCGCGCTCGGCCCAGTAGCTTTCGTCGGTGACGGGCTGATAGATCAGCGCGGCGGTGACATCGCCCCAGCCGCCGCCGAGCTTCGGCTCCTGCACCGCGATCGAGATCGCGAACTGCGGGATCGCGTGAAGAAAGTTCGAGGTGCCGTCGAGCGGATCGATGATGAAGCGCGGCTTGCCGGGTTCACCCTCGATCTCGCCGGCTTCTTCCATCAGAAAGCCCCAGCCCGGACGCGCGTGGGTCAGTTCGTCGTAGAGGGTGCGTTCGGCAGCCTGATCGGCCTTCGACACGAAATCGGCGGGCCCCTTCTGCGAGACCTGCAGATGCTCGATCTCGCCGAAGTCGCGGCGCAGCTTCGTGCCGGCCTTGCGCGCGGCCCGTTCCATGACGGTGATGATGCCGGATACGGCCACTATTTCTTTTCCTTACTGCTCGTCTGCAGATAGCGCTGAGCCTTACGCTTGACGGGAGGGCTGGCATTGAACGCCCAAACGTCGAGCCACTTCAATATGCCGAATCCGGCTATTTCATCTCTAAGCCACACCGGAACATTCCCAATCGGAGTCGATGCTCCCCGCTGTGCCTGATCGAGAATGACTGGATACCAGAAACGACGGGCTTCTTTCGACTCTTTCGTCGGGTTTCTACGTAGACCAAACGATTTTCTCGAGAGGTCTGCCCCTCTCGATTTCTGCATGCTTTTCGATGTTGATTTATACATTAATCCGCGCGGCGGACATATTCGCGGTCATAGACGTTGACCACGATGCGGGTGCCGCTGGTGATGTGCGGCGGCACCATCACGCGGACGCCATTGTCGAGAATCGCGGGCTTGTACGACGACGAGGCGGTCTGCCCCTTCACCACCGCGTCAGCCTCGACGATCGTCGCTTCGATCTGTTCGGGCAGTTCGACAGAGATCGGGCGCTCTTCCCACAGTTCGAGCACGACCTCCATGCCGTCCTGCAGGAATTCGTGCGCTTCGCCGACGACGTCCTTCGAGATGTTGATCTGCTCGAACGTGTCCTTGTCCATGAACACCAGATCGTCGCCCTCGGCATAGAGGAACTGGAAATCCTTGGTGTCGAGGCGGACCTTTTCGACCGTGTCGGCGCTGCGGAAACGATTGTTGAGCTTGCGCCCGTCGATCAGATTCTTGGCTTCGACCTGCATATAGGCGCCGCCCTTGCCCGGCTGGGTGTGCTGGATCTTGGTGACCTTCCAGATGCCGCCTTCATATTCGATAATATTGCCGGGACGGATTTCA
>NZ_JAYSAH010000086.1:0-19100 GCF_041916015.1 Sphingopyxis sp. | reverse complement strand
GGCGACCGTGGCCGCGGCGGCCGCGACCGTGGCCCTCGCCGCGATGGCGAAGGCCGTGGCGACCGCGGCCCGCGCCGCGAGCGTTCGGAAGACGGTCCGGAAGATCAGGGCCATGTGCCCGACTTCCTGAAGGACTAAGGTCTTTCGTTACCGGAACAGAGAAGGGGCTGCCGAAAGGCGGCCCTTTTTTTTGGACGAAGTCATGAAGACGCGGAATGCGGACTAGCGGTCGAAAACCGCCGCTTACCTGGCATAGGCATCGCGCAGTTCGCGCTTCAGCACCTTGCCGATCGCGCTGCGCGGGAGTTCCTCCACAACCTTGATCGCGCTGAGGCGCTGCGTCTTGCCGACCTTGGCGTTGCAGTCGGCGCGCACGGATTCGGCGTCGGCACCGGGTTTCAGCACGACGAACGCCACCGGCGTCTCGCCCCATTCCTCGCTCGGCATGCCGACGACGGTCGCCTCGACGACGCGGTCGTCGGCGTTCAATATCGCCTCGAGGTCGCTCGGGAAGATGTTGAAGCCCCCCGAGATGATCATGTCCTTCGCGCGGTCTATCAGCGTCAGAAAGCCATCCTCGTCGATGCGGCCGATGTCGCCGTGGCGGTAGAAGAGGTTTCCGTCGGCGTCGTACCAGTGCATCGCCTTCGTCGCGTCGGGCCGGTTGTTGTAGCCGGTCATCATCGCGGGTGAGCGGCCGACAACTTCGCCGACCGATCCCTGCGGCAATTCGTTGCCGTCTTCGTCGATCACCTTTGCGATATGGCCCGGCGCGGGCTTGCCGACGGTGTGGAGCTTGTCGGGAAACTGATGGGCTTCGAGGATGAACGCCGCGCCACCCTCGGTCATGCCGTAGATCTCGACGAGGCCGCCCGGCCAGCGCTGCAGCACGTCGGCCTTGAGCGCCGCAGGGAAGGGCGCCGAGGTGCAATATTTCATCACGAAGCTCGAAAGGTCGAAGCGTTCGAAATCGTCGAGCGCCATGATCCGGCGATATTGGACGGGCACGAGCATCGTGTTCGTCGCGCGCTCGCGCTCCGCAAGCTCCAGAAATCCTCGCGCGTCGAATTTCTTCATCAGCACGACCTGCCCGCCCGATCCGACCGTCGGCATGAAGCTGGCCATCGTCGTGTTCGAGTAGAGGGGAGTCGACAGGATCGTCACTGCGCCGGGTCCATAGGCCGGCGCGCCCCGCTGAATATGTTGCCAGCGCATCGCATGGCTGTGGATGATGCCTTTCGGTGTGCCGGTCGTCCCCGACGAATAGATGATGTTGAAGCCGTCCTCGGGCCGGATCGCGACCGGCGCGGGCTTCGTGCCCGCAGGCGCCGTCCAGTCAGCGAGCGCGACGCCGACGCCGCTGTCGTCCATCGCGATGCGGTCGCTCGCGGGGACGTGCTGGCCCTCGAGGCTCGCAGCGGCCGCGCTGTCGAGGAACAGGTGCCGCGCGCCGGTGTCGGCGATCATCGCCGCCATCTGTTCGCCGGTCGCGCTGTTGGTGATCAGCCCAGCGACCCCGCCGGCGCGCAGCGTGCCGAGGATTGCTGCCATCTGCTCGACACTGTTGAGCCCTGCGATCGCGGTACGGTCGCCCTTTGCCAGCCCGTCGGACTGCAAGCGCGCCGCGATGCGGTCCATCATCTCGTCCAGTTCGGACCAGCTCAGCCGCCGCACCGGGTCGGCGGCGGCTATAGCATCCGGACGGTCTGCAGCATGGGCGCGGACGAGGTCGGGCAGGGTGACGAAATCGGCTTCGAGCAGGTTGTGACTGGTCATGGGACGAGGGTTAGCACAGCGGGAAGCGGGCGCAATGCCGGGGAAACGCGATTCGGGGGCGAGAATGGAGGAGTTGGGGGACAGGAGAGAGGAAGGCCGGCTTCCGCTGGTCGCGCTTTTCCATCCGACGCGATGCGAGCCGCTGGAGGATGCCGTAACGGCGGCCGGCTGGCTCGCGTACCGCCTTCCGATGCCCGTTTGCGGACTTCGCCCCTGGCTCGACTGCTGCTTCGACATTCTCGTCATCAACCCCTTCCTCGGCTGGCAGGAGCCGTTCGAGTTCGTCCGGCTCGCGCGCAGCATCGCAGGACGGCGGCCGCTGCTGGTCGTGTCAGACCGCGATTCGGTGGAGGAACGGATGACCGCGCTGAACGGCGGTGCCGACGACGCGACCGGCTGGATCGACAATCTGCCCGAACTGCTCGCGCGGATCGCCAGCCTCATCTGCCGAAGTCGGCTCGCCGCGGGTCAGCTCGGCGAGGGCGAGCTTCGAATCGATCTGATCGACCGGCGCGTCGAACGCGCGGGGCAGGCCATCCGCTTGCCGCTGCGCGAGTTCGACCTGCTCGCCAACCTTGCCCGCGTCCCCGACCGGCCGCTGTCGCGCTCGGCGTTGCTGAAGGCGGTGTGGCGGCTCGATTTCGACCCCGGCACCAACCGCGTCGAGGTTCATATGTCGCGCCTGCGCGCCAAGGTGGATCGCGGCTTCGCCTGGCCGATGCTGCGCACGATCAAAGGACAGGGCTACACGCTGCGCTCGCGGCCGGATTGACGATTGGCTCTGTCCCTGCCCCGTCCGGCAGGCGACCGGCTCAACCTTCGACCGGCCCCTCGAACGCCTCGATGACCCAGTCCTCGGCCTGCGCGCCGCCGATCCATTCCTGCATGTGCGGGTGGCTGATCACCGCCTGGCAATAGGGAATGGCGAAACGGGGCAAGGGAATCGAGTAAGTGATGAAGCGCGTGACGACGGGCGCGAACATCATGTCGGCGGCCGACCAGTCGCCGAACAGATAGGCGCCCTCGCCGCCGAAGCGTGCGCGGGCCTCGGCCCAGATCTGCATGATGCGGATGACGTCGGCCTGCACCTCGGGCGCCAGATCGGCGGCGGGATAGATGCGGCGGATGTTCATGCTGTGGTTGCGGCGGAGCGCCGCGAAGCTCGAATGCATTTCGGCCGCCATTGAGCGCGCCATGGCGCGCGCTGCCATATCCCCGGGCCAATAGCCGCGCGTGCCGGCGGTGCGTTCGTTCAGATAGTCGATGATCGCGAGGCTGTCCCAGACGACGATGTCTTCGCCGTCCCACAATATCGGCACCTTGCCGCCCGACGGCGCGAACTCGTCGCCCTCGCGCCGCTTCGACCAGTCTTCGTCATAGAGCGGGACGGTGACTTCCTCGAAGGGCAGGCCGCTCTGCTTCGCCGCGAGCCAACCGCGGAGGCTCCAGCTCGAATAGGCCTTGTTGCCGATGAACAATTTCATGGGAACTCCTTCAACCCCTCTCCCCTTAGGAGAGGGTTGTGCAGGCTTGGCAGCTTGCTGCCTAGCCGAAGCTGGGTGAGGGGTGTCAAGCGCTGCTGACCCTCACCAAGTTTCGGTAGCGGACAAGTCCGCAACCTTCACTATCCTCTCCCTCAAGGGGAGAGGATTCTCAACTCTCCACCGCCTCCAGCACCGCGGTGCGCAGTTCGGCGATTCCCAGGCCCTTTTCGCTGCTCGTCGCGATCACCTCGGGATGCGCGGCGGGATGCTTGCGGGCCTCGGCCTCGGTCGCGGCGTGGACCGCGGCGAGGTCGGTTGCCTTGATCTTGTCGGCCTTGGTGAGGACGAGGCGGTAACTGACCGCCGCCGTGTCGAGCATTTCGAGCACCTCGCGATCGACGTCCTTGATGCCGTGGCGGCTGTCGATCAGCACGAGCGTGCGTTTCAGGACCTGCCGGCCGCGGAGGTAATCGTTGACGAGGAAGCGCCATTTCTTGACGACATCCTTGGGCGCCTTCGCGAAGCCGTAGCCCGGCATGTCGACGAGGCGGAACACCAGCGGATTGCCCACGTCGAAATAGTTGAGTTCCTGCGTTCGTCCTGGCGTGACCGACGTGCGGGCGAGCCCGTTCCGGTTCGTCAGCGCGTTGAGCAGCGACGACTTGCCGACGTTCGAGCGGCCCGCGAAGGCGATCTCGGGCACCGAAGGCGCGGGCAGATGCTGGAGCGCGGGCGCCGATTTCAGGAAGGCGATCGGGCCGGCGAACAGCTTGCGCGCGCGTTCAGGGAGCGTGGGGTCGATCTCATCCATCTTCGTCATCCCCGCGTAAGCGGGGACCCAGCGGATGCCGCCGAAGTCCGCGCTTTCACGCTCTGGGTTCCCGCTTGCGCGGGAATGACGAGGGAAGGGGAAGGGATCACTTGACCGGCGCCGCCCGAAGCTGCGGAAACTTGCGGTACATGAACTGCTGCTGCGCGATCGACAGGCAGTTGTTCGTGATCCAGTAGAGCAGCAGACCGGCCGCGAACGGCGCCATGATGAACATGAACATCCACGGCATGATCTTGAACACCTGCTGCTGCACAGGATCGGTCGCCTGCGGATTGAGGCGGAACTGCAGGAACATGGTGATGCCGAGGACGAGCGCGAGCGGTCCGATCGCGAGCAGCGACGGCGGCGTGAAGGGCAGCAACCCGAACAGATTGAGGAAGTGCAGCGGATCGGGCGCCGAGAGATCGCGAATCCACAGCGCGAAGGGCTGGTGGCGCATTTCGATCGTCAGCATCAGCACCTTGTAGAGCGCGTAGAAGATCGGGATCTGCAGCACGATCGGCAGGCAGCCGGCGAGCGGATTGATTTTCTCGTCCTTGTAGAGCTTCATCAGTTCCTGCTGCTGGCGCGGCTTGTCGTCCTTATAGCGTTCCTGCAGCGCCTTCATCTTCGGCTGGACGAGGCGCATCTGCGCCATCGAATGGAACTGGCGCTGCGCGACCGGGAACATCAGCGCGCGGATGATCACCGTGAGCAACATGATCGCGACGCCGAAATTGCCGACCTGCCTGAACAGCCAGTCGAGCAGCTTGAAGATCGGCTTTTCGAAAAATTCGAACCAGCCCCAGTCGATCGCGTTCGACAGGCGCGGGATGCCGAGATTGTCCTGATAGTCCGACAGGATGCTCACTTCCTTCGCGCCGGCGAAGATGCGGCTTGTCGTGGTGATCTGCTTACCGGGGGCGACCTGTGCGAACTCACCCGCGAACGCCGCACGAAAACCATTGCCGGGCAGGCCGCTGAACGCTGCCGATGCTTTCTGGCCGCTGCCGGGGATGACCGCAGCAAGCCAATATTTGTCGGTGAAGCCGAGCCAGCCCGTCGAAGCGAAATCGATGGTGCTGTTGGGCGCCTTTTCGACCTCGTCGTAATTGGTGAAATTGCTCTTGCCGTCGAGTAGACCAGTCGGACCTGAATGAATCGTGGTGGTGTCGTGATCTTCCGGATTGGTCGGACGGCCTCCACGATCGATGAAGGCTCCTGTTCTCGCCAGAACCGCTGCGGTGCCGGTGTTGGCGACCGTCTGCTTCGCGGTAATCAGATAATGGGCGTCGATGCTGTACTCGATGCGGAAGGTCTGTCCGGTCGCGTTGGCCCAGCTCAGCGTCACCGGGGTCGTCGGGGTCAGGCTGGCGCCGGTCGCGGTCCAGAGGGTGCTCGGCCCCGGAACCTCGATGCCCTGCGCCGACCAGCCGATGCTTGCGAAATAGGCGGCCTTGGTGTTGCCCGGGGCGAAGAGACGCACGGGGGGCGAGTTCTTCTTGATGGTCTGACGATATTTGGTGAGCGTGATGTCGTCGATCCGCGCGCCGACGAGGTTGATCGAGCCCGACAGCGCGGGGGTTTCGATCGGCACGCGGTTGCCCGCCGCGAGCGCGGTTTCGAGCGGCACGATCGCGGGCGTCGCCGGTGCGGTGGCGCCCGGAGCCGCGGGAGTGCCGGGCTGCGCGGGCGTCGCCGGATTGGCCGCGCCGCTTGCGCCCGCGACCGTTCTGGTCACGTCGGGCTTGGGCGGGGTCGGGAAGAATTTCGTGGCGACGAAGTTCCAGCCCAGCAGGATGGCCGCCGACAGCAAGATTGCCGTGATCCAGTTACGCTTGTCGTCCACGCTCTTCGGTCTCTCTTCGTCTCAAAATGTCGGGGAATGCCGCATCAGGGTACGGGGTCGTAGCCATGGCCGCCCCAAGGATGGCAGCGCAATAGCCGCTTTGTCGCCAGCCAGCCACCCTTGATCGCACCATGACGTTTCAGCGCGATGATTGCATATTCGCTGCACGACGGTGCATAGCGGCACGTGGGCGGCAATATGCGCGAGGGGCCGAGCTGCCAGCCGCGGGCGATCAGAATGAGCAGCCGGGCGATCATGGGAGAAGCCCGGAAAACTGCGCAACTTTACACGCGATTGCATGGTCTTCGCCGCCTGCGTCGTCACCCCGGACCTGATCCGGGGTCCATTCACGTGACGCCGGGAGAATGGACGCCAGATCAAGTCCGGGGTGATGAGAGGAAAGGGACGGATTCATCAGCGGAACCGCAGAAAACTGCGTAACTTCACTCGCAATTCGATTGCAGGGCCGGAGAAGGGACGTGCTCATGCCGGGATGCTACGCCGCGCGCGCCATGTAGGACAGCCGATCATTTCGCCAGCTTCTTCGCGGCGCGCTTCAGCGCCGAATCGAGATGGTCGCCAAGTTCGGCAAAGGCGATGTCGTTGCCGCCGGGGCGCCCGATCAGCACATGGTCGGCGCCGGCGATCCCCGATTCGGGCAGCGCGGCGCGCGCCAGTTCGCGGAAGCGTCGCTTCATGCGGTTGCGGGTGACGGCGTTGCCGACCTTCTTGCTGACCGTAAAGCCGATGCCCCGACTCTCGTCGCCGTCGCCGCGAGGGCGGACGAGCAGCACGAAGCCGGGCATGGGAAAGCGAAGGCCGCGGTTCGCGGCCAGAAATTCGCTGCGTTTGGAAAGCGTTCGCACCAGACCCAACTCTTTTTGGGCTGGCGACGAAGCGTCGGTGATCAGGCCGACAGCTTCTTGCGGCCGCGCGCGCGGCGGGCAGCGAGAACCTTGCGGCCACCGACGGTGGCTTTGCGGGCGCGGAAGCCGTGGCGGCGCTTGCGCACGAGGCGGCTCGGTTGATAAGTGCGCTTCATCGCGGTTTTCCCTAGATCTCGTCAAATGCTGTAACAGAAAAGGGCCGCCAAGCGTGGGCGGCCACTGTTGGAGGCGCGGATAAGCAGGATTCGGGCGAAAGTCAATCGTCATCAAGCGATTCCAGCGCGGCGCGGGCACGGCGGCGCGCGGCACTTACCCGGCGCATGATCCGGTCGGTCCAGTCGCCGTAGCGCGGATGGCGCCGTTTGAAGCGGACATAGCGTCGTTTCGCCCAGGCGCTGTTCTGCAGGCAGAGCATCAGGCCGACCGGAAACAGGATGAGGAAGCCGGGGCCGGGCAGTGGGCCGATGATCACGCCGACGGCCATCAGCAGCACGCCGATACAGAAAAGCCCCGTGCGGACCTGCGCGTTCCGTCGCAATCGCTGGTAAAGGCTGCGGTTCGCCATGCAGCCCGATCTGGGGGTACGGCAGGCGTGTTACAAGGCTAAATCAGTTTGCCAACCGCCTGGCAGGGAATGGTTCAGTTCAGCGTGACGAAGCGTGCCATGTCGTCGCGCGTCAGATAGTGGACGTCGCTGAACGGCGTCGCGTTGGTGAGCGCGTAGAAGGCGTGCGCCTTCGCGTCGTCCATGCCCATTTCGCGGTAATAGCTCAAATATTCGGCGTGGACCGGATCGTTCGCGGGATAATCGTTCGCCTCGCGGCCATTTTCGTCGGCCCAGCTGTGGACGCCGAACTCGGCATCGGGCGCGGCGCGGCGGGTGGCTCCGGCGAGCCAGATCTCGACGGCGCCCGAGCGGACCGAGCCGCCGGCGGGGACGATGGTTTCGAGGCCCGCCCGGCGGATCGCACGCGCGAGGATCAGATTGGCTTCCTCGTCGAGGCTGCCGGGGCAGTCGATCATTTCGAGGCGCTTCAGATGGGGAAAGGCTGCGAGCATCGCGGCGAACTGGCGCGGCGTGTTCGACGTGACGTCGCCCGCCATGCGGATCGTCGCGTCATCGACGACCGCGAAGGGACCGAAGCGCGCCTTCGCCTGGCCGAGCGTCGCGAGCGTCGCCGAAGGCGCATAGCGCCGCGTCGCGCCGAGGTCGGCGTCTTCGGCGAGGCCCTCGTCGTCGAGGAGCGCTGCGGTTTCGTCGATCGCGCCGGCAGTGTCGTCGTCGCCCGCGTCTTCATAGGTCCCCGCGTCTTCATAGGTCCATGTCACCGACGTGGTGACGGTCGCGACCTGTTGCGCGTGCGCCGGGGCGAACGCCAGCACCGCCGCGAAAGCGGTGATGATGAGGGTACGAAGGAAGGCGGTCGGCAAGGCCATGAGGCCGCCATCGCGCGGGCGCGATGACCAAATGGCAAAGCGGCAGCGTCAGCGCGGCGTTAACCGCGATTTGGGACGGTTCTTTGCCGCCATTGCGAGGAGCGAAGCGACCGGCAATCCAGAGGGTGCGGTAACCGCTCTGGATTGCTTCCCCCGGCTTTCGCCGGGGTCGCAATGACGGACCTCATCTATCTTCGCAAAGCGCCTTCAACTGCTCGGCGACGGCACCCCAGCCGGGGGTGAAGCCCATCTCCTCATGCTGCTGCATCGCTTCGTCGGTCCAGTGGCGCGCCCAGCCGGTGAAGCGGGTGCCGCCCTGCTCGGGCTCGATTTCCCAGCCGCCGATCATGAACGGACCCGATGCCGCGAGGCGGCCGCTGGCGTCGCGGACCACGGCGTCGGTTGTCACGAAACGCTTGCCGGGCACGACCTCCAGAAATATTCCGTCGCTCGGCATCGTCTCGCCATCGGGGCCGTGTATCGTCATCGCGCAGCGGCCGCCGGGGCGAAGGTCGATCTCGTCGAGCGTGACGGTCCAGGGTTTCGGGCACCACCATTCGGCCATGCGCCCGGTCATCACCTGCCACACCGTCCCGGGGCTCGCGTCGATGTGGGTCGTTACCGACAGTTCGCGGGTTTCGGACATGATAGTCTCCTTCGGGTCAGTCGCGGTCGGGGGCGCCGAGCGGGAAATAGCCGCGGAATGGCCGGGCATCCTCGACGCAGCGCGACACAGTCGGATGTGCGAGCAGGCGGGCGCGATAGGCGCGGAGATTCTCGTATTTTTCGGGAATCCGGTAGGCCCAGTCGGCATAGAAGAGCGATGGCGCGGCGGCGCAATCGGCCATGGTGAAGCCATGGGGCGTCGCCCAGCCGCCGGCCGCGAGTTCCTTGTCGAGCCACGCGTAGACGGTCTCGAGCTTCGCCTTCGCACCATCGACGATCGATGGGACATGGCCGCCGGGGCCACGGATTGCGTCGTTCACCACCTCCTGCATCTGCGCCATGACATGATTGTCGAAGATGCGATCGAAGAAGCGCACCTTGAGCGCGGCATCGAAGTCCTGGGGAATCAGGCGCGGCTCGGGGACGAGATGGTCGAGATATTCGATGATGATCGAGGATTCGAACCAGGGCACACCGTCGTGGACGAGCAGCGGGAACTGCCCGATCGGCCAATGCGCCTTCAATTCGGGCATATGGTCCGGAAATGCCGGGTCGACCGAGCGGTAATCGAACGCGATCCCTTTCTCGTAAAGCGCGATCAGTACCTTCCATGTGTAGGAAGAGAAGGGGTGGCCATAATAGATGAGCATCAATGGGCATCCTTGCGGGTCAGCCATGCGAGCGGCAGGCCGATGAAGAAGATGTGCGGAAAGAGCGCGATCGCGCCCTTGACGAGATCGGCCGGCGGGAAAGGCAAGCCGAAGCGCAGCGGCAACACGATGCCGTTCATGACGACATAGAGCAGCAGCCCGTAGAGCGTGCCGGTCAGCCACCACGGCCATATGGTCAGCGTGATCCAGCGCCGCGCGACGAAGAACCACGCCGCAACCATCGCGGCCATGATCGCATAATGCGTCGCGAGCCCGGCGAGGTCGCCGCCGATGCCCCATTGCTGCGCGCCGTCGCCGAACGGCCCGCTGGCAACGCCGTGGAGCATCGAGGAGACGGTGCCGCCGCGCAGCACGCTCGACACCGCCGCATAGCAGATGTCGAGCGTACCGCAGAGCAGCCAGGCGAAGAGGACGGGACTACGCCGCGCCAACGGCTTCGCCTCTGATCGCGGCTTCGATGGTCGCGATGTCGATCTTCTTCATCGACATCATTGCCTCGAAGGCGCGCTTGGCAGCCGCCTTGTCCCCGCTCGCCATCACGTCGGTCAGGACGCGCGGGGTGATTTGCCAATTGAGGCCCCATTTGTCCTTGCACCAGCCGCACATGCTTTCGGCGCCGCCGTTGCCGACGATCGCGTTCCAGAGGCGATCGGTTTCCTCCTGCGTTTCGGTATGGACCTGAAACGAAAAGGCTTCGCTATGTTTGAAGGCCGGACCGCCGTTGAGGCCGATGCAGGGGAAGCCGAGCACGGTGAAATCGACGGTCAGCACATCGCCCGCCTTGCCGCTCGGATTGTCGCCGGGCGCGCGGTGAACGGTGCCGACCTTGCTGTCGGGGAAGGTCGCGGCATAGAAATTCGCCGCTTCCTCGGCGTCCTTGTCGTACCAGAGGCACAATGTTGCTTTGCCGGACATCATTTCTCTCCTTTGACGGGGGTTCCGATCGACCATCTATGGCCGAACGGGTCGGTGACCTGCGCATAGCGGTCGCCCCAGAACATGTCCGCGGGCGGCATGTGCGGGGCCGCGCCCGCGGCGACCGCGCGGTCGTACCAGGCGTCGGTGTCGTCGACCTGCAGGTGCAGCGTGACCCCCGACGGCGGCGGCATCGCGCCGCCGGTATATTCGGGAAAATCGTCGTGCATCATCAGCGACGCGCCGTTGACGGTCAGATGCGCGTGCATCAGCCGCACGCCGTCATCTGCGAGCACGCGCGCTTGCTCGACCGCGCCGAATGCCTTCGCATAAAAGGCGATGGCCTCGGCGCCGCGCTTGTCGGCTATCGCCAGATGCGGGGTCAGGCCGGTCGTCGGTCCCTGATTTTCCATCTTCCTCTCCTCTCTTGTTCGGGTCAGTCGTCGTAGCGCAGGCTGGGATACCAGTCGGTGCCGCGCCCCTCGGGGGTCAGGTCGAGCAGGTTCCACAGCGAATTGGGGTCGGGCGCGCCGTGCGGGTCCTGCCCCGGATCGGCGATCTCGGGTCCGCCCTCGACGCTCCAGAAATGGCGGATCGTCCCGTCGCGGCGCGTGAAGACGCTGTAGCCTGCCATGTCGTCGTCGGGGCCTTCGCCGATATAGTCCTGCCAGAAAGCGCCGGTCGGGTCCGAATAGAGCCTCAGATGATCCCAGCCCTGTTCGCGTGCGAAGGCGGCGAGGCGCGGATAGGGCGAGCGCGCAACGATCGCGAAACCGATCCTCCGCTCGAGATGCGGAACCTCGGGGTCCCAGTTCGCGACCGTCGCGGTGCACATCGGGCAGGCCTGCTTGCGTTCGGGGCCGTACATCATGCCATAGACGAATAGCGTGTCGTGGTTCCCGAACAGGTCGGCGAAGCCGACCTCGCCGGCCGCGCCGACGAAGCGGTAATCCTGTTTCACCTCGCCGCCGGGCGGGAGCGCGCGCCGCTGCGCCGCGACGCGCGCGAGATGGCGGCGGAGCTCGATTTCCTCGACGAGCAGCGCGTCGCGCGCGGCGCGATAGTCGGCGCTCTCGTTCGGCAGCGGCCGGCGTGTGCTGCTGCGCACCAGCTCTTCGGCGGGGACGAGTGTATCGGTCATGTTTCTTTCCTTTCCTGTCCCCCGATCGCCCCGATCCGCCTATTTGCGCGGGCCGACGAGGCCGAAGGCCGCGCCCTGCGGGTCGATGCCGTTCATCGCATATTCGCCGCCGGGAATTTCCATCGGTTCGTTGGTGATCGTACCGCCGTTCGCGGTGACCGCGGCACGGGCGCGGTCGATATCGTCGACGCCGATGTAGAAGCTCCACATCGGGGCAGTCATGCCTGGCATCAGCGGCATGACCGCGCCGAGCCCGACGTCGCCCCGCTGAATGAACCTGTAAGCGCCGAGTTCGCCCATATCCATCGCGCCCTCCTGCCCCCAGCCGAAATGCTTTTTGTAAAAGGCGATCGCAGCGTCGGGCGCGGTGGTCGCGAGTTCGTTCCAGCGGATGTGCTGCGGCCGGTCGACCGAAAAGACGTCGCTCTCCATGTCCTCCATTCCCGGCGGCGGGGCGGGAGTCATGACATAGAAGGGCGCTCCCTGCGGGTCGGTGACCATCGCGATGCGCCCGACGGGGATGTCCATCGCGGGCATCTGGACGCCGCCGCCGTCGCCCTCGATCGCCGCGACCGCGGCATCGACGTCGGGGGTGTGGATATAGCCGATCCAGAAGGGCCGCGCCCCGCCCGCGATCATGTCGGCATTGAGCGCGAGCACGCCGCCCGCGTTGCCGCCGTCGCTGCGTCCGATCATGCGGTAATCGACCCCGCCGGCCGTCGGCTCCCCTTCGGCGGGGATCGTCCAGCCAACGACCGCGCCATAGAAGCGCGCTGCGCCCGCCGGGTCGGGGGTCATCAGTTCGTACCAGATGAAGTTCGATGCGTCGGTCATTTCTTTCCTCCTTCCACGGTCGGGAAATAGTCCCCGCGGCCTTCGGGGGTCATGTCGAGCAGGCCCCACAGCGAATCGACGAGGTCGCCGGCGCGGTGGTGCTGGCCGGGATCGGAGGGCGCGAAGGCCATCTCGCTGCCCCAGTGATGGCGGACGGTGCCCGCTTCGTTGCGGAAGACGTTGAAGATCGTCTCGTCCCATTCTTCGCCCGATTTCAGCTTGCGGTCGGCGCGCATCGCGGGCGGGAATTTGCGGGTGTCGCCGAAATAGTCGGCGGAGTAGCGCGTGGTGACGTCCGAGAGGAAACTCAGGTGCGCCCAGCCGCGTACCCGTGCCCATTCGACGAGCCGCGCGATCGGCGACTTGGCGACGATATAGAGCGGGGCACGGTCGTCGATGTAGCGGGCGCCGCCGTCGATCGAATCGAGCATGTGGGTACAGCCGGGGCAGGGGACGTCGCGGCCGGGGCCGAACATGAAGCTGTAGAGGATGATGCTCGGCTTATTGCCGAACAGCTCGGACAATCGGACCGTTTCGGGACGCTGGTGTGCGCCGATGCGCTCGAAAACATAATCTTCGGCGATTTCGCCGCCGGACGGCAGCGCGCGACGCTTCGCCGCGACCGCCTCGATCTGGCGGCGGAGCGCGATCTCGTCGGTGAGCAACGCGTTGCGTGCAGCGCGGTAGGCGGCGCTTTCGTTAGGGTAGGTCAGGTGATTCACATCGGCTCCCTCATCCCTGCTTTCGCGTCCAGCTCTGCGTCTTTTCGATCGGCGGAGCGCGAAATCCCATCGCAGCCCAAGCCGACAGCAGTTTCCACATGAACTTGCCCGAGTGCGATGTGTAACTCGGCACATCGTCGGAGAATTCGACACCATCGGGCCGGTCTCTCACCATCGTCCGCATCGCGGTGGGCGGGCGTTCGCGGGCAGGGATGCGTCCCGCATAGACGCTCAGCCAATGGCCCTTGGTAAATTCCAGCGCCATCGGTGTGTGGCAACAGCGCGCGACGAACCGCCGTGTCGGCGAATCGGCGTTCAGCCGATGTTCGTCCAGCTGATCGACGCCCGATAGCCAGGCAATGCGGTCCTTGCGCACCAGTACATAAGGGGTGCCGCCATCGGCGTCGAGCAGGGCCGGGGCGCCGGTCAGCGCTTCGAACGCCCTCCCGGCTTCCTGGCAGCTATGACAGTAGCAAGTCGCCGCGACGATCGGATTGCCGACCAGTTCCAGCGTTACAGCACCGCAACGGCATGATGCCGCACGCGTTTCGTGTGGGTGGGACACCGGACGCTCTCCCGTTGCTGCGATCACGCCTCGACGATCGGGACGAAGCCGCCGTAGATCATGCGCTTGCCGTCAAAAGGCATGTTGCTCTCATCGGGCTTCATCCGCTCGTCGGCCATGACCTTTTCCCAGCCTGCGGTGCGCGTTTCCTTGTCGGGCCATTCGACCCAGCTGAACACGACGCTTTCGCCATCCTGCTTGTGTGCGGCGCGGTTGAAGTCGGTGACCTTGCCGTCGGACACATCGTCGCCCCACGCCTCGACGACGCGCGTCGCGCCATAGTCGCGTAACACCTCCGACGCCTTGTCGGCCATCGCGCGATAGGCGTCCTTGTTCCCGTCGGGGACCGGGACGATATAGCCGTCGGCATAGCCGGTGGCGCCGCCGGCGCGGTCGTCGACGATCGATTCGAAGCCGCCGATGATCATCCGCTTGCCGTCGAACGGCATTTCGCCGCCCATCGCCGCCATCCGCGGATCGTTCATCATCTTCTCCGTCGCGGCGTCGCGGGTCGCGCGGTCGGGATATTCGAACCAGCTGAAGACGACGGTTTCGTCGGGCTTGGCCTGCACCGCGCCCTTGAAGTCGTTGAGCTTGCCGTCGGGAACGTCGTCGCCCCAGCATTCGACCATCCGGCTCACGCCGAACTCCTTGAACAGCGGCGCCGCGTCGGCAGCATGCTTGCGATAGGCTTCCTTGTTGGCGGTCGGCACCGCGAGCACAAATCCTTCTACATAGGTCATCTCGTCTCTCCTTGGGGGATTGGGAGGGGATCAGGCGGCGGGTGGTCCCGCTTCGTCGCTGAAGGCGGCAAGCTGCGCGGCGAGCGCGCGCTCGAAGGCGGGACGGGCGAGGCAGCGATCCAAATAGGCCTGCAGCCGCGGCTGCTCGGCGATCAGCCCCGCCTCGACGGCTTCGCGGAGCACGGTGGCCATCGCGATGTCGGCGACGGTGAACTCGCCCGTCAGATACTCCTTGTCCCCGATCGCGTCGTCGAGGCGGCCGAGGCGGCCCTGGATGAATTCGATCAGGCTCGGGCGGCGGAGCTTCGCCCACTCCTCGTCCTTCGCGAACAAATCGACATTGCCGAGTTCGAACAGCATCGGCTCGACGCTGTTATAGGCAGCGAACAGCCAGGCGAGCGTGTTGGCGCGTTGCTGCGCGTCGCGAGGCATCAGCCGCTCGTCCTTTTCGGCGAGATGGAGCAGGATCGCGCCGCTTTCGAACAGGCGGATGCCGTTGTCGCTCAGCACCGGGACTTGCCCCCACGGCTGGAACAGGAAGTGGCCGGCGGGGCGGTTGATCGCGCTGATCAGATGCTCGGCATAGTCGAGCCCGATCTCCTCGCACGCCCAGCGCGGTCGAAGGTCGCGGACGAAGCCGCGCGCGAAATCGGGCACCCAGTCGAAGGCGGTGACTTCGAGTTTGCTGTCGGGGTTCACGGGCATGGCTATGGTTCCTTTAAAGGTGGGGTCAGGCGGGCAGCGGCTCGCCGACCGCGCAATCGGCCAGATGCGCCGCCATCGCGCTTTGAAAGGCGGGGCGCGCGGTGCCGCGCGCGACATAGGCGGCGAGATTGGGGTGCGGTGCCAGTAGCTGCGGGGCGGCGTTGCGCAGCACATCGATCATCACGATGTCGCCGATCGAAAAATCATCTTCCAGCCATTCGCGCTCCCCGAGTGCCTGCGCCAAGCGGGCCAGCCGCTGCTCGGCAAAGGGTTTGGCCGCTTCGATCGCGCTGGCGAGCCAGTCGGTGCCCTGTCCCTTGACGGTCAGCACGACCAGGGTCTGGATCATCGGCTCGACGCTGTTGAGCGCGGCGATCATCCAGCTGATCGCGCGGCCGCGCCCTTTCGCATCGCGCGGCAACAGGCGCGCGTCGGTGCCGCCGATGTGGATCAGGATCGATCCCGTTTCGAACAGGATCAGGTCGCCTTCCTTATAGACCGGAACCTGCCCGAACGGCTGATCGGCCAGATAGGCTGGCGCCTTGTCCTCGAAAATGCCGCCGATCAGCCGCGTCTCATAAGGCTGGCCGATTTCGTCGAGCGCCCAGCGGATGCGGATGTCCTTGATGCGGCCGTATGCGAAGGCCGGAACCGATCGGTAGGCGGTGATTTCGGGCACGGCTTTTCTCCCTCATCCTTGGCGGATCGTCAGGCGGCGGCTTCGGCGGGTTCGCCGGCCGGGATCGCCGCCGGGTCCATCCACATCACTTCCCAGATATGTCCATCGGGGTCCTCGAAGCTGCGGCCGTACATGAAGTCGAAGTCCTGCGTCGGGGTCGGGTCGGCCTTGCCGCCCGCCTTGACAGCCTTGCCCACCTGTCCATCGACCTCGCCACGGCTATCGGCCGAGACGCAGAGCAGAACCTGCGCCGCCATATGCGCGTCGGGGATCGTCTTCGACGTGAAGGTTGCCCATTTTTCATGGGTGAGCAGCATGACGTGGATCGACCCTTCGGCGATCACCATGCAGGCGGCGGTGTCGTCGGTGAAGGCGGGGTTGTTGGTCGCGCCGACCGCCTCGTAAAAGGCTTTCGACTTTTCGAGGTCGGTGACCGGCAGGTTCACGAAGATCATCCTGGGGGTTTCGGGCGTGTCGGCCATGGGGGGACTCCTCTCTCTTTGAATTTTGTCAAATCCGTCCGAACAGCATCCGGACGTAACGCTTCAGATGGGTGACGGTCCCGCGTGCAATCGCCGGATCGTTCGTCGTTTTCGCCAGGACGAAGGCGCCCTGCAGCACCGACTGGACATGCTGGGCGAGGCCGATCGCAGTGACGTCTTCGGGGACGCCGTAAACGTTGATCGCGGCCTGGATGTCGGGGGCGAGCGCCTGGCAATAGGCGTTGATGCTCGCCTCGCACGCGGCGCGGATGCGGTCGCTGGTCGCATAGGCCTCCTGCACCATCGTGCCGACGAAGCAGGTATAATCCTCGGTCGGGCCGTCGAGCATCGACAGGCGGAAATCGATATGGCCGAGCAGCCGGTCGAGCGGATCGTCGAGCCGGTTGTGCGGCGCGAGTTCGAACATCGGCCGCGCGCGCTCGGTCCAGCCCTCGGCCGCGGCGACTGCGAGCGCTTCCTTCGATTCGAAATGATGGAAGAAGGCACCCTTGGTGACGCCCGCCACCGCGCAAATCTCATCGACGCTCGTCGCGGCATAGCCCTGCTTGCGCACCGTGCTGTGCGCCGCCGCGATCAGCGCGGCGCGCGCGCTGCCGCGCGGGGCGCGGGGACGGGGCGGGGAGGGACGAGTCGTGTTCATGCGACTCGACATACCGACTGGTTGGTATGTTGTCAAACGCGCGGCGACGAACCGCGCCACGACGGCGCTAAAAAGACTCGACGGCGGCGGGCGGCGGCGTATGAAAGGCATGGGAACAAAGGGGGATCATGGTCGCGATCGTTTCAACCGTCGCCTATCTCGGGCTCGAAGCGCGCGGGGTCGAGGTACAGTGCCAGCTGACGCCCGGCCTGCCGCGCTTCGTCGTCGTCGGCCTGCCCGACAAGGCGGTCGGCGAAAGCCGCGAGCGGGTGCGCGCGGCGATCGCCGCGATCGGGCTAGCGCTGCCGCCCAAGGTGATCACCGTCAACCTGTCGCCCGCCGACCTCCCCAAGGAAGGATCGCATTACGACCTGCCGATCGCGCTCGCGCTGCTGGGAGCGATGGGCGTCGTCGATGCCGAGACGCTGAGCGCTTATGTCGTCGTCGGCGAGTTGAGTCTCGACGGGCGCGTCGCGGCGTCGCCCGGCGTGCTGCTGGCGGCGCTCCATGCGGGAAGCGCCGAAAAGGGGTTGATCTGCCCGGCGCTGCAAGGCCCCGAAGCGGCGTGGGCGGGCCATGTCGAGGTGCTCGGCGCGCCCGATCTCCTGTCGCTGCTGGCGCATTTCCGGGGCAGCGCGCCGCTGCCGCCGCCGGTTCCGGGCGCTGTCGAGACTCCCGTCCGCACCGCCGATCTCAAACAGGTGAAGGGGCAGGAGACCGCGAAGCGCGCGCTCGAGATCGCGGCGGCGGGCGGGCATAATCTGCTGATGTCGGGGCCGCCGGGTTCGGGCAAATCGCTGATGGCGGCGTGTATGCCGGGCATCTTGCCCGAACTGACGCCGGCCGAAGCGCTCGAGGTATCGATGATCGCCTCGGTCGCGGGCGGGCTCGAGGGCGGGCGGCTCGTGCGCGCGCGGCCGTTCCGCAGCCCGCATCATTCGGCGTCGATGCCCGCGCTCGTCGGCGGGGGCTTGCGCGTCCGGCCCGGCGAGGTCAGCCTCGCGCATCTCGGCGTGCTGTTCCTCGACGAACTGCCCGAGTTTCAGCGCGGGGTGCTCGACAGCCTGCGCCAGCCGCTCGAAACCGGCGAGGTCAGCGTCGCGCGCGCCAATGCGCATGTGACCTTTCCGGCGCGGGTGCAACTCGTCGCGGCGATGAACCCGTGCCGCTGCGGGCATCTTGGCGACCCCGCGCTCGCGTGCAGCCGCGCGCCGCGCTGCGCCGCCGATTATCAGGCGAAGCTGTCGGGGCCGCTGCTCGACCGCATCGACCTGCATGTCGAGGTCGAGGCGGTGAGCGCTGCCGATCTCGTGCTGCCGCCGCCCGCCGAAGGCAGCGCCGAGGTGGCGGCGCGCGTCGCGGCGGCGCGCGACGTGCAGACCGCGCGCTATGCGGGGCATCCGGCGCGCACCAATGCCGAGATCGACGGAGAGCTCATGGAAGCGGTCGCGACCCCTGACGAAGCCGGGCGCCAGTTGCTCGCGCAGGCAGCCGAGGCGATGCGGCTGTCGGCGCGCGGCTATACGCGGATGCTGCGCGTCGCGCGGACGATCGCCGATCTGGCGGGCGCGGAAACCATCGGCCGTATCCATATTGCCGAAGCGCTGAGCTATCGGCGGCAAGCGCCGAGGAACTGATTGTGGATGACGAAGTGATCGCGTTCGGCGGCGAGATTTTCGAATGGCGCGGGCCGGCGCCCTTTCTGTTCGTTGCGGTGCCCGACACGCATGTCGGCGCGATCCGCTATGCCGGGCTGTCGCAAAGCTATGGCTGGGGCGTGGTGCCGGTGGTCGCGCGGATCGGCGAGACCATGTTCGCGACGTCGCTCTTCCCGCGCGAAGGCGGTTATCTGCTGCCGGTCAAGGTCGCGGTGCAGAAGGCCGAACGGGTCGGGCGCGGCGACCGGGTCGAGGTCGTTATGAAGGCCGGGCGCGATTGGAACGGCGAGGACGGCTGATGTTTCGCTTTAGGCGGCTTACAACCGGAAGCGGAAGCCAAAACCTAAGCTCCCGTTCGTGTCGAGCGAAGTCGAGACATGCGAAGGCTGGCGCTTCCCGAGCGTGTCTCGACTT
>NZ_JAYSAH010000085.1:0-4118 GCF_041916015.1 Sphingopyxis sp. | reverse complement strand
GGCGGGGCCACGACACCTATTTCGACAGATCGCGCAGCAAGCTGTCCCAATACGCGAGCGCCGGGGCGATCGCATCGACCGGCGCGCGTTCGTTGAGGCCGTGCGCGAAGCTATCGCTCGCCTTGCTGAACAGCCCCGCGACGCCATAGCTCGGCACGCCGACGGCGCGGAAATGCAGGCTGTCGGTCGCCCCGGCGCTCATCGACGGAATGATCGGCAGCCCCGGCGCGCGCGCATGGACCGCCTTGGTCACCGCCGCCATCACGTCGGGGCGCAGCGGCGAGGCGTCGCTCGCGGTCGCGTCGGGGTCGGTGTTCACCTTGACCGCGGGGTCGGCGATGACCTTTTCGAGCTCGGCGCGCACCGCCTCGATGCTGACGCCCGGAAAGATGCGGCAGTTGATGTTCGCCGTCGCCCTTTGCGGCAGCGCATTCTCGGCATGGCCGCCCTTGACCAGCGTCGGCACGCAGGTCGTGCCGATCTGGCCGACATATTCGGGATCGGCGCGGATCGCGGCGATCGCCTTCGCATCGGCGGGATTGGCGGCAAAGGCCTTCAGCGCCGCGCCGATGTCGCCGCCGACCTGATCGGCGACGATCGGCATGCCGATCCTGGTCAGCTCGTTCTGCTGCGGCGTGAAACGATAGGCGCCGATCTTCGCGAGCGCCTCGGACAGCTCGACAATCGCATTGACCGCGCCGGGACGCGAGCTGTGCCCGCCGGGGTTGGTGACTTCGAGCACATAGTCGGCATAGGTCTTCTCGCCCGCCTGCAGCCCATAATATTTGGGCTTGCCGTCCTCGCCGATCAGCCCGCCGCCGCCATCGCCGTTGAGCGCAAATTCGGCGCCCTTATATTTCGCCGCGAGCGCGCGCGTCGTCATCATCGAGGTTTCCTCGTCGCCCGACAGCGCGAGAATGATGGTCCGCTTCGGCTTGAAGCCCTGCTGCTTCAGCGCGGCCATCGTCGCGACCATCATCGCGACGTCGAACTTGTTGTCCTCCGACCCGCGGCCGAAGATATAGCCATTCTCCTCGACCGGCACGAAGGGATCGCGGGTCCAGTCCTTGGGGTCGGCCTCGACGACATCCATATGGCCGAGGAGGACGATCGGCTTGGCCTTGGTCGTCCCCTGCAAGGTGGCGGCAAAGGTCGCGGTTTCGCCCATCGGGGTGATTTCAATGTCGGCATCGCTGTATCCCGCCGCCTTCAGCACACCGGCGTAGTATGCCGCCAGTTCGGGCACCTTGCCGCGCCCCTCGACCGTCGGAATCGCGACGCTGTCCATGAGGATCTTCTTCGCCGCCGCAGTGTCGGCGGGTTTGGCGTGAACGGGCGCCGCGGCCAGCATGGCGGCGGACGCAAGGAAGGCGGAAACAAGACGCATATCGGCAACCCCTTTAATCTTTTCGTTCGATCCGTTCGGACCGAGCCGGTCGAAGCCCGCGCATATGCTGGAGGAAGAACGGCGCTTCGACAAGCCCGGGGATGGGGGTCCGTTAGCGAGCGATTGCGGCCAGAGCCGCGAAGGCGGCTCCGAATGAGATTCGCGCAGAGGCGCAAAGATCGCAGAGGCGGAGTGCTTTTCCCCTTTGCGGCCTCTGCGCCTCTGCGCGAATCTTATGGGATGCCGGGTTTCGGCCGTTAAGCGATATTTCGTGTCTTTATAACATCGTCATTCCCGCGCAAGCGGGAACCCAGAGCGTGCGTCGGCTGACCCCACACTGGGTTCCCGCTTGCGCGGGAATGACGAAGGTGGGGCATGTCCGCTCACCACCCCAAGCCAGACCAATACTCGGCTACGCCGCCTTCTTCGCCTTGGGCGCCGGGGTCTTCGGCTTGTAACGGCAGAGATCGGCCACCGGGCAGCGCCAGCATTCGGGGGTGCGGGCCTTGCAGATGTAGCGGCCGTGGAGAATCAGCCAGTGGTGCGCGCCGACGCGGAAGGGCGCGGGGGTTTCCGTCTCCAGCTTCTTCTCGACCGCGAGCGGCGTCTTGCCGGGCGCGAGGCCGGTGCGGTTGCCGACGCGGAAGATGTGGGTATCGACCGCGAAGGTCTCCGCCCCGAAGGCGCAGTTCATCACGACATTGGCGGTCTTGCGCCCGACCCCCGGCAGTTCGACCAGCGTATCGCGGTCCGCGGGCACCTCGCCGCCATAGTCGCGCACGAGGATTTCGCTGAGCGCGATGACGTTCTTCGCCTTGGCGTTGAACAGCCCGATCGTCTTGATATGCTGCTTGAGGCCGTCCTCGCCGAGGTCGATCATCGCCTGCGGCGTCTTCACCTCCTGAAACAGCTTCCGCGTCGCCTTGTTCACCCCGACGTCGGTCGCCTGCGCCGACAGCACGACCGCGACGAGCAATTGATAGGTGTTGCCGAATTCGAGCTCGGTCTCCGGACTCGGGTTGAGCTCGGCGAGGCGGCGGTAGAATTCGAAGATGTCGGCCTTCTTCATGGCGGTCAGTTCAGCCCCAGCACCTGCGGCATCGTATAGCGGTCGGGCTTCTGGTTCAGCAGCCACAGCGCCGCGCGCACCGCGCCGCGCGCAAAGATCATGCGGCTTTCGGCGCGGTGCGACAGGGTGATCATTTCCTCGTCGCCGGCGAAAATCACGTCATGGTCGCCCGCCACCGTGCCGCCGCGCAGGCTCGCAAAGCCGATATTGCCGCGCCCGCGCGCGCGCGTGACGCCGTCGCGGCCGCGTTCGGCGCCGGTTTCGAGACTGATCCCGCGTCCTTCGGCGGCCGCCTGTCCGAGCAGCAGCGCGGTGCCGCTCGGCGCATCGACCTTCATCCGGTGGTGCATCTCGACGACTTCGATATCCCAGCCGGGATCGAGCCGTTTCGCCGCCTCGCGCACCAGATGCGCAAGCAACGTGACGCCGAGCGAGGTGTTGCCCGTCTGGAGCACCGCGATATCCTTTGCGGCATCGTCGATCAGATAATGATGGCGCTCCTCGAGCCCGGTCGTGCCGATCAGGATGGGCCTATGCGCGGCCACACAAGCGTCGAGCGTCGCCTCGAGCCCCGCGGGCGACGAAAAATCGACGAGGACATCGCTTTCGCTGACGAGTTTCAGCACATTGCCGCCGCGATCGATGCCGCCGCCCTGTTGCCCCGCCTCGGATATCGCGGCGGCGAGCGCGACCCCCATCCGCCCTTCGCTGCCGATAATGCCGATGCTGGTCATATGTGTCCCCTTGCTTTCGCCTTCCCTTAGCCGCTCGCGTCGCGCGAAGTCGAGATGCACACCGACACGGCGCGACATCTCGACTTCGCGCGATACCAGCGGATAGAGAGGAGGCATGACTGCGATCCAGAATATCGTCATCCTGACCGGCGCCGGCGTATCCGCCGAAAGCGGCATCGACACGTTTCGCGACGGCGGCGGATTATGGGAACAGCACCGCGTCGAGGATGTCGCGACGCCCGAGGCTTTTGCCCGCGACCCCGACCTCGTCCTGCGATTCTACGACATGCGGCGCGCGGCGATCCGGACGAAGGCGCCGAACGTCGCGCATGAAGCACTGGCGCGGCTCGACGCCGAATGGCCAGGCGAACTGCTGATCGTGACGCAGAATGTCGATGACCTGCACGAACGCGCGGGGGCCAAGCGGCTGATCCATATGCATGGCGAACATCTGAATGCCTGGTGCACCGCGTGCGGCAACCGCATGCCGTGGACGGGGCCGCTGCTCGACCGGCCGGCGTGCAGCACGTGCGGCATCGCCGGCCACCTTCGGCCCGACATCGTCTGGTTCGGCGAGATGCCGTACCGGATGGAGGAGATATATCACGCGCTGAACCGCGCCGACCTGTTCGTGTCGATCGGCACATCGGGTGCGGTCTATCCCGCCGCGGGGTTCGTGCGCGAAGCGCGCGCGTCGGGCGCACGGACGCTGGAACTCAATATGGAGCCGAGTCAGGGCAGCTACTGGTTCGACGAGGCACGGCATGGCCCGGCGACGGCGCTGGTGCCCGCGTGGGTGGATGAGGTTTTGGGCAGCAACGGCAGTTAGCGACCGGAAGGGGACAAGCCAAGCCTATACTCCCGTTCGTGTCGAGCGAAGTCGAGACACGCGAAGGCTGGCGCTTCCCAAGCGTGTCTCGACTTCGCT
>NZ_JAYSAH010000084.1:0-48230 GCF_041916015.1 Sphingopyxis sp. | reverse complement strand
GGTGGTGTTGCGGTCGATCATGCGCGTGAACACGCCGCCCAGCGTCTCGATGCCGAGCGACAGCGGGGTCACGTCGAGCAGCAGCACGTCCTTGACGTCGCCCTGCAGCACGCCCGCCTGGATCGCGGCGCCGATCGCGACAACTTCGTCGGGGTTGACGCCGGTGTGCGGTTCCTTGCCGAAGAAGTCCTTCACGACCTCGCGGACGCGCGGCATGCGCGTCATGCCGCCGACGAGGACGACCTCGTCGATCTCGCTGGCGCTGACGCCCGCGTCCTTGATCGCCTTCTTGCACGGTTCGAGGGTGCGCTTGATCAGATCCTCGACCAGCTTTTCGAGGTCGGCGCGGGTGATCGTCTTGACGAGGTGCTTCGGCCCGTTCGCATCGGCGGTGATGAAGGGCAGGTTGACCTCGGTCGACTGCGCGGTCGACAGCTCGATCTTCGCCTTTTCGGCGGCTTCCTTGAGGCGCTGCAGCGCGAGCTTGTCGTTGCGGAGGTCGATGCCCTCGTCCTTCTTGAACGCGTCGGCGAGATATTCGACGATCTTCGCGTCGAAATCCTCGCCGCCGAGGAAGGTGTCGCCGTTGGTCGACTTCACCTCGAACACGCCGTCGCCGACCTCGAGGATCGAGATGTCGAAGGTGCCGCCGCCAAGGTCATAGACCGCGATCGTCTTGTTCTCGGTCTTGTCGAGGCCATAGGCGAGCGCGGCCGCGGTCGGCTCGTTGATGATGCGCAGCACTTCGAGGCCCGCGATCTTGCCGGCGTCCTTGGTCGCCTGGCGCTGGGCATCGTTGAAGTAGGCAGGAACGGTGATGACCGCCTGCTCGACCTTCTCGCCGAGATAGGCCTCGGCGGTTTCCTTCATCTTCTGGAGGATGAAGCCGCTGATCTGCGACGGCGAATAATCCTCGCCGCCCGCCTTGACCCACGCGTCGCCGTTGCTGCCCTTGACGATGGTATAGGGGACGAGCTCCATGTCCTTCTTGGTCATGGGGTCGTCGAAGCGGCGGCCGATCAGGCGCTTCACCGCGAAGATGGTGTTTTCGGGGTTGGTGACCGCCTGGCGCTTGGCCGGCTGCCCGATCAGGCGCTCGCCGTCCTTTGCGAAGGCGACGATCGACGGCGTCGTCCGCGTGCCTTCGACATTTTCGATAACCTTGGGCTTGCCGCCTTCCATCACCGCGACGCAGCTGTTCGTGGTGCCGAGGTCGATCCCGATCACTTTTGCCATGGGTATTACGTCCTTGTTGCTTGTCCGGCGCCCTAATCAGGCACGCCTTATGTTGATTTGATGCGGGCGATATAGGTGCGCTTTGGCTTGGCACAAGGGTTTCGACCGCTTATCTGGAATGCGAAAATTGCCGCATTTCGGGAGTCCTCAGCACATGAAGCCCATCGCACGCCGTACCCTCGCCCGAACCGCTCTCGCTGCCGCCCTTGCCGCCGCCGCGCCGACGCTGACCGCGTGCGGGGAGAATCTGGGCGCGGGGCCGCAGCTCAACGTCGTCAGCGGCTATATCCAGATGGGCGCGAGCCCCGACAGCCCTGCCGCGGGTTATTTCACCGTCACCGGCGGCCCGCGCGACGTGCAGCTGATGGCCGTGACCGCCGACCTCGCGCAGCGCGTCGAAATGCACGAGAGCGTGAAGGAAAATGGCGTCGTCACGATGAAGCCGCTGGCGAGCGCGCCGGTGCCCGCCAAAGGCAAGCTCGAATTCAAGCCCGGCGGCAAACATCTGATGATCTGGAACATCAACCCCGCCGCGGTGCGCGCGGGCAAGCTGCCGATGGCGTTCGTCTTCACCAACAACAATAACGAGCGCATCCTGTTCGATCTGGTGATCAAGCCGGCGCCTGTGGCGCCTGCGGGCGAAGCCACGATGGATCACAGCAAGATGGATCATGGCGCGATGGATATGGGCGGAGGTTCCCCGGCGGCGGACGCTGCGAAGAAATAAGCGCGTGATCGCCGCCTGCATCGTCATTGCGAGCGAAGCGAAGCAATCTCCAGCCATCGGCCGTTACGAGCGGCCTCTCGCTGGAGATTGCTTCGTCGCTACGCTCCTCGCAATGACGGGGCCTTGATGCCGCGCCCTTCGCGTCCTCTCACCGCAGGCGAGATCATGCTCGCGCGTAGCGTGTTCGGCGATGCGATCGACTATGCGCGCGTGCGGGTGCGCCACTATAAATGGATATTCTTCCAGCCGCGCCGGATCGTCATGGCGCCGATGGGCGACCTGCACTTCCACCCGAAGGGCGGCGTCTATTGCGACGATTTCTCCTGCCCGGCGGGCGAGCGCGAGGAGGAACTCAAGGCCAAGGGGCTGTTCCTCCACGAAATGACGCATGTCTGGCAGGCGCAGCGGCGCGGGCGCTGGTATCTGGTGCTGATGCGCCATCCCTTCGCGACCTATGACTACAGCCTGAAGCCCGGCTGGCCGCTGCATCGCTACGGGCTCGAACAGCAGGCCGAGATCGTGCGGCATTACTGGCTGCTGACGCAGGGCGTGACGATCGGTGGCGCACCGGGCGTCGAAGCCTATCGGGCCATCCTGCCCTTTGCGGGAAGCGGGGCGGGGTAACGGGTTCCGGCCGGAACGCGGCCCTCTGCATCTCATAAGGTCGTCATTCCCGCTTTCGCGGGAATGACGAAGAGGAGGATTCTCGGCTTCCCACTCCAAAGCCGCCTCATCCTGACCAAATAGCGACCAGGACCAATCGACATTCAGCCCTGGCGGCCTGCAAATGGCGGCCTTTCGTGCTTCCGGGCTCACGTGCCGCAAGCGCGCTGCGCTCCGGGTCCCGAAAACCCACCATTTTCGGCTCGCCATCTTCTGAATGTCGATTGGTCCTAGCCAAGCCTGCGCTGTTCGTCCTATGTTCCGATCATGGATACCCCCTTGTTGATCGTCGGCGTTATCGCTCTCCTTCTCGGAGGCCTGATCGGTTGGCTGCTCGCCGGGCGGCAGGCGGGAGCGCTCAAGGCCGAGCGTGACGGCTTGGCGGAGCGGTTCAAGGTGGCGGTCACCGACCTTGCGGCCGAGGCCGAGGCGCGCAAGGCCGCCGATCTGCAGCTTTCGGCGCTGCTTGCCGAGCAGAAGGCGCGCGACGCCGCGCACGACGCGCAGATCGCGCAGCTTCAGGGTGCGCAGGCGGCGCTGACCGCGCAATTCCGCGAGGTGGGGCAGGCGATGCTCGGCGAGGCGCAAAAGGCCTTCCTCGAGCGCGCCGACGCGCGCTTCCGCCAGAGCGAGGAAAGCGCGGGGCAGAATCTGACGGCGCTGCTGTACCCCGTCCACGAGCGGCTGCAGAAATATGAGGAGGCGGTCGGCAAGGTCGAGGCCGAGCGCCGCGACGCCTTCGGCCTGCTCCACGGCCAGATCGCCGCGATGCGTGAGGGGACCGAGCGGGTGTCGAGCGAGGCGGCGAAGCTCGTCAACGCGCTCCGCAACGCGCCCAAGGCGCGCGGGCGCTGGGGCGAGCAACAGCTTCGCAACGTCCTCGAAAGCTGCGGCCTTTCCGAACATGCCGATTTCCAGACCGAGGTCAGCGTCGCCGATGGCGAAGGCGGGCGGCTCCGCCCCGATGTCGTCGTCAAGGTGCCCGGCGGGCAGAGCCTGATCATCGACGCGAAGGTGTCGCTCAACGCCTATCAGGATGCGTTCGGCGCGGTCGACGAGGGCGAGAAGGCGGGGCACCTTGCCGCGCACGCCGCGGCGATGAAGGCGCATGTCAATCTGCTCGGCGCCAAATCCTATTGGAACCAGTTCGACGACACCCCCGATTTCGTCGTGATGTCCGTCCCCGGCGAGCATGTCCTCGCCGCGGCGCTCGATCAGGATCACGAGCTTTGGGATTATGCGTTCGAGCGCAAGGTGCTGCTCGCGACCCCCACCAACCTGATCGCGATCGCGCGCACCGTCGCGGCGGTGTGGCGGCAGGAAAAGCTCGCGGGACAGGCGCGCGAGATCGCGGCGCTGGGCAAGGAGCTTTATGCGCGCATGTCGGTGATGGGCGCGCATATTGCGCGCGTCGGCAAGAATCTCGACCAGGCGACGGGGGCGTACAACGCCTTCGTCGGCAGCTTCGAATCGCAGGTGCTGACGCAGGCGAAGCGCTTCGAGGCGCTCGACGTCGAAACCGGGGACAAGGAGATTCCGGTGCTGCCCGCCGCCGAGCAGACCGCGCGCCCGCTGGCGAAGCTGGCCGCGGCGCCCGCCGCGGTGAACGACGGGGAATAGCTGGCCTGTCCCTGAACTACGTTCGCCCTGAGCCTGTCGAAGCCTGTCCCGAGCGACGCCGCAGGCGGTGTCGAGGGGGTCGTTCTTTCTTGAAGAAAGAAGGACGGTGCTTCGACAAGCTCAGCACGAACGGATCAACGGGATGCGTGGCCCTGCGTTAGATGACCCGCTTTAGCACCGCGGACTTACCGTCCTTGCCGGTCAGCAGCATCGTGCCGTCCGACGGAAATTCGATCCTGACCGGCCCCTGCATCAGGTCGAGGAAGGCGCGTTCCTGCTCCATCGCCGGGCCGGGGCACGCCATCATCGTCGCGGCGAGCGGCCCGGCGGTGAGCAGACCGTCCTCGACCTTGTAGCCGCCGCCGAAGCGGTTGCACCCTGCGCTGCCGCTGAGCCGCGTGCCGTCGAACGCCAGCGAGGTCGGCCTGTCCGCCGCCACCGGGGTTCCTCCGATCGACACGAAGCTCCAGTTCGACCCCGCGAGCGTGTCGGGCGGCAGGATATTGCCGCCGCAGCCTTCGACGCGCTTGCCGTCGGCGATCACGCGCACCGTGTCGGCGTAGCGCCGGTCGCTCATCCCGTCGCTGCACGGCGCGTGCTTGATCACGACCGCGAGGCGCCCTGCGGCATAGGTTTCGCCGTTCATCGACGGCGTCGCGCCGGGGTTCGGCACGGCGATCTTCGTCTCGCCATAGTCACCGGCATAGTTCAGCCGCTCGGGCGTGATCTCGAGCGTCCAGCCGGGCTCGGTGCCGACCGCCATATAGGCTGCGGACGGTACGGGCTTTTCGCCGGGGGCCTGCGGGGCGCCCGACGCGGCGCAGCCGGCAAGGACCAGCGGCAGGGCGATGAGGGGGAGGAACTTCGACATCATGATCTCCTGAACGCTCGCTTCAACACTCAGCCGTTTGCCCTGAGCTTGTCGAAGGGCCACCCTCTCATAAAAGGACGGTGCTTCGACAAGCTCAGCACGAACGGCTTGGGGTATCGAATCGAGCCAAATTTGCTCGCATCGAGCGGAAAACGAAAAGCCCCTTAGGGAGAGCCTGCTGGGCCCAAGCTGAACGGCATGGCCAAGTGCCGTTCAGCTTCGCCGCTGGTTCAGCACCTCATAGGCCATCACCGCTGCGGCGACCGCGGCGTTGAGGCTGTCGGCCTTGCCCATCATCGGCATCTTCACGCGCACATCGGCGGCGGCGGCATAGCTCTCGGGCATTCCCTGCGACTCGTTGCCGATCAGGAGGAAGGTCGGTGCGGCGTAGCGCACCGCCTGATAATCCTTGCTGTCCTCGCCAAGCCAGGTCGCGACCAGTTCGCCGCGCCCGCTCCGCAGCCAGGGGAGAAACGCGTCCCATCGCGCCTGCACGAGAGTCTGGGTGAAGATCGCTCCCATGCTCGCGCGCACCGCCTCGACCGCATAGGGATCGGTGCTCTCGTCGAGCAGGATCAGCCCGCCCGCGCCGACCGCGTCGCCGGTCCGCAGCATCGTGCCGAGGTTGCCCGGATCGCGCAGCCGCTCGGCGACGAGCCAGATCGGTGCGGCATCGCGGTCGAGGTCGGCGAGGGCGGCCTTCGGCTCGGCGTAGATGCCGACGATCGTTTGCGGATTGTCCTTGCCCGACAGTTTGGAGAGGATCGCGGGGGTCGTGTCGATCACCTCGCCGCCGTTCGCGAGCGTCGCCTCGACGAGCGCTTTCGCGAGCGGATGCGCGGCGGCGTCCTCGTTGGCGAGGAACAGCCATTGCGGCAATATACCGGCCTCGCGCGCCTCGGTCGCGATGCGCAGCCCCTCGGCGAGGAACAGCCCTTCGGCGCGGCGATGCCGCTTTTCGCGCAGCAGGCGCATCCGCTTGATCAGCGGATTGGAGAGGCTTTCGATGCGGGCGCGGCGATGGGTCATATGTCCGCTTTCCCGTGCCCCTCTTGAAGGGAATCGTCATTGCGAGCGGCGAAGCCGCGCGGCAATCCAGAGCCTGCGTAAACCGCCCTGGATTGCTTCGCTGCGCTCGCAATGACGAAGTGTAACGAGTGCGGATTGAAAAGGAGAGGGCAGATGCCCCCCTGCCTTCGCAGGGGCACGGAGCGCGAGAAAAAGCCGCGCACCATCAATCCTCGCCGAAGCTGTCCTTGACCAGCCCGACCAGCTTGAGCAGTGCGGCGTCGGCGCCTTCGCCCTTGGTGTGGATCGTGATGCTGTCGCCCTTTGCGGCGCCGAGCATCATCAGCCCCATGATCGACGTGCCGTTGACGCGCGATCCGCCCTTCTCGACCTCGACGCTGACCGTTTCGGGCAGGCGGCTGACGAAGGTCACGAACTTGGCGCTCGCGCGCGCGTGCAGCCCGCGCTGGTTGGTGATCTCGACCGTCTCGCTATTCTCGCTCATGGTCCCACTCCCAGCATCTCCGATGCGACGGAGATATATTTCTGGCCCGCTTCCTTGGCCGCGATCACCGCGGCGCGCAGGTCCATCGCCTTGCGGGCGCTTTCCAGCCGGATCAGCATCGGCAAATTGACCCCCGCGATCACTTCGGTCCGCCCGCTTTCAAGCAGGCTGATCGCGAGGTTCGACGGGGTGCCGCCGAACAGGTCGGTCAGCATGATCACGCCGCGGCCTTCGTCGACCTTGCGGATCGCGTCGGCGATTTCCTTGCGTCGCATTTCCATATTGTCGTTGGGGCCGATGCAGACCGTCGCGACGGCGCGCTGAGGGCCGACGACATGCTCCATCGCGCGCACCATCTCTTCGGCGAGGCGGCCGTGGGTGACGAGAACCATTCCCAGCAGCGGCAGAGCTTTATCGACGGGCATGAACTCGCGAACCCTTATGATTGTCGGTCGCCGGCGGACGATGCCGGCGGGGGCTTGCCCTCAAGCCCATCTTGCGGGGCGGAGTCAAGGTTGCGGTGGGTGAGGGTCGGCGCGTGCCCCGCGGCGCGCAGCGTCTTCGCGACCCGGTCGGCGACATGGACCGAGCGGTGGCGGCCGCCGGTGCAGCCGAAGGCGATGGTGACATAGCTCTTGCCCTCGGCGCGGTAGCGCGGGAGCAGGGTGAGGATCAGCCGTTCGATCTGCGAGACGCTGTCCTCATAGGCGGGATCAGCCATGACATAGGCCGCGACCTCGCGGTCGAGCCCGGTGCCGGGCTTGAGCTTCGGGTCCCAGTGCGGATTGCGGAGGTAGCGCATGTCGAACACCAGATCGGCGTTGCGGGGCAGGCCGCGCGCGAAGCCGAAGCTCAATATGTTGAGCACCGGCTCGCCTTCCTCCGCATCGCCGAAGCGCTGGCGGATTTCCTGCTGCAGGTCGTTGCTCGAATAGTTGGTCGTGTCGATGACATGCTCGGCCCAGCGGCGGAGCGGCTCCATCAGTTCGCGCTCGCGCGCGATGCCGTCGGCGGCGGGGCGGTCCTCGGCGAGCGGGTGGCGGCGGCGCGTTTCGGAGAAGCGGCGTTCGAGTTCGGCGCCCGCGCAGTCGAGGAACAAGGTCTGGATGTCGCGCCCGCCATCCTCGCGCAGATCCTTGATCCGCTTGACGAGCCTGGCGGGCTTGAAGCCGCGGCTGCGGCTGTCGATCCCGACCGCGATCGGCCGGTTCGCCTCGCTGCGCTTCGCGGGCGCGTCGATCAGCGCCTCGAGCAGCGCGAGCGGCAGATTATCGACGACCTCCCAGCCCAGATCCTCGAGCACCTTGAGCACGGTCGACTTGCCCGCACCCGACAGGCCGGTGACGAGAAGCAGGCGCGGTTCGGCGGCCGTGCTGCTCATCGTTCGGGCGCCAGCCGTTCGAGCGCGAGCAGGATCTTGATCGGCGCCGAGGCCTCGAAAGCCGAGAGCAGCAGCGCGGGCAGCGGGTGGCCGGCGACCGTCTCGACCTGATTCACCGAAGGCATCCGGTCGTAACGGTCGGTCAGCCGCACCGCGAGCGCCAGCGGGACGGGGGCGGTCCACGGCTTGTCGACGATGCCGATCCCGCGCACCTCCAGCTTGCCCGCCAGAATTTCGGGCGGACGGCACCACAGCCGCTCGCGGTCGTACCAGATGTCGCAGCGGTCGTCGGCGACGAGCCGCGCGCCGCGGTCGATCAGGCGGAGCGCGAGGTCGGACTTGCCCTGCCCCGGATTGCCGAGAATGAGCACGCCGCCATTGCCCGCCGCGACGCAGCTCGCATGGATATTCTGGATCTCGGGCTTGGTCCGGCTCGGAAACATCGCGCAGGCTTACCGGCGATGCTGCGGTGTCGCAAGGCGACAAACCGATTTCGGGAGGGGCATTTGTCCCAGGGCGGGCGGTCAGCCGGCTTCGCCCGATCCTTCGCGTGCGGGCAGGGTGATCAGCAGGCTCGCGCCGGGCTTGCCGTCGTCGCGGTCGCGCGCCGAAATCGTCCCGCCATGCCCCTCGATGATCGTCCGCGCGATGGCGAGGCCGAGGCCGCTGTGGCGCCCGAAGGCCTCGCCGTCGGGCCGCTCGCTGTGGAAGCGGCGGAAGATCGCCTCGCGCTGCGCGGGGTCGATGCCGGGGCCGTCGTCGTCGACGCGGATATGCACCTCGTCGCCCAGCCGCGTCGCGGCGGTGCAGACGAGCCCGCCTTCGGGCGAAAAGCTGATCGCATTGTCGATCAGATTGTCGATGGCGCGTTCGAGCCGGTGCCCGTCGCCCATCACGGTCGTCGTCCCCTTGCGCGGCCGCGCGACGGCGATGCGCGGGAGCGGCTTGCCCGGATTCTTGCCGGCCGCCGCGCGCGCGGCGCGGCCCGCGAGCATCGATTCGATCATCAGCCCGATATCGACGGGCTCGAACAGGGTACGCGACAACTGCGCGTCGATCCGGCTCGCGTCGCTGATGTCGGTGACGAGCCGGTCGAGCCGCCGGACGTCCTCGTCGGCGATCGCGAGAAGCTGCGCGCGCTGCTCGTCGGTCTTGACGCGCCCCAGCCCCTCGATCGCCGAGCGGACCGAGGCGATCGGGTTCTTGAGCTCATGGGTCACGTCGGCGGCGAAATGTTCGCCGGCGTCGATGCGCTCGCGCAGGGCCTGCGTCATGTCGCTGAGGGCGCGGGCGAGGGTGCCGATCTCGTCGCGGCGGCTCGGCAGGCGCGGCACGACGACCTCGCGCGCGCGGCCGAGGCGGACGCGCACCGCGGCGCGCGCGAGCTTGCGCAAGGGGCGGACGATCGTGCGCGCGAGGAACAGCGACAGCAGCACCGATGCGACCAGCACCATCGCGACGACCACCGCGAGGCGGAAACGCTCGGCGCGCACCGTCTTGGTGATGTCGCGCGCATTGAGCGTCATCAGCATCGCCTCGGGCGTGTCGAGATCGACGATCCGCGTCGCGCTGAGCAAAGGCGTGCGTTCGGGGGCATAGCGGAACCGGCTCGCCGCCTTGCCCGTCTCCAGCGTCGCTGCAACCTCCGGCCACGCATCGCCGCGATCGACCTTCGGTTCTTCGAATGCGGGATAGGACGGGGCGCCGACGATCCAGTCGATGCCGCGGTCCATCGCACGCGCAGCGTCGCGCTGCCAGGCCTGCAAATCCGGGTCGCGCAGCGTGTAGGTCGGCGGGGCGTGTGCGAAGCTGTCGTCGATCTTGCGCCCGCTCGCGTCGTAGAAGCGCAGCCGCGATTCGGTCGCGCGGGTGAATTCGGCGATCAGATGCTGGCGCTGGTCGGGCCGTGCCGCCTCGAGCGCCTCGTCGAGGATCGCGAGCTGGTCGCCCATCACGTCCATCCGCGTGTCGATCAGCCGGCTGCGATAGGTGTCGAGGTAAAAGAAGCCGCCGCCGAACAGCACGATCGCGAGGATATTGACGGCGAGGATGCGCGTCGTCAGCGACCAGCGCGCCGACCAGACGAGCGGCGCTTCCTCCTGCTCGCCGATGCTCGCGTCGGCACCGGCTCTGGCGCCGCCCCTAGCCATCGTCGGAAAAGCGGTAGCCCGCCCCATAGAGGGTGGCGATCGCGTCGAATTCGGGATCGGCCTCGCGGAACTTGCGGCGCAGGCGCTTGATATGGCTGTCGATCGTGCGGTCGTCGATATAGACATCGTCCTGATAGGCGGCGTCCATCAGCTGGTTGCGGCTGCGCACGATGCCGGGGCGCGAAGCGAGCGTTTCGAGGATCAGGAATTCGGTGACCGTCAGCGTCACATCCTTGCCGTCCCAGCTCACCTTGTGGCGTGCGGGGTCCATCTGCAGCCGCCCGCGCGTGATCGGTTCGGCGACGGGCTCGTCCTCTTCGCTCGGCGGGGCGCGGTTGAGTTCGACGCGGCGGAGGATCGCGCGGATGCGCGCGATCACCAGCCGCTGCGAGAAGGGCTTGGCGATATAATCGTCGGCGCCCATCGCAAGGCCGAGTGCTTCGTCGATCTCGTCGTCCTTGCTGGTCAGGAAGATGACCGGAAGCTGGCTCTTTTCGCGCAGCCTGCGGAGCAGTTCGAGCCCGTCCATCCGCGGCATCTTGACGTCGAAGACCGCGAGGTCGGGCGGATTGTCGATCAGCGGCTTCAGCGCTGCCTCGCCGTCCGAATAGACGCGCGTGACGAACCCCTCGGCCTGCAGCGCGATCGACAGGGATTGCAGGATGTTGCGGTCGTCGTCGACCAGCGCGATGGTTGCCGTCATGCTCTTTCCATTGGGCGGACCCGGCGGTCCAACTAGCCGATCTGCCGCCCAGCGACAACCGCGCACGGCCCGCCCGCGATTCACCCTTTAATCTTTTGACCTCTCCCCGCATCCCCGCTAACGCGGCCGGGATTTCGGAATCGGCGCTCACGTCGGCACCCATGCGAATGCGGGCCTGTCCATTAGCACGCTAAGCATTGCATAGGTATGCAACGATGTCGCCAGGCAATGGAGAGGCGAAGCCAATGACCAAGGTTGTGATCGGGACCGACACCGTCGAGACGAAGGCGGACGTCGCCGAAAACTGGGGCACCGCCCAGCTTGTCGAGGATGCGATCCGCCACGGCGAAGGCCTGCTCGCCAAGGACGGCCCGATCGTTGTCGCGACCGGCAAGCACACCGGGCGCAGCGCCAAGGACAAGTTCATCGTCCAGGACGGCGAGACGCAGGACACCATCTGGTGGGGCAAGACCAACGTGCCGATGACGCCCGCGAATTTCGCGGCGCTCAAGGCCGACTTTCTCGCCCATCTTGCGGGCCGCGAGCGCGTCTATCGCCAGCAGCTGTTCGGCGGCTCGCAGCCCGAACATCGTGTCGCGGTGCAGGTCGTCACCGAATATGCGTGGCACAGCCAGTTCATTCGCACCTTGCTCTGCCGTCCGACCGACGCCGAGCTCGCGGCGTTCGCGGCCGAATATTCGATCATCGACCTGCCGAGCTTCCGCGCCGACCCGGCGAAGCACGGGACGCGTACCGAAACCGTCGTCGCGGTCAATTTTACCGAGAAGCTGATCCTGATCGGCGGCACCGCCTATGCCGGCGAGATGAAGAAGTCGGTGTTCGGCATCCTCAACTATCTGCTCCCCGTGAAGGGCGTGATGCCGATGCATTGCTCGGCGAACATCGGGCCGAAGGGCGACACGGCGGTCTTCTTCGGCCTGTCGGGCACCGGCAAGACCACCTTGTCGGCCGACGCCTCGCGCACGCTGATCGGCGACGACGAGCATGGCTGGTCGGACACCGCGGTCTTCAACTTCGAGGGTGGCTGCTACGCCAAGATGATCCGCCTCTCCGCCGAGGCGGAGCCCGAGATTTTCGCGACGACCAAGCGCTTCGGCACGGTGCTCGAAAATGTCGTGATCGATCCCGCGACGCGCGAGCTCGATTTCGACGATGCGAGCCTCGCCGAGAACAGCCGCGGCAGCTACCCGATCGACTTCATCCCGAACGCATCGGAAGCGAATATGGGGCCGGTGCCGCAGACGGTGATCATGCTCACCGCCGACGCTTATGGCGTGCTGCCCCCGATCGCGAAGCTGACCCCCGACCAGGCGATGTACCACTTCCTCTCGGGCTATACCGCGCGCGTCGCGGGGACCGAGATCGGCGTGACCGAGCCCGAGGCGACCTTCTCGACCTGCTTCGGCGCGCCCTTCATGCCGCGCCATCCGTCGGTTTATGGCAATCTGCTGAAAGAGCGCATCGCGAAGGGTGGGGTGCAGTGCTGGCTGGTCAACACCGGCTGGACCGGCGGCATGGCGACGATGGACGGGATCAGCCGGATGCCGATCAAGGCGACCCGCGCGCTGCTCAATGCCGCGCTCGACGGCAGCCTGAACGATGCCGAATTCCGCAAGGACCCGAACTTCGGCTTCGAATATCCGGTCGCGGTGCCGGGGGTCGACAGCGCGATCCTCGATCCGCGCGCGGCGTGGGCCGACAAGACGGCCTATGACCGCACCGCGCAAACGCTCGTCCAGCAATTCATCGACAATTTCGCGCAATTTGCGGATCACGTCGACGAAGGCGTCCGCCAGGCCGCACCGCAGGCGGCCGTCGCAGCCTGATTGACCCGGTCCTTCCGGGTGATCCATCACCCGGAAGGACCGGATTCATGACCACCGACTATAGCCCGCGCCTGTTCGAGCGCGACGAAGATGTAAGCGCGATCGGCACCGGCCTGCTCGCCTGCACCTTGCCGCGCGAGGCGTGGACGCACGAGGCGCATCTCGGCGCGTGCCTCTGGCTGCTCAGCGAGCGCCCCGACATCGACGTCGATGCCGAGATCGCAGGCATCATTCGCCGCTTCAACGAAAGCGTCGGCGGGGTGAACGACGACCGCCAAGGCTATCACGACAGCATCACCCGCGCCTATGTCGCGGGGGTGCGGCTGTTCCTGTCGGAGACGATGGAGACGGGTCTCGCGGCTCGCGCCAACGCGCTGTTGCTGTCGGACAAGGGCCGCCGCGACTGGCCGCTGCGCTTCTATAGCCGCGAGTTGCTCTTTTCGGTCGCGGCGCGGCAGGGGTTTGTGAAGCCGGATCTGGCGGCCTTGCCATAGGTCGTCATTGCGAGCGGAGCGAAGCAATCCAGAGCGGTTTACGCCATTCTGGATTGCCGCGTCGCTACGCTCCTCGCAATGACGAAGGGACTTACCCCTTCGCCCCCGCGATATATTCGTCGACATTCTTCGCCAGCACATCGAGCGGGACGTTGCCGCCCCTGACCACCGTGTCGTCGAAATCGCGCAGGTCGTATTTTCCGCCCAGCGCTGCCTGCGCCAGCCCGCGCTGGCGGACGATCTCGCTGTGCCCGACCTTGTAGCCGCAGGCCTGCCCGACCCAGCTGCAATAGCGATCGACCTCGCTCGCGACCTCGAGCGGGTTCGATCCGTTCTGCTTGACGAAGAAATCGACCCCCTGTTCGCGCGTCCAGCGCTTCGCATGGATGCCGGTATCGACGACGAGCCGGCAGGCGCGAAAGGCGAGCGACTGGAGATAGCCGAGCCGTCCGACCGCGAAATCGTCATAAAGGCCGAGCTCGTCGGCCAACTGCTCGGCATAGAGCGCCCAGCCTTCCGAATAGGCGTTGAACGCCAGCATCGTGCGGATCAGCGGCATCCTGTTCGCATATTCGCCCTGCCAGGCATGGCCGGGAATCGCCTCGTGCATCGCGAGGTCGGGGAGTGAATATTTGCTGTGAAGCTCGGTCGTGCGGAGGTTGATCCAGAAACGGCCGGGGGTGCTGCCGTCGATCGACCCGGCGCCGCCATAGGCGGCGGGCGCGCCGGGCTCCTCGGCGAGCGGGAGGCGTTTCACCTCGACATTGCCCTTCACCAGCGTGCGGAAGGCGCGTGGTAATTGCGCCCGGATCTTGCCGAGCCAGGTCTGGATATAGGCGACGATTTCGGCGCGTCCGGCATCGTTATCGGGGAATTTGAAGCGCGGGTCCTTCGCCAGCTCGTTCATCCGGTCGCCGACCGAGCCATTGGTGTAGCCGAGCTTTTTCAGGATCGGGTCCATCCGTCCGTGGAGGTCCGCAAGCTGCTCGCGGCCCATCGCATGGACCTCGTCGGGGGTCATGCGCGTCGTCGTCGAGGCGCGCAGCGCCCAGGCGTAGAATTCGTCGCCGTGCGGGCGCGCCCACATGCCGGCGTCCATCGTCGCCTTCGGGCGCTGCGCCTTGAGCTCTGCAAGCTGGCGTTCGAGCGCTGCCGCGACCGGCCCCTGCACGATCTTCGCCGACCGCGCTGACCAGTCGCCTGCGATTTTCGCCTCGCCGGTGCGGCGGACGAGGCTTTCGACCATCGATCCGCCCGCCTTTGCGTCGGCGATCGTCGCTTCCATCTGTTTGACCGCCTTGTCGATCAGGAAGGCGGGGGCGATCAGGCCCTGGCCGCCCGCGGCCTTCAGCCGGTCGGTCTCGCCGTCGAGCACGCCGGGGAAGGCATTGAGCCGCGAGAGATAGGCTTCGGCGTCGGCGGCATTCTTCACCGGATGATCGCTGTCGAGGAACTTCGGCACGTCGAGATAGGCGCCGACATTCTGGATCACGACATAGGGGGTGTTGCGCCAGCCGCCGACCGCGACGTCGCCATAGGGCTGTGCGAAGCCGTCGAGCGCGACGCTATAGGCGCTGTCGACGACCGCGAGGCTGGTGCGCGTGGCATGGTCGAGGCCGTCGGTCCGGACCGCGCGGACGCGCGCGAGATCGGCCTTCAGCGTGTCGGCCACCGCTTTCATGCCCGCGGCCGAGCGGTCGCCGAGCTTGCCGCGCATCGCGGCACGGTCGCCGGTGTCGATCCCGAGCGAAGTCGCGCCTTCGGGCGACAGCGCAAGGAGATTGCCGGCGATCGAGTCGAGCAGCGCGTCTGCCTCGCTCTTCGGCGCGGCCTGCAGCGCGGACGCCGGACTGATGAGCGCGGCGCCTGCGACGCCGGCGCCGAGCGTGGCGAGCGTCTGGCGGCGGCTGACGGGCCTGAAAAGCAGATTGGACACGGACGGGCTCCCTCGCGACTTTGTTTCTGTTGAAACCTGTCTAGGCGGAGAAGCGCGGCGGTCAACGAAAAGGGGCCGGGAGAGCCTGTGCCCGCCCGACCCCCGTCGAAAATATCCGCTGTCTATCAGTCGGTCAGGTCGGCGGGCACCTTGCCGCCGTTTGCTGCAAGCTCGCGCATCACCGCCTTGTGCAGCCAGATGTTCATGTCGGCGCTGCCGTCGAGCGCGCCGGTATAGCCGAGCTCCTGTGCGAGCGACTTGCGATTGTCGAGGCTCGAATCGATGCCGAGCAGCTTCATCAGGTCGACGATCGAGGTGCGCCAGTTGAGCGGCTGACCGGCGTTCGCCGCCTCGGCGGTCAGGATCGCATCGACATCGACCTCGGCGGCCGGTGCGGCAGCCGCGGCGGTCGCCATCGCGCTGGTCGCGGCGTCGAGTGCCGAACCGATCGGGCTGGGTGCCGCCGGGGCGGGTTCCGCCGCCTGCGCCTTGCCGAAGATGGCGTCCTTTATCTTGCCGAAAATGCTCATATTCTAACTCCCACTATAGGCGCGGCCCCGCCCGGACGCCGGTTGGATACGAGGCGAGTCGCAGGGCCGCAGGATGAACCTAGGCATCTGAGAATGACAGCGAAATGAATGCCTCCTCCTCGGCCCGCGGACTGCTATAACGGGCGGGCATCGGGCCGGTTCCATCCGCGCCCGCAGTGGGAGAATGACGCATGAATCTGTCCGATATCCTGACGCAGGCCGGCGGCATCGAATCGATGGCGAACCAGCTCGGCGTGTCGCCCGCGGTCGCCGCGCAGGGCGCCGAAGCGCTGCTGCCCGCGATCCTCGGCGGCTTCAAGACGCAGGCGCAGAACGCCGGCGGGATCGAGGGACTCGGCGGCCTGCTCGGCCAGCTCGGGGGCGGCGGCCTGCTCGACGCGGTGCTCGGGTCGCAGGCGACGCCGGTGCAGGCGGGCAACGACGTCCTCGGCCAGATCTTCGGGTCGAAGGACGTCAGCCGCACCGTCGCCGATCATGCCGCGGGGCAGACCGGGCTCGATTCGGGACTGCTCAAGCAGATGCTGCCGATCCTCGCGATGATGGTTGCGGGCTATCTGGCCAAGCAGGGCGGGCAGGGCCAGCAAGGCGGCGGTGGCGGCCTTGGCGACCTGATCGGCGGCGCGCTCGGCGGCGGCGGATCGGGCAGTCTCGGCGGAATGCTCGGCAGCGTTCTCGGCGGGGGCGCGAGCGCCGGTGGACTTGGCGGTCTCGGCAAGATGCTCGACATGGACGGCGACGGCAATCCGCTCGACGACATCATCGGCATGGCGGGGAAACTCAGGGGGTAGGCAACCTCCAAACATCTATCGCGTGTCCCCGCGAAGGCGGGGACCCATCTCCCGCCGGTTCGCCATAGCGCCGACCGAAGATGGACCAGTATCGGGTTGACCTTGCCCCGCATGGTCAAGGATCGTCCAGGGGGACGATCCGACCCGATGCTCCTTCGCGGGGGAACACGTTTTTTCAAATCGTGGCTGCTGCGACCTACGCTGCCATCAGGCGAATATCCTCGCGAAAGTCCGCGTCGCTGTCGATGCGGCCGCGCATGGGGGTGACGGCATTGTTGCCGTCACCATCGCCTTCCTCGAACAGCGCGCACGCCGCCTTGCCGCCGCGCGCGACGCTGTAGCGCTGCGTCACCTTGCCCGTCGGGCGGAACCCCAGCTTGCGGAGCACCGCGCCCGATGCGGGATTGTCGATGAAATGGCCGGCGCCGAGCTTCGGCAGGTTCATCGCGCGCGCGATGCGGACGAGCTGGCGCCCGGCCTCGGTCGCGAAGCCGAGACCCCAATAGGGGCGCGCGATCCAGTAACCCAGTTCGAGCGATCCCTCGGGGGCCGGCGCGATGCCACACCCGCCGACGAGACGTGGCGCGCCGCCGGTGCGCGCGAAGATCAGAAAGCGCGGCTGGTCCGGGTCGATCGGCAGGCTCAGGAATTTCTGCGCTTCCTCCTCGCCATAGGGCCAGGGCGCGCGCGACAGGTTCCGCACGACCGCTTCCTCGCCGATCGCACGCGCGAGAGCGGGGGCATCTTCCAGCCAGCCGGGCCGCAGCAACAGTCTTTCGGTACGCGCAAACATTTTCGTCACTCCCATTTGCCTGTCGCCGTGGCGCCAGATGGTGACGCTTTGACGACAGTCGATATGCGAGGGAGATGGATGGCCCTGTTTTCGCGCCAGAAATTCAAAGGGACCGATGGGGGTCCGGATTCCGGGCAAGAAAAAAGGGAGACCGGGGGCGACCCGTCTCCCTCTTTTCGAACTTTGTTTCCGCCTGGGCGGAAAGGACAGTTCCGGGTCGTCCCTTGGTGGACGACCCTGGAAGATCGTCCTTATTCGGCGGCTTCCGCCATGGCGTCGACCGACACATATTTGCGGCCAAGCTTGCCATCGTGGAATCGGACGCGGCCGTCGCTGGTGGCGAACAGGGTGTGATCCTTGCCCATGCCGACGTTGACGCCCGGGTACACCTTGGTCCCGCGCTGACGCACGATAATGTTGCCGCCGATCACTTCCTGACCGCCGAACTTCTTGACGCCAAGGCGCTTGGCTTGCGAGTCGCGACCGTTGCGCGACGAACCGCCTGCTTTCTTATGTGCCATGACCTAAACTCCTTGCTTCGCTTGAGGGGCCGAGCCGCGTTGCCGCGCTCAGGCTTCCTTCTTGGGGGCCGCCTTCTTGGCAGCGGGCTTCTTTTCGGCGGCTTCGGCCTTGGGGGCAGCGGCCTTGGGGGCAGCGGCCTTCTTCGGCGCAGCAGTCTTCTTTTCGGCGGCGGGCGCAGCAGCTTCAGCGGCCGGAGCGGTCTCGGTCCCCGCGACTTTGCTCGGGGCAGGCTGCGCGGCTTCCTTCTTCGGTGCGGCCTTCTTGGCATCGCCGACGGCGAGGATGCGCAGCAGCGTCAGCGACTGGCGGTGGCCGTTGCGGCGACGGTAGTTGTGCCGGCGGCGCTTCTTGAAGACGATGACCTTTTCGCCGCGAGTCTGGGCGATGATCTCGGCCGAAACGGTCAGACCCTTCGCATCCTTCACCTCGCCGCCGTCACCGGCCAGCAGGACGTCGCCCAGCGACACGGTGTCGCCGGCTTCACCTTCGATCTTCTCGACGGCGATCTTGTCTCCGGCGGCAACGCGATACTGCTTTCCGCCCGTGCGCACGATTGCGAACATGGTCTTCCATCCAATCAGAAACTAGAACACCCGCGCTGCCGGTCACCCGCCAAGGCAGGCGAATTTTCCAGCAAGCGGGAAAGACCGCGCCACTAGCGTTCAATCGCCAAGCTGTCAACCGCATATTTCCGTGCTTTTCGCGGAAAATCAGTGCGGAGGGGTCCTTGGTATCCGGCCCGCCGATTCGGCACTTGCTGCGATGCTCCCGCGCCCATATCAGGGAGTGTGATGACGCGCGCGCCTCTTTTCCTGTCCGTAGTCGCCACCCTGTCGCTTTCGGCCTGTGCCGGCGCGATCGGGAATGGCGAGCCCGCACCCTCGCTCGCGCATCGTCCGGTCGAGGGACGGTTCAACGTCGCCCCGCCCACCGTTGCGGTCACGCCGCCGGGGCCGCTGCCCGCCGATCTCGCCGGCCGGCTCGCGCGCTGGGAATCGGATGCGACGGCGGCGCAGCAGGCGTTCGCCGCCGAACGCGGCAATGCCGCCTCGCTCGTGTCCGCCGCCGCCGGTGCGCCGGTGGCGAGCGAGCGCTGGGTGGTGGCACAGCAGGCGATCTCGCGCCTCATCGCCGCGCGTGCGCCGCTGACCGGCGCGCTGGCCGACATCGACCGGCTCTATCTCGACCGCAGCATCGACGAGGCGGTCGATGGGCTCCCCGACATCTATGCGCTCCGCGATCGGCTGGCCGATACCGCGTCGGCGCAGGATGCGATCGTCGAGGCATTGAGCCGGCAACTGCCGGGGGAATAGACGCCACCTTCCCTTCGTCACCCCGGACTTGATCGGGGGTCCATTCGACGGTCGTGGTTATGGATGCCGGATCAGGTCCGGCATGACGATATTGGGGAAGCTGGCGTTACTGATTCAGTCCATGCTTCTTCAGCGCGTGGCGAATCTGATCGTAGCTCAGCCCCAAAGCCTCGGCCGCGACCTTCTGATTATAGCGGCAGCGCGCCATCGTGTCGGCGAGAATCTGTTTTTCATAGCCGTCGACCGCCGCGCGCAGGTCGCTGACCGGGCCCGAAGGCGGCGCGGACGGAGCCGCCGCTTCGTTTGCGGGAGCAGGGGCTGCGGGCGCGGGCGCTGCGGCGGGCTTGCTCGCCACCGGCTGCCAGGGACTCGCAAAGGGATCGAAGGTCAGCGCATCGACCGGCCGCGACGGGTCGGCCCAGCGGTAGATCGCGCGTTCGATCACGTTCCTCAGCTCGCGGACGTTGCCGGGCCAGTCGTGCCCTTCCATCGCGGCGAGCGCGCGCGGGCCGAAGCCCGGCCACTCGTCCCAGCCGAGCACCGCCGCCATGCGCTGGCCGAAGTAAGTGGCGAGCACCTCGATATCGCCCTCGCGCGCGCGCAGGGGCGGCAGGGTGATGACCTCGAACGACAGCCGGTCGAGCAGGTCGGCGCGAAACTTATTCGCCGCGACCAGTGCGGGCAGATGCTCGTTGGTCGCGGCGACGATGCGGACATCGACGCGCACGGGGCGCGACGCGCCGACGCGGGTGATCTCGCCATATTCGACCGCGCGCAGCAGCCGTTCCTGCGCGCCGCTCGACATCGTCGCAAGCTCGTCGAGAAACAATGTGCCGCCGTCGGCTTCCTCGAAACGCCCCGCGCGGCTGCGCGTCGCGCCGGTGAAGGCGCCCGCCTCGTGCCCGAAGAGCTCGGCCTCGATCAGCGTCTCGGGCATCGCGGCGCAGTTCAGGATGACATAGGGCTTGTCCCAGCGCGCCGACAGGCGGTGGAGGCGCTCGGCGATCAGCTCCTTGCCGGTGCCGCGCTCGCCGATGACGAGCACCGGCCGGTCGAGCGTCGCCGCCTGGCTCGCGCGTTCGACCGCGTCCTGGAAGGCTGCCGACTGGCCGATGAACTGCGTTTCGCGTTCCATTCCCAATCATTGGCAAAATTTCCCGCTGATTGGCAAGTCAAATCCGCGTCGAGGTCGATTTGCGAGTGAAGTTGGGCGCTTTTCCGCCGGTTTCGTCAATTGGCACGGCTTCTGCAAAGTATTGGATGAACCGGCGCAAAAAGCTCCGGTGCAGCGAAAAACAGGAAGGTTGACCCATGAAGACGATGTTTGCCCAGGCTACCACCTTCGCGCTTACCGCGGTCGGCGCGCTTGCCATCTTCGTCGGCGTGATCGACCAGCCCAAGCTCGTTTACGACGCCGCTGCAGCCACCCCGGCGGTCAGCCATCTGGCCTGACCGAACACTGGTGCCGGGGCTCTCTCCCCCCTTGCCCCGCCCCGGCACCAGCCATTTTACAGGACCAAATTTCGACAGGAGTTTCCCAATGGGTATTTTCTCACGCACCCGCGACATCATCGCCGCCAACGTCACCGACCTGCTCGACCGTGCCGAGGACCCCGAAAAGATGATCCGCCAGATCATCTTCGAGATGAACGAGACGCTCGTCGAGGTGCGCGCCTCGGCCGCCCGCACGATCGCGGACCAGAAGGAGATGCGCCGCCACATCGCCAAGCTCGAAAGCCTGCAGGACAGCTGGAAGGAAAAGGCCGAACTCGCGCTGTCGAAGGACCGCGAGGACCTCGCCACCGCCGCGCTCGTCGAGAAGCAGAAGGCCGGCGACATGGCCGACAAGCTGAAGGCCGAGATCGCCGTCCTCGACGATGCGCTCCAGGGCTATGAAGCCGACATCGCCAAGCTGCAGAAGAAATTGAGCGAAGCGCGCGCGCGCCAGTCGAGCGTCGTCAACCGCCTCGAGAGCGCCGAGAATCGCTACAAGCTGCGCGAGATGACCAACGGCGACCGCGTCGAGGATGCCTTCTCGCGCTTCGAGATCCTCGAACGCCGCGTCGACGAGGCCGAAGGCCGCGCCGATGCGCTGGGCCTCGGCTACAAGAAGTCGCTCGACGAGGAGATCGCCGAGCTGCAGGCCGCCGACAAGGTCGCCGACGAGCTCGCCGCGCTGAAGGCCGCGCAGGGCAAGAAGTAAGGAGCCGGACCGATGGAAGAGATCATCATCGTCCCGATCGTCATCGGAACCCTCTTCCTCGGTCTGCCCTGGCTGATCCTCCACTACATCACCAAGTGGAAACAGGCCAAGACGCTGACCGGAGAGGACGAGCAACTGCTCGACGAACTGTATGACACGGCGCGCCGGCTCGAAAACCGCCTGCACACCGTCGAACGCATCATCAGCGCCGACCATCCCGATTTCCGCCCTGCGGTTCGGAGCGATGAAGAGCTGGCGCAGCTTGAAAACATAAACCGGAGGAACTGAGATGTCTGCCAGCCGCACGAAATTCTATCTCGACAAGCAGAACGCCAAATGGAGCGGCGTGTGCGCGGGGATCGCGGATTATAGCGGGATCGACGCGCTCTGGGTCCGGGTCGGCGCGGTGCTGCTGACCCTGATGGGCGGCTTTCCCTGGACGCTGATCGCCTATTGGCTGGTCGCCTGGATGGGCACGCCCAAGCCCTTCGCGCTTTACGGTTCGCAGGAGGAAGCGAAGTTCTGGCAGGGCGTGCGCTCGAACCCCAGCGCCTCGACCCGTGACATCCGCTCGCGCTTCCGCGACATCGATCGCCGGCTTGCCGACATCGAGCTTTACTACACCAGCCACAACTGCCGGCTCGCCGACGAGATCGACGCTCTCCGGTAATCGGGCCGACCGGAAGCAACAGGGAGAAAGAACATGAATTTCGGTGGCCCCCTCTTCGTCCTCGCCATCATCGCCCTGTCGATCGGCGGCTGGATGTTCACCACCTGGATCAGGGCCAAGCACGGCTATCCCGTTGAGAATGAATGGGGCGGTACGGTTCATCGAACCGATGTCGACGCTGATCGAAAAATCGCGCTGCTCTCGGACGAGAATGCCAGGCTCGTCGGCCAGATCGGCCGGCTCGAGGAACGCATCTCGGTGCTCGAACGCATTGCGACCGAAAATCACGGCCAGGCCGCGCAGCTCGCCGACCAGATCGACCGTCTGCGCTGATAGGAATAGTCATGGACAATATGGATCTGATTAAAGTCATAGCGCCGATCGCCACGATCCTGGGGATTCTCGCGATTGGCGGCTGGGTCTTCACCACCTGGCTGCGCGTCAAGAACGGCTATCCGCTCGAGAATAGCTGGGGCAAGGCGGTCTATCCCAGGACCAGCGACGAGGCGATGGAGCGCGTCAAGCTGGCCGCCCAAGAAAATGCCCAGCTGCGTGCCGAACTCGGTTCGGTGAAGGATCGCCTCGCGGTGGTCGAACGCATCGTCACCGACGAAGGCCACCGGCTGAGCCACGAGATCGAGGCGCTGCGGCGCCCGTCGAACTGAGGAAAATGACATGGAAGACATGGTCTATGCCCTGATCCCGCTTGCCCCGTTCATCGTCGGCGGCCTGTTTATCTGGACCAAGCATCAGCAGAAGATGATCGAGAAGCAGTCCGAGATGACCGCCGAAAAAGCGGCGCAATATGCGGCGCAGACCGAACGTCTCGAAGCCCGCGTCCGCGTCCTCGAACGCATCGTCACCGACAAGGGCATCGATGTCGCGGACGAGATCGAAAAGCTGCGCGACGCGCCGCTCAACTGAACCCTTTTACCGACCAACGACAAGATAATCGGAAGGAGCCTCCCATGAACCCGTTTGAAATGGTCATCGGCATCGTCCTGATCGTGACCATCGGCAGTATCGTCCGCGCCAAATACGGCGTGCGCCGCGACCGCCGCGGCAATGAATATTTCGTCGGCAATGCCGGAAACGATGCCGAGACCAAGGCACTGCAGGCCGAGATTCGTGCCCTTAAGGACCGCATCCAGGTCCTCGAACGCATCGCCACCGACGGCAACCGTGCCGCGAGCCTCGACGAGGAAATCGAGCGCCTGCGCGACCGGTCGCTTCCTTAAGCCTATGAGACGAAGAAGGAGCCGGACATGGGCACCATCACTTCCGACCTCGCCACGAACCTGATCACCGCCGCGATCGCGTTGAGCGCACTGACCATCGTCAGCCTCGTCGCATTGCGCGGCTGGCGCGACTGGATCCAGCTGAAGCGCGAGGAACTCGCTGCGGGCCACGCCCCCGCGGCGCAGGATGCCGCGGTGCCGCACGCCGGCTCGCGGATCGAGATCGCCGACCTCAAGGAGCGCCTCCGCAAGCTCGAGGCGATCGCGGCGGGGGTCGATCTCTAAAACGTCCAACCATATCCGCGTCATTGCGAACGGAGTGAAGCAATCCAGAGTGATGTGTACGGCTCTGGATTGCTTCGCTCCGCTCGCAATGACGATATGGGGATGATGAAGCGGTCATCCTCTTTCCCTTCCGTGCAGTTTCTGCCACGGCCGTGCCATGCGCAGCCTTGACGACATCTTCGAAGAATATGATTTTCTCGACGGCGACGATCGCTATCGTCTGCTGATCGAGCTCGGCCGCGAACTGGAGCCGATGCCCGATGCGCTCAAGACCGACGCGACGCTTGTGCGCGGCTGCTCGGCGAGCGTCTGGGTCTATCCGGTGCCGCGGGACGACGGCCGGCTCCACTTCCTCGCCGACAGCAATGCTGCGATCACCAAGGGGATCGTCGCGCTCGTCCTCGCTGCGGTGCAGGATCGGCCCGCCGTCGAGGTGGCGGACATGGACGTCGCCGCCGCGCTCGCGCCCTTCGACCTGACGCGCCAGCTCTCATCGAACCGGACGCAGGGCGTCCCCAACATGATCGCGCTGGTCCGGGACACGGCGCGGCGGATTGCGGCGGACTGACGTCCGCGCCGTACCGGCACAATCGATGTTCGATCGGCCATGAAAAAGGGCGCGGGAGTTTCCTCCCGCGCCCGATTTCGTGATCGTGCGTGCAGCTTAGAAGCCGACGACGAGCGAGCCGATGAAGGTCCGCGGCGAACCGATCTGGACGAACGGCGGCGACGTCGTGCTGAACGTCGTGCCGTTGTAGCTCCGGATCTGGCCGAGGGCACCGTCGAAGCCGCCGACATAGACCTTGTCGAACACGTTCAGGACGTTGAACTGCAGATAGGTCTTGTCGTTCAGACCCGCCCATTCGAGGCTGACCCGCGCGTCGAGGTCGACGAGCGTATAGGCCGGAGCCTTGGCGCCATAGACCTGCGTCGCATTGGCGCCCGTCGCCGAGCTCACCGTGAAGATCGGGAGGTTGGTGTCGTAGACATAGCGCGGGCCGGTGCGCTTGGCCTGGACGCCCAGCTCGACCGGACCGATGCGGCCGTTCACGCGTCCGCCGAAGGTGTAGACCGGCGAACCCGATTCTCGCTTTCCGGCAGTCGGCGCGAAGATCGGGGTGTTGGCGGCCGTCTGGGCAGCGGTGCAGCCCAGCGCGATGCTCGTGTTCGCCGCCGTCGCGGTGGAGCAGATGCCGACCTGGACGTCGTCCTTGATCTTCGACTTCAGATACGAACCGAAGAGGTAGAGCGACACTTCGGAGATCGGGCTGTAGGCGATGCTGCCGTCGATGCCGTATTTGGTCACCTTGCCGAGGTTCCGATAGACGTTGCGGTCGGTTTCGGGATCGTAGGACGAGGCAAGACGGTTGGTGTAGTTCGTATACCAGCCCGAAAGCTGCGCCTGGATCTTGCCCGAACGATAGCGGACGCCGAGGTCGAAATTGTCGGTCGTTTCGGGCTTCGGGTTGGCCTGTTCGCTGGTCGGGTCGAAGAAGAAGGAGTTGTACAGATTGTCCGTACCCGGAACCTGAATGCCCTTCGAATAGTTGGCGAACACGCTGGCCTGCGGCGTGATGTCATAGACAAGGCCGAGGTTCGGCAGGATGCGGTCATATTTCAGAACGCGGCGCTGCGGACCCTGAACGGTCGGATTGGCGGTTGCATAGGCGGCTGCCGCGGTGGTGTTCGTGCCGAAGCAGTTGAGAACGCCCGACGCATCCTTGGTGAAGCAATAATTGTTGAGGTCGCGCTTGAAGAAGGGAGCGCGGACGCCCGCCGACACGGTAAGTGCGCCAAATTCGCCGCGATATTCACCCGAAACCTGATTCAGGATCGCGAGCGATTTGCGATCGCGCTTCTGCAGGATATTTCCGACACCATCGGTGATCGGATCGTTGATCGGGAAAACGTCGAACGGACGGCCGTCCAACTGCAGGAAGCCGGCGGGGCCGGTCTGGCGGTGGCGCGCGCGATCGAGGCTGTATGCGACACGAACGGTGTGGAAGTCGTTGATGTCGTAACGCAGCGACGCGATCACGCCGTAGCGGTTGGTCTGCGTCTGGCTGGGAGCGAGAACGCGAACGAGGTCGAGCGTGTCACCGTCGCCGTTGAGGTCGCGACCGGCATAAAACTGCGTCGCCGACGAAGAGGAGGCGCCGATATAACCGGTGCGCGGCTGGCCGCCGATCGTCGTGAAGCCTTCCGATGCGATCAGTGTGCCGCCGCCATTCGCCTTGGTGTACTGATAGCTCGGATCGACCGTCAGGACGAGGCCGTCCGACAGGGTGAAGCGCGAATTGACGCGGATATTGCCGGTGTTCGACGGGTTGTAACGTTCGTCGAACGAGCTGCCGCACGAATTGGTGCTATCGGCGACGCCAGCGCGCGCGGCGGGAATCTGGCAGCGCGCGATCACATAATCGCGGTCGTCACGGGTCAGCGGGAAGCCGCTGGGCGCGGCGCGGTCGTTACGCAGCGCGACCGAGCCGAAGAAATTGTTGCGGTTCTGGTTATAGTGGCCCGAAACCGAGACGAAGTCGCCATTGTCGCCGATCGGCTGATACAGCTTTGCATTATACTGCTGCTTGCTGATCTTGCCCTTGTGCGCAAGGACCCCGCCAATGTCCTCCGACCCGAAAACGGTGCGGTTCGTGGCCGAGCTGGCCGACACGAACAGGCGGGTGCCCCACGGGGTGAAATTGCCGGTATCGACCATGCCGAAGACGCGGAAGAAGTTGAAATCGCCGGCGGAGCCGACCAGCTTCACGCCGAAATCTTCGCTGGGATTGCGGGTGCGATAGTTGACGGTCGAACCCGATGCGGCGGCCGTGGGGCTGTCGACGTCGGTCGAGCCGAGATTGACATTGACCTGCTCGATCAGTTCGGGGTCAAGCTGCTGGTTCGAATAGAGCGCATAGTTGCCCGAATCGTTCAGCGGAATACCGTCGAAGGTCTGGCTGATGCGGGTGTTGTCGAAGCCGCGGATCGACATTTTGCCGCCGGCCGAGCCGAACGGGTCGTTGTTCTGGAAGCTGACGCCCGGAACCAGATTGATGATGTCGTTGACGGTTTGACCCGGTGCCTGGCGACCGATGATTTCCTGGCCCAGGACCGATTTGGCCTTCGACGTGTCGGGCGACTGAATCCCGGCGACGTCGGTCGCGCGCGATCCCGTGACGACGATGTCGTTCTCGAAATCGACCGAGCCCGTCGACTGGGCGAAGGCGGGGGTGGAAAGCAGCGCGACCGGAATCAGCGCAGCGCTGGCGGCAAGCGTATGACGGAATTTCATGTCAGGATGTCCCCTTGGGTGGTACAATCGGCTGGCGCACGACAAAGGGCGCGCTTGACCTGCGAGCGCCCCTGAAGCCCGCATGTGGCACGATTGTGACAGCAATTGTGACAGTGCAAGCCGCGCTTGGGCGCGGAAGCGGAAGGGGGCCGAAAAAGCGCGAATTTGCGTTGATAGGCTGAAATTATCCACAGAAGCGGTTGCGTTTTTCTCGGCAACTGTTGCTGCAATGCAACAAAAAGGGGCGCCGCGCATTCCGCGCGGCGCCCCTTTTCAATCGGATAGGCGGCGGCGACTCAGCCGCCGGCTGAAATCAGGCGGCGTCGCCGGCTTCCTTCGCCTTGTCGGCATAGACGCGCACCGGGTCCTTGCGGCCTTCGACGACATCCTTGTCGACGACGATCTCGACCACGTCGGTGAGGTCGGGCAGGTCGAACATCGTGTCGAGCAGGATCGCCTCGACGATCGAGCGCAGCCCGCGCGCGCCGGTCTTGCGTTCAATCGCCTTTTTGGCGACCGCGACCAGCGCGTCGTCGGTGAAGGTCAGCGCGACCTCCTCCAGATCGAACAGCTTCTTATACTGCTTGACCAGCGCGTTCTTGGGTTCGCCGAGAATCTTCACCAGCGCGTCGATGTCGAGATCCTCGAGTGTCGCGATCACCGGCAGGCGGCCGACGAATTCGGGGATCAGGCCGAACTTCAAGAGATCCTCGGGCTCGATATTCTTGAGCACTTCGCCCGCGCGGCGCTCGTCGGGGCCGGCGACATGCGCGCCGAAGCCGATCGACTTGCCCTGCAGGCGGTCGCCGATGATCTTTTCGAGGCCGGCGAAGGCGCCGCCCGCGATGAAGAGGATGTTCGTCGTATCGACCTGCAGGAATTCCTGCTGCGGATGCTTGCGCCCGCCCTGCGGCGGAACGCTCGCGGTCGTGCCTTCCATCAGCTTGAGCAGCGCCTGCTGCACGCCTTCGCCCGACACGTCGCGGGTGATCGACGGATTCTCGGCCTTGCGGCTGATCTTGTCGATCTCGTCGATATAGACGATGCCGCGCTGCGCCTTTTCGACGTTGTAGTCCGACGCCTGCAGCAGCTTGAGGATGATATTCTCGACATCCTCGCCGACATAGCCCGCCTCGGTCAGCGTCGTCGCGTCGGCCATAGTGAAGGGCACGTCGAGGAAGCGCGCGAGCGTCTGCGCGAGCAAAGTCTTGCCGCTGCCGGTCGGGCCGACGAGCAGGATGTTCGATTTGGCGAGCTCGACGTCTTCGCCGCGACCGCTGTTCGCGAGGCGCTTGTAGTGATTGTGAACCGCGACCGAGAGGACGCGCTTCGCCTTGTTCTGTCCGATCACATAGGCGTCGAGATGCTGGCAGATTTCCAGCGGCGTCGGCACCGCGCCGTCCTTGCGCGCGGCGATCCCGCCCTTGATCTCTTCGCGGATGATGTCGTTGCAAAGCTCGACGCATTCGTCGCAAATGAACACGGTCGGACCCGCGATCAGCTTGCGGACTTCGTGCTGCGACTTGCCGCAGAAGGAGCAGTAAAGAGTGCTCTTGCTGTCCGAGCCGCTCAATTTGGTCATAAATCTTCCTCTGGCGAGCGTGAAAGGCGCGCCGCCGTCCTTATCCTAGCCCCCGGCCACCCAATTACAATATGGCAATTGGGTGACATGGCTTCAATGGTCCGCCTAGCGCCAACGCGTCAGGCGGGCGTGAACAAAAGCGGTTACCGGGCGTCTTCGTCTGCGAACGGTGCCGGCCCGCTCCCCCTCCCGGCCTCCCATAAGATATGATGTCGGGAGGCTGGGAGGAGGAGCGGGCCGGCACCGTTCGAATCGAGCTATCAGGGCGTCGGGCCTTCGCTGATTTCCTTTGGCGTCTCGTCGCCGGGCAGGCCGGGGCGGCGGTCGTAGACATGATCGACGATGCCGAACGCCTTCGCTTCGTCGGCCTCGAGGAAGGTGTCGCGGTCCATCGCCTTTTCGATCTCCTTCAGCGACTTGCCGGTATATTTGACATAGAGGTCGTTCATCCGCTTGCGGATACGCAGGATTTCCTTGGCCTGGATCTCGATGTCCGACGCCATGCCGCGCGCACCGCCCGAGGGCTGGTGCACCATGACGCGTGCGTTGGTGAGCGCGACGCGCATCCCGGGCTCGCCCGCCGCGAGCAGGAAGCTGCCCATCGACGCCGCCTGGCCGATGCAGACGGTGCCGACGCGCGGGCGGATATATTGCATCGTGTCGTGGATCGCCATGCCCGCCGTGACGACGCCGCCCGGCGAGTTGATGTACATATAGATGTCCTTCTTCGGATTTTCCGATTCGAGGAACAGGAGCTGGGCGACGATCAGCGAGGCCATATTATCCTCGACCTCGCCGGTGACGAAGACGATCCGTTCGCGCAGCAGGCGCGAGAAAATGTCGAAGCTGCGTTCGCCGCGGCTCGTCTGCTCGACGACGACGGGAACAAGGGCGGCCAGCGGATCGATCATGCGAATTATGTCCTTACTTATTCCGGGTCGCCGCGCCGAGGACCGGCCGGCTGCCCCACCGCGTTCTACATCGGCGGCAAGGCGAAGGGTTTCAAGGGGGCAAAATTGTTCCGGGGCAGGAAGCGGATCGCCATGCCTGTTTTGGGGTGAAGCTCCCCCGTCATGTCGAAGGGGAATTGTCCGCGGTCGGCGCTTAAGGCGACAAAAGATACCGATGTGCAGGCCGAAACTGTCTCCTTTGTCGCTTTAGGAGCGGTTCGCAAAAGCCGGTGATGTCAAAGAGCGGCGTCGAGGCTGGCATGGCGCGATAAAGTAGGACAGCGATTTTTTCCGGGGCGGTCGGTGGCAGCTTCGGGGTGGTAAGCGGACGCTGCCCTTACTTTACTTCGTCATCCCCGCGAAAGCGGGGACCCAGAGCGTCCGTCAGCCTACCCATCCCTGGGTTCCCGCTTTCGCGGGAATGACGAAGGGAGAGAGTGCTGCAACTCCCGGTCGTAAGCCGTCGCTCCTTGCCGCTCTCACCGCGCCTCGACCGCCTGGCTGAACCGCGCCAGCCGTGCGGTTGCCGCTGCGGCGTGAGGGCCAATCCAGCGGTCGTGGATGTCCTGGATCGGCAGGGCGTTGAGATGGTTCCAGCGCTCGCGCCCGCGGCGCTCGGCGATCACCAGCCCGGCCTCCTCCAGCACCTTCAGATGCTGCATCACCGTGCAGCGGTCGATGTCGGCGAAATGGCCGCAGAGCGTTCCGGTGGTCAGCGGCTGGTCCTTCAGATCGTCGAGAATCTGACGCCGGACCGGCGAGGCGAGCGCCTTGAAGGTCGCGTCGAACGGGTCGTGAATTGACATGTTATAGAATTATAACATAAAAGAGCGCGACTCAAGCGGAGAGTGGACATGGATCTCAAATTCAGGGTCGCGGCGCGGATCGCGAAGCCGGTGCACGAGGTGTTCGAGGCGGTCGCGGACCCCGCGCAGCTGTCGCACTATTTCACGACGGGCGGCGCGCAGGGCCGGCTCGAGACCGGCGCGACGGTGACGTGGGATTTCCACGATTTTCCCGGCGCTTTCCCTGTCTATGTCATCGAGGTGGTGCCCGACGAGAAGATCGTGCTGGAATGGCAGGCGAACGAAGGCGAGGCGCCGAATGTGGAGGGCGGCGGGCTCAAGGACGTCGATTATCGCACCCGCGTGACGATGAGCTTCAAGGGGCTGGAAGACGGAAGGACGCTTGTCGAGATCGCCGAGGAGGGGTGGCGCGAGAATCAGGGCGCGCTCGGCGCGTCCTACGGCAATTGCCAGGGCTGGTCGCAGATGCTCTGCGCGCTCAAGATGTGGCTCGAGCACGGCATCAATTTGCGCGAGGGGATGTATGTCTGATCGCGGTTGCGGGTGAGCTGCCTTCCTTCGTCACCCCGGTGCTCGATCCGGGGGGCATGTCCGCAGCGGTGGAAGAATGGAACCCGGATCAAGTCCGGGATGACGAAATATCGGCAGGACGCCGATCGCGCTCGTGTAAAGCGGGGGCGGGTGAAGACCCGCCCCGCGCCATCTTAAATTCCGTCGACAGCCTTGCTGACGAGGATGTTCACCGCGACGCGGCGGTTCTGCGCCATGCCTTCGGGAGTGGTGTTGTCCGCCGCCGGGTCGGCCTCGGCCATGCCGGTCGGGGTCAGCATGCGGTAGGGCTTCCAGCCGCACGCCTGCTGCAGATAATTGACCACGCCGCTGGCGCGCTTCTCGCTCAGCGCCTGGTTCAGTTCCTGGCTGCCGCGCGAATCGGTGTAGCCGACGACGAGCAGCAGGGCGTTGTCCATCCCTTCGGCCTGCGTCGCCGCATTGCAGAGATCGGCCTTCGCTTGCGCCGACAGCACGGCCTTGCCGGTGTCGAAGTTCACGTTCGTCGTGCTCTTGATATTATACTGGTCGATGTCGCCGACGCGGCCGCGCAGCGCCTCGGTCGCCGCGGTCTGCTCGGCAAAGCGCTGGTCGGTGCCGGTACGGATCATGTTCGCGGTGCGGAGATCCTTAGTCTTGAGCGCGACTTCGCTCGCGACGAGGCCGCCGCCCCATTGCAGGGTCTCGACGCTGACCGGCAGGCCGTTGAGCAGCGAATTCGCCGCCAGCTTGTTGCTGCTGAGGCCCAGGAACCCGCCGCTGCCCTTGATCTTGGTGGTATCGACGATCGCGATCGAGGTGTTGGTGCCGTCGGCGGTCGTGACCTGCATGCTGCCGTCGCTGCGCGCCGAGATGATGCCTTCGACCTTCGGTCCCTTGGTCATTTCAGAGGGGTCGGGAATGCGCTCGCCATTGACGATGACGCCGCTCTCGGGCGCATCCTGCTGCTCCTGCGCAGCGAGGCTGACCGTCGCCGTCCCGGCAAGCATGGCCGCCAGCAACAAAATTCTCGGACCCTTGGAAACCGCACCCATACGCTACTCCTTCGCTTGGAGCCGCGCGATGACATGGCCCCTTCTGGCACAGGAATACTCGCGGCAACGTCCCGAGTTGCGCAGGTTATCGGCCGCTTTGCACGGTTCACCCGATTGCGCGGAGGATAGGAAAATGCGCGATTCAGGGGGTTTTTGGCAATTAAATTCGTAAAATTCAGGCGTTACGAGCCATGAGGCCGCCATCGACGGGAATGACCGCGCCGGTGATATAGCTCGCCGCGGGCAGTACGAGACTGAGCGTCATGTGCGCGACTTCCCCGGGTTCTCCATAGCGGCGGAGCGCGGTGCGGCGGCGCGCGAAGACCGCCTTGTCCTCCTCGGACACCTTGTCGGTCATGCCGGTGCGGATCGGGCCGGGGCAGATGCAATTGACGGTGATGCCGTCCTTGCCGAGGTCGACCGCGAGACCCCGGGTCAGCCCGGTGACGCCGGTCTTGGCCGCGACATAGGGGGTGTCGCCGGGCGTCGCGCCGAGCCCTTCGGTCGAGGCGATGTTGACGATGCGCGCGGCGTTGCTTTGCCGGAGCCAGGGCAGGGCGGCGCGGACCATGCGCTGGTGCGCGGTCAGCATCACCGCGAGCGCGCGGTGCCAGATCGCCTCATATTCGTCCCCGGCGTCGAGCGGGGCGAAGCTGGAGACGCCGGCATTGTTGATCAGGATGTCGATGCCGCCGAAGGCTGCGGCGATCTCGGCGACGGTGCGCTTGATCGCCTCGCCGTCGGCGACGTCGAGCGCGAAGGCCTTGGCGTCAGGGCCGGCCTCGGCGGCGACGGCTTCGCAGGCGGCAAGATCGAGATCGGTGACCGCGACCTTCGCGCCTTCGCGGGCGAGCAGCAGGGCGGTCGCGCGGCCCATGCCGCTCGCCGCGCCAGTGACGATCGCGACGCGGCCGGCGACCGAGCGCGAGAGGATGGGGGGTGCGTTCGTCATGGCTTGTCCTATATCGTCGCCCCCGCGAAGGCGGGGGCCGCTGGAGGCTTACGCCGTGCCGCCGGTCCAGGCCGACGGCGGTCCCCGCCTTCGCGGGGGCGACGAACTTAGCGGAACGGCGGCTCGTTGAACGCGCGGAGTTTGCGGCTGTGGAGCTTGGCGCCCTCGTCGCGCATCGTCTCGCAGGCGCGGATGCCGATCTGGAGGTGCGCGGCGATCGCTTCTTCGTAGAAGCGGTTCGCCTGTCCGGGCAGTTTGAGCTCGCCGTGGAGCGGCTTGTCGCTGACGCAGAGCAGGGTGCCGTAGGGGACGCGGAAACGATAGCCCTGCGCCGCGATCGTCGCCGACTCCATGTCGATCCCGATGGCGCGCGACTGCGAGAAGCGCAGCGCGCTGTCGGTGTAGCGCAGCTCCCAGTTGCGGTCGTCGGTGGTGACGACGGTGCCGGTGCGCATCCGCTTCTTGAGGTCGGCGCCGCTGGTGCCCGACACGGCCTCGGCGGCGGTCGCGAGCGCGACCTGCACTTCGGCGATCGGCGGGATCGGGATTTCGACCGGCAGCACCGCGTCGAGGATATGATCGTCGCGAAGATAGGCGTGGGCGAGGACATAGTCGCCGATGCGCTGGCTGGGGCGCAGCCCGCCGCAGTGGCCGATCATCAGCCATGCTTCGGGGCGCAGCACCGCGAGATGGTCGCAGATCGTCTTGGCGTTCGACGGGCCGACGCCGATGTTGACCAGCGTGATGCCGCCGCCGTCGGGCGCGATCAGATGATAGGCGGGCATCTGGTGCCGCCGCCACGCGCTGTCGGCGACGAGCGCGCTGGCGTTGACGCCGGGCTGATCGACATAGAGACCCGCGGCACCCGCGAGCGCGGTATAGCGGCCTTGCCCGACCTGCGACCCCGCCCAGGCGACGAATTCATCGACATAGCGGTGATAGTTGGTGAACAGGATATAGCGCTGAAAATGCTCGGGCGCGGTGCCGGTATAGTGGCGGAGGCGCGCGAGGCTGAAGTCGGTGCGCAGCGCGTCGAACAGCGCGAGCGGCTGCGCTTCGGCGGGATCGAGCCCGAACAGACCGTCGGCAAGCTCGTCGCCGATGTCGGCAAGCTCGGTGGTCGGGAAGTGGCGCGCAAGTTCGAGCGGGGTGACGCCGCCCATGTCCGATCCGTCGCTGGCGTCGAGCACATAGGGGAACGGAATCTGCTGCCCGGTGCGCGTGACCTCGAGCGTGATGTCATAGTGGCGCGCGAGCAAGGTGAGCTGGTCGCGCAGATAATCGGCGAAGAGATCGGGGCGCGTGACCGTGGTGACGAACTCGCCCGCGCGCTCGAAGCGCCCGAAGGAGAGATTATGCCCCTTTTGCCCCTCGCGCTGCTCGCCGGTGGTGGTCAGGCGGATCGCCGGATAGTCGAACAGGCCTGTCGCCGCGGCATCGGCGGGCGGCAGCGTGCGGTCGTGGACATAGGCGGCGATCGCCGCTTTGAGGTTGGAAACCGACGCGCGGAACTTGTCCTGAAGTTCGGCGATGATGCCCTCTACGAGAGCGGTGGGGTCGGTGCTGTTCTGATCGTTCGATGAGCGTGATGTCATCGCGCCGCTGTTGCACGAAATTGTGACAAAAGGGAAGGGGCGGGAACAGAAAGCCCCTCCCCTTCAGGGGAGGGGTTGGGGGTGGGGGCAACGGCCTTGCGCGGTCGTCGATGCCCACCCCGCTGCGCGTAGCGGGCAAGCCCGCAACTCTCGCTGCCCCTCCCCTGAAAAGGAGGGGTTGCAGGCTGGCTTACAGCTGCTCGAGCATATGGTCGGCGCTCGACACCTTGAATTCGCCGGGCGCTTCGACGTTCAGCTGTTCGACGACGCCGTCGTTGACGATCATCGAGAAGCGCTGGCCGCGCTTGCCCATGCCGAAGGCGGTGCCGTCCATCGTCAGGCCGACCGCGTCGGCGAAGGCGCCGTTGCCGTCGGCGAGCATGGTGACGCTGGCGCCCGCATTGGCGCTCTTGCCCCACGCGCCCATCACGAAGGCGTCGTTGACCGCGGTGCAGACGATCTCGTCGACGCCCTTCGCCTTGAGCTCGTCGGCCTTGTCGACGAAGCCCGGCAGATGCCTGGCCGAGCAGGTCGGGGTGAAGGCACCGGGAACCGAGAAGAGCGCGACCTTGCGGCCCTTGAAATAATCGGCGGCGGTGACCTGTTCGGGACCGTTTTCGGTCACTTTCACGAAGGTCGCGTCGGGCAGCTTGTCGCCGGTCTGGATCGTCATGGAGGCATCCTTTCGTTGAGGGGATATTCGGTCGGCGTGACATCGGAGCGCGGCGGGCCGGAGTCAAGGCGCGGTCACGCGATTCCTCATCGTGGTCCGGTCCCGAAGGGCCAAGCAATATGGCGCTGGACCCTTTTCGCCGCACCGGGCATTGTATCGCCATGGAGACCACGCCGACCTTCTTCACCGGCCAGCTGTTGCTCGCACTGCCGGGCATCGGCGATCCCCGCTTCGAACATGCGGTGATCGCGATGATCAGCCACGACGAGGATGGTGCGATGGGGATCGGCATTGCCGACCCGATCGACGGGATGACGGTCGGCGCGGTGCTCGACCAGCTCGAGATCGATCATGACACGCCGCTCGACCAGCCGGTGTTCCTCGGCGGGCCGGTCGAACAGACGCGCGGCTTCGTGATCCACAGCCGCGACTGGGGCGGGGCCGAGGCGGTGCAGGTCGCCGACCGCTGGATGGTGTCGAGCTCGCACGACATCTTGCGCGCGATCGGCGAGGGGCGCGGTCCGTCGCGCTGGATGGTCGCGCTGGGCTATGCCGGCTGGTCGCCGGGGCAACTCGAAGATGAAATGGTCCGCCACGGCTGGCATGTGACGCCGGGCAGCGATGCGGTGATCTTCGAAACGCCGCCCGCCAGGCGCTGGCAGGCGGCGTTCGCCGAAGCGGGAGTGGACGCCCGCTTGCTCACCACCGAAGGCGGCGAGGCATAATTTTCGTTTCAGCCATGCTGAAACGAGCGGCACCCGCCCGCTCCCCCACCCGGCCTCCCACAGGCTACTATCGTATGGGAGGCCGGGTGGGGGAGCGGGCCGGTGCCGCGTTCCACGTCAGTGGAACATTCTAATTCTCAACGCGCCAGCGCGAGGAGCGGCTTGCCCTGATCGAGGTTGGCGAGTGCGGTGCGCGCGGCCCAGCGCGAATCCATATAGGTGCCGCCGGCAAGCTCGACGTCGTAGCGGATCGAACTGGTGATCGCGGCCTCATAGGCGGCGCGCGCATCGTCCCTCTGGCCGAGGCGGGCATAAGCGGTGCCGAGGTTGATCAGCCGCGAGGGATCGCCGTGTTCCAGGCTGCTGTGGGTCAGCTTGTCGACCGCCGCCTGATTCTGTCCGGCCTTGAGCTCCTCATAGGCGACCGAAACGGGCGCGAGCCCATCCTCGTCCGAACCCGTCACGACGATCGATTGCGCCGCGGCAGGGGCCGCGAAAGCGAGCGCGACAAGCGGCAGCAGAATTTTTTTCATTCTCTCTATCTCCCCGAAAACTTTGGCCGATTTTCTCGCTCGGGCGAAGAAAAGTCAATATTTCCGGGTTGTTGTAACACTGGTGTCACAAACAGAAATTAGGCTTATCGCCAAGACGCATTATAAGTCAGGATTTCCATGATCTTGGCGCTCGCGAGTCCCTGTCACATCAGGAGGGGCGCGGCTGTCACATTTGCGCCCGCTGAAAATATATTTTCGGGAGCGTGCCGATTTTCGGCCGTTGAGTCGTGCGCGAAGCGGGCTGGCGCGCGCCCCCGCTCTTGAAGATATAAAGAAAACTTTATATTTGATCGGCGGCGTGCTTTCGGCTAGGGCGCGCACGATAATTGCTCGTCAATTCGTGGCCGCTCGCCTGCGGTCGATCTCGCCAATATGGAGACCTCCCCCGTGGCTACTCTCGCCGCCGACACCCGTGACTATGTGATCGCCGACATCGGCCTTGCCGACTTCGGCCGCAAGGAAATCGCGATCGCCGAAACCGAAATGCCCGGCCTGATGGCGCTGCGCGCCGAATATGGCGCCGCGCAGCCGCTGAAGGGCGCGCGCATCACCGGCTCGCTGCACATGACGATCCAGACCGCGGTGCTGATCGAGACGCTGATCGCGCTCGGCGCCGAAGTGCGCTGGGCGACCTGCAACATCTTCTCGACCCAGGACCATGCCGCCGCCGCGATCGCCGCGGGCGGGACGCCGGTCTTCGCGGTGAAGGGCGAAAGCCTCGCCGATTACTGGGACTATGTCGGCCGCATCTTCGACTGGGGCGACACGACCGCCAACATCATCCTCGACGACGGCGGCGACGCCACCATGTTCGCGCTGTGGGGCGCGAAGCTCGAGGCCGGCGCCACGCTGCCCGCGCCCGAGAATGAGGAAGAAGTCGAGTTCCAGCGCGCGCTGAAGGCGTTCGTCGCCGCGAACCCCGGCTACCTGACCAAGACCGTCAAGGCGCTGAAGGGCGTGTCGGAAGAGACGACGACCGGCGTCCACCGCCTGTACGAGATCGCAAAGAAGGGCGAGCTGCCCTTCCCGGCGATCAACGTCAACGACAGCGTCACCAAGTCGAAGTTCGACAATCTTTATGGCTGCAAGGAGTCGCTGGTCGATGCGATCCGCCGCGCCACCGACGTGATGCTTGCCGGCAAGGTTGCCGCCGTTGCCGGTTTCGGCGACGTCGGCAAGGGCTCGGCCGCCTCGCTCCGCAACGGCGGCGCGCGCGTGCTCGTGACCGAAATCGACCCGATCTGCGCGCTGCAGGCGGCGATGGAAGGCTATGAGGTCGTGACGATGGACGAGGCCGTCCAGCGCGCCGACATCTTCTGCACCGCGACCGGCAATGCCGACGTCATCACCGCCGAGCATATGGCGGCGATGAAGCCGATGGCGATCGTCTGCAACATCGGTCACTTCGACAGCGAGATTCAGATCGCGGCGCTCGCCAATTACAAGTGGACCGAAGTCAAGCCGGGCACCGACCTCGTCCAGTTCCCCGACGGCAAGGAAATCATCGTCCTTGCGAAGGGCCGCCTCGTGAACCTCGGCTGCGCCACCGGCCACCCGTCGTTCGTGATGTCGTCGAGCTTCACCAACCAGGTGCTGGCGCAGATCGAGCTGTTCACCAAGGGCGAGCAGTATGGCAACGACGTCTATGTCCTGCCGAAGCACCTCGACGAGAAGGTCGCGGCGCTGCACCTCGAGAAGCTGGGCGTGAAGCTCAGCAAGCTCACGCAGAAGCAGGCCGACTATATCGGCGTGCCGGTCGAGGGGCCGTTCAAGCCGGACCATTATCGTTACTGAGTGCGTCCCAATGAGGGCGTGGCTTTGCTGCAACACATGGCCTTCACATGTGGCATCTTGGTGAGATTTTAATAGAATTCTGAAAAGCCCCCCCTAAGGTCTGCCTTATGGGGGGCTTTGCCTCTCCCTTGAAAGCCGGAGAATTACAAGATGAAGCTGTTTGCGAAGGCCGCGCTTGGCGCGTGCGTTTCCTTTGTTGCGTTGTCTGTTTCGGGCATTGCGTTCGCGCAGGAGCAGTCAGCCGACGAAGATGTCCAGGCAACGTCGAGCGACAGTTCCAGTCAGGGAGATGCCATCGTCGTTACGGGCTCGCGAATCGCGCGCCCGCGCGATTTCACCTCTCCCGCGCCGCTCGTAACGATCGGTGCGGACAGGCTGCAGCAATCCGGATCGACCAATCTTACGGATATTCTTACGGGTTATCCTGCTCTCGTGGGTTCGACCACGTCGGGCGATACATCCGGCGATGACGCGTCGATCGGTGAGGCAGGCCTCAACCTGCTGAATCTTCGTAACCTCGGAACGCAGCGTACGCTTGTTCTCGTCGATGGAAGGCGCCACGTTTCCGGGTCCCCCGGCAGTCAGTCGGTCGACATCAACACCATCCCCAGCGACCTTGTCGAACGCGTCGAGATCGTAACTGGCGGCGCGTCGGCGCTTTATGGCGCTGATGCGGTCACCGGGGTCGTCAACTTCATTCTCAAGCGCGATTTTGAAGGGCTCAACGCGCGAGCGCAGGCGGGCATCTCGCAGCGCGGCGATAGCGGCCAGCGGTTGATCAGCGTGACGGCCGGCAAAAACTTCCTGGATGGACGCGCCAATCTGACGCTCGCCTATGAATATGGCGAGGATGACCGTCTTCTCAGCCAGCAGCGCAGCTATCTTTCCGGTACGCGCTATCAGGGCTTCTTCCCGAATCCCGCCGATACGGAGACTGGCACGCAAACGAACGATGGTATCCCCGACAGGATATTGTTCAATGATTTGCGCTATTTCGATACGACGCCGGATGGTGCGATCGATGTCGATTTTGATGGCGCGCCGGATTTCTATGGAGCGGCCGGGCTTCCGTTCGTTCACGGCCAGTATCTGGGGAGCGGGATCGATAGCGGAGGGTCGGGCACGCCGCTGTCGCGCTATGCGAACGATCTGCGGCCCGATATCACGCGCCATGTCGTGAATCTTTTTGGGCGCTTTGAAGTTTCGCCGGCTCTCGAGATTTATGCCGAGGGCAAATATGCGCGGAGCAAGACCTTCACGCTGGCGCAGCCGACGTTCGACTATTATCTCTTTGTTCCAGAGGACAATCCGTTCATTCCGGACACTGTTCGTTCGAACATCATCCCGGGAATCGGAGAGGCGGTTTTTGGCCCCGGGGCTCCGGACGGCGTGCTGGTCACGCGCGACAATTTCGATTTCGGACAGCGCGGGCAGGACAATTTGCGCGAAACATGGCGCGGCGTGATCGGCGCGCGCGGCGACATCACTTCGAATCTTCGCTATGACCTGTCCTATGTCTATGGACGCAGCACGCAGCGCGCCCATTTCGTCAACGACATCTATGACGATCGCTTCTTTGCCGCGCTCGATGTCGTCAACGATCCGGTGACCGGGAATCCGACGTGCCGCGTCAACGTCGATCCGAACTGGACGCCGTTTCAACCGTTCCAGGACCCGGATGGCGCCCGCGGCGGCGGGTTGAACGGGCCGGTGACTTTTAAGCCCGGCGAATGCGTTCCGATCAATCTCTTCGGCGAGGGGCAGTCGCAAGAAGCGCTCGATTTCATTCGCGCCGATACCCTGGATCGGTCGAAGATCGAGCAGCATGTCGTTTCGGCGATCGTTAACGGTACGTTCGGCAACAGCTTCAAACTTCCCGGCGGCGAAATCGGCTTTGCCGTGGGTGCCGAATATCGCCAGGAAAAAAGCGATTTCACGAGCGATCCCATCGCGCGGCAGGGGCTGACCTTCACCAACTCCATCCAGCCCACGCGCGGCAAGTTCAGCGTGAAAGAGGTATTTGGCGAGATTAGCCTGCCCATCCTTGCGAACCTGCCTTTTGCCGAGCGCCTGACTCTTGGCGGCGCTGCACGCTATTCCGATTACAGCACGATTGGCTCGACGACGACCTGGCAGATCAATGGCGAATATGCGCCGATCCGTGACATCACGTTCAAGGGCACCTATTCGCGCGCCATTCGCGCACCGAACATTGATGAATTATTCGGTGGGCAGGCACAGACATTTTTGTTCATTACGGATCCTTGCCAAGCCGACCAGATTCAGAACGCAATCGACCCCGATCTGCGGCGCAGAAATTGCGAGACCTTGTTGAGCGCGAACGGGGTGGCGGATCCTGCCACGTTCGAGGATACGCGCAGTACCAATATTGCCGGCTTCGTGGGCGGCAACCGCAATCTGGCCGAAGAGCGGGCGACGATCTGGACAGCTGGCGTTGCGCTTCAGCCGCGTTTCATTCCGGGTCTCAACGTGACGCTGGACTGGTATGATGTGAAGCTGAAGAACGCCATCAATACGGTCACCGCCAACCAGCTTGCAGCGTTGTGTGTCGATCAACCGACGTTGGACAATGTTTATTGCGACGGGATCGACCGGCAGAATGGCGTTCCGAGTTCGGGTACGGCAGAGCCGGGATATATTGTCGGTTTCCGGCTTGGGCCGCAGAATGTCGCGGCTTTCACGACGTCGGGTCTCGACGTGAACGTGAGCTATCGCTTGCAGACCGAAAAAGCGGGGACATTCAGCCTTCGCCTCATCGGAAATTATCTGGAGAGCCTCAAGACGGTTGCGACCCCGGGAGCCAATCCCATTGAAAATGCGGGCACCTCGTTCACGCCCAAATATCAGGCGAACGCCGATCTGACCTGGAGCAAGGGGCCGTTCACGATCAACTATGGGCTGTCGTGGTTCGACAAGACGTCCCGATATGCGCTGGGGACGATCGCCAGCAACCCCGATATCGTCGAAAAGAAATATCTCTACTACAAGGAGCGTTGGGTGCACGACATCTACGCTTCCGTTGACGTCGGGGATAGGTTCCAGCTTTTTGGCGGTGTGAACAATTTCACCGACAACAAGCCGGGCGTCGCCGCAGACGATTACCCGGTTTCGGCCATCGGACGATATTTCTTCGTTGGCGCAAAAATGAACCTCGGCGGGAAATTGCGCTGAAGTAAAACCCTTTGACGCAAGGAAGCATCGATCGACCGACGTCGAGGAAGAGCCCGCCCTATGGGCGGGCTCTTTCACTTGCTTGGGATTGGGTCCGAACCAGAAGGCGTTGCGCAAGCAGCGACGCCAGTTCCGTCGCGATAGTATGCGCAACTCGCCGTCCGGCGATTGTCTCTGCCTTATACAATCGATAGGGGCAGCATGATGCTGTCCGGTGATTGTCCCACTCTGCCTGCCCGATCGGCGTTACGGCCATGATGCAATCATCGGGGCCCCTCTTCGCGCTCGGCCTGTTTGCCGCGCTCTGGCTGCTCGCCGGGCTGTGGGCAACCTTGCGCGGGATCGCGATGCAGCGGCGTTCGGCGTTCGTCGCCGGGCAGACCGAGCGGCTCGCGAGCCTGCTCGAAGCCTCGCCGCAGCTTCCCGTCGTCGTCCGTCCCGACTGGCGGATCGAGGCGAGCGAGCGGCTCGGGCGCTGGCTGGGGCTCGAGCAGGGACCGCGCAATTTCGACGAGCTGCGCGGGATCGCGGCGGGGCTTGACCAGCCGGGGCACGAACAGCTTCGCCAGGCGATCCTCGGCGCGCAGCGCGGCGCCAAGCCCTTCACCCTCAGTCTGCGGCCCGCGGGCAGCAGCCGCACGATCGTCTTTCACGGCGCCGCCGCGCCGCCGGCGGTCGCGGGCGCGGGCAGCGTGCTCTTATGGATCAGCGATGCGACCGAAGGACAGCAGTCGCTGGCCGATGCGCGGCGCGAGCGCGACGAGGCGATGGCGGCGTTCGAGGCGCTGTCGGGGCTGATCGAGGCGGCGCCCTTTCCGATGTGGTTCCGCGAACCCGACCTGCGTCTCGCGCTCGTCAACAGCGCTTATGTCCGTGCGGTCGAAGCGAAAAGCGCGGCGGCGGTGATCGACGAAGGCACCGAGCTTTGCGAGCCCGTTGCGGGCATCAGCGCGACCGACGCCGCCGAAGCCGCGCGCGCGGCGGGCGCGGCGCAGCAGCGCACCGTGCCGGTGACGATCGAGGGCGAACGGCGGATCATGCGCGTCGTCGACGTGCCGCTCGCGACCGGGGGCGGGCGGGCGATCGGCATTGCGGGCTATGCGATCGACGTCCAGGAATTGGAGAGCGAGCGCGGCGCACACCGGCGCTTCGTCGATACGCAGCGCGAACTGCTCGACCGGCTGTCGGCGGCGGTCGCGCAATTCGGTCCCGATCAGGGGCTCGTCTTCGCGAACCAGCCGTTCCGCCGGCTCTTTGCGCTCGATGCCAGCGAGGTGGCCGAGATGCCGCCCTTCGCGCGATTGCTCGACGCCTGGCGCGAGGGCGGGCGAACCCCCGAGGTGCGCGACTATCCCGAGTGGCGGCAGGCGCATGTCGACTGGTTCGCGCGTGCTGAAGCGAGCGAGGAGGACTGGCTGCTCCGCGACGGCACCCACCTGCATGTCGTCGCGCAGCCGACCCCCGACGGCGGGCTGCTGCTGATCGCCGAGGACAAGACCGAGCAGGTGCAGCTCGCGGGTGCGCGCGACACGCTGCTCCGCGTCCGCACCGCGACCTTCGACAATCTGTTCGAGGCGATCGCGGTCTTCGCGCCCGACGGCCGCCTGCATCTGTGGAATCAGCGCTTCCGCCGCTTGTGGAATATCGAGGAGCACAAGCTCGCGGCGCATCCGCGCGTCGATGTGCTGATGGGCGGGCTCGCCGACCGGCTCGCCAAGCCCAACCAGATCAGCATCGTGCAGGAAGTGATCCGCGCCGCGACACTGGAACGGACGCAGCGCGTCGGCGAGGTGCGCTTCGCCGACGGGCGCCATTTCGATTTCGCGTCGATCCCGCTGCCCGACGGCAATGCGCTGCTCATCATGCTCGACATCACCGCGAGCCGGAAGATGGAGGGAGCGCTGCGCGAGCGCAACGAGGCGCTGGAGGCGGCCGACAAGGTCAAGACCGCCTTCCTGTCGCGGATGAGCTATGAACTGCGCACGCCGCTGACCTCGATCGGCGGTTTCGGCGAGATGCTGCAGGCGGGCTATGCCGGCGAGCTTCCCGTGCCTGCCAAGACTTATATCGATGCGATCATGGATTCGGTCGGAGTGCTCGGACGGCAGATCGACAATGTCCTCGACCTCGCGCAGGGCGAGGCGGGGACGCTCGCGGTCGAGCGCGCGCCGGTCGATGTCCGCGCGCTGCTCGACGCTGCGCTCGCCGAGGCGAAGCCATTCGCCAAGGCCGAGAAGATTGAGCTCGCGGGCCAGTTCGCCGAAAGCCTCGGAACGGTTGAGGGCGATGCCCAGCGGCTGTCGCGGCTGGTCGCAGGGCTGCTCGACAATGCGATCCGCTTCACCGCGCCCGCAAAGCGCAGCGGCGGCCGTGTGCTGCTCCATGCCGCGGGCGACGCGACGGGCGTCGAGATCGTCGTTTCGGACAATGGCCCCGGGATGCCGGAGGCGGTTGCCGCGGTGACAAGGGGCACCCAGGCGGGAACGCAAAGCGGCGGCATCGGCCTTGCCCTCGCGCGCCAGCTTGTCGCCGCGCACGGCGGGACGATGGAGGTGATGAGCGAGAAGGGGCAGGGGACGCTGGTGCGCGTGAGCCTGCCGCGGAGTGCGTGATGGTCTGCTCCGATGCTCCGTGTGTCCCCGCGCAGGCGGGGACCCATCTCCCGCCGGTTCTGTTTTGCGCCGCCCGGAGATGGGCCCCCGCCTTCGCGGGGGAACAGCGCTTGTTTTAAACCGATGACTTTCAGCCACCCCTATAACCTCGACGAAGCCGGCCGCATCGGCGCCGCGATCGGTGCGGCGCTGGCGCCCGGCGATGTCGTGCTGCTCTCCGGCGATCTCGGTGCGGGCAAGACGACGCTGGCCCGCGCGATGCTGAAGGCGCGGGGGCTCGCGGGCGAGGCGCCGAGCCCGACCTTTGCGATCGTTCAGCCCTATGCGCCGCCCGAGGTCGATCTGCCCATCGCGCACGTCGATCTCTACCGCATCGAGGAGGAGGGCGAACTGATCGAGCTTGGGCTCGACGACTATCTCTATGACGGCGCGCTGTTGATCGAATGGCCCGAGCGGCTGGGGGCGCAGGGGTGGCCGGAGGCCTTGGTACTGACGATTTCGGGCAGCGGCGACGCGCGCGTCTTGACAGCCGGGGTACCGGCGGCTTGGGAGGCGCGATGGCCGCTCCGATGATTCCGCCCGCCCACGCCCCGGCCTTTCTGGCCGCGCACGGCTGGGGCGATGCCCAGATTTTGCCGCTCGCCGGCGATGCCTCCTTCCGCCGCTATTTCCGGGTGGTCGATGGCGACCGGCAGGCGGTGCTGATGGATGCGCCGCCGCCGCACGAGGACCCGCGGCCCTTCATCGCGGTCGCCGAATATCTCTGCGCGCTCGGCCTCAACGCGCCGACGATCCTCGCGCGCGACCTGGAGCGGGGGCTGCTCCTCATCGAGGATTTCGGCGATGTGCGCCTGCGCGAAACGGTCGACGAGCAGCTCCACAGGGAGCAGGACTATTATGCGGGGGTGACCGACCTGCTCGTCCATCTCCACGCGCGGCCGGCGATGGATGGGTTGCCGGTGCACGGGCTCGAGCAATGGCTGGGCGAGGTGGAGCTGTTCACCGACTGGTATTGCCCGGCGCTCGATCTGGAGGTCGATCGCGACGGCTTCCGTGCCGCATGGCAAGCGACGCTGGCGCCGGTCGAGGCCGACGGCTTGCCGCGCGTCACCGTGCTGCGCGATTTCCACGCCGAAAATATCATGCTGGTGCCGGGACGGGACGGCGTCGCGCATTACGGCCTGCTCGATTTCCAGGACGCACTCGTCGGGCATCCGGCCTATGATCTCGCCTCGGTGCTCGAGGACGCGCGGCGCGACGTGACGCCTGCCGTCGAGGCGGCGATGCTCGATCGCTATGTCGCGGCAACGGGGCAGGGCGAGGCATTCCGCACGGCCTATTGGGCGCTCGCGGCGCAGCGCAACACGCGCATCCTCGGCGTTTTCGTCCGGCTGTGGAAGCGCGACGGCAAGGAGGGTTATCGCAAGTTCCAGCCGCGCATGTGGGGGCTGCTCGAACGCGATCTCGCGCATCCGGCGCTTGCCCCCGTTCGAACATGGTTCGACGCCAACGTCCCGCCCTCGAAGCGGGCGGAGGCCTGGAAATGACAACGAAGATCGAAAGCGCGATGGTGATGGCGGCGGGGATCGGCAAGCGGATGCGCCCGCTCACCGCGACGCGGCCGAAGCCGCTGGTGCGCGTCGCGGGCAAGGCGCTGATCGACCACAGTCTCGACCGGATCGAGGCGGCGGGGATCGGCCATGTCGTCGTCAACGTCCATTATCTGGCCGACGCGCTCGAAGCGCATCTCGCGGCGCAGAAGCGGAATTTCACGATCGCGGTCTCCGACGAGCGCGGCCAGCTGCTCGAAACCGGCGGCGGAATGGTCAAGGCGCTGCCCCTGCTCACCGGCGACCCGATCCTGATCGTCAACAGCGACAATATCTGGACCGACGGGCCGCAGGACAGCATCCGGCATCTCGCGCGCCACTGGGACGCGGCGAAGATGGACGCGCTCCTTCTCGTTATCCGGCAGGCGAGCGCGACCGGGCATGGCGGGCGCGGCGATTTCCACATGGACCCGGCGGGCAGGCTGTCGCGGCGCAAGCCGGGGCACGTCGCGCCCTTCGTCTACACCGGCATCCAGCTCGTCTCGCGCCGCCTGCTGGACGGCGCCCCCGACGGGGCCTTTTCGACCAACATCCTGTGGGATCGCGCGATCGCGGCGGGACGGCTCTATGGCTTGTCGCACATGGGGCAATGGTTCGACGTCGGCACGCCCGCGAGCATCGCACCGACCGAAGCCGCGCTGGACGAGGTTTGATTCTTCTCCATCGTCATTGCGAGCGGCGAAGCCGCGCGGCAATCCAGAGCTTGCGTAAACCGCTCTGGATTGCTTCGCTGCGCTCGCAATGACGCGCGTTGAAATATACTCCATCCCGGTTCACCGGGCCTTTGCCGACGCGCTCGCCGCCGGAATCATCGCGCAATACGCCGATGGCGCGCTCGGCCTCGCCGAAGGGCTGATCCTGCTCCCCAGCAACCGCGCGCGGAGCGCAGTGCAGGCGGCGTTCGTGCGGGCGGGCGGGCAGGGGCTGCTGATGCCGCGGCTCGCAGTGATCGGCGATGCCGACCTCGACGAGTCAGTGGCACTGGCGCTCGATGCGATCGACGACGATCCGCTGCCGCCGGCGATCGACCCGCTGCGCCGCCGCCTGCTGCTCGCCGAGTTGATCGAGCGACATACGCCGGCGGGCGAGGAGCGCATTGCGGGCGCCGCCGCTTTCGAGCTTGCCGACGGGCTCGCGCGGGTGATCGACCAGCTCCATTATGAAGAGGTGCCGGTCGCAGCGCTCGTCGATCTCGATCTCGGCGCCTTCGCCGAACATTGGCAGGCCTCGCTCGGGCGGCTGCGGCTGCTCGTCGATCATTGGCCCGCGATGCTCGCGAAGACCGGGAGTATCGACCGCGCCGAGCGCCGCAACCGGCTGCTGGGCCGCGTGACCGCAGCCTGGCGCGCCGCGCCGCCGGCGCGCTTCGTCGTCGCGGCGGGGATCACCACCGCCGCGCCCGCGATTGCGCGGCTGATGCGCGCGGTTGCCGGCAGGGAGCGCGGCATGGTCGTGCTGCCGGGGCTCGACCGCGTGATGACTGCGGAGGAGTGGGAGGCGCTTGGTCCGACGCGGCCCGACCCCGACAATCCGGGGCGGCCGCTGGAGACGCATCCGCAATATCATCTGAAGCTGCTGCTCGACCGCATGGGGGTCAGCCGCGACGAGGTGATCGAATGGGAGGCGGTGTCCGGTTTCGACGGCCCGGTGGCGCGCACGCCCTTCGTATCGCTGCTCTTCGCGCCCGCCGATTACACGGCGCAGTGGCAGGCGGCGGGCGATCTGTCGGCGGCGACCGCAGGGATTTCGGGCGCGGTGTTCGCCGACGACGGACAGGAGGCGCAGGGGATTGCGCTGCTGATGCGCGAGGCGATCGAGACGCCGGGGCGGACCGCGGCGCTCGTCACCCCCGATCGCGGGCTCGCCGAGCGCGTCGCGGCGGCGCTCGCGCGCTGGGGGATCAAGGTCGATGACAGCGCGGGGCAGCCGCTGTCGCGGACGCCGCCGGGGGCCTTGCTGTTGCTGCTCGCCGAGCTGGCGGCGGCGTTCGATCCGGTCGCGCTGATGGCGCTGCTCGGGCATCCGCTGGTGCGCAAGGGCGAGGGGCGGACGGCGTGGCTCGACCAGGTGCGGCGGCTCGACCTGATTTTGCGCGAGCCGGGGCTGGCGCCCGGATGGGGCGGCGTCGGCGCGCGGATCGCCGAACGCGCCGCCGATCCCAAGGCACGCGGACATGGGCTGGCGGCGCAGTTGCAGCCGTGGTGGGACGAGCTTTCGACAGGGCTGGGCGCCGCGCTGGCACCGTTCGGATCGGGGCCGACACCACCCGCGGCGCTGCTCGCGGCCTTGCAGACGGGGCTCGAAGGCCTGACCGGCGAGGCGGTCTGGGCCGGCCCGGCGGGGCGGATGCTCGCCGAGCTGTTCGATCAGTGGGCGCTCGCGCGAGGGGACGGGCCGGCGCTCGTCGATCCCGCCGATTTTCCCGCCATGCTGGGGCAATTGCTTGGCGCAGCGAGCGTGCGGCCGCCCTATGGCGGTCATCCGCGATTGTTCATCTGGGGTCTGCTCGAGGCGCGGCTGCAGCGCGCCGACCTGATGATCCTCGGCGGACTGGACGAGGGACGCTGGCCCGCGGCGACGCAGCCCGATCCCTGGCTCGCGCCCGGCATTCGCCGGCTGCTCGGCCTGCCCGCGCCCGAGCGGCAGCAGGGGATGGCGGCGCATGATTTCGCGGGTGCGCTCGGCGCGGGCGAGATCGTCGTGACGCGCGCCGGACGGAGCGGCGGCGACCCGGCCGTCGCGTCGCGCTTTTGGCTGCGGCTCGCGGCGCTCGCGGGGGATTTGCCCGAACCGGCACCGGGCGGGG
>NZ_JAYSAH010000083.1:0-15285 GCF_041916015.1 Sphingopyxis sp. | reverse complement strand
GGCGGAACGGCGTCAGGCCCTGTGCCGACATCGCCGGCGCCGGCCGCAGTCGCGCCGATCGGCACCAACCCCGTGCAGTCTTCCAGGCCGGTCGGGCCGGGCTTTTCGATCGCCGACATGGGGCGCAGCGCGCCGGTGCCGACGGCCGGGGCGGCGACGGCCGCTCCACCCCCAGCCGCGGCAGCAGCCGTCGTGCCACCACCGCCCGCCGCGGGTAGCCCGTCCGCGATTTCCGCGGACGCTCCGCTCGCGTCGCTGGCCGCCATCGCGGGGTCGATCGAAATTCCGCCCGAGGAGCTCGCGCAGGCCGACAATGCGATCGGCGCCGATACGCTTGCGAAGCTGCGCGAAGACAAACGGCGCGCCGAGGCCGCGGAGGCCGCGAAACGCGAAAAGGATGAGGCAGCCGCCAGGGCGAAAGCCGAAGCCGATGCGAAGGCCAAGGCCGAAGCCGCAGAAAAGAAAGCGAATCCGGCGCGCCTCTGGGTGCAGGTGGCGACCGGCGCCAACGCAAAGGCGCTCGCGACCGACTTCGCCAAATTCGCCAGGAAGAGCCCGGCCGTTTTCAAGGGCAAGGCGGGCGGCACCGCCGAATGGGGCAAGACGCGGCGGCTGCTCGTCGGGCCGTTCAAGGACCGCAAGGCCGCGCAGGACTGGCTCGCCGACTATAAGAAAGCAGGCGGCGACGGCTTCCTGTTCAACAGCGAAGCCGGCCAGCAAGTCGATCCGGTCAAGTGAGCGTCGCCGATTGCGCCAGCGACCCGTCCCGGAGCCGCGGGCGCTTTCACGATGAGCCGGGCCGCGTCGTCCGCGGTCCGCGCGATGCCTTCCAGCGCGACCGCGACCGCATCATCCATTCGATCGCCTTTCGCCGCCTGCGCCACAAGACGCAGGTTTTCGTTGCGCCCGACGGCGATCATTATCGCGTCCGCCTGACTCACAGCATCGAGGTCGCGCAGATCGGGCGCGGCATCGCCCGCGCGCTCGGCCTCAACGAGGATCTGACCGAGGCGCTCTGCCTTGCGCACGACATCGGCCACCCGCCCTTCGGCCATGCGGGCGAGGATGCACTGAAGGCTGCCATGCAGGCGCACGGCGGCTTCGATCACAACGGCCATACGCTGCGCACGCTGGCGCGGATCGAATGCCCTTATCCGCGTTTCGACGGGCTCAACCTCAGCTGGGAAACGCTTGAAGGGCTTGCCAAGCATAATGGTCCGGTGCGCCATCCGGGTTGGGCGTTGTCGGATATCGACGCCGAATTCCCGCTCGATCTTGCCAGCCATGCCAGCCTGGAGGCGCAGATCGCGGCGGTCGCCGACGACATCGCCTATGACAATCACGATATCGACGATGGCCTCCGCGCGGGGCTGCTGACGCTCGACCAGCTGATGGAACAGCCGTTCGTCGCCGCCAATTATCGCGCGGTCGAGGCGCGATTTTCGGGCGCGCCGCGCGACCGGCTGCTGCGCGAACTGGTGCGCGACCAGATCGGCGTGATGGTCAACGACGTGATCGCCGCGACCGAGGCGAACGTCGCGGAAGCCGGTGTGGGCTGTGTAGAGGACGTGCGCGCCGCAGGTCGCACGCTCGGCGGCTTTTCGCCCGAGCTGGCGCGGCAGGAACGCGACTTGAAGCGCTTCATGTACGCGAACCTCTATCATCATCCCTCGCAGATCGAGGCAGCGGCGGGCGCGAAAGAAGTCGTGTCGCGGTTGTTCGAGGCTTATGCGGACGACCCGTGCCTGATGGGCGAGGACTGGGCGTCGCGCCTGCCCGAGGGCGACAGCGCGACGGCGCGCCATATCGGCGACTATATCGCGGGGATGACCGATCGGTTCGCGATCGATCGCTTCGCGGAGATCTTCGGGCGCGACGAGGTGCCGGAAGCGTTGGCGCACGCCTGACGGATATCAAGACGGAAGGCCATCGATCGCATCGTCATGGCTCCGCTTCGCTCGCAATGACGATCATGATAGCTTAGGTTCATGGCAATGAACTCGAATGACATCTTGCTGATCGGCGCCACCGGGCTTGTCGGCAGCGCGGTGGCGCGGTCGGGCGGGCTGACCGTGCTTGTTCGGCGCCCGCCCGATGATCCGTCTTCGCAACAGGAAGCGCTCGTCGCACCCGGCGCGGAATGGCCCGCGATCATCGCCGACCGGCGGCCCGCAACCCTTATCTCCTGCCTCGGCACGACGATCCGGCAGGCGGGGTCGCAGGCCGCATTCCGCGCGGTCGATCACGATCTGGCGCTTGCCTGCGCGCGCGCCGCGAAGGAAGCGGGGGCGCGGCATATGATCGCGATCAGCAGCGTCGGCGCGTCATCCAAGGCGTCCAATTTCTATCTGAGGACGAAGGGCGAGGTTGAGGATGCCCTTCGCGCGCTCGATTTCGAACGGCTCGATCTTCTTCGCCCCGGTTTGCTGATGGGAAACCGTCCGGGGCCGCCACGCCTCGGCGAGGGACTGGCGATGCTCGCCGCGCCGCTGACCGACGCGCTGCTCCACGGGGCGCTTCGCCGCTATCGCTCGATTCCGGCCGATCGTGTCGCGAAAGCGATCGTCCGGCTGATCGGACGTGAGGCATCCGGCGTGCATATCCACGAAAACGACGCGATCCGCGCGCTCGCCGATTGACTCCGCAAAGGGGCGGCGCCAAGGCTCGCAGCGTCTGTCGGGCCCCGCAAGGGATTCGGCCGGACGCGCGGGAGAGCGCGGGGCAGGGCGACCTGATCCGCCACCGAAGGAGCAACCGCCCCGGAAACTCTCAGGTACATGGACCGCGCGGCTGGAACGGACACTCTGGAAAGCGTTCCGGCCCTCGGCCGGAGCCACCGAAGGGGTAACCCCGGAACATCCCGGGGGAAAACTCTCAGGTTCCCGTGACAGAGGGGGCATGGCGATGGTGCGGCACACTGCCGCGTCTTGCCGTGTCAACGACGGGAGACTGATATGACCGACATTGAACATCCGGGCGAAGATGCGGTCCCCACCGCCACGCTGCCGCTCGACGCCTGGCACCGCGAGCGCGGCGGCCGGATGGTCGAATTCGCCGGTTACTGGATGCCGATCCAGTATGAAGGCATCATGGCCGAGCATCTGTGGACGCGCGAGAATGCGGGCCTGTTCGATGTCAGCCATATGGGCCAGCTCACCCTGTCGGGCGAAGGCGTGGCCGAAGCGCTCGAAGCGCTCGTCCCCGGTGACATTTCGGCGCTGAAGCCCGGCCGGATGCGCTACTCGCTGCTGCTCGCCGAGGACGGCGGCATTCTCGACGATCTGATGATCACCAACGAGGGAGACCAGCTCGGGATCGTCGTGAACGGTGCGGTCAAATGGGACGATATCGGCCATCTTCGCGAGAATCTGCCCGACGATATCAACCTCAATCACAATGAGGATTACGGGCTGCTCGCGCTGCAAGGGCCGAAGGCTGTCGCTGCCTTGGCGCGCCTTGTTCCCGAGGCTGCTGGCCTCGTTTTCATGCAGGCGGCCCGCGCCGAATGGCAGGGATATGCGATCGGCCTCAGCCGCTCGGGCTATACCGGCGAAGACGGGTTCGAGATTTCGCTTCCCAACGAGGCGCTCGAAGCCTTCGCCGACGCGCTTTGTGCGATGGACGAAGTGAAACCGATCGGGCTGGGCGCGCGCGACAGCCTGCGGCTGGAAGCGGGATTGCCGCTGTACGGCCACGACCTCAATGAAGAGATCGATCCCGTCGAAGGCGACCTCGGCTTCGCGATCAGCAAGCGCCGCCGCGAGGAAGGCGGCTTTCCGGGCGCCGGACGCATCCTCGGTCATCTCGCCGATGGCGCGCCGCGAAAGCGCGTCGGCCTGCTCGTCGATGGCAAGCTGCCGGTGCGCGAAGGCGCCAGGCTGTTCGATGGCAACACCGAGATCGGCGTCGTGACCTCGGGCGGCTTTGCGCCCAGCGTCGGCGCGCCGATCGCGATGGGCTATGTGCCGCGCGACCACGCCGCGCCCGGCACCGCGATCGCCGCCGAGGTGCGCGGCAAGCGCGTGTCTTGCACCGTCGCGGCGATGCCCTTCGTTCCCCACAATTATGTCCGCAAACTGGGAGGCTGACCAATGCCGCGTTATTATACCGAAGAGCATGAATGGGTTGATGTCGATGGCGACGTCGCGACGGTCGGCATCACCGACTTCGCGCAGAGCCAGCTCGGCGACATCGTCTTCGTCGAGGTCCCCGACACGGGCGCTGAACTGAGCGCGGGTGGCGACGCCGCGGTCGTCGAATCGGTGAAGGCGGCGAGCGACATCTACGCTCCCGTCGATGGCGTCGTGACCGAAGGCAATGGCCAGATCGAAGAGGATCCGGCGCTCGTCAACACCGACCCCGAGGGCGAGGGCTGGTTCTTCCGCATGACGCTGGCCGACAAGAGTCAGCTCGACGGGCTGATGAATGCCGAAGCCTATAAGGCCTTCATCGCCGATCTGTGATCTCTTCATCCCCTTCCTTCAGAGGAAGGGGCTTTGGAGCCTTCGATGAGCGATAACGCCGCCGCCCTTGCCGACTGCCGCCTGATGGTGGCGACGCCCATTTATGACGGGGCGCAGGGCGGCTATGTGCGCGCCGCACTCGACCTGGCGCTGAAGGCGCAGGCGGCGGGGGTGGCGGTGCGGTTCGAGTTCATCCTCTATCAGGCGTCGATCACCCGCGCGCGCGATCTGCTTGCCGCAATCTTCCGCGCGAGCGACTGCACGCATCTGCTGTTCGTCGATGCCGACATCGACTTTGCGGCGGACGATGTGTTTTCGATGTTGCACGCAATGCAGGAACGCGAGGATTGCGCGGTGCTTGCCGCCGCCTGTCCGCGGCGAATGATCAACTGGCCCAATGTTGCGCGTGCGGTCGAAAGCGGCATCGCAAAGGATGATCCGAATGCGCTCGCGCGCTTCGGCGGCGAATTCGCGCTGCATTTCCTGCATCGCGACCAGCGGTTCGCGCTGACCGACCTCGTCGAACTGGCGCGCGCCGGCACCGGCATGATGCTGATCCGCCGCGACGTTTTCGAAACGCTGTGCGGCAAGCATCCCGAACTCGCCTTTCGGACCGATCCCGGCGAGCGTGCCGCGCATGTGATCGGCGAGGTCGAGCCGAGTTTCTTCCTGCCGATGATCGATCCCGACAGCCGCGAACTGCTGTCCGACGACTATGCTTTTTGCCGCCGCGCCCGCGATGCCGGGTTTCGTATCTGGCTCGCGCCGTGGGTGCGGACGACGCATAGCGGCCCCGCGATCTTTCAGGGCTCATTGCCCGATCTTGCCCAGCTTTATTCCCTCAATTCCGTTTCTTCTCCGGAGTAGCTCATGCGTTATCTTCCTCTCACCAGCGACGACCGCGCGGCGATGCTCGCCACGGTCGGCGCGGCATCGATCGACGATCTGTTCGCAGATGTGCCCGCCGAGGCGCGCCTCGACGGTCCGATCCCCGGCCTGCCGAACCATGCAAGCGAGCTCGCGGTCGAGCGGCATATGGCGGCGCTTGCCGGGCGCAACCGCGCGGCGGGCGACGGTCCCTTCTTCCTCGGCGCCGGCGCCTATCGCCACCACGTCCCGGCGAGCGTCGACCATCTGATCCAGCGCGGCGAGTTTCTGACCGCCTACACGCCCTACCAGCCCGAAATCGCGCAGGGCACGCTGCAGATGCTGTTCGAGTTCCAGAGCCAGGTCGCGCGCCTGCTCGGCACCGACGTCGCCAACGCCTCGATGTACGACGGCTCCACCGCCTGCTGGGAAGCGGTCGTGATGGCGCGGCGCGTGACGCGGCGGAACAAGGCCTTGCTTTCGACGGGGCTCCATCCGCATTATCGCAGCGTCGCGCGGACGATGGCGAAATATACCGGCGAGGTGTTGATCGACGGCGACCCGAGCCTTGAGGCCGGCACCGATTGGGCGGCGCTTGCGGGCCGCATCGACAAGGAAACGAGCTGCGTCGTCGTGCAATATCCCGACATTCTCGGCCGGATTGACGATATGACCGCGCTGGCTGCTGCCTGTCAGGCGGCGGGCGCGCTGCTGATCGCGGTCGTCACCGAACCCGTCGCGCTCGGCGCGATCAAGGCGCCGGGCGAGATGGGCGCCGACATCGTCGTCGGCGAAGGACAGGCGATCGGCGTCGGGCTCCAGTTCGGCGGGCCGTACCTCGGCCTCTTCGGTTGCAAGGCCAAATATGTCCGCCAGATGCCGGGACGCCTCTGTGGCGAAACCGTCGATGCCAACGGCAAGCGCGGCTTCGTGCTGACGCTCTCGACGCGCGAGCAGCATATCCGGCGCGAGAAGGCGACGAGCAATATCTGCACCAATTCGGGGCTTTGCGCGCTGGCGTTCAGCATTCACATGACCCTGCTCGGCGAAGCGGGGCTGCGCCAACTCGCCGCGATCAACCATAGCCGCGCCAAGGCGGCTGCCGCCGAACTGGCGAAGGTTCCGGGCGTGACGGTGATGAACAGCGGTTTCTTCAACGAGTTCACATTGATCCTGCCGAAGGCGGCGCGGCCCGTCGTGCACCAGCTCGCGGAGAAGGGCGTGCTTGGCGGGGTGTCGCTCGGCCGGCTCTATCCCGACACTGCGGGGCTGGCGAACGGGCTGGTCGTGGCTGTGACCGAAACCGTGACCGAAGAGGATATCGCCGCCTTCGCCGCGGCGCTGAAGGAGGTGCTGGCATGACCGCGCTCAACCGCGCCGGCTGGCGCCCCGAAATGAACGTCGCAGGCGGCGCTGACGATAATGTCACCTTCACCGGCAACCGCGCGCTGATGCTCGAGGAACCGCTGATCTTCGAGATCGGCTCGAACGGGACGACCGGCGTCGATTTCGATGAGGCGGCGCCCGCGAGCGATCTCGGCGGCCTCGCGCGCTCGGCGCCGATCGGCCTGCCGGGGCTCAGCGAATCCGAAACGGTGCGCCATTACACGCGCCTTTCGCGGCAGAATTATGCGATCGATCTCGGTCTCTTCCCGCTCGGAAGCTGCACGATGAAGCACAACCCGCGCCTCAATGAAAAGGTGGCGCGGATGCCGGGCTTCGCCGACGCGCACCCGTTGCAGCCGCAGGAGACGGTACAGGGCGCCTATGCGGTGATCCACGAGCTCGCCGAGTGGCTGATCACGCTCACCGGCATGCACAGCGTCGCGATGTCGCCCAAGGCGGGCGCACACGGTGAGCTTTGCGGCATCCTTTGCATCAAGGCGGCGCTCGAGGCGCGCGGCGACGACCGCCGGGTGCTGCTCGTGCCCGAAAGCGCGCATGGCACAAACCCTGCGACCGCGGCCTTCGCGGGCTTCACGGTCGAGGATATTCCGGCGACCGCCGAGGGCCGTGTCGATCTTGCGGCATTGAAGGCTCGGCTCGGCCCCGACGTCGCCGGGGTGATGATCACCAACCCCAACACTTGCGGCCTGTTCGAGCGCGACATGAAGGCAATTTCGGACGCGGTGCACGCCGCGGGCGGCTTTGTCTATTGCGACGGCGCGAACTTCAACGCGATCGTCGGACGCGTGCGCCCCGGCGACCTTGGCGTCGACGCGATGCACATCAACCTCCACAAGACTTTTTCGACCCCGCATGGCGGCGGCGGTCCCGGTTCGGGGCCGGTGGTGCTGTCCGAAGCGCTTGCGCCCTTCGCGCCGCTGCCGTTCGTCACGAAGGAAGGCGATGGGTTCCGCCTGATCGAGGAGGAGAATGCGGGCGAGGATCATCCGCAGACCTTTGGCCGCATGACCGCGTTCCACGGCCAGATGGGGATGTTCACCCGCGCGCTGGCCTATATCCTCAGCCACGGCGCCGACGGCCTCAAGCAGGTCGCCGAGGATGCGGTGCTCAACGCCAATTATGTGCTGCGCAGCCTGGAGGATGTGCTCGACGCGCCCTTCGCCGCGTCGGGGCCGTGCATGCACGAGGCGCTGTTCAGCGACAAGGGGCTCGCCGAGGGCTTCTCGACGCTCGACATCGCCAAGGGGCTAATCGACGAGGGCTATCATCCGATGACGGTCTATTTCCCGCTCGTCGTTCACGGCGCGATGCTCGTCGAGCCGACCGAGACCGAGAGCAAGGCGGTGCTCGACCAGTTCGTGGGCGCGCTGCGCAGCATCGCGCTGCGTGCGAAGAACGGCGATCCGGCGCTGAAGTCGGCGCCGCATTTCGCGCCGCGCGCGCGGCTCGACGAGACGCTGGCGGCGCGCAAGCCCATCCTTGCGTGGAGCGAGCCGGAGGTGGCGCCGGGCGCCCCGTCGCTGAGCGAGATCGGCGGCAGTTGAGCGACGCGGCGGACCCGAACCGCGCCGGTGCCGGCTGCCTTGCCGGCGGGGCGCTGTTCGCGGTCGTCTTCGTCGCAGTGTGGCTCGCCGCGATCACCCTCTACGGGCTCGTCGTCGAGCAATGGGGGCTTGTCCGCGTCCGGCGCGAGTTCAGCTATGACTGGGCGTTCCTCTATGCGCCGCTGATCGCGCTCGGCCTCGGGCTTGCCGCGGCCTTCCTCGCGACGCGGCGGCTGTCCGCGGCGCGGATGACGCTGCTGATCCTGACCATCGGTCTGATCGCCCTGTTCGGCGGCATCTTGCTCTTCGGGCTCGGCGGGTTGATCTAGGGGGCGAAAGAGGAGGGAGCGCGCGCATGAGCTGGGGCATGATCTATCTGATCGCCAATTACTGGGCGATCGCCTTCTGGCTGTTGCTCGCCTTCGCGCCGCGCGGCCCCAGGATATTGTCCGCTGTCCTGTACGCAGGCGTCTTCCTGCTCTGCCTCGCATACACGATCCTGATCGCGGGCTTCCTGACCGGCGGCATCGATCCCGGCGGCGCGGGCGGCGATTTCATGTCGCTCGAAGGCGTGATGAAATTGTTTGCGGCGCCGGGCGGAGCGACGCTCGGCTGGATCCATTATCTGGCGTTCGATCTGTTCACCGGCCTGTGGATCGCGCGCGACGCCGACAACAAGGGCTTCGGACGGATCGCCCAGCTTCCCGTCCTGTTTCTGACGCTGATGGCGGGGCCGGTCGGCCTGTTCCTGTGGCTGATCGTTCGCGAGCGCCGGGCGCGCAAGCGGGCGAATGCCGGATGACGCCGCAGAACTGGACGCCCGGCGACGGTGGCGCGGGCGACAAGCGCCACGCGCCCGCGACGCTCCGCAATCGCGATGTGATCGCCGAAGTCCTTCGCGACTGGCTGCCGCCTTCGGGCATGGTGCTGGAAGTCGCGAGCGGGTCGGGCGAACATGCGCTCCATTTCGCCGCGGCCTTTCCCGCGCTCGCCTGGCAACCGAGCGATCCCGACGCCGACGCTCTCACGTCCATCGCGGCGTGGAGCGCCGAGGCGGGGCTTGCGAATATCAGCCCGCCGCTCAGGCTCGATGCCTCGGCGAGCGACTGGCCGATCGTGGCGGCTGATGCGCTGCTCTGCATCAACATGGTCCACATCAGTCCCTGGGCGGCGACGCTCGGCCTGTTCGCGGGCGCGGCGCGGCTGCTTGCGGCGGGCGCACCGCTGATCCTCTATGGACCCTTTGTTGAGGCTGACCTACCGACGGCAGAGAGCAATCTGGCCTTCGATGCGGACTTGCGCGCGCGCAACCCGGCGTGGGGGCTGCGCGATACCGCGGCGGTGGAGGCGGCAGCGGCCGAGGCCGGTTTCGCCTTCGCCGGGCGCCGCGCGATGCCTGCGAACAACCTGATGTTGCTGTTCCGGCGCGTTTGACGCTCACCCTGTCACATCTGCGCGCTTTACGCCGCTCGCCCAGCCGCTAGCCTGACCATCGATTGCGAAAAGCAACGCGATTCGATGGAGAGAGATGCGATGGCGCGCGAGGTTTCGGACCTGTTCACATTCGACGAATTCATCAGCCATTGGGCAGAGGACCGGCCGGACCGGCTCGCGATGCGCGAGGAGGATCGGCTTTTCACATACGCCGAGCTGGAAGAGCGCACCGCGCGTGTCGCGAGCGCGCTGCTCGCCGCGGGGCTCGAAAAGGGCGACCGGATCGCGTGGATCGGCAAGAACAGCGACCTTTATTTCACGCTCTTCTTCGGCGCGGCGCGCGCGGGGATCGTGATGGCGCCGATCGGCTGGCGGCTGTCGCCGGCCGAATGGGCCTACATCGTCAACGACACGCGCGCGAAGGCCGTCTTCACCGGGCCGGGTTTCGAGAGCGTGGGCGAACAGCTGGCGGGGAAACTCGACCATGATCCGCGCATCATCGGCGCCGCCGAAGCACGCGCGCTGATCGACAGCACGGAGCGCGCGCCTTTCGCGCCGTCGGGGCAGGACGATGCGGTGCTCCAGCTCTATACCTCGGGCACCACGGGCAATCCGAAGGGCGCGGTGCTGTCGAACCGCAATCTTTTCGCGCTCCGCAAGCATTCGGGTGACCTCGACCTGCCCTACACCAAATGGGAGGATGACGAGGCGGTGCTCGTCGCGATGCCCTGCGCGCATATCGGCGGGACGGGCCTCGGCATCATGGCGCTCGCGTCGGGGCTGCCCGGCGTCATCCTCGCCGAGTTCAACCCCGACGGTGTGTTCGATGCGGTCGAGCAGCATGGCGTGACGCGCTTCTTCATCGTCCCCGCGGCGCTGCAGATGCTGCTCCTCCATCCGCGCTGCGCGAGCGTCGATTACAGCCGGCTCAAATATATCCTCTATGGCGCGGCGCCGATCCCGCTCGAGCTGCTGCGCCAGTGCATCAGGATGTTCGGGGCCGAGTTCATCCAGGCCTATGGGATGACCGAGACGACGGGCACGATCTGCATGTTGCCGCCCGAGGATCACGACCCCGAAGGCAACAAGCGCATGCGTTCGGCGGGCAAGCCGCTGCCGGGGGTCGAGGTCGTGATCCTGGGCGCCAGTGGCAAGCCCGTGCCGACGGGCGAGGTGGGCGAGGTCGTCACCCGCTCGTCGAACAACATGCTCGGATACTGGAACCTGCCCGAGGCGACCGCGAAGACGATGACCGAGGACGGCTGGATCCACACCGGCGATGCGGGCTATCTCGACGAGGACGGCTATCTCTTCATCCACGACCGGATGAAGGACATGATCATCACCGGCGGCGAGAATGTCTATCCGGCCGAGGTCGAGAGCGCGATCTTCGGCCATCCGGCGGTGCAGGAGGTCGCGGTGATCGGCATTCCGGACCAGAAATGGGGCGAGACGGTGAAGGCGGTTGTCGTCGCCAAGCCGGGCACGAGCATCGAGGAAGCCGACATCATCGCCTGGGCACGCGAGCGCATCGCGGCGTTCAAGGCCCCGCGCAGCGTCGACGTGATCGCGGCGCTGCCGCGGAACGCGTCGGGGAAGATTTTGAGGAGGGACCTGCGCGCACCCTATTGGGAGGGTTATGAGCGGATGGTGAATTGAGGGGCGGGTTTTGGCCGGAAAGCGACGCTTAGTATCTCATAACATCGTCATTCCCGCGAAAGCGGGAACCCAGTGTGGGGTCAGCCGACGCATGCTCTGGGTTCCCGCTTTCGCGGGAATGACGAAGTGGGGAACGTCCGCTCCTCACCCCAAAACCGACATTCTACCGATCCGCGCGCGCCAACCTTGGCGAGACGGATTTTGCTGATAAACCTGTCTTTCTCGGAGCAGGAGCAGGGTCATGGAACGGGACGGGGACGATATCGCGCGGCGGATGCTGCTTGCGGGGGCGGTCGGACTGGCGGTGGTGGGGCTGGTCCCGGCCCCGCTCGCGAAGACGGCGAAGCCGGGGGTCAAGGGGCTGATCGCCAATGCGTCGGACAGCGCGCTCGACCGGCTCGCGCAGCCGGGCGCCTTCTATGCCGATACCGCGGTCCGCATCCTGCTCCCCGGCGCGGGCGGCAAGCTCGCATCGAAGCTGATGGGAGCGGGCGACCGGCTGGGGCTGACCACCAAGCTCACCAAAAGCCTCAACGATGCCGGGGGCAAGGCGGCGGGTGAGGCGAAGCCGATCTTCCGCGCCGCGATCGACGATCTCGGCTGGGGCGACGTGCCCTCGCTCGTGTCGAAGAACGACGGTGCGACGCGCTATCTGCAATCGAGCGCGGGCGGGCTATTGGGCGAAAAGGTGCGGCCGCTGATCGCGGGCGCGCTCGAAAGCGTCGGTGCCTTTCGGCAACTCGACCAATTGTCGGGCAGCAGCGGCGGATTGCTCTCGCTCGCGGGGATCAGCCATGACGGCCTGACCTCCTCGGTCACCGATCAGGCACTGAAGGGCATCTTTCTCTATATGGGCAATGAGGAGACGGCGCTGCGGCGCAACCCGGGCAAGCTGCTCAAGGGGATATTCTGAACCGCGGAGCGATCAAGGAAAAGGCGCGAGAGCTGTGCCCTCGCGCCTTCGATCGGTGGCGGTCAGCAATCAGTCGGCGGGCTTCGCCACCGGTTCCGCATCGGCGGCGGCGTCCTGTTCGGCGGCCGCACCGGGTGCTGCCTCGACAGGGGCCTTGGCTTCGGCGACCGCCGCCGCGAACTGCTCGGCGGTGAAGCTGGTCGCAAGGCCCTGCGGCGAAACGAAGAAGGCCTTGCGCGGCAGGCGGACGTCGCCTTGCGCGCTCGCCACGATGACGCCTTCGGCATCGGCCGACTTGACCTTGCCGACGACCGAATTGCCGTTGACGCCCTTGATGTCGGCGCCGGGCTGGAGCGCGGCGGTAAGCTGCGCGTCGAGCGCCGCATTCTGCTGTTCGAGCGCCGCGTTGAGCTGCGCGAGGGTCAGGGTGATCGCCGGTCCCTTGTCGGTCTGCATGAACGAGGTGGCGGGGAGGGCGGCGGGCTTGTCGCCGACGGTGACGACGACATTCCCGCCTTCGACGCTGGCGATCGGGCCGATGGGCTGGCCTTCGCTGTCATGGACGGTGGTGCCGGGAGCGAGATTGACGCCTGCCGCGGCGGCGGGAGCGGGCGCCTGCTGCGCGAGCGCGGGAGCGCCGGCGGCGAGTGCCATGCCGAGGGTAAGCGACGTGAATAGGCCTGCATATTTCCGCATTGTCCTGATTTCTCCTGAGGTTGTGAAAAGGAACATGCGCCTTGAACGCGCGGGAGCGGGGAGGGGCGATGCCAATATGGTCGAGCCGTTGTCTGGGCGGGGCGAACCGAGTTTCGGGTTGCCCGGAGCCCGGAGAGTCGATGACCGACTGCCCGCGCCGTTGACACTTCGCCCCCCAAATCCTATATCGCGTCCACACCCGATCGTCCGGGAAGTCGTCTGACTTTGCGCAACAGACGGCACGGATAGGGCGGTAGGGATTTCGGAATGCGTTGGAAAGCTGCGGTAAACCGGCAACGGTTGGTCGCGGCCTTTTTGCGTTTCTGCTGCGCTCGCGCGTATTTTTCTTAAGGCGAGACAATCACTTATGGCGACCAAGGCGAAGTCGGTGGGCAAGGCCCTCGAAGCAACCGCGACCAAGCGAATCCGCAAGCTGTTCGGCAACATCCACGAAGCGGTGGAAATGCCCAACCTCATCGAGGTGCAGCGCGAATCCTATGAGCAGTTCCTGCGCTCGGACCCCTCGATCGGCTATGTGTCGGGCCTTGAAAAGACGCTGCGCAGCGTTTTCCCGATCCGCGATTTCGCCGGCACCGCCGAGCTCGACTTCGTCCACTATGAACTCGAAGAGCCCAAGTACGACGTCGAGGAATGCCGTCAGCGCGGCATCACCTATGCGGCGCCGATGAAGGTCACGCTGCGCCTGATCGTTTTCGAGGTCGACAGCGAAACCGACACCCGCTCGGTCCTCGATATCAAGGAGCAGGACGTCTACATGGGCGACATGCCGCTCATGACCGAGAACGGCACCTTCTTCGTCAACGGCACCGAGCGCGTCATCGTGTCGCAGATGCACCGTTCGCCGGGTGTTCTGTTCGACCATGACCGCGGAAAGACCCACTCGTCGGGCAAATATCTCTTCGCCGCGCGCGTCATCCCCTATCGCGGTTCGTGGCTCGACTTCGAATTCGACGCCAAGGACATCGTCAACGTCCGCATCGACCGCAAGCGCAAGCTGCCGGTGACGTCGCTCCTCTATGCCCTCGGCATGACGGGCGAGGAAATCCTCAACTATTTCTATGACCGGCTGGTGTTCGAGCGCGCCTCGGACGGCTGGAAGGTTCCGTTCGTCGTCGAGAACTGGCGCGGCGCCAAGCCCGCGTTCGACGTCGTCGATGCCAAGACCGGCGAAGTCGTCTTCGCCGCGGGCCACAAGATCAGTCCGCGCCTTGCCAACAAGGCGGCGAAGGACGGTCTCGACACGCTGCTGATCCCGACCGAGGAAATCTTCGGCCGCTACTCGGCCTATGACCTCATCAACGAGTCGACCGGCGAGATTTATATCGAGGCCGGCGACGAAGTGACCGCCGACAATCTCGAAAAGCTCGACGCGGCGGGGATCGACAAGCTGGTCCTGCTCGACATCGACCATAACAACACCGGCCCCTGGATTCGCAATACGCTGAAGGCCGACAAGGCCGAGGACCGCGATCAGGCGCTTTCGGACATCTATCGCGTGATGCGCCCCGGCGAACCGCCGACGCGCGAGACCGCGGAAGCGCTGTTCGGCGGGCTCTTCTTCGACCCCGAGCGCTACGACCTGTCGGCCGTCGGCCGTGTCAAGCTCAACATGCGCCTTGGCCTCGATGCCGAGGACACGGTGACGACGCTGCGCAGCGACGACATCCTCGCCGTGGTCAAGGAGCTGGTGAACCTCAAGGACGGCAAGGGCGAGATCGACGACATCGACAATCTCGGCAATCGCCGGGTGCGTTCGGTGGGCGAGCTGCTCGAGAACCAGTATCGCGTCGGCCTGCTCCGCATGGAGCGGGCGGTGAAGGAGCGCATGAGCTCGGTCGACGTCTCGACCGTCATGCCGAACGACCTGATCAACGCGAAGCCCGCGGTCGCCGCGGTGCGCGAATTCTTCGGCTCGTCGCAGCTGTCGCAGTTCATGGACCAGACCAACCCGCTGTCCGAAGTCACCCACAAGCGTCGCGTGTCGGCGCTCGGGCCGGGCGGTCTGACCCGCGAACGCGCGGGCTTCGAGGTCCGCGACGTTCACCCGACCCACTATGGCCGCATCTGCCCGATCGAAACGCCCGAAGGCCCGAACATCGGTCTGATCAACAGCCTCGCGACCTTCGCGCGCGTCAACAAATACGGCTTCATCGAGACGCCGTACCGCAAGATCATCGACGGCAAGGTGACCAACGAGGTCGTCTATCTGTCGGCGATGGAGGAATCGAAGCACACGGTCGCGCAGGCGAACGCCGACCTCAACCCCGACGGCAGCTTCATC